>NZ_CP108487.1:3719577-4339507 GCF_036226525.1 Kribbella sp. NBC_01245
CCACTGCCACACCTGCGTGGTCTTTCCGTGCGACCGCACGACCGCGTCCAACTCGTTGATGTAGTCGACGAAAACGTCAGCCACGTAGGGAAAACCGCGCTGCTGCTGGTACTGAACCAGCTCGGGACAGGCCACCTGGTACGACGTCAGCGGCACCTCGTCCGTCCCGATGTGCACGTACGGACTGTCGAACAGGTCGGCCACCTCGGCCACGAGCCGCCGGGAGAACTCGCGCACCGCCGCCTTGGTGACGTCAAGCGTCCATCCGCCGGAGTCTGCCCCCTCCCACGAAACGCCCGCGGGCTTCGACATGCTCTCGCAACCGAAGGCCAACTCGGGCTTGGCCTTACTGATCGCCGCCGCATGCCCGGGCAGGTCGATCTCCGGAATGATCGTCACGCCGTACGACGCGGCGTATCGCTCGAGGTCGCGCAACTCGGCCCGGGTGTACGCCTGCGGTGACGTGATCTCGGGATACGCGAGGCTCTCGATCCGGAAGCCGTTCCAGTCCGACAGGTGCAGGTGGAACGTGTTCAGCTTGTACCAGGCCATCTGCCGGATCTGCTGCTTCAAGTAGTCGACGCCGAAGTACTTCCGGCCGACATCGAGCATCTGCCCGCGCTGCGCGTTGTCCGGCCAGTCGGTAGCCGTGCCCCGCGCCACCGACCGCGGCTGCGGCGACGACCTTAAGGCCTGGAGCAACGAACGGGTCCCATTGAAGACGCCACCCCGCGAGGTCGCCGTGATGGCGACCGACTCGCCGACCACCATCCGGTAACCCTGCGGCGATGGGGTCACCGGGCCGCCGACCAGGTCGAGCCGGATGTCGCCGGCCCTGGCCTGCCCGACGACGACTCGCGCGGACACGCCCTCCTGCAGCGCCAACTCCTCGACGACCCTCTGCCCTAGTTCTCCCAACTTCGCCTGATCGCCGAGATCGACGACGATGCGAGCGCCCGGCACCAACCGCCAACTCCCGACGCCACCGGTCCACGACCGCAACGCCGGCACCGTCACCGGCGCCGCGTTCCCCACCACCGCATCGGGCAGCGCCTCCGCGGCACTGGGCCCAATCAACGAAGTGACCATTGCCATCGCCGCAACTCCGGCCGCCAACTGTGCCCGCATGCGCCCACCTCTTCCAGAAACCCAAAGTGCTCTCTAGTGAGCACTACCCTCCCGAAGCAGACAACTTCGCGCAATAGGTGAGGCTTGCCGTCTCACTTGAGCTGGTGGCGGGTGAGTCTCCAGCCTGGGGTTCGGGTGGCGCGGATGGCGTCGGCGGTGGGGCGCACCTTGCGCGGGGTCATCCAGGACTGGGAGGGCTTGTGCAGCATCCAGCCATCGCCCAGGGAAACGGCCGCGTGCTGT
Organism: Kribbella sp. NBC_01245; assembly: GCF_036226525.1. Classification (NCBI taxonomy): domain Bacteria; kingdom Bacillati; phylum Actinomycetota; class Actinomycetes; order Propionibacteriales; family Kribbellaceae; genus Kribbella; species Kribbella sp. NBC_01245. The sequence goes on from NZ_CP108487.1 coordinate 3,720,949, forward strand.
ACGGCGTTGTCCACGGTCGAGCGCCAGACGTGCACAACACCCGGTACATCGTGCCGAGAGGTGCCGACTCGTCGGGTTGACGTGGCCAGCCAGTCTTCGAATGGCGCGCGCTGCATCCACTCCAGCTCGGCGCCCCGCACGCCGGCTGCTGCCATCACCGTGCCGAAGCAGTTCGGACCGCTGCCGCCCGGCCAGGTCCCGGCCAATTCCTGCGCTCTCGGCAACACGGAGACCGGCCAGTTCGTGAGCTCGGAATGGCAACTCGGCTCGAGGTCTTCGGTGATGACGGCCGGGATGATCGTCGCGTTGTGCTCCGCCAGCAGCGAGGGCCACCAGACGAAACGACGCCCATCGGCCTGGTCGCGAACAGCCTTGCCGAGCAGGCTTCCCCACCGCGCGACCGTCGGTACGGCGCCGCGCTCGTGCCGCGCCTGGGCGCGCACCAATCCGGCCCGAGTCTGCCGCGGCAGCGCGTGGAATTCGGTTTCGCTCAGCCAGACCGGCCGCAATGCCTTATCGACGTTGTACACGAGGTACGTATCGCGGAGCTGCCGGTCAGTGACGTCATCACGTGCCGCGCCGGACAAACGCCAGCGCCGTACCTCATCGTCGGTAAGGAAGAACGGTTGCCGGTCCGGCGCGAGCCAACCCGCCCATTCCAGCAGGTGGGCTGGCTCGACCTCGATGTTCAGTACGCGCATCGGGCCACCCTAAGGATGCGGCCAGACCACCGCATCCAGGTTTACGGGCTCAGCCGATGGGTTTGCCTCTCACCTCGACTTCGGCCAGGGAGAGGGGGTCGGTGGTCGACTCGAGTTGCACTCGGAGGTAGCGGCCCTGGGCGCCGTCCGGTAGATCGATCTGGGATGGCGTTGCGGCCGTCGCGGCGACTCGGACAGCCGTGACGCCGGGCGTCGATCGCGCCTCTTCCAGCGAGTCGGTGGTGAACGGTTGCTCGGACAACATGACCCAGTAGTTGCTCAACCGGCTGGCACAGCAGTCCGTCCGGTTGTAGATCTCCGCACGATCCACAGCGGCCGCTGTGCCCAGGTCCACCTGCCACCATGCTTGGTTCGACGGCTCTGCCGTGTGGGTCACGGAGTTCGCGCCGAAGTTCCCGTTGCGGTTGCCGTCAACCGCCCGCTCGGCCGCTCCACCCCAGGCCGTCGAGGACTGGCCGACTTGCTTGCCCAAGGCAAGGTTCGGCAGCTTGATGCTTACCGGCGTCCGCACCGTGGTCGAGATACCGCCGACGGTTGTGGTGGCGGACAGCTCGTACGTCGCAGCTTGGACCTCAGGCGGAACACCTACCGTCACGGGAACCGTGTACGACTCTCCCGGCGCCAGTGCCGGGACCGCCTTGGCGCCCGGCTGCACAGACCAGCCGTTCGGCCCGGCGATCGTGACCGTACCGGCCGCCGACGCCTTGCCGGCCGGATTGGTAATGGTGACGTCCCCGGCCACCGTCGCCCCCGCCGACACCTCCGACGGTACGGTGAGTTTCGTCCGCAGCAGTGGCCCAGCATTCGGTGTCTCGATCTTGAAGACGAAGGCGTGCTTGCTGATAGTGGATCCCTCCCCGGCAGCCGGCAGCTCGATCCGGACCCGGCCGTCCGTGGCGCGGCTCCAGGGCAGCGGCTTCCCGTCGGATCCGAGCAGCGTGACCTTCGTCCCCGATCCGAAAGGCAGATCCGCTCCCAGCGACAGCGACTCTCCCGGCCAACTCATTGCCGTGGCGTACAGCGCGCCATCCTTGGCGGTGTACCGGATCGGTACCGCTGAGCCCGGCTCCTCGGCCCGGTTGAAGTACGTCGTCCCGTAGATCGCCTCGCCGTTGATCTTCAGCCAGGCACCGATGTCGCGCAGCCGTTGGGCCTGCAGTTCGGGGATGGTGCCGTCGCCCTTGGGACCGATGTTCAGCAGCAGGTTGCCGTTCTTCGACACGATGTCGACCAGCGACTCCACCAGTTGGTCCGAGGTGAGATAGTCCTCGATCGGCTCGTTCTGGTTGAACCCGTACGAGTGGGCGATACCCCGGCTCGACTCCCACTTGTCGGCATCGATGTCCGGCTTGACGGTGTACTCCGGCGTCTGGAAGTCCAGCTCGGTCGAATCGAGATTGCCCGACTCGATCTTGCAGCGGTTCGCGACCGCGACCTCCTTCGGGTTCGGACGGTTCTTGGCCTTGTTGTAGTAGTCGGCGAGAACACCCGCTGTACGCCAGTACGACGCGGACTTCTCCCACTGACCGTCACACCACAAGATGTCCGGGTCGTACTGGTCGATCAGCTCCTGCATCTGCGGCAGCATGTACTGCCCGACGTAGTCGGAGACAACGGGCGCACCCGTGTACGGAACGGTGGCGCCGGTGTAAGGATTCGTGACCGGCCGACCGGTGTACGACGGGTTGGACCACTCGTAGAGCGAGTAGTAGAACCCGGCCTTTAAGTCCGTGCGTTCGCGAGCGGAGTCGAACAACTGCCGGGCCAGGTCCTTCTTCGGACCGAGGTCGACGGTGTCGCGACCGCTGACCTTCGAGTCGTACAACGCCACGCCCTCGTGGTGTTTGCTCGTCAGTACGAAGTACTTCGCGCCCGCCTCCTGGAAGAGGTCCACCCACTGGTCCGGGTCGAACTTGTCCGCCTGCCATTGGTCGATGAACCGGTCGTACGGGAATTCGGTTCCGTACGTGTTGCGGTGGTGGACGTTCGTCGGACTGCCAGGATTGTTGAGGTAGTTCCAGTACCACTCGGCGTAAGAACCTCGCGGTCCCCAAGCGGGCTGGGAGTAAGCGCCCCAATGGATGAAGATGCCGAACTTGTCATTGTTGAACCACTCGGGCGTCGGGTGGCTGTTCAACGACGCGACGGTCGGGAGGTAGTCCCAGGCCGGCCGATCGTAGGTGTCGAAGTGTCGCGTGACGGCCGCTGCGCTGAGCGGCTCGTCCCAGGTCACGAGTTCGTCCAGGTCGCCGCGCAGCGATACCGACGGGGTGCCGATGGAGCGCAGCGGGAGCGGGATCGACGCGGCGACCCGGCCGACGCGCCGCCCATCGGCGTACAGAGTCGTCTCCCCCGGTACCGCGACCCAGGTGAGCTGCACCCACCGGCCCGCGGGCAAGGTGAAGTCGAACGAGTGGTCGGCGACGCCGTACCGGGTGAAGCCGACCTTGCCGGTGCCGCTCTGCCGGAGTTTGAGTGCGCCGTCCTTCGAGCTGAGCAGCACCTGCTCGCCGGTGGTCTGGGACAGGTTCACCCAGGTCGATACGGTCCAGGGCTCGGCGACATCAACCCCGCCGAAGCCGACGCCGTCCCGGTTGTGGTCGAAACGGAATGCCTGTCCCTTCACGCCGCCGTCGACGACCGTCGGGTTGTTGATGATGTAGCTGGTGCCGGGAAGGTCGCCGGCCTGGTCATCGGCCATGATCGTATTGCCCGGACTCCCTGCCCAGGTCCAGCCCGACGGGTACTCCGCGGCGTCGAACGTCCAACGGTGGCTGGGCTTTTCATCATTCACACGAGGCGGGACAGCCTGGGCGCGTACGCCGACAGGGTCGCCCAGCGCCTCGAATCGCCGGGTGAAGTCGGTGATCGTGTCCGGCGTATCGCCGCCGTTCCAGGTCCGGTCCGCCAGCACCGCCCGACTCAGGGCGAGCTGCTCCTCGAAGTACTGGTCATCGGCCCAGAAGTTGTAGTCCGCCCAGCTCGGCATTCCCGAACCGAGCATGTCCGGCGCCGTGCTGACCGTCCAGGTGTCGTAGATCCAGCGGGGATCCGGGTACGTGTTGTGGTAGTTGTTCGGGGTCAGGTAGAACGGCCCGATCGCGATCTCGTCATGGTTCGGGATCGCCGGCTCGCTGCCGGTGCCCTCCCAGGTGAGGTGGACCACCGACCGGTTCAGGTCCTGCTTGGGCGAGCTCATGTGCTCGACACCGTTGAAAATGGCCGTGCGCCCGCCGTTCGCCGTCACCGCTTCGTCGATGGTGTTGATGTAGCGGGTCAGCAGGTCGCCTAGCGTGTCCAGGTCCGGATCGTCGGCAATGGCCTTTTGAACCTTGGGGCAGTTCGCGAGTTGGCCCGGCAACTCGTCCGCGCCGATCGAGAACAAGGGCGCGTCGAACCAGGCGGAGAACTCGGAGACGAGCTCGGCGGTCTTCGCGACGGCCGCCTGGCTGGTCATGTCGATGATCCAGTCCGCGGTCAGGTGCGAGTGCGTGTGGGCAGCGCCGCAGGGGTTGGTTCCCGATCCCAGGCCGATGCCGAAGGTCTTACTGATCCGGGTGGCGTGGCCCGGAACGTCGACACCGCCCATCAGCTGGACGTGTTGCTTCGCTGCCAATGCCTTCAGTTCTTCGATATCCGCACGGCTATAGGAGTTTTCCGGATCGGCAAGCCCGGGGAACTTCTTGCTGTCGAGCCGGAAACCCTCCGACTCCGACAGGTGCAGGAAAAGCGTGTTCAGCCGCACCTGCCCCATTCGCCGGATCAGGTTCTTCAGGTAGTCCATCGACCAGTACTTCCGTCCGGCGTCCAACTGGACCATGCGGACTGCCTGCGTCGGTACGTCGGTGGCAGACGCCCGCGGAACCGAGCGGTGTTGGGGATCGGCGCCGAGCAGTTGCACCAGTGTTCGCGAGCCGTAGAACAATCCGTTGGTAGTGGCCGCCTCGATGACGATCGGCCCGTCGCTGTTCCAGCGGTAGCCCTCGGCCCCCAGCGCGGCATCATCGACCAGCCGCAGTACGACGTCACCGGCCCTCGCCTGCTGCACGTCACTGGAGATCCCGAGCTGCAGCCCGGTCACGGCAGCCAGTTCGGCGCGGAGCTCGGTGGCGAAGTCCTGGGTGATCTGCTTGACCGGGCCCGGAAATTCCGCCACACCACGCGGCCGCAGGCTGAGCTCGCGCGATGACGGATCGACCAACAGCCGTGATCCCGCGCCAAGCCTGACCGCCCCCTCACCGGCCTGCCACGAAGTCGGACGCGGCACCACGGCGTCGATCCCGCCCGACGTACCAGGATCGGCGCCGACGGCCGGAACAGGGTTAAGAGATCCGATGACCAGTGCACCTACGACCAGCAGCGTGCGGAATCCATGCCTCATGCCCCAGCTCCTCACCCTCGACAGATGGGATGAATGTAGGAGACCTACTCGGCAGAGGCAAGAGTCAATCTGCAAGAATCTGCACGAAATAGCCGATTACCGATCACGATCGCCCTCGACGGCTAACCTCCGCCGCGACGGACTGCCGTGCTATCGACGCGAGCGGTGTTCGCGCAGGGAGTCCAAGGTCTGTTCCAGCCGGCGCTGGCGCGTCTCCGGCTTCTTGGCCTGCTCGATCCATTCGGTGTAGCCGCGTTTCTGGCTCGCAGTCAGTCCCTCGAAGAATGCGCGCGCGTCCGGTTCGGCGGCGAGCGCGGCTTGTAGATCCTCGGGGACCGCGACTCGAGCGGGCGCTGTCGCCAACTCGATCTCGACGTCGAGCCGATCACCGGCTTCGATACCTGCTGCGCTCCGGGCCGTCGAACTTCATGGCGCACCTTTCTTCGATGGCGAGGCAGTGGCCTGGGCGTCCACAGCGTCGAGGATTTGTACGGCGAGGTCGCGGGCGGGCGTTGCCGGGTTGGTTTCGGGCCGGGTGGCGCCGACCGCGAGCGTGCCGTCGATGAGCAGGAGGAACTGGTCTGCGGCGTACGCCGGGCGCGGGTGGCCGAGTTCGGTGAGCTCCCGCTCGAGTAGCCCGTGCAAGTGCCGGCGGTACTCGCGGGTGATCTCGTGCGCCGGGTGGTCCGGATCGGACAGGGAGAGGTCCGCGGCCAGGTAGCGGCAACCGTGGAAGGCCGGTTCGGTGATGACTTCGCCCAGCCAGTCGAAGATGGCCAGCAGCCGCTCGCGAGGATCGTTGCCCGCGGCCCCCATCACCCGCTCGTAGGCGGCCTGGTCCTCGGCGGTGCTTCGGCGCAGCACTTCGGCGATCAGGCCGTCCTTGCCACCGAAGTGCTCGTACAGCGATCGGCGGGCGACGTTCGCCTCTTTGAGCAGTGCGTCGATGCCGATGCCCGTGCCCTGGGTGTACGTCAGGCGCTGGGCGGCGTCCAGCAGTCGCTCGCGTGGCCCTGGCTTCGTACGAGTGCTCACGAGTGCCGCCTTCCTATCGGTTGACAAGTAGATCAACCAGTCTATATACATAGGAGTAGACCAATCGTTCTACTTTTGGGAGTGGACATGTCGTACCGCAGCACCACCGAGGTCATCGACCGTTTCAACCGCGCGTTCGTCGAGGGCGACGCGAGCCTGCTCACCGATCTGATCGGCGCGGACTGCGTGATGGAATCCGTCCAGCCGGCCCCGACCGGCGAGCGCGTCGAAGGCGCCGACGCCTGCCTGGCCTGGTGGAGCGTGCTCGTCAACGACACCACCAGCCAGTTCGAGCCGCAGGAAGTCGTGATCGCCGACGACCGGGCGACCATCCGCTGGCACTACCGCTTCGGCGAAGGCCCCAACGACTGGGTCAGCGGCGTCAACCTGATGCGGGTCCGCGACGGCCGGATCGTCGAGGCCCTCGGTTACAGCAAGACCGCCGGCGAGGTGCCGCTCGCGACCAGCACCGACTGACTCCGCTCGCCTGGCGGCCCGGGTGTCCGCTATCGGCCACACAGAGTGCAGCGAAGTGGCTACTCACCGTTGACTTCAGCGAATGGCCAAGGCGAGACTCGCCGGCACGGAAAGCGGTTGCCCCCCGCCCTTGGAGAATGCCATGACGTTCGATCGACGGAGATTCCTGCTCGCCACCGGCGCCGCGATCGCTGGTGCCGGAGTCGTCGGAACCAGCCCCGCGCACGCCCGTCCGCAAGCCTGGGAAACGGTGATCGGCACGAACACCTTCGCCAGCTATTCGGCTCTGGAATCCACCTGGAACTACTTATATCCCTGGGGTTCCGACCACAACGGCACGGCCCGGATGTACGCGAGCCCGACCGATCACAACCACGTCTACCTCGAATCGGGTGGCGTCCTAGTGCTCAAGGCGTCGCGGATCAGCTGGAACGAGGGCAACAGCAGCAAGGACCCCTACCTGCCGATCCGGTACCACTCCGGCGCGATCCACTCGAAACTTCGGCTCACGGTCAACGACCAGTTCCCGGACTGGGAGGTCAAGGGCGACTTCCAGGCGCCTTCCGCTCGCGGCACCTGGCCCGCATTCTGGGTGACCGGCGCCAACAGCTGGCCGCCCGAGAGCGACATCCTCGAGTACAAGGGCGACGCCCGGAACTGGTTCAACACCTACGACGGCGGCTGGGAGAACACCATCGTCTCCGTGTCGAACCCCGGCGCCTGGCACACGTACCGAGCGTGGATCACCAAGGTGAGCGCGACCGACGTCGACATCCACTACTACCTGGACGGCAACTGGGTCGGCCGCCACCGCGGCTCGAACTTCGTCGGCAAACCCATGCACATCATCCTCAACCTGCAAATGGAAGGTGCCTCCGGCTCCGGCCCCACCACCGACACCCACTACCGCGCCCGCAATATCTACGTAGGCCGCACCAACAACACCTAACCGCCACCCCGCACACCCCAACCCCAATCTGTGGAAACCCCTCCCGCGAGGTGCCTCCTTACCTCGCGCGCCAGGCACCTCGCGGAGGGGTTATCCACAAATCCGCCCGCAGGATTGGGGAATGGGGATGCAACATGTACGGCGTCCGGGCCGGCGCGAGGCGTTGGCGCTCGGCGTCCACTGGCCGGATGGCGCCGAGGCGCTGCCGGGTCGGCGAGGCATACACCGGAACCTCGTCCCCCCTTCCTTTGTGCGCGAGTGGACGCGTCTGAACCTCCCGCGAGTGGACGCGTTATTACGCGACCACTCGTGCCCAAAGATTTCTCGCGGGTGGTCGCGTTATGACCTGACCGCTCACGGGAGGTCATAGGCGTCCACTCGCGGGAAGTTCGGACGCGTCCACTCGCGGGAGGGTCAGACGCGCCCACTCGCGGGAGACCGCTAAGCGAGGGGGAGCCAGACGCGCATCGCGGCGGGGCCGCGGTTGGCCCAGGCGTGATACGGGATGGCTGTGACGGTGATGGGGGCGCCGGTCGCTGATGCCGGCTCGTAATGCTCGTACAAGGCGGACCCGAGTGGCCGGATCACGGCGGACAACCGGAGTCGTACGGGCGTGATGTCGTCCGCCGCGTGCTCCTCGGTAATGCTCGCCGACGGGTCCAGGCGCAGCTGCTCGACCAAGACGCCGTCGGGCAGGTCGACCTGCTCCACGCAATACACGAGTGGGCCGCGTTCGACCGCCACACAGCCGCGTACGGCGTCGACGCGCTCGTCGGCGCGCACAAGGCGTGGCGTCATCGGCAGCGTGAGCCGCACCGTGGCGCCATCCTCGCAGGACACCCGCAGATACGAGCCGGGCGTCGGTTCTGCCAACACACGCGCACCGGCAACGTCGACGGTGGCGCCTTCGGCCCAAGCCGGAACACGTACGGCGAGTTCGCCCTGGCCGCTGACGGTCACCAGTACGTCGCCGTCCCACGGGTAGCCAGTCTCGACGACGACCTTCATACTCCCCGCGGTGAACGTCCCCGGGGTCAGGAGATGCAGCTGTACGCCGGAAGCGTCCGACGTCGCCGCGTAGCCGTGCAGGGATGCGAACAGGCGAGCGAGGTTCGGCGGGCAGCACGCGCAGTCGTACCAGGGCAGGCGCTCGCTGGGCGCGTCCTCGCTCGAACCGTCGTGACCATTGCGCAGCTGCAACGGGTTGGAATAGAAGAAGGCGGTCCCGGTGTGGGTCATCGACGCCGCGATCGCGTTGAGCAGCGCGCGTTCCATCTCCTCGGCGTACCGGGCCCGCCCTGTCGCCAGGAGCATGCGCCAGCACCACTGCAGGGCGGCGATCGACGCGCAGGTCTCGGCATACGCGCGGTCCGGCGGCAGCTCGTACGGATCGCCGTACGCCTCGTCGCGGTGCCGGGAGCCGTGCCCGCCGGTGATGTACATCTTGGTGCCGAAGGCGCTTTCCCACAGCTGCTCCATCGCGTCGAGCAGCGTCTGGTCGCCGTTCTCCAGGTACAAGTCCGTGACGCCGGCGGCCAGATATAGCTGGCGAACCGAGTGCCCGATGGCCTCGGTCGCCTCGCGCACTGGGAGATGGTCCTGGAGGTACTGCGGGCCGAAACGCCCAGCTTCCAGGGAGCCATGCCCACGCCGTTCGACCTGAAGCTCGGCGGCGCGTAGGTAGGCCTCCTCCCCTGTCTCGCGGTAGAGCTCGATCAGCGCGGTCTCCACTTCGGGATGCCCGTCGATGATCGGCCGGCCGTCTTCGCCGAAGGAGCGGACCACCAGGTCCGCCATTCGCCGCGCGATCGTCAGGAAGCGCTCGTCGCCGCTGCCGCGATGAAGCGCGACAGCGGCCTGCATGAGGTGTCCGGCGCAGTAGAGCTCGTGCGTGAACTCGGGGCGGTCGAACGGCACCTCGCCCGGCGTCCCCTGCACATACGTGTTGAGGTAACCGTCCGGCAGTTGCACCCGTTCGAGCAGGCCGGCCACGTCGGTCAGCATCGCGGCCCACTGGTCGGTGCCGGTGCGCCCGATCTCCCAGCCGATCGCCTCGAGGGTCTTGTAGAGGTCGGAGTCCGCGAACCAGAACCCCCGGAACTTGCCTTCTGGTGTTTCCTGGCCGGCCTCGTCGAGGCGGCGGAAGTTCGCGATGACGCCCGTGCGCTCCACGTTCTGCACGCAATGCGGAATCGTGGCCGCGGCGTTGAGCTCCTGCCAGCCGCCGAGCAACGATGCGGGATCCAGCTGTACGGCGCTCAGCGGCAACGGCGTGAGATGCGCGAGTCGTCGCGGCACGGCCGGTCCAAGGGTGCGAGTCAGCGCGTCGATGTGAAGATTCACCTGCTACCTCTCGGGGAGATTTGGGAAACTTTGGACAAACGTTTTCCCGTCCGTCAACATAGGGAATCTCCCCGGAACGGTCAAGACCTCACTCCAACCTCGTGTAGTCTTTGAGGAAAGTATTTCCCACTTTGAAGCCCAAAGTTTCCCGCACAGACCAGGACCGCCGATGACCGACGAACCAGCCCTCGGGGCCGCCGCCCGCCGCGTCGGCATCGCCGATGTGGCCGCCAAGGCCGGCGTTTCCCTGGGCACCGCCTCCAAGGCGCTTAACGGCCGCGGCCGGCTCCGCGACGAGACCCGCGCCCGCGTGCAAGCCGCCGCCGACGAGCTGGGCTTCGCCCCGAGCAACGTCGCGCGAAGCCTGCTCACCGGGCGCACCTTCACCGTCGGCATCATCACGACGGACAGCTACGGCCGCTTCGGTATCCCGGTGATGCGCGGCGCCGAGGACTCGCTGGCCGCCGGCGAGATGATCGCGTTCCTGTGCGACGGCCGCGACGACCCGATCCGCGAGCAGCACCACCTGCGCAAACTGCTCGAGCGCAGGGTCGACGGCATCATCGTCGCCGGACGCCGCACCGACCCACGCCGGCCGATCGGCGACGACCTACCCGTTCCGGTCGTGTACGCCTTCGCGCCCAGCAGCAGCCCGGCCGATTGCAGCGTCGTCAGCGACGAGCGTGGCGCCGCCCACCTCGCGGTCGAGCACTTGGTCAAGACCGGCCGCCGGCGCATCGCTCACATCACCGGCCCGCAATCACACGCCTCGGCCCGCGAGCGCGCCACCGGACTGACCGAGGCGCTTGCCGCCCACGGTCTGGAGCCTGTCGGCGAACCGTTCTTCGGTAGTTGGACCGAGGCCTGGGGGCGCTTCGCGGCAGTGCAACTGCTGCGCGCGAACGAAGACGTCGACGGCGTGTTCTGCGGCAGCGACGTACTGGCCCGCGGGGTCACCGACGGATTGCGCGAGGCCGGCATCTCGTTGCCAGGCCAGATCGGCGTCGTCGGCGTCGACAACTGGGGGCTCGTCGCCGAGGCGGCCCGGCCGCCCTTGACGACAGTGGATCTCGGGCTGGAGGAAATCGGCCGCCGCTCCGCCGAACTCTTGCTCGAAGCAATCAACGGCCACGCGCAACCGGGCATTCACGTCGTACCGGGTCATCTGGTAGTCCGCGAATCGTAAGCCGGAGCCCCCGGCGGGCCGAATCCCGCCGGAGGCGCCGGAGACCGGTTAGTTGTCCTTGGCAACCATTAGCCAGCTGATCTGGATGTCCGGCGAGCGCGTCGGTGCAACGGTGACGGTGATCTTGCCGTCCGCTCCAACCACGATGCCGCCGTACGCCGCTGCCGCGTTGGTGCCGGTGAAGAGCCGTTCCTGATCGACGACTGCTCCGTTCACCATCACCTGAGCCGCGCGATTCGCCCACGGCCAGGGATCGAAGTACCCCGCGTGCACGGTGTACGTCCCAGGCTCCAAGCCCTCGAACGTGTAGACGAGCGACTCGTGGTTCTTGGCGTACCGCAGGGTGCTGTACAGATCGCCACTACCCGCCGGAGCACTCGAGCCCGTGTATCCCCAGGTCGTCCCGGTGACGGGATCCACGCCCAGCGCTTGCTCAGGCCCGGAGTTGAGCAGCGGGCCTTCGCCGGCAGCGACCTCCGTCAGACGTTTCCAGTCCGGAGTGGCCACCCCGCCCGCGTTGACGGCGTACCGCAGGCCATGCGGGACCACCACGACCGTCCGGGTGAACGTGCGCCCGTCCGAGAGTGTGCCGCGGAGACTCGCCGGCCCTGGCTTTGCGACCGTTGACGCGTCCCAGGTGACCGACAGCTGGGTCGATCCCTTTGCGGTCGTGACGCTGACCTGGTTCGGGAGATTGCTCGTATCGTCCAGCCACACGTGGTCCGGTAGCACCGTGCTGACGGTCCAGCGTTGATAGGGCTGGAGGTCGCCGAGCTTCCACTCCTGGTCCGGGCCGATCGACAGGCTGCCGCCCTCACCGAAGCGCATCGGCATCCAGACGTACGGCGCGTTGGCGAGGTCGTTGGGGGTCCACCGGTCGCCCATGTAGAGGTACTTCCCGGCCGCGCGGTCGTACGGAATCACGTTGGTGCTCTGCGATCGGAAGGTGTTCGCCGCGCCGTCCCCGCTGATCGGGTTGCCGCGGTCGGTCCATTGGCCGAGGATGCTTTGCGCGGTGGCATACCTGGCCGGGTTGGGATCCCAGCCGGTCGCGCCGGACGTGACCAGGTAGTACGTGCCCTCGGACTTGAACATCGCCGGCGCCTCACGCTGGTTACACGGCAGCGTGCGAACGAAGTCCTTGCCCTGTACGGCGTCCTCGGGCTTGGCGGAAAGGTACGTGTAATCCCCTCTGAGCTTGGAGATGTACATCGTCCGGTTCTCCTCGGACGAGTAGATGATGTACCCACTGCCGTCGTCGTCGACGAAGAGCGTCATGTCCCGGGCCATGCCGCCGGCCGGGTCGAACGCCGACGACGTACCGCACCAAGGCACGGAGTCACTCGGCACCCGGTTCAGCCGGTATGAGTCGATCCAGCGGAACGGCCCCTTCGGCGAATCGGACACCGCCACACCCGCCTCGGCGCGCGCGTACGTCGACGTACTGGTCGGTGATGACGGCCCGTCGGAGTGCACCCACATGACCCACTTGCCGGTCGACTTGTTGTAGATGACCTTCGGGCGCTCGAGGATCGACGGCCTCGCCCAGCCGTCCGTGCGCACGCTGTTCGTCGACAGGTCCCGCCAGACGATCTCCTTCTGCGCTGCGGTGTATCGCCCGTAGAGCTTGGCGAAATACTTGTCGGTCTCGAACTGGTCGGGAGAACTCAGAGCCCGCAGTGCGAGCCCTTCGTCCTTCCAGTTGTAGAGGTCGTACGACGCGTATACGTGGACGCCGGGGCTGTCGTAATACCCCTTGCTGCGGTCCTCGCCGTACCAGTACCAGATGCGTCGGCCGTAGTCGTCGGTCGCGGGAACGACCTGGCCACCGTGAGCCTGGATCACCTTCCCGTTCGTATCCCGCCACTCCGCCCCCGGCCGGAACGACTCGTAGGCCGCGGCGGAAGCGGACTCGGCGGATGCCGGGCCCGCTCCCGCCGAGACGAGCACGGACAAGGTCAGAGCCGCGAGCGTGACGGCACCTGTGGCGAGGAGCTTTCTGAGGTTTTGACGTCCTCCACCCGCCTGAAGGCGAGGGATTCCAACCCGCCACCCGGAGGTAGCAGGCTGCGGTTCGCGGATCGTAGCCGTGCCCAACTGCGCAAGAAGGCTCACCGCGCTGCCACGGCCCGCCCGGCCGCAGTCACCACAAGGTCTAACGATGGTGCAGGTGCCGGCCGCTTGGTTATCGCAGGCCAGCACTGCAAAACGTACCCGACGCCCCCGACAAAACCCTAAAAGGAGAGACCGGCGCTTCCTCCCCGCCATGACGGACGGGGTGCCCACGCCGGACGATCGATTAGAGCTGGGCGATTTCATAGGATTGTCCTCACTCGCAATGGGCTAGGAACGGGTCCAGCGCTGGTTGCTTTCGTTGTTGCAGTGCCAGACGTCGATCGCCGTACCGTTGCCGGTCCCGGCACCAGCCGCGCTCAGGCAAAGACCCGGGTAGGCGATGCTCGTGATCGACAGGTCGGCGTTGAGCTCCCAACCCTGGTTGGCCGCTCCCGTGCAACTCGTGATGATGGCCGGGCTACCCGCACTGGCACCGTCGCCGCCGATCGTGAGGCACTTGTCGCCGTACACCGTCAGCTGCTTGGTAGCCGTCCAGTTCCACGACTGGTTGCCGCCGCCGTTGCAGTCCCACAGATCCAGCGCCGTGCCATTCGTCGTCGAGAAGCCCGGTACGTCGACGCAGCGACCACTGCCCTCTCCTCGCAACACCTCACCAGGCGGCGTCGGCGGCAGGTCGTTCGTCGGCTCCTCCGCGAGCAAGCCCCAGCCCCACTGCAACTGCGCCAGACCACTGGAGCTGTTGACCTCCAGATCGCCGTCGCCGACGAGCGTCGTCATCGAGTACGCGTCGCCGTTCCGCAGACCCGGCCAGTAGACGATACCCATCCGCTGCGCCCGCGCCGTCTCGGTGAGCGCGCCCATGTACGACGTGTAGACGTTGCCCTCGTGGTTGCCGTAGTTCAGCCCGGCCGTCATCGGCGAACCGGCCTCGTCGATGATCGTGCGCCAGCCGTACGAGCCGATGCGCGGCCGCAGGTTCGCCAGCCACTCCGCCTCGGTCGTGTGGGAGGCCCAGAAGCCGTAGAAGTGCAGCGAGAGCAGCGTGCCCTTCAAGGCCGGCTCCGCGCCCACACCGGTGACGTTGTCGTTGTACCCGGTGCCCGAGATGACGACCCGCCCGCGGGGCACGCTCTTGTGCCGCGCCAGCCAGGACGACGTGAGCGTCACCCACTCGTCGAGCGAGTAGCCGAACGGCTCGTTCATCGGCTCGAAGTAAACCAGCGGATTGCCGCGATACCGGTTGACCACCCGGTCCCACATCGCGGCGTAGGCCGCGGGGTCGTCGACCCGGCCGTCCTTCGCGTTGTTCGCCTCCCAGTAGCTCAGGATCACCTTGAAGCCGTGGCGGGTGGAGGCGTCGATGGCGGCCTGGTACGACTTCCACCAGTCGGTCCCGACGCTCGACGGGTTGATCGGCAGCCGGATCGTGTTGGCCTTCAGCTCGCGCCGGAACTCCAGCACGATGCCCGAGGACTTGCGGTACGTCGTCGCGTAGTCGTCGGTGGTGCTCAGTCCGGACGGCACGACCGCGTCTGCCGCGTAGTTGTCCCGCGGATCCGCCCAGTTGACGCCACGGAACGCGCTCGTATCAGCGGGCCCGGTGCCGGCTGCCGCATCGGCTTCGGTGGCTTCCGTGGATGCGGTGGATTCCGTCGTTGACGCGGTGGGTGAAGCCGTGGCCGGCGCTGTGATGGCAGCCACCACGGCCGTCAGGGCGAGCGCTGCGCAAGCGATACGCCGAACAGTGGGTCTCACGCGATCTCCTCTCGAGCGATGCCCGAAGGCCTCGCTTGATCCGGGTTGAGCGGCTCATGTTTGCGTAAACATCGGCCTCGGTCTACAGCCAATGTTTGCGTTAACATCAGTTGTGACGAGCGTCACATCCGGCCCGAAGCGGAGTCCTCCACCGGATCTCAGCCGGCCGAGTCGATGTCCTTCTGCAGGTCATCGACGAAGGCCTTCGCCGCCTGCGCCGGCGTCTGCCGCCCGAACAGCACGTCCTCGCCGTGGCGCCGCAGAAGGTCCTCGACCCCGCTGGCACCGTTCGGCGTCACCCGCGGCGGATCGGCCACGGTGATGGCATCGAGGTACGCCGCGGCCGCCTTGTCGGTGGCGTCCAGCTTCGGCGTGATCGCGCTGCGCACCTTCGGATTGGCGGGCACACCTCGATCGGTCAGCAGGATCGCGCCCGCCTCCTCGCTGTTCGCCAGGAAGTCCAGGAACAACGCGGCCTCCGCCGGGTATTTGCTCCGCGACGAGATCGACCAGAACATCGACGGCTTGTAGTACGCGCCCGGCGACTTGGCCGCCGACTCCCCCGGCAGCTTCAACAGCGCGAGGTTGTCGCCACTCGCCTTCGTCAACGCGGTGAGCTGGGTGTTCCACCAGAAGCCGAACGCCGACGTGTTGGTCGCCGTACCGGACTGGTCGAGCGATCCGCTAGCTCGTTCGACCGTCACCGCCGGAGTGGGCGTCACGCCGTCCTTGGACAACTGGGACATCTTCGCGAAGAGGTCCTCCACGGCCTTCGGCTCGACGACGACGTTGCCCGCGTCGTCGTACAGCGAGCCTCCCTGCTGGCGGGCCCAGATGTTCAGCCCGCCGACGTCCATCCCCCACGACTGCACGCCGGTGACCTTGCCGCCGCTGGCCTTCGAGATCCGCTGGCCCACGGCCCACAAGTCGTCCCAGGTCCACTTGCTGTCGTCCGGCATGGGGACGCCGTACTTCTTCAGCAGGTCCGTGTTGACGACGACCGAGTACGACGCCAGCCCGACCGGCAGGGCGTACTGCTTGCCGTCGACGGCACCGGTGGCCAAGGCCAACTGGTCGATGCCGTCCAGGCCGAGATGCGTTCCCTGCGTCTTGAGGTCGAGTAGCGCACCACGATCGGCGTACGACGAGAGGTACAACTCGTCCATCTGGATCACGTCGGGTGCGTCATTGGCCGCCACTGTCGTCGCGAGGCTGTCCCAATAGCCGTTCCAGTCCTTGAACTCACCCTTGATGGTGATGTTCGGGTGCTTGCTATGGAACAAGTCCATCACCTGCTGCGTGCGCTGATGCCGGGCGTCGGACCCCCACCACGTGAACCGCAGGGTCACAGGTTCGTCAGACAGCTCTGTCGAGCCACTCGAACCGCCGGAACATGCGGACGCAACGAGAACCATCGACAGAAGAAGCCCAATCAGCTGCAACCATTGGCGTTTTGTCTTTGCATTCATTCGTCGGAATCCGCCCTCTGCCCGCCGCTGACCTGTGCTGCTTCGCGGCGCTGAGAGGGCGGATTCCGACGAATGAATGCAAAGACAAGGCAGGCCGTCGTGTGCAAGTGGCATCGGGGGGTCCTTTCAGAGGCCGTGGGCGATGCGGACACAATCGACGTACGCATTGCCGTAGTTGGAACTGTTGGCGTAGAACGCGATTCCGCCGATGGCCGGCATGGCAGTGCGGAACTGCTGGTCGTTACTGACCAGGGCGCCGTCGAGGTACAGGTCGTACCGCTGGTTCACGGTGTCGACGACCAGCCGTACGTCGTACCAACGGTCGAGCTCGTACGTCGCAACCGTGCGCGAGGTGGCGCCCTCGGAGGCGATGACGTTTCCCTTGTCGAAGGCGAGACTGATCCCCGCGACACCGCTCTCGTTGTAGAGGTAGGGCAGGCCGAACCAGTTGCTGCCGGAGACGTACGGCTGGTCGCGCATCACGCGGGCCTCTACCGTCACCAGGCCGCGCAGCGGAGTGGCCAGCGTCTGCGAGATACCAGTGCCCGCAGTACCTCCGGTGTTCGCCAAGCGGGTGAGCCGGACGCTGTGGTCAGCGGCCGACGGGACTTCCACAACGTCAACGGCGTTGCCAGTGGCGCTCACCGTCCAGCCGCCACTCCCGTCCGGCAACGCGCCCGCAGGCCTGTCGTCGAAGTCGTGAACCTGTACGTCTTCGCCGACCGGCTTCGGCAGTAGGAACGCGCCCGCGTCCGCGACACCCGCTGGCGGCACAGTGAGGCCGGCCCGCTCGACGGTCTGCCGACCTTCAAGGCTTGCCACGACGGAGTAGCCCGGCCCCATCGGCATAGCGGGCACCGCGAAGCCGCCGTCCACACCGGACTGGACTGTTGCGACTTGCTGGCCGTCACGGCTGATGGAGACGACAGCTCCGGCTAGAGGCGCTGCCCGCTCGTCTAGTACGCGGCCGCCGATTGAACCGTCCGTGTTCCGCAGTACGACGGTGAGGTCGCTGCGGGTGGTGTTGCCATGGCGAACGCTGACCGTCGACCTAGCCGCGTCGTACCCGTCCTTGACCGCCGTGACGACAGCTTCGCCGAACGGCACCTGCGCGATCCGGTAGAACCCGTCGGCCTGCGTAGTGCCTCGGTAAGTTCGGCCGCGCGTCGTGACGGCAACACTCGCGCCTTCGACCGGATGGCCGAACTGGTTGCGCACAAAGCCGTTGACCGACTCCCAGACCTGCCCAATTGGCGTTCGGTACTCGAAGGCGCCTACGTCCGGCAACCCGTTGTAGAGCGTCGTACTCGCGTAGTCGCGTCCACCGTTGTCTGCGATCGCTAGACCGGTCCCGACCGCCGGTGAGCCCGAACCCGATCGCAACGCGAGTGCGCGGTGTAGCTGCGGCCCGGTGGTCTCAGTGCCGTACGGACCAGCCAGGACTCCTGCGAACAAGGGATCGCCACTGAGCGCACGAGTGTCTGACGCCGGTACGGCGAGCTGCGCCCCGGCGTACAAGTTGTTGCCATAGGTGATGGTCGGACTCGTCGTCAGGGACGCGCCTGCTCGCGTGGAGTAGAAGACGTTGTTGCGAAGGTCGTAGCGCGCCAGCAGGGAACTGCCGTATCCGTAGACCAGGTGATCGCTACGGTCGCTGTAGATCGTGTTGTTGTAGATCTGCGCGTTCGCCGCCCGGTCGGAGTGCAGGTAGATCTGGTAGCGCGTATTGGCGGCAATGGCGTTGTAGCGCACTACTACGTCACCGAACGAGAACTGGCAGATCAGGATGCCGTCGCCGTTGTGGTGGACGAAGTTGTACTGCACGACGACCCGCGTGGTGGCCTTGTCCGGGTCGATCGCGTTGGAGTCGGCACCGCCCGCCTTTTGCTGGGTCTCGTAGACCTCGTTGTACTGGATCACGACGTCGTCGGCGTAGTACGCCTCGATCCCCGACGTCCCGGCCCGGTAGACGACGTTGCGCTCGATGAGTGCACCCCGTACGTCGGTGAGGTACATGCCGTTGCAGGCGTAGTCGCTGCCGTCCTGCTGGACGAAGTTGTTCCGGATGACCACGTTGGTGTGCGGGGTGAACCGGGTGTCGCCCGCGTTGGCACGCTCGCCCCAGCCGGTGGGGACGGCGCCCGGCGTGGAACCCGTGTGCTGCTTGACGATGATGCCGGCGAACGAGGTTCGTTTGATGGTGGAGTTCTCGATCACGATGTCGTTCAGCACGGTCGCGGCGCCGGGGGCCGTTTCGTCGGCGACGGTGCCGCGGAAGACGATCCCGCCGGTGTTCTTCGAGCGGTCCCAGCCGGTCTTGAAGGTGACGCCGGGTGCGTTACCGGCCGGGTCACCGCCGATCCAGTTCACCTCGCCGGTCACGTCGTGGACGTAGACGCCGTCGATCCTGAAGTGGTCCAGCCGGCCGCCTTGATCACCGCTGACTTGGATTCCTCGCAGGTCGCGAAGGTTCGTACCCGGCTCACCCGCGAGCGGGCGGGTGTTGGTGACCTCGAGGTTCCGGATCTCCCAGTGCTGCTGGTTGAACAGGCGAACCGTCTCAGCCACCTCGCCGGCACCGTGCACGGCCGGTTTGGCGCCGGGACCGTACCGATCAACGACGATCGGGAGGCCGGCTGATCCCGAGCCCTTGGGCCATAGCTGTCCCGTCCAACTCTGACCGGCCCGGAGCAGAATCCGATCGCCGGGCTCGAACGTCGTCGCATTCACCTTCGCCAACGTCCGCCAAGGCTGCAACGGCGACGTCCCCGCCGCCGCATCGGACCCACGCACGGCATCGACGTAATAGCTCGCGCCATCATTCGAATCGGCGGTCGCCATCCCGGGCGATACGAGAAGCAACGCAAGCGTCAGCGCAATGAGTCGGGCCTTGATCCGCATTCGCCACCCCTTGGAAAGCCTTTTCCAGTCGCAGCGATCCTGCAACCACGCCAGCCCGATAGCAATGGGTAGCCAAGAGGTGACCGAATCCGGCCAGCCCTCCCTTTCTTTGCGACGACCCGGCGCAAAGAAAGTGGCGCGCCGTCGCAAAGAAGGGGGCCGCGTCGTCGCAAAGAAGGTGGCGCGGGTTAGGTGCGGGGTGGTGCGGTGCTGGTGCGGATGATTAGTTCTGTGCCGACGCTGACTGGTTGGTGGTGGTGTTCGCCGGCCTGGATCTCGCCGATCAGCGAGTCGACGCTAAGCCGGCCAACCTCGGCGAACTGCTGCCGGATAGTGGTGAGCGGCGGCCAGAAGTGCGCGGCCTCCTCGACATCGTCGAAACCGACCACGCTGACGTCACCCGGCACCGCCCGCCCCGCCTCATGCAGAGCACGCAAAAGCCCCAACGCCATCTGGTCATTGGCTGCGAACACGGCCGTGACGTCCGCATCGGCCGCCAACTTCCGCCCGGCCTCATACCCGGAACCCGCCGACCAGTCCCCGACCAACACCGTCGGCACCACGCAACCGCGATCCGTCAACGTCTGCTGCCACGACCGCCGCCGCCTGGTCGCGGCAAACGAGTACGGCGGCCCACCGAGGTGCCACACCGTCGTATGCCCGAGATCCAGCAGATGCTCCGTGGCTAGACGCGCGCCCTGCGCCTGGTCGGTGTCGACAACGGGATAGTCGTACAGCGCGCTCGAATCGACCACGACAACGGGCAACCCCTCAGGCAGCAACACCTCGGCCTCGTCGAGTTTGTACGCCTCGATCAGGATGATCACACCATCCACCGCCTGCTGCCCCAGCCGGGTGAACGCGTTCGAGACCGCGCCCTGGGTGGCGTCCAGCACGGGCAGCAGGTTGACCGCATAACCCCGGATCGTGGCCGCCGCGGCGATGGCGTCGAGCGTGCGGGTGGTGCCGATACTGGAGAGCTCGAAGACGATCACGCCGATGCTCCGGGACTGGCCGCTGCGCAACGCCCGCGCGGCACTGTTCGGCCGGTAGCCGACCTTCCGCATCGCCGCCAGCACCCGGTCCCGGGTGGCCGCGTCCACGTTCGACCGATCGTTCGCGACCCGCGACACCGTCTGTCCGGACACCCCGGCCAGGCGGGCGACATCGGCCATCGACGGCCCGCGCCGCCGTACCGGGCTCGGTGTTTCGTCCCCCGCCATCGGAGCTCCTTTCGGACTGTGGACATGTTGACGTAAACACGCTACCGTCCCCCGGGTGATGTTGACGTAAACATCGACGCGTCGGGCGAAATCAGAAGGAGGTCGACCGCATGGCCGGGCCCATCGCACTGCGGCAGCGGCGCAGGTGGTTCAGCACCGAGAGCAAGGGGTGGATCTTCGTCGGTCCCTTCCTCGCCGTCTTCGCGCTCACCTTCCTCGCGCCGATCGCCTACGCGATCTATCTCAGCCTCTTCCGCGAGCAGGCCTTCTTCGGCGGCAACGTGTTCGTCGGCCTGGACAACTACGTCGACGTGATCGGTGACGCGAAGTTCTGGGAGTCGTTCCTGCGGGTGCTGCTGTTCCTCGTCGTCCAGGTGCCGATCATGTTGGTGCTGGCACTGGTCGCCGCACTTGCGATCGACAGCGCCCGCCTGCACGGGGCGAGCTTCTTCCGGATCGTGATCTTCCTGCCGTACGCCGTTCCCGGCGTAGTCGCCGTACTGATGTGGGGCTTCATCTACGGCAACAACTTCGGTCTCGCGGCAGACCTCAACGAACTGCTCGGCACCACGTCGATCCAGCCGCTGAGCAAAGGCTGGATGCTGCCCTCGATCGCGAACATCGTGACCTGGGAGTTCGTCGGCTACAACATGCTGATCTTCTACTCTGCGCTGCGAACCGTGCCCGAGGAGCTGTACGAGTCGGCCGCGATCGATGGCGCGGGCACGTTCCGGATCATCCGGGCGGTCAAACTCCCGGCGCTGCGCGGCGCGATCGTGATCGCCACCATCTTCTCGATCATCGGCAGTTTCCAGCTGTTCAACGAGCCCAACATCCTGCGCACGCTGGCGCCGAACGTGATCACGACCTACTACACGCCGAACATGTACGCCTACAACCTCTCCTTCGCCGGGCAGCAGTTCAACTACTCGGCCACCGTCGCCATCGTGATGGGCATCATCACGGCCGTGATCGCCTACGTCGTGCAGCTGCGCGGCTCGAGGGAGGCATTGTGAGCACCAGGCCCTCTGTGAGCAACTCCTCGCCGCTCCGGCCGCGCCGGTCGCCCTTGCTGACCGGGATCATGGTCCTCTACCTCGTCTACACATTGGTGCCGCTGATCTGGTTGTTGCTCAGCGCAACCAAGTCGCAGGACGACCTGTTCTCCAGCCCCGGCCTTTGGTTCGGCGAGGGGTTCGCGTTGTTCAGCAACATTCGCGACACCCTGACGTACGACGGCGGCATCTTCCTGCGCTGGCTCGGAAACACCTTGCTGTACGTCGTTGTGGGCGCGGGCGGGGCCACCCTGCTCGCCACGGCCGCGGGGTACGGACTGGCCAAGTACAAGTTCGCCGGCCGCCGAGCCGTCTTCGCCGTACTGCTGGGCGCGGTCGCGATTCCCGGCACGGCGCTCGCGGTGCCGACGTTCCTGATGTTCTCGAACCTGGGCCTGACGAACACCGTGTGGGCCATCATCATTCCGTCGCTGATCAGCCCGTTCGGCCTCTACCTGATGTGGGTCTACGCCCAGGACGCCGTACCGCCGGACCTGCTCGAGGCGGCTCGGCTCGATGGCGCCGGCGAGATCCGGATCTTCTTCACCGTCGCCTTGCGATTGCTTGCCCCCGGCATCGTTACGGTGCTGCTCTTCGCGGTGGTGTCGACCTGGAACAACTACTTCCTGCCGCTGATCATGCTCAGCAAGCCGAGCCTCTACCCGCTCACGGTCGGCCTTACCCAGTGGAGCAATCAGGCCACCGGCGTCGGCGCCCGTCCCATCTACAACCTGGTGATCACGGGGTCCTTGCTGACCATCGTCCCGCTGGTCATCGCCTTCCTTCTCTTACAGCGGTTCTGGCAGTCGGGCCTGACCGCCGGCAGCGTCAAACAGTAGGTGTCATTTCAATGAAGGGGAACAACGCCATGAAGACCAACCATCGGCGCGGCATCCGGCGTCTAGTCGCTGCCGCTGCCGTCATCACGGCCTCCTCGCTCGTACTGGCCGCGTGCGGCTCGGGCGACGACGCCGGTGCCGGCGACCAGCCGCAGGGCTCTCCGGACGCGGTCAACGCCGCGCTCGAGGCGGGCGGCACGATCACCTACTGGAGCTGGACCCCGTCCGCGGAGGCCCAGGTGAAGGCGTTCCAGAAGGAGTACCCGAAGGTCAAGGTGAACTACGTCAACGCCGGTACCGGCAATGACCACTACACCAAGCTGCAGAACGTCATCAAGGCCGGCTCGGGTGCTCCGGACGTCGCGCAGATCGAGTACCAGGCGCTGCCGCAGTTCGCGCTGCCCGGTTCGCTGGTCGACCTGCGCCAGTACGGCTTCGACAGCTTCGAGTCCGCCTACACCCCGTCGACCTGGAACGCCGTACACGCCGGCGAGGGTCTCTACGGACTGCCGCAGGACTCGGGACCCATGGCGATGTTCTACAACAAGGACGTCTTCGACAAGTACGGCCTGACCGTGCCGAAGACCTGGGACGAGTACGTTGCCGCCGGCAAGAAGCTGCACACGGCGGACCCCAAGAAGTTCATCACCAATGACACCGGTGACGCCGGCTTCGCGACCAGCATGATCTGGCAGGCGGGCGGTAAGCCGTTCAAGACCGACGGAAAGAACATCACCGTCGACCTGGCGGACGCCGGCACGCAGAAGTGGACCGGGGTCTGGAACCAGCTGGTCACGGGCGGCCTGGTGGCGAGCATTCCCGGCTGGTCGGACGAGTGGTTCAAGGCGCTGGGCGACGGCACCATCGCCACCCTGCCCACCGGCGCCTGGATGCCCGGCGTGATGGAGGCCTCGGTCAAGCCCGGCGCCGGCAAGTGGCGTGTCGCGCCGATGCCGACGTACGACGGAACGCCGGCGACGGCCGAGAACGGCGGCAGCACGCAGTCGGTCCTCAAGCAGAGCGCGAACCCCGCGCTGGCGGCCGCGTTCGTGCGCTGGCTGAACCACGACGGCGGCGTCAAGCCTTTCCTCGAGAGCGGCGGCTTCCCGGCGACCACCAAGGACCTCAAGGACCCGACGTTCGTCGACAAGAAGAGCGCGTACTTCGGTGGCCAGCAGATCAACCAGGTCCTCACCGCGGCGGCCGGCGAGGTCGTCAAGGACTGGAGCTACCTGCCGTTCCAGCTGTACGCCAACAACATCTTCGGCGACAGCGTCGGGAAGTCGTACCAGACCAAGTCGGACCTGAACACCGGGCTCAAGGCCTGGCAGGACGCGTTGGTTGCCTACGGCAATCAGCAGGGTTTCCAGGTCAACGGCTAACCCGCTTCACCCAGTAGAGAGAGCAGCAGAAAGAGACCCATGGCCGACTTCGCGATCGGTGCGTCCGATTTCCTTCTCGATGGCAAGCCGTTCCGGATCCTGTCCGGGGCCCTGCACTACTTCAGAGTGCACCCGGGGTCTTGGGCGGACCGGATCGAGAAGGCGCGGCTGATGGGCCTCAACACCATCGAGACGTACGTGCCGTGGAACGCGCACAGCCCCCGCCGGGGTGTGTTCGACACCGAGGGCATGCTCGATCTCGCGGCCTTTCTGCGACAGGTGTCCGAGGCCGGGCTGTACGCCATCGTGCGGCCCGGCCCGTACATCTGTGCCGAGTGGGACAACGGCGGCCTGCCGGCCTGGCTGTTCCGGCAGCCCGGCGTCGGCGTCCGGCGGTACGAGCCTCAGTTCATGGCAGAGGTCGAGGAATACCTCCAGCAGGTCTTGCGCATCGTGCGGCCGCTCCAGGTCGACCAGGGCGGGCCGGTTCTGCTCGTCCAGGTCGAGAACGAGTACGGCGCGTTCGGCGATGACCAGGTTTACCTGAAGTCGGTGGCCGAGATCATCCGGCGTTCGGGCATCACCGTGCCGCTGGTGACGGTGGACCAGCCGGTCGACGCCATGCTCACCGCCGGCGGCCTGGACGGCGTACTGCGGACGGCCTCGTTCGGATCGCGCAGCGCCGAGCGGCTCGAGACGCTGCGCGCTCACCAGCCGTCCGGACCGCTGATGTGCATGGAGTTCTGGGACGGCTGGTTCGACCACTGGGGCGGGCCGCACCACACCACCAGCGTCGACGAGGCGGCCGCCGAACTCGAGGCGCTGCTCGCCGCCGGCGCTTCGGTCAACATCTACATGTTCCACGGCGGCACGAACTTCGGATTGACCAGTGGTGCCAACGACAAGGGCGTCTACCGTCCGACGATCACGTCGTACGACTACGACGCGCCGTTGGACGAGGCCGGCAACCCGACGCCGAAGTACGACGCGTTCCGGGAGGTCATCTCGCGGTACGCGCCGGTCCCGGCCGAAACGCCTTCGCGCGGCGCCTCGGTGCCGTCGTACACCGTGCCGCTGGGCGATCCCGTTCGCCTGCTGGCGAATCCCGGCCGGTGGGGCGCCTGGAGCGACCACGGTTCGATGCCATCGCTCGATGAACTCGATGCCCGGCTGGCCCTTTTCCGGACCGACATCAACGTCGAAGGTCCGGCGTTGCTGGCCGTCGACGAGGTGCGGGATCGCGCGACGGTGTTCCTGGACGGGGATCCGGTCGGCGTGCTCGATCGCGAACGCCATGACCAGGCGATCATGCTGCCGCGCGGAACCGGCCGGCTCGAGATCGTCGTCGAGGACCAGGGCGGGGTGAACTACGGAACCCGGATCGGCGAGGCGAAGGGCCTGATCGGGCCGGTACGCCTCGGCTCGGAGGTGCTGTCGAACTGGTCCGCCTGCGCGATCGACCTGGATGCCGTGCCGCGTCTATCCCTGGAGAGCGACCTCCCGGGCGTTGGACCGACGGCCTGGCGGGCGTCGTTCGAGGTGGGGCAGACCACCGACCTCTTCCTCCACACCGAGACGTGGGGCAAGGGAATGGCCTGGCTCAACGGCTTTTGCCTCGGCCGCTACTGGCGAAGAGGTCCGCAGCACACGCTCTTCGTGCCCGAACCGGTCGTACGCTCCGGCCGCAACGAGCTTGTCGTACTGGAACTCGACGTCATGCCCGATCCGACTGCCCGCTTCGGCCCCGCAGCGTCTTTGGGGCCTTTGGAACTGTGAGCCGGTCGGTTCCGATCGACTCTGATCGTTTCTGTTCGGCTCGTTGACCGGCACTACGCCATGCACTGAAGTGGTCTTCCGTCACTCAACCAGGGGACGGCTATGACGCTGCGTGCGCAACCGCCCGGCGCGCGCGTCACCTTTCAATGAGGAGAAGCGCCATGGACTCACCCGTAAAGATCAACCGCCGAACCCTGCTCGCCGCAACCGGCGGCGCGGTCGCGGCCGGAACCCTCGGCACCGGCGTGGCGTGGGCCGACGCCACCGTGGGTGTCGACCCCGCCGCCGACCAGGGCGCGTGGGAAGGCTGGGGCACCTCCCTCGCGTGGTGGGCCAACGTGTTCGGCGATCGGGACGACTTCGCCGACCTGTTCTTCACCACCAAGACGGTGAGCTACAACGGCGCCTCGCTGCCCGGTCTCGGCATGAACATCGCCCGCTACAACCTTGGCGCCTGCAGCTGGAACGACGTCGGCGGCGAGCGCATGGTCGCCTCGCCCAACATCCCGCGGTTCAAGCAGATCGAGGGCTTCTGGCAGGACTGGCGCAACGAGGACCCGGCGTCCTCGGCGTGGAACTGGAACGCCGACGCCAAGCAGCGCGCGATGCTGGTCAAGGCGACCCAGCGCGGCGCGATCAGCGAGCTGTTCGCCAACTCGCCGATGTGGTGGATGTGCTCGAACCACAACCCGTCGGGCTCGGCAAGCGGCGGCAACAACCTCCAGTCGTGGAACCACCGCCAGCACGCGCTGCACCTGGCCGTCACCGCGCGCCGCGCCCGTGACCAGTGGGGCGTGAACTTCCGGACGGTGGACCCGTTCAACGAGCCGTCGTCGAACTGGTGGAAGGCCGATGGCGGGCAGGAGGGCTGCCACATCGACGCCACGACCCAGCGCAGCGTTATCGCCAATATGCGCACCGAGCTGGACCGGTTGGGCTTGAGCGGCGTGGCGATCTCGGCGTCCGACGAGACGAACTACGACCTCGCCCGCACGACGTGGAACAGCTTCGACTCGACCACCAAGGGCCGAGTGAAGCAGGTCAACGTGCACGGCTACCAGGGCCTGAGCGGTCGTCGCGATCTACTGAGCAACGACGTACGCGCGTCGGGCAAGATCCTGTGGAACTCCGAGCACGGCGACTCCGACGGCAGCGGCATGATGACGGCCCGCTGCCTGCTGATGGACTTCCGCTGGCTCAAGCCGACGGCGTGGTGCTACTGGCAGGTGATGGACCCGACGGCCGGCTGGGGCGCGATCCGGTACGACGGCAACTCGGGGACGGCCGGCGCCATAGAGACGAAGTTGTACGTGCTCGCCCAGTTCACCCGGCACATCCGGCCAGGGATGCGGATCATCAACGCAGGGGTGGATTACGCGGTGGCGGCGCACGACTCGGCCGCGAGCCGACTGGTGATCGTTGCCGCGAACAACGGTGCGGCGCAGACGTTGACGTTCGACCTGTCGCGGTTCGGCACGGTCCCGAACGGCACGGCCACCCGCTGGTCGACGCTGACGTCGGGATCCGGCGACCGGTACACGCGGCGGCAGGACCTCACGGTGAGCGGGAAGGTCGTGCGCGTGCCGTTCGCGGCGGGCGCCGTGCAGACGATCCAGGTGGACGGCGTGGTCCGATGAGGACGTTCGTGGCGGCCGCCGTACTCGCCGCTTCCCTGGTCCAGCCCGGTGTCGCGCACGCCGCACCGGGCGTCACCCTGTTGTCGGACTCCGTGCTGGACCAGTCCGCGCTGTACTTCGTGTCGTACGACGGGTTGGTCAACAACAACGCGTTCCAGGATGCGCTGATCACGTACAACGGGCACCAGTACGCGGCGTGGTACACGTCCAGCCGCAACGCCGTGGTCGCGCGGCGTGCGCTGGGCGGCAGTTGGGAGAAGGTCGTGCTGCCGCACCGGCTGAGCGTCAACGACTCGCACAACGTGATCTCGCTCGGGATCTCGCCGCAGGACGGGACGCTGCACGTCGCGATGGACACGCACAACACCCGGCTGTACTACTCGAAGTCGGTGGCGGGGCTCGCCACGCAGCCCGGTTCGCACCAGTGGTCGTCGTCGGTTTTCGGTGCGGTGCAACGGACTTTGGGTGGCGCCGAGCTGGGGAACATGACGTACCCGCAGTTCGTCGTGGCGCCCGGGGGTGCGTTGCAGTTCAGCTACCGGACTGGTGGGTCGGGCAACGGCGTGAACGAGTTGTCCGAGTACACCGGCGGCACGTGGCGAAAGCTTGGCGGGTGGTCGTCCGCGAGTGGGAACTACACCGGGCCGAACGGTGTGGTGTCCACGACGCGGAACATGTACCTGCACGGCCTCACCTACGACCGGCGAGGGCGGCTGCACGCGGCATTCACCTGGCGTGAGGGCAATGCCCGGGTGCTGTGCAACTCGGGCGGCATCACCAACCACGACACCGGTTATGTCTATAGCGACGATCGGGGCCGGACCTGGCGCAACGGCGCGGGCTCGGTCGTCGGGACCACTGGCGGCACGCGCGTCTCGATCAGCTCGCCGGGCCTGATCGCGGACCGCCTGGACCCGAACCACGGTCTGATGAACCAGGAGGGGCAGGGCGCGGACTCCGCCGGCACACCGCATGTCGTGATCAGCTACGTACCGGGGCGGTTCACGCAGTGCGTCTCGAACTATGCGCAGCAACGCACGCAGTACGGCCGCACCTTCCACGTGGTGCGCAACTCGAATGGCACGTGGACCAAACGCGAGGTCCCGGTCGCGCCGGGGAGCACGCAACGCACGAAGCTGGTCTTCGATCGCAACGACAACGCCTACCTGGTGATGCCGCGTGGCCGGATCGTCTCGGCGAGCAGGGCTAGTGGCTGGACCGACTGGGCCCTGGTCTTCGATCGGCCGTCGATGAACGCGTTCGGCGAGGTCAACGTCGACACGTCCAGAGTGGCGGTGGACGGCGTCCTGTCGTTCCAGTACCAGCAACGCTCCACCGGCACGACACCGTCGGCGATCCGGGTGGTCGACGTCCGCCTCGGCCTCGGCTGACCGGGTTTGATCGGGATAGGTCCGCAGCAGCGGTCAGCTCCCTAGCGTGGTGGCTCCGAGGGGGCCGCCATTGTTAGGGAGTGCGCTGATGAGAGTTCGACCGGGCCGGGTTGTGGCGATCGTGTTAGCTGTGGGCGCAGCGTTGAGCACGTTGCTGACCGCACCGGCGACCGCGGTGGTTGCGGAGCCGTACACGTTTTTGAATCTGAGCTTCAACGTCTGTGGCAACAAGTGCAACAACGGCACGCTCGGGGTGGCGGACCACGTCGCGAACTCGATCCTGGACCGCCCGACCAGACCCAGGACGGCAACCCTGCAAGAGATCTGCGCCGGCCAGGCCGACCGGATCCGCAACCGGCTGGCCGCTGCCGACTACCGGGTGATCCACGTGCCGACCGCGCACCACTGCGACGACGGCTCGGCGTACGGCATCGCACTGGTCCATCGCGGCGATCGCGACTGGTACAAGGTGCACGACCTGCCGAACCCGGGTAACCACGAACCCCGGAAGATGGTCTGCGCGATGCTGTCGAACCAGCGGTTCATCGCTTGCTCGACCCACATCGACTTCCACGGCGATGGCACTCGCGGCGCGCAGGTGAGGCGAGTCGCGGCGATCATGGGCGACTACGCCACCGCGGGCCATCCGGCGTTCGTGGCCGGTGATTTCAACGCCGAGCCGACCGACGACGCGATGGACGACATGTACCGCCCGGCCTACGGTGGCGGCGCGACCGGCATTCACACCGAGGGCAACGGCTGCTGCCAACGCTCAGGCCCCGCGACCGCCGATGGTGGCCGCACGATCGACTTCACCTTCATGCGCGCCGCCTCGTTCACCGCGAACTGGTCGGACGTCGCACCGA
Source organism: Kribbella sp. NBC_01245 (assembly GCF_036226525.1). Lineage (NCBI taxonomy): Bacteria > Bacillati > Actinomycetota > Actinomycetes > Propionibacteriales > Kribbellaceae > Kribbella > Kribbella sp. NBC_01245. The sequence goes on from NZ_CP108487.1 coordinate 3,750,412, forward strand.
CCACCGTCTCCGACCACCACAAACTCTGGGCCAGCATGACCTTGAGCTGACGCGGGTCATTCCGGGGCGGGTTGGTCGCAGTGTTCGCGCACTGCCGCCAACTCGCCCTCGACCACGGCCATCTGCGCCGCGATCGCGTCGTCAGGCGTGCCGGGCGGGAAGAACAGCGTGAACTGGTATTCGCTGCCGTCCCCGTTGGGCAGCACACGAGTGAACGCGCCGAGGCGCGGGTCATCGGCGGACAAGAGGTCGACCGTGCCGTGCTCACGAGACACCCGTACGGCGATCCGCGTCTCCGCCTCGCCGTTGTCGAGGATCCAGTGATCGCCATCGGGACGGACCGCGCGCGCCACACCAGGAGCCCAGCGGGGAAGCGAGCGCGGATCCGCCACGAAGTCGAAGACGGTCTGCGGATCGGCCTGGATCGAGGTTGATCGGGTCTCGGAGTGGAGAAACGAAATAGTAGGCATGTGTAGATCATATGCATCTGCTTACGATCGGACAACTCCTACGATGCAGACATGGAACGCGAAGAACTCGGCGCGCTGTTCGGGCGCATCGTGCGCAGGCTGATCGCCGCCGAGGGACCAGTGCTGGACGAACACGGCCTTTCGATGTGGGGCTACACCGTGCTGTCGGACCTCGCGCATCGGCCGGCGGGTACGCAACTAGCGCTCGCCAAGGCCATCGGGTACGACAAATCGCGCCTGATCCCCTTGCTCGACCAGTTGGAGCGCGACGGGCTGATCGTTCGCGAGCCGGATCCCGCGGATCGCCGCGCCCACACCGTTCGCCTCACCGAGGCCGGCCAGGCGCTACAGGCCGCTGCGCAGGCAGACATCCGCGCCATGGAGAACGACTTCCTCAGCAACTTCAGCCCCGCCGACCAGCGAGCCCTGTTCCGCATGCTCTCCAACCTGGCCCACGAAGACTGACCACAGGCTGCCGTTCTCGGCGTCAGCCAGGGCGGTACTTCGCCCTTCCTACCCTCTCTCTGCCGCGAATGGTCACCTCTGATCCTCCCGCGAGTGGACGCGTCATGACCTGACCACTCACGGCAGGACGGGACATGGACGGCCGTCGTTCGAGCCGTACCTCGCGCAGTTCGCTTCCGACCGTGGCCAGGGTCGGTGTTGCGGACGCGCAGGTCCACACGGTGGCCGATTTCGTCCCGATTGGGCGTGTTTCGCGCCATCGTGTGAACCTGGCGGTCCGCCAATACCCACGGAACGACAGACACGCTGGTCACCTCGTGCGCATGGCTGTCGCGCGGAGGGGTTCGTTTCGCTGGATTGTGCCGATCCGGTGGTCCTTGGGGCGTGCGGGCTGCTGCGTTCCGCCGTCTCCAGAGATGACGAGCCCAACCACGTGGCACTAGGGGCGCAAGACGCGTCCAATCGCCGCCGTGCAGTGGTGCCACCTTCATCATGATCCGCCCTTTGGTGCCTAGGCGGTGCCGTGATCGGCGCTGTCGGGTGCCTGATCGCGGTTGTGGTGGTTACAGTCAGGTCTATGGCTGAGATGAGTATGAACAAGGCTATTCACGGGGCGTTTCGGCGGGATTTGGATCGGTTTGTGGCAGCGCTCGCGGCGTTTCCCGCCGGGGACAAGAAGCGGGCTGAGCAGTTGGGGTTGGCTTGGGACAACTTCGACGATCAGTTGATGCACCATCACACCAGTGAGCACGCGATCGCGTGGCCGGCGCTGGAGGCGATGGGCGTGAGCCGTGGCCTGATCACCGAGATGGACGCCGAACACGACACCATGGCGACTGCCCTGGGCACCACGCGTTCGGCGATGAGCGCGCTGCGGGCGAGCGCGAGTGCCGAGGACGCCGTGGCGGCGCATTCCGCCATGCTCGAACTGCGGCGAGTCACCGTCGTGCATCTCGACCACGAGGAAGACGAGATCGAGTCGGTGTACCTGGCGAATGAGGGCACGGACGAGATGAAAGCGATGGGCCGCAAGTTCAGCAAGGTCAGCCCGGCCCGCGGCGGCCGCTTCTTCGCCTGGGTCCTGGACGGCGCCACGCCGGCCGAGACGGCCGCCGTCACCGGCACCATCCCGGGCCCGGTCCTGCTGATCATCAACGGCATCTTCGGCGCCTCCTACCGCCGCACCGTCGCCCCCACCTGGCGCTCCTGACCTGCGAGCGCTGTTCCCCAGACCTCGGCGAGGCCGCTGAGGTGCTGGGCCGCGGTCAAACTACGGGCGATCGAAGCCGGGCCCTCCAGTTGGAGGGTGTCCGGCTGGTCGGGGAGGCGGGTGCCCAAGGTGGTGATGGTGTCGAGGCAGCGGGCGTTCCCGAGCACGGCCCAGCCATCGTCGGGACACAAGTCCTCGGCCAGGAGAATCTCGGCGCCGAGCCAGACGCGCGTAGTCGTTCGCAGGCTGCCGCCCGACTCCCCGTGGCGGCCGAGGACAAGCGACTCCCGCAACATTGCCGTGCAGCCCGGCTCGAGGCGCGCGTGCATCGAGCGGGTGACGTCGGCGCCTTCGGAGACGACGAAGGGCTCGCCGTGCCAGGTTAGGCTCGCGCCTTCGGTCAGGGTGATGTCGACGTCCCATCGGCTGGACGCGCCACGCATCGCGTACGCGACGGTTCCAGCGGTCTCGACGATCTCCAGCCGTACGGCGCCGCGCACGACCACCTCGATCCGCACGTGGTCCCCCGCCAGCAACAACGCCGACGCGGCAACCAACGCGACCCGTACGACGCCCTCTCCAGCGGGTAGTCGTCGCGGCGATAACAGACCAGTGGTCAGCACACAGCGAGGTCTGACCGGGTCTGCCGCCACCTCAATGCGTGTGTGTGACAAGTACGCCGTCCTCCCCCAGATGCGAATGCGGCGCCATCGGCCCCGGATCCACCGGCGTATGCGTGCCGCTGCTCACTGCTGACGCCATGGCCAACACCCACGCCTTCAACCGTGCCACCGACTCCGGGTCCGTCCGGGACAGCGCGAGCACCGGCTTGCCGTCGCGAGCGGCCTCCGCGTCGCGGACCATCTGCGCCACGTCCACCCCGACGTACGGCGCGAGGTCCGTCTTGTTCACCACCAGCAGATCCGCTCGGGCGATCCCGGGTCCACCCTTGCGGGCCACGTCACCACCGCCCGCGACGTCCAGTACGAACACCTGAGCGTCAACCAGCGCAGGGGAAAACGTGGCCGTGAGGTTGTCCCCGCCGGACTCGACGAGTACGACGTCCAGCGGCGCGAAGTCCCGTTCGAGGTCCTCTACCGCGATCAGGTTCGGCGTGACGTCGTCGCGGATCGCCGTATGCGGGCAAGCACCAGTCTCGACCGCCCGGATCCGCTCCGGCTCGAGCACGCCCGCGGAACGCAACAGGCGCGCGTCTTCGTCGGTGTAGATGTCGTTGGTGATCACACCGAGGCGTAGTTCGCTGGAGAGTTCCCTGCAGATCAACGCGATCAACGAGCTCTTGCCGGTACCTACCGGTCCAGCGACCCCTAGGCGAAAGGAACGATTCTCAGGCATGGAACAACCTCATTCTCTCGGTGACGTGGGCCTGGGCGAACGTGTCGATCAGTGGAGCGCCACAGGCGGGTATGTCTTCAGGGACGGCTAGTGACGCCGCAACCGCGACAAGCCGCTCGATGTCGCCGTACAGGGAGACGAGCCAACCAGCGGCCTCAGCCGGGTCTACCGGCAACAGCTTGAGGGACGCGGCCACAACCGTCTGCGCGTCTTCGTACCCGACAAGCCTCGCCGTCTGGTCGGCAGACAGACCAGCACAAGCTGCGACGGCTCCAACCACCACAGGCCTCGGTACCTCACTGTCCGGCCGTAGGTGCTGCAGAACCTCAGGCCAAAGCCTCGTGGCCAGACGCAGGTACGCCCGGCCCTGACGACGTGACGCGGCCCGAAGCGCCTGACTCGGCGTACGGGCGTTCCAAGCGGTCTCTACCGGCTCTAGCGACTTCCCGGCCAAGGCGAACGCTCTAGCGACTACTGCCGTACCAGCCTCGACCAGAGCGACCGTACGCAGGCGATCCCGGGCATAGCCGGCCACGTCCGTCACACCCGCGCGAACGGCCGGCTCCAGCCCACCCGACTGCGTATGCCCGCCAGTAGGCAAACGCCCATCGGCCAGCATCATCGCAACGAGTTCAGCGGTCATCAGAACATCGAATACAGCTGCGCCATCGGCAGGACCGAAGCCGGAGCGGGCTCCACCTGCTCACCATCAACGCTGATGGCGAACGTCTCCGGGTCGATATCGATACTCGGCAGGGCGTCGTTGTTCTTCATCTGCGCCTTGCCGACCTCGCGCGTCGGGCGTACGCCGAGCAGTTGCCGCCGCAGCTCGAGTCGATCCGCGAGGCCGTCGTCCAAAGCCGCGGGCGATACGAACGAAACCGCGAGGTTGTCGCCGAAAGCCGGTCGCATCAGCACGGGTTGCGGCGTCGGGATGGACGCGTTCGGGTCCCCTAACCCGGCCCACGCGATCGACCCGCCCTTGATCACCAGTAACGGCCGGACTCCGAAGAACGCCGGATCCCAGAGCACCAGATCCGCCATCCGGCCCTCCTCGACCGAACCGACGACGTGATCGATGCCGTGGGCAACGGCCGGGTTGATCGTGTACTTCGCGACGTACCGCCGGGCGCGCTCGTTGTCGGCCGGCAGGCTGGAACCGAGTGAACCGCGACGAGCCTTCATCACGTGCGCGACCTGCCAGGTCCGCGTGATGACCTCACCGATCCGGCCCATCGCCTGGGCATCGGACGAGGTGACCGACAACGCGCCGAGGTCGTGCAGAATGTCCTCGGCCGCGATCGTGGTGGCCCGGATCCGGGACTCTGCGAAGGCCAGGTCCTCGGGTACGTCGGGGCTCAGGTGGTGGCAGACCATCAGCATGTCGAGGTGTTCGGCGACGGTGTTCACGGTGTGCGGCAAGGTCGGATTCGTCGAACCGGGAATGACGTACGGCTCGGCCGCGATCGACAGGATGTCCGGCGCATGCCCACCGCCCGCGCCCTCCACGTGGAAGGCGTGGATCGACCGCCCGCCGATCGCCGCGAGGGTCGACTCGACGTACCCCGCCTCGTTCAGGCTGTCCGCGTGCAACGCGACTTGCAGACCCCAGTCGTCGGCCGCGCGCAGGGCCGCATCGATCGCGGCGGGCGTCGACCCCCAATCCTCGTGGACCTTATACCCAGCGGCGCCCGCAAGCGCCTGCTCGGCCAATGCCGGAGCGCTGACCGTATTTCCCTTGCCTAGAAGGAGAAAGTTCATCGGCACGGCGTCCAGCGCGCGATGCATGCGCGCCAAATGCCAGGCACCTGGCGTGACGGTAGTTGCCTTTGACCCCTCACTCGGCCCAGTGCCACCACCGACGACCGTGGTGATGCCGGTCGCGAGCGCCTCGTGCAATTGCGACGGCGACAGCAGATGCACGTGCGAGTCGATTGCGCCCGCGGTCAGGATCCGACCCTCCCCCGCGATCACGTCGGTGGAAGGCCCGATCCGCAACCGCGGATGGATGCCGTCGGCAACATCGGGATTACCCGCCTTGCCCAGGGCAACGATCAGGCCGTCGCGAATGCCGACGTCGGCCCGCACGATGCCCCACCAGTCGAGCACCAGCACGTTGGTGATGACCGTGTCCGGCGCCCCCTCCGCCCTGGTCGTCGTACCTTGTGCCATCGATTCCCGGATCGACTTGCCACCGCCGAAGACGGCCTCTTCACCCCCGACCGTGAGGTCTTGTTCGACCTCGATCCAGAGGTCTGTGTCGGCAAGCCTGACCTGGTCGCCAACGGTAGGCCCGTACAACGCGGCGTACGCCGTACGCGAGATCTCAACCATCGTGGTCCTTCAGTTGGATGCCGGGCACACGTCGATTTCCCCGCAGCGCGACGGCCGCGACCTCGCGGGATGCGCCGGGCTCGAAGCGCTGCGACGTTCCCGCCGGTACGTCCAGGCGGAAGCCGAACGCGGCGACCCGGTCGAACTCCAGCGCGGAGTTCGCGTCCGGCAAGTGCAAGTGCGACCCGATCTGGATCGGCCGATCGCCGGTATTGACCACCACCAAGGTGATTCGCTCAGCGCCGGCGTTCAACTCGATCGTCCCCGGCTGGACCCGTACGGCGCCCGGGCCGCTCGTCCTGAGGCCGGCCATCAGAGGATCGGCTCGTGGATCGTGACCAGCTTGCGGCCATCCGGGAACGTCGCCTCGACCTGGACATCGCGCAACAACTCGGCCACGCCGTCCATCACCTCATCCCGGCTCAGCACCGTCCGGCCGCGTTCCATCAAGTCGGCCACCAGCGCACCTTCGCGGGCTCGTTCGATCACCCAGGTGCTCAGCAACGCGACCGCCTCGGGATGGTTGAGCCGCACACCCCTGGCCAACCGATCCCGCGCGACCATGCCGGCCACGGAGAGCAGGAGCTTCTCGGTTTCGGCAGGCGTGAGGTTCATGACGCCGGCAATACGTGGTCGGCAACCTTGTCCGTGCTGAGGCACAACGAGCACACGTAGGCCTCGTGAGTCGCACACGCGGCCATGTCGGGCCGCTCGTAGTCCTGACGACAGACGTGACAAGTCAGTACGTCGCCCGAGGGGTTCCCGTGCTCGTCGTACATCGGCAGGTCGATGCCGTCGTCGGTCCGGCGCAGGTAGTACCGGCCCTTGGTGGCAATGGCGATCACCGGCGGCAGGACGGCCGCGAGCACGATCGCGACGAGCGGGGAGTACGGCTTGATGGCGTCACCGAGTCCGCCGAAGAAGACGAGGATCGAGACGCCCGCGGCGACGAGCATCGAGACGAACCCGACCGGGTTGATGTCGTACAACATGCCGCGACGGAATTCCGGCGCCTTCGGGGACAGGCCGAGCAGGTATTTGTTGATGGAGATATCCGACGCCACCACCACGATCCAGGCGATACCGCAGTTCGCGTAGAACCCGAGAATGGTGTTGAGGAAGTCGAACATGTTCGCCTCCATCAGGACCAGCGCGATCACCAGGTTGAGCCCGAGGAAGACCAGTCGTCCCGGGTAGTGTTTCGTCAACCTGGTATAGGAATTCGTCCACGCCAGCGAGCCCGAATACGCGTTGGTGACGTTGATCTTGATCTGGCTGATCACCACCAGCACCACCGCCAGGGCCATCGCGAACCAACCCGGCAGGAAGCCCTGGTAGATCTCGAGGAATTGGTGCACCGGCTCATTCGCGACACCCGCGCCATCGGCAACGTTCGCGATCAGGTAGACGGCGAGGAACAGACCGACCACCTGCTTGATCGCGCCGAACACGACCCAGCCCGGACCGGCCAGCAGCACGGCGGACCACCAGCGGCGCGAGTTCTCCGGGGTCTTCGGCGGCATGAACCGCAGGTAGTCGATCTGCTCCGCGATCTGCGCGATCAGCGAAAGGCAAACGCCCGCCGCGAGCAACATCGACCCGAAGTCCGTGCCGGTGTTGTCCTCACCGCGATAGGCGAAGAACGTCGACACCGAATCCGGATGCGAGACGACCAGGTAGACGAACGGCAGCACCATCAGCACAAGCCATAGCGGCGTCGTCCAGACCTGCAACGTCGAGAGCACCTTCATGCCGTAGATGACCAGCGGGAAGATGACCAAGGTGGAGACGGCATAACCCAACCAGAGTGGGATATTCAGGCCCAGCTCGAGTCCTTGGGCCATGATCGAACCCTCGAGCGCGAAGAAGATGAAGGTGAACGTCGCGAAGATGACGTTCGTGACCACCGAGCCGTAGTACCCGAAGCCGCTGCCGCGGGTGATCAGGTCGAGGTCGATGTTGTACCGCGCGGCGTAGTAGGCCAGCGGCAGACCGGTCAGAAAGATGACGACCGCGAAGATGCCGATCCCCCAGAGCGCGTTCGTCGTACCGTAGGAGATGCCGATATTCGCGCCGATCGCGAAGTCGGCCAGATACGCGATACCACCCAGCGCCGAGGTGGCGACGACCCCGGTGGACCATTTCCGGTAACTGCGCGGCGCGAACCGCAGGGTGTAATCCTCGAGCGTCTCGCGGGTCGCCGGATCGACGTCCAGCACACCGTGGCGGTCTTGCCGATCGAGCGTGGGTTCTACGGTCACGTCACTCCCCAGTCACTCCCACTGCTCCGGAGCTGGATGCATCCGGATGGAAGGAACCTAGGAGCGGCCTGTTTCCGCGAGATTTCGCAACGACTACGTTCGTGTATTTCCATCTGGAAGTAAGTCGCCGAGCAGCACAGCCTCGATCTGCCGCTCCTCGGTGCGGACCCGCTCGGCGACGGCTATACCGACCGGCGAGAGCGCGGTGACGATGCGGCGGCGGTCGTCGGGGTGGATCCGCCGTACGACCAGACCGCGCTCGACCAGTTTGTCGACGTGCCTGGTCAGACTCGCCGCGGGCAAGGCGGCCGCCTCGGCGAGGGTCGACATCGGCTGACCGGGGTCGGCGAGCAGCACCGACAGGACGCGCCAGTGCTCGATGGTGAGCTCGAGCTCGGCAAGCGTGGGCAGCAGGCCCTGCTCGATCCGGCGCTCGAACTGCCGCAGCACCAGCAACAGGCTGGAAGTCATCAGTGGACCTCCTCCACATCGGTCAGCGACCATAGCCTAAGTGGTCGACTGCCCCGGGAGGTCAACATTGCGTGACGCCGATGCGTGACGTGTTGTCGATCGCCTTCGTGGTGCCGATGGGCGGGCCGACCGGGATCTACGGTCCGTCCTGCCTGGCCTGCGGTCAACTCGCGGTCGAGCAGCTGAACGCGCGCGACGGGATCGCCGGCCGCCAGGTCGAACTCGTTCACGTCGACGCGGGCCGCGCGCCCTCCGTGGTCGCGGCTGAAGTCGGCCGCCTGGTCGATAGCGGCCGGGTGGATGCCGTTGCCGGCTGGCACATCTCCGCGGTACGGGTCGCGCTGACCCAGCGGATCGGCGGCCGGGTGATCTACGCGTTCGCCGCGATGCACGAGGGCAGCGACGACACCCCTGGCGTGTTCATGCTCGGCGAACGCCCGGTCAATCAACTGCTGCCCGCGACCCGGTGGATGCGTTCGGAGCTCGGCGCGGATCGATGGGTGGTGGTGGGCAACGATTACGTCTATCCCCGCGTCACCGGCGGCACCGCCCGGCGCGCGCTGACCGGGACGGGCTCCAGCATCGTGGACGAGGCCTATGTGCCGCTGGGTACGTCGGACTTCCGCGGCGTACTCGCGGATCTCGACCGGTCCGCGATCGACGGCGTGATCATGCTGCTGATGGGGCAGGACGCGGTCCACTTCAACCGCCAGTTCGCCCGCGCCGGTCTCAGCGATCGGCTATTGCGGTTGAGCCCTGCCATCGAGGAGAACACGCTGCTCGGTGCGGGCGCCGATGCCAACAACGGCCTGTACGCCGCGGCCGCGTACTTCGACGCCCTCGGCACGGTCGAGAGCGGCGAGTTCGCCCGCGAGTACAACGCCCGCTTCGGCCCCTGGGCACCAGCCCTGAACGCCGTCGGCGAATCCTGTTACGAGGCGATCCACTTCCTCGCCCGCGTCGGCCGCGTCACCGGCTCCATCGACGTAAGCGCCGCCGCCGCAATGACCTCAGGCCACTTCTACGACAGCCCGCGCGGCCTTCTCCGCCTAGCCGGCAACCTCGTCGACCAAGACGTCTACCTAGCCGCCGCGCACGGCCTCGACTTCCAAATCCAAGCCCAAATAGCCCACACCACCTGACAGAATCCGGGCATGCTGCGTGCCGTGCTCTTCGACCTCGACGACACCCTTGTCGACCAGCACTCCGCTGCCGTTGAAGCCGTTCTGGCTTGGGCCGCCGAGCGCGGCATCACGGAGCCGGACGTCAGCGAGAGATGGGCACGCGTATCCGAAACCCACTACACCCGATACCAACTGCGCGAGTTGACGTTCGAGGAGCAACGACGCGAGCGGGTTCGCGAGTTCCTGGACCTCAGCGTCAGCGACGACGAGGCGGACGCGATCTATTCCGGCTACCTGACCCGCTATGAGGCGGCCTGGCGACTGTTCGACGACGCGATCCCTGCCCTTCGCCGAGCACGTGCGGCCGGCCTGACGGTCGGCGTGCTCACCAACGGCGACGAGACCCACCAACGGTTCAAGCTCAACCTGCTCGGCCTCGCCGACGAGGTCGACCTCCTGATCGCGTCCTCCACCCTGCCGGCCGGCAAGCCCGCCCCCGCCGCCTTCCACCACGCCATCAACCGCATCCAGACGCCCGCGCCCGAAACGCTAATGGTCGGAAACTCCCTCGAGAACGACGTCCTCGGCGCCCAATCCGCCGGCCTACCCGCCGTCCTGCTAGACCGCCACAACGCCCACCCCCAGGCCGCCGTACCCCGCATCCAGTCCCTCAACGACCTCGACTTCAACCTTCCACCTCGCTGACCAATCGTCGGCAAACGCCCGGTTCGACGACGGTAGAGGTCTGCTTTGGTGATCAGGTTTCGTCGGTGTCGGGACGGGATCGGCCCGGACGGCGGCCTGGTCGCGGGGAGTTGCGTGCGGGTGGGGCGAGGTTCTGGGTACGACGACTCGCGGCTAGTCGGCGGCCGCCGTGGCCGGTCTCGGAACCGGTGCTCACGGGTCGCGGCTCGACCGGGTAGATGTCGCGCGCGATCGCCGACCGCTTGGGTGGCTCGGTGGCCGGATCGCTTGCCTCACGAGATGAGATCGCCCGCCAGCGAGTGGCACCGAGGACGGCGACTGTCGCCTCTTCCTCGACAACGGCCACCGATTGCGGTCGGCGCGAGGCCTTCTTCCCGGGCGTCGCCTTCTTCGCAGGCGTCGGCGCCAGCGCTTCCTTTTCGCGCGCGGTCATCTCGCGCGAGGGTTTCGCCGGACTCTTCGGCGCGCGATGGGTCTTGGGTGCGGGGAGTTTGGTGCGGAGGACGAGGCCGAGGCTGTGGGCGAGTTCGCGGACGACCGCGAGGTTGAGGGCGATCACCGGCAGGCTGACGGCACTCATCAGCACCGCCTGACCGCCGACGGCCCAGTCCTCCGGACCGGTTCGCCACATTGCCCCGAACATCACCACCAGGCAGATATTGGTCAGACCGCCCGCGAGCGTGGTGGCGACCGTCCAGCGCAACACCGGGCCGCTCAGCTCGAGATCGTCGGCCGCCGCGATCAGGCAGCCGATCAACCCGGCCAGCAGCGGCACCGTGTAAAGCGCCGCCAGGCCGAGACCGGTCCCGCCCAGCACGTAGAGCGCGTCGAACACGAGCGCCGTACCGGCCAGCGCCCCGGCGAAACAAACCACCATCGGGTGGAACGCCCGGATCAGACTCAGGGCATCCGCACCGAGATTCCCGAGCGCCCGAACGATATTGCTGAGCAAAAGACCCTTCCCCGCGAGTCGAAACGAAACCGCTGCCTTGATTCTGCCTTCTTTCGCCGGTTCCTGCTTCAGCACCGTATGTTACATTTTCGATGTCACATGAGGAGTGGCGGATATCCGGTCAAAGGAGGCAGGTATGTCCAGCACTGATCACGCGGTGGCCCGGCGGTTGCTCGACTCGGCCGCGCAGTTGTCGTACGACCCGGCCGTCGAGGTCGATTGGGACACTCCCGTCGATCCGGACCACTACGGCATGAGCCCGGAGTGGAGCACGCTCTACGGCACGGCGCTTTGGGCTGAGCTGACGCCTGCTCTGCAGCGCGAGTTGACCCGGCACGAGTCGGCATCCGTCGCCAGCACGGGGATCTGGTTCGAGATGATCCTGCAGCAGATGATGTTGCGCGACATCTATCGCACTCCGCCGGCCGATGCCGAATTCCAGTGGACGCTGACCGAGATCGCGGACGAGTGCCGCCACTCGATCATGTTCGCCCGGACCTGCGCGAAACTCGGCACCCCGCCGTACCGGCCGACGCGCACCGTGCTCGAACTCGGTCGCGCCTTCAAGACCTTGGCGTACGGCGAATCGGCGTACGCGGCGATTCTCGTCGCCGAGGAAGTGCTCGACGTGATGCAGCGCGACTGGATGCGCGACGACCGGGTGGCGCCGTTCATCCGTACGGTCAACAACATCCACGTGGTGGAGGAATCCCGGCACATGAAGTTCGCCCGGGACGAGGCGCGCGAGCGGTTGCGAGGCGCCAGCCCGGCGAGGCGTCGTACGAGCGCGTTCGTGGTGGCCGCGGCGGCGTACTTCATCGTGACGAGCATGGTCAGCGACGACGTCTACGCTAACGTCGGACTGGACCCGCGGCGCGCTCTTCGCGAGGCACGGGCGAACGAGCATCACAAGTCGCTGATGCGATCGAGTTGTGCCGGCCTGATGGACTTCCTCGGCTCGGTCGGGCTGCTCACGCGGCCGGCGATCCGGATCTACCAGCGCGCCAACCTGATTTGAGATGGCGTTCGCGATCACCCAGACCTGCTGCAGCGACGCCACCTGCGTTTCGGTCTGCCCGGTCAACTGCATCCACCCGACGCCCGACGACCCGGACTTCGGCAAGACAGAGATGCTGTACGTCGATCCGCAGACGTGTATCGACTGTGGAGCTTGCGCCGACGCTTGTCCGGTAGACGCGATCTTCCCGGTTGACGAGCTTCCTGCGGCTCAGGCGTCGTATGCCGGTCTTAACGCGTCGTACTACGCGGACAAGCCGTTGGCGCCTGTGGTCGCTGGGCCTACGTTTCACGCTTGGGGGCCGCCGTCGTTCCACCGGAGCTTGCCGGCCGACTTCGCGCCTCTGCGGGTTGCGGTTGTTGGTACTGGGCCTGCGGGGATGTACGCGGCTGAGGATCTACTGCTGAATACGAACGCGCAGGTGACGTTTGTGGACCGTTTGCCGCTTGCTGGCGGGTTGATCCGGTATGGCGTGGCGCCGGATCACCTGTCTACTAAGAAGATCGGTGAGACGTTTGAGAGGTTGTACCGGCATCCGCGGGCTCGGTTGAGGCTTGGCGCTGAGGTTGGTCATGGGGAGTTGGCGGCCTCGTATGATGCGGTGATCTATGCCGTTGGGGCTACGGACGATCGGCGGTTGGGGATTCCGGGTGAGGATCTGCCGGGCAGCGTCGGGGCTGGTGCGGTCGTTGCCTGGTACAACGATCATCCCGAGGCGGTGCGGATCGCGTGTGACAGCGAGCGGGTAGTGGTGGTGGGGACGGGCAATGTCGCGTTGGACATCGCGCGGATCCTGCTCAGCGATCCGGCAGCACTTGCCGCGACCGGGATGCCGTCCGACGTCTTAGCGTCCCTTGGGAAGGTGCGCGAGGTGGTCTTGCTTGGGCGACGCGGGCCCGCCGAAGCGGCGTACACCGGCTCTGAGTTCCTAGCGATGCGGTCGCTACCTGGCGTTGAGGTCGTCGTGGACTCCGCGGGCTGCGCCCCCGATCCTGGTGTCGGGCAGACCGGACTACTGGCTGGGATGCGCGCCAACGATCCTGATGTCGGGCAGACCGGACTGCTGGCTGGGGTGCGCGCCAACGATTCTGGGGGCGGGAAGGCCGGGCTGTTGGCTGGGGTGAAGGTCGAGAAGGTCGACTGGGCTCGGCCGCCTGGGGTTGGGCGTCGGTTGGTACTGCGGTTCGGTTCGGTGCCGTCGCGGGTGTTGGGTTCCGCCGCCGTTCGGGGGTTGGCGTTGGCTGATGGCACCGAGATTCCGGCGGGATTGGTAGTGCGGGCGATCGGCTTCCGCGGGCGGCCGATCCCGGGCCTGCCCTTCGACGAGACCACTGGGACCGTGCCTCATTCGGCCGGCCGAGTGGACGGCGTGCCTTTCACCTACGTCGTCGGCTGGATCAAACGCGGCCCATCCGGCGGTATCGGCACCAACCGCCCCTGCGCCCGCGAAACCGTCTCCACCCTCCTCGCCGACACCCTCGCCACCCGCCGGCCCCACCAACCCACTCCGCCCTCCCCCATTCGCAAGAGCCGCCCGCTCTAGCTCGCCCCGCCCTCCCATTTCCGAGGACGGCCCGCTCCAGCTCGCTCAGCGCCCCCCCACCCGCGAGGCGGCCCGATCTAGCTCGTTCAGCGCCCCCCACCCGCGAGGCGGCTCGTTCTAGCCCATTCAGCGCGCTCCCCATCTCCGAGGCGACCCGTCCTAGCCCGTTCAACAGCCCCAATTCCGAGCGTCGACCCTCGGAATAGGGGGTGGGACTCGCCAAACTTGGGGGGTCGACTCCCCATTCCGAGGGTCGACCCGCGGAATAGGAGCGACCGGGTCGGGCCCGATCGCGTCGGAGTCGCGGCACGGATGGCGGGGGTTTGGGGTCAGGCGTCGGTGGCTAGGACTAGGCGGCGGAGGAGGTTGTTCAGGAGGTCCTGGTCCTTGGCGGGGAGGTGGCGGATGAGGTCTTGTTCGACCTTTTGCTGGTCCTCGATCGTGCGTTCCCAGATCTTGTGGCCTTCGCGGGTGAGCGTGACGAGGACGCGGCGGCGGTCGTCGCGGTCGTGGTCGCGTCGCAGGTAACCCGCTCGCTCCATCGCGTCGAGGCGGCTGGTCAGCGTGGCCGGGGACAGGCTGAGGTGTTTGGCGAGCTCGCCCGGCGTGGCCCGGTACGGCGCTCCGCCGCGGCGCAGCATGTGCAGGGTTTTGAAGCCCCAGTGCGGGAGGTTGTGGGCCGAGAGCGCGGCCTCACGCTGGCGGTCGAGATGCCGGACCAGCACCTGCATCCGGACGGCGATGCCCTCGACTCGCGCGTCGATACCTTCCTGCTCGTCGCGCCAGAGTTCGATGTGGGCATCCACGAAGTCCTTCATAGTCCAAACTTTTTACCAGCTAAAGGTTTGTTGTCCAAAATTTCGACATCGAAACACTCTGGCGGCAGGTTCGACCAGTCGGCGGGTTCGACCAGTGGGCACGACGGGGTTGGACCTCCTGATGAAACCTCTAGCTGGAAGTGGGGCCGGGATGGCACAGATCGGGATGGACGTCATTGCGTCAGCAGGAGCCGCGTTGTTGCGCAGCGGGCAGTGGGAGGCGGCTCGCGATCTTCTTACGGCTGGTACGCCGGCGGACGCCTCCGAGCGGCTAGCGCTCGCGATGGCCGAGGCAGAGGTTGCTGTGGACCAGGACTTCGCTCAAGGTACCGACACGGCGCCGGCCAAGCTCGACGTACTTGCAGGGCTTGTAGAAACCACTGAGGCCCAGTGGGACTTGGAGATGCTGCGACTCCGGTACGCCTACTTGAGCGCGCTGTTCCGCCCAGCGCAGCCCGAGACGACCAGGGCCGCCGCGACGGCTGGTGCCGACGTGCCGGCTGGTGCCGACCTGTTGGCGGAGAGGGCGGCCGGGTTGCGGGAGACGGCGCCGGATGATCGGCGGGCCGGTTCGGTGGCGTTCTACTCCGGGTTGATCGAGGACAACCTGCGGAGTGACTCACCGAAGGCCTTTCCCTTCTTCAGCGAGGCTTTGACGCTCGCGGACAAATGCGGGGACGGGCTGTTGGCGGCGTTGGCGCTTCGGCATCTTGGGGATCACGCGCATACGGCAGGGGACCTGCAACTCGCTCGGGCTCAGTGGGAACGGTCGACCGAGTTGCGGCAGACGGCCGGCCACGTGCTCGGCGTACTGGCTCAGCAGATGTTGCTGGCCCAGCTGATGCGGGATGAAGGCGATCCAGGTGCGGCTCGTGGGCTGGCTTTGGAGGTACGGCGCTGGGCCGGTTCGCTGGAGATCGGCTGGATCGCCGGCGAGGCCGATTCGCTGCTGGCGTCCGTCCCGCCCCATTGAGCTGTCGTCACATCCTGGGGGTGGGATCCGTCATCATTACGGATGCCACCCGAATTCCGGAGGAGAACAGCATGACCGTGCCACCGCCCCGCGCCCTGAAACAGCGTGTGCAGGACAGCCTCGAGCGCTTCGAGCAGGACGTGGACGCCTGGGTGGCAACGGCCTCCGCCGATGACGACGTGCCGTACCTGATCCCGCTCTCCTTCCTCTGGACCGACGGCACGCTCCTGCTCGCCACGGCGGCGTCGGCCCCGGCCGGGCGGAACCTGCTCGCCGGCGGCAAGGTCCGCCTCGGCATCGGGCAGACCCGGGACGTCGTCCTGGTCGAAGGGCTCGCGGAGTCCATCCCAGCCGCCGAGTTGGACGACGCGACCGGTGATGCCTTCGCGGTGAAGACCGGGTTCGACCCGCGCACGCTGAGTACGCCGTACTTCTACTTCCGGGTCCGGCCCCAGCGCGTACTGGCCTGGCGCGAGGAGAACGAACTGCGCGATCGGGTCATCATGCGCGACGGCCAATGGCGTACGGACTGAAAGTGTCGGTGGCTGGTTCTAGGGTCGGTTCATGACTCTTGACCGGGATGGTTACGAGCTGGAGTTCGAGGACCAGTTCGACCAGGCCGAGCTTGATGGGCGCTGGTTGCGGTTCTACGCGCCGCATTGGAGTTCGCGCGCTGCCACGGCGACGCGGTTCACCACGGGCGACGGGCGATTGCGGCTGCGGATCGACGAGGACCAGCAGCCGTGGTGTCCGGAGTTCGACGGGCCGATCAAGTGCTCGGCGTTGCAGACCGGGCAGTTCTCCGGGCCGGTCGGCAGCGAGATCGGGCAGTACCGCTTCCAACCGGGCCTGGTGGTTCGGGAGGAGCAGGAGAACGTCCGGCTGCACACCCCGCAGTACGGCCTGTTCGAGATCCGCTGTCGCGCGCTGGACGATCCGGCCGCCATGGTCGGGCTCTGGATGATCGGTTACGAAGAGGAGGCGCCCGAGCAATCCGGGGAGATCCTCATCTGCGAGATCTTCGGCAAGAACGTCGGCGCCGGGCGGGCCGCGGTCGGCATGGGCATCCGCCCGTTCGGCGATCCGGGTCTGACCGACGAGTTCGAGGAGGTCGAGCTGGCCATCGACGCCCGCGACTTCCACGTGTACGGCGCGGAGTGGACGCCCGACCTGGTCCGGTTCTTCGTCGACGGCGAACAGGTGAAGATCAGCCACCAATCGCCGGACTACCCGATGCAGTTCATGCTCGCCCTGTACGAATTCCCCGGCGAGCAGACCACTCATCCAAAAGAGTTCGAGATCGACTGGTTCCGCTCCTACCGTCGGGCGTGAAGTTTTTCTGCCGAAGCGAGAAGGATCCGAGCGACTGCGGGCAAGTGGTGATCGATCCGTCCGGTAGCGAACGCTGCCGCGGGACCCATCGGGTATCCGTCGACGGCTGACGTAGGAGTTCGATGACCACCCTGATCCATGATCCGCCGGCGCAGCGGATGACGGACTCGGTCAGTGCCGAGGACGCCGCTGCCGATGCCGAGGCGATCGCGGCGTCGGTGCGCGATCCCGACCGGTTCACGCCGATCTTCGACCGGCACTTCGCGGCCATTCACGCGTACGTCGTACGGCGCCTGGGGGTCGAGGCGGCCGACGACATCGCGGCTGAGACGTTCCTGATCGCGTTCAACCGGCGGAACCGGTTCGACCGGCGTAACGGGATCGCCCGCGGCTGGCTATTCGGTATCGCCACCAACCTCATCCGCCGGCACCAGCGCGACCAGCTCCGCGGCCGCCGCGCCGTCGCCAAAGCCGGCCCACCGCCGGTCGACGGGGCCCACGACGATCCGGTCGGCACCGGCGTCACCGCCCGCCTGACCAGCGAGCCGTTGGCCAATGCCCTTGCCCAGGTCAACGCCAAGGACCTCGAAGTCCTGCTGCTGGTCGCGTTCGCCGAGCTGACGTACGACGAGACCGCGGCCGCCCTCGGCATCGCGTACGGCACCGTCTGCTCCCGGCTCGCCCGCGCCCGCCGCGTGATCCGAACCTCTCTCGACTCTTCCCCGAAGGACCTCCGATGACCGAACTCGACGACCTGCTCGCCGCCTCCCCCACCCCGCGCCCGGCCGCGGCGGACGTGATGCGCAACGCCCGCGGCGATCTGCACGACCTGGTCCGCCAGGCCCGGAAGACCCCACGCCGTTCCTGGCTGATGATGCACCGGCGCCACCTGGTCACCGCGGGCGTCGCCACGCTCGCGATCGGCGGTCTCGGTGGGCCGCTACTGCTCTCCGCTGCGAGCCCGGCCGATTCTGGCCCGCCCTCGCAGGCTGGACCGGCACCGGTGGCGACGACGCCCGCCGAGCGACCGGTGACCAGTGATCAATTGCTGCTGTCGGCCGCGTCGTACGCCGAGTTGCAGGCGACCACCGGCAAGTACTTCCGGAATCGCCAGTTGAGCATCCACAGGTCCCAGCGGATCGGGACAGGCGCCGCGTCGTACCGGCTGGAACAGCGCACGATGATCGAGAACTGGACCGGTGCGCCCGGGCAGAAGTCGTACTATTCGAGCCGCCATCTCAGCGCCAAGCCCGCGACGGCCTCCGATCGGGAGAAGTGGCTCGCGGACGGCGCCCCGAAGCAGTGGAACCTGGGCCCGGCCGACAGCGCCGAAGCCCGCGACGTGATCATCACGATGGGCCCGGGCAAAGCGCGATTCGGTGAGGCGACCGACTCCGACCGGTACTACCTGCTCGGTGACAAGAGCCAGACGGCGGCCGAGATCGCCAAGCTGCCGACCGATCCGGCCGCTCTGCGCGCGCTCTTCCTCAAGGACAAGGCGGCCGACGTCGCCGAGGCGCGCTGGCTGCTGGGCAAGACGCACAACCTGCTCTTCTGGACTCCGGCACCGCCCGCCGTCCGCGCGGCCGCGTTCCGGATGCTCGCCGGAACGCCCGGCCTGAAGGTCGAGCCCGGTATCCGCGACGGCCTCGGCCGTACCGGCACCGGCATCACCGCCACCGGCAACGGCGACACCCACCAGCTGGTCATCGACCCGAACACCGGCCGCCTACTCTCCGGCCGCTACAACAGCCAGAACATCAAGATCGGCGAAAACCTCGCCCTCGAATCCGGCTGGACCAACGCCACCCCCAAGCCCCTCCCCGCCACAGCCAAGTAGCTGTCTCAATCCGCTGATCAAGCTGGGAGGTCGGTTCGCTCCGGACGTTGAGGGCGTTCGGGGCGGCCGCGGCGGCGGCCGTTGAGGAAGCGTTCGCCGGCGGCGGTGCCGGTGAAGCCGGTTGCGCGGGCCCACTCGCGGCATTGGTCGAGGACCGGGCACCCGGTCAGGCAGACCTCGCGGGCCTTGCGCTGCTGCCAGGCGCTGGCGGTCTCGTCGTACGCGGGGGCTTGGCCGATACACGCCGCCTTGGACATCCAACGGTCGGCGGGGTCGGCGATCACGGTCAAGGTTGGCCTCACCACTAGATAATCTCAACCAAATTACTGTACTTTGCGGCCGTCTCACGCTGCGGGACGGCCCAGCAAGGGTCCACGCGGTGGAATCAGGATGAGCGGCAAACGGTTCCACCCTGCTGTCCGGCTCACTTGGGCCGGACAGCAGACTGGTGTCCGCATGGTTCGTCGTTCAGCCCTCACCCGCAGGAGACTTGATGAGCTCAGCAGCTCAAGCCCAGATCGCCGTCACCGGACTGGCGACGATGGGTCGCAACCTCGCCCGGAACCTGGCCCGCAACGGATTCCGCGTGGCCGTGCACAACCGCAGCAAGGCGAAGACCGACGCCCTGATCGCCGAGTTCTCCGACGAGGGCGAGTTCACCCCGGCCGACGATCTGCCCGCACTGGTCGCCGCTCTGGAGACGCCGCGCAAGGTCATCATCATGGTCAAGGCCGGTGCGCCGACCGACGCCGTCATCGAAGAGCTGGTGCCGCTGCTGGACCAGGGCGACATCGTCATCGACGCCGGTAACGCGCACTTCGCCGACACCCGCCGCCGGGAGAACGCGCTGCGCGAGAAGGGCCTGCACTTCGTCGGCGCCGGGGTCTCCGGTGGCGAGGAGGGTGCGCTGCTCGGGCCGAGCATCATGCCGGGCGGTTCGCCCGAGGCGTATGCCGCGCTCGAGCCGATGCTGACCAAGATCGCCGCCCACGTCGGCGACGAGGCCTGCTGCTCGCACGTCGGCCCGGATGGCGCCGGCCACTTCGTGAAGATGCTGCACAACGGCATCGAGTACGCCGACATGCAGCTGATCGCCGAGGCGTACGACCTGATGCGCCGCGTCCTCGGTCTGAAGCCGGCCGAGCTCGCCGAGGTCTTCCGCACCTGGAACTCGGGCGACCTGGAGTCGTTCCTGATCGAGATCACCGCCGAGGTGCTGGACCAGGTCGACGAGTCGAGCGGCGGCCCGTTCGTCGACGTCGTGCTGGACCAGGCCGAGCAGAAGGGCACCGGTCGCTGGACGGTGCAGAGCGCCCTCGACCTCGGCATCCCCGTCAGCGGTATGGCCGAGGCCGTGTTCGCCCGCTCGCTTTCGGGCGACGTTCAGCGCCGTACGGCGGCCAGCGGCGTACTACCCGGCCCCGAGGACATCCCGGCCGACGTCGACCGGGACAAGTTCATCGACGACGTACGGCACGCGCTGTACGCCTCGAAGCTGGTGGCGTATGCCCAGGGCTTCGACGCGATCCGCGCGGCCAGTGACGAGTACGACTGGAACATCGACCTCGGCGAGGTGTCGAAGCTCTGGCGCGCGGGCTGCATCATTCGCGCGAGCTTCCTCGACCGCATCAAGGAGGCGTACGACCGGGACGCGGATCTGCCGTCGCTGCTGGTCGACGACTACTTCAAGAACGCCGTCGGCGAGGCGCAGGACTCGTGGCGCCGGGTGGTCGCGACCGCGGCCACGGTCGGCGTACCGGCGCCGGGCTTTTCGGCCGCGCTGTCGTACTACGACGGGCTTCGCGCCGAGCGGCTGCCGGCGTCGTTGATCCAGGGATTGCGCGACCTCTTCGGTGCGCACACCTACCGGCGGACCGATCGCGACGGCAGCTTCCACCTCGAGTGGGCCGGCGATCGCAAGGAGCACCAGACGGACTGAGGTTTGCCCAGGGCGGCGGAGGCGATTTCGCTTTTAGTCGAACGTGTGTTCTACTGTGAGCACAGCGCCTTCGTCGCTCCGGTGCGGCGAAGCAGGTATGAGGAGTTCGCCGCAACCATGACTGTAGACACTCTCACCGCAGAGGCCGGTATCACCGACAGCGACACGCAGGTCACTCCGGAGTCCCCGGAGAGCGCGCCTGTGGCCGAGGCACCCGAAGCACCTGTTGCCGAGGCAGTGGAGAAGCCGAAGAAACGCGCGACCGCGGGCAAGAAGACCAAAACGATGGAGCTCACGCTCACCGTCACGGGCACCGCCGATGGCGAATGGACGGCCGAGCTGAAGCAGGGCAGCAGCTACCTGGCTCGCGGCCTCGCCGTTGCCGCCGCGGCTGTTTCGCGTGCGGCCAAGGAGCTGCACGAGGACCTGTCCGGCCCGATCGACGAGGTCATCGACGCCGCCCGCGAGCAGCAGGCCGCCCGCGTCGCCGCCCTCGAGGCCGAGCTGGAGGCCGCCCGCAGGACCCTGGCCGATCTGGCCGAGTAGTAGCGCGAGCAGCAGCTGGGTCGAGTAGACGTGCAGGGCTTCTCGCCCGGTGATCTCGTGACGACACTCACAGTCATCGGGCGAGCCGCTCCCGCTCGGCGTACGGTGTTTTTCCCGGGCGGATCGCGGAGGCAGCACATGACCACTGT
This sequence comes from Kribbella sp. NBC_01245, assembly GCF_036226525.1. Taxonomy (NCBI): domain Bacteria; kingdom Bacillati; phylum Actinomycetota; class Actinomycetes; order Propionibacteriales; family Kribbellaceae; genus Kribbella; species Kribbella sp. NBC_01245. The sequence continues at coordinate 3,771,918 of NZ_CP108487.1, forward strand.
CGAAGACCTTGACGGCCTACTCCAAGTGCGCGGTGCCGATGACCTCGAGCACGCCGGCGGCACTTTGTTCGTGCACCTGCACCGAGTCGCGCGACGACTGTCCGGCCTCGGCGCCTCGCAGGACCTCGTCCTTGCCGCGCTGGCCCACGCGGCGTACGGCACGGACGGTTTCCCGTCGAGCCTGTTCGATTGGCAGACCGAGCGCGGTGTGCTCAGATCCGTCATCGGCCCGGACTCGGAGCGACTCGTCTACCAGTACGGCTGCTGTGCCCGCGAGGCCAGTTGGCCCGGGCTGGCCGAGCACCAGACCGTGCAGGACCGGTTCACCGGCGCCAGCTACGAGCTGACCGCCGGCGAGCTTCGGGATTTCGCCGATCTGAGCATCGTGAACGAGCTGGACGTGCTCGACCACGCGCCGGACCTTGAGCCGCAGCTACGCGAATACCTGTCCGACCTCGTGCCGCGCTGGACCGACATCCTGTCGCCGGCCGTTCGCGACCACGCCCAGGAGCGACTCGGCATCCCGGCCGGCCGCACGCCAGAACCTTCCTGATCCCACCGACAACACCGGCAGCCAGCGCGGCTGCCAGTGCCCTGCGCCCTAGGCGTCTCGGGGTACGTCGAGTTCGGCGCGGAGGTGGGGTGGATTCGGCAGCGGGTTGCGGGGTTCGCGATCGCCTGCGGTGCCGGGCTCGCCCGGATCGGCAGGGTTGACCCAGGAGCGGACGAGGGTTGGGCATTTCCCGCGAGCGAGGCGGTGCACGTCGATCTGACGGACCTGGCTCGCGGGAATGCCGAGCACGGCGAGGGTCCGGTGGGTCAGCTCGTTGGCACGGTCGGGGTTGCGGGAGCTGAATTTGCGGTGCAGCACAATGGCGATCTCGCCGTCGGGCCGTGGTTCGACGCGCTCGAAGCGCATGCCCTCGGACAGACCGCGGCCCTTCAGGGTGAGGTCGATGGCGTCGGTCCGGCACAACTGCCGTCCAACCTGTGCGCGGGCGATCACTTCGTAACGGGCCATGTACCGATCATCTGTCGGTGATCGGCCCTTTTCCAGGGATTCACAATGTACCTGCCAAACTCATTGCTGACAGACCAGGTTCACCGAGGGGAAGCGCTCGTGGCGCACGTGGATGCTGGGGACATGGCGTGGGAGCCACCGTGGTGGTTACTCGTCTTCGGCCCGCTGATGTGGCTGTTGCTGTCCGCGCTGGCGTATGACCGTCGCGGCTGGACGATCGCCGCAGTGGTCGCCGTACTGCTGGCGCCGTTGGGAGCTCCGGTGTCGGCGCTACTGCGTTGGGCGCACCAGCATCCGCAGCTGGGCGCGATCTACTGCGGACCAGTGGCCTTCGCGCTACCGATCGTGGCCACGCCATTGCCGATCTGGGTCTGCGCGGCCGTCGGCTTCGGCGGTGCGCTGATCGCCCTCATGCTCGGCGCGATGCGCGGCTTCGCCCACAGCTGACCTCTGGACCTCGACCGGGTGGCGTCGGATCATCAAAAGATGGCCCGGTACGACGTGATCGTGCGGCTCCGCACCGGCTGGCCCGTCTCCGCCTCCGGCCTGGTCCACCTGCGCCAGGTCGGCCGTCAACTGCCGGGCCGTTGCCGACTGCGCGGGATCCTGGTCTTCACCGAGGGCTACATCGAACTGACCATCCGGATGCAGAGCCCCGGCCATCTCGAAGCCATCGACCAAGCCCGCCTGCTCCTCCCCCGATTCGGCTTCCCCCGCCACGCCCTCCGCCGCGTCGAGATCTACCGCCCGCACCCCCTCCCCAGCCACCGCGCCCTACTCGCCTGCTGGCACCCCCGCACCAACCCCACCAAACCAGTCCCTCCCTCCGGCACCCGCGCCGCCGCCTGACCCCCGATCCGCCCTTCGCCGCGAGCGGTCAGACGCGACCACTCGCGGACAAGGAAGGACGGAAGGAAGGACGGGAGGAAGGGGCTAGGACCAGCCGAGGTTGTAGACCTCGAAGGGGGCGGCGAAGGTGGTGCCGAGGCGGGTGCCGGTCTGGCGGGAGAGGCCTTCGAGGAATTCGGCCGGGTCGAAGTGTTCCCAGCCGAGGCCGTCGATGTAGGCCTTGTGCGCCTTGAGGGATTCGACGCCGGACTGGAAGGTGTCGGTGGTGTCGGCCGCGTGCCGGGCGAGGGGTGAGCCGGCGGCCCAGACCTGACGTACGCCGCCCCACGGTTCGCCGCCTTCGCCGGGGAAGATCCAGCGGTTGCCTGCATCGCGGACCGCGTCGAGTACGGCGCGGCCGGTCGCGATGTGGTCGGCCTGGTTGAGGAAGCCGCCCGGGAAGGTGTCGCGGAAGTTGCCGGTGATGACGATCTCCGGGCGATACCGCCGGACCACCCCGGCGATCACCAGGCGCAGCTCGACGCCGTACTCGATGATGCCGTCGGGCAACCCGAGGAACTCGACCGAGTCAACGCCGACGATGCGCGCCGATTCGATCTGCTCGGCCTCACGCACCGCGCGGCACTGCTCGGGCGCGAGTCCGTCGATCCCGGCCTCGCCCGAGGTGACCATGCAATAGCCGATCTCCTTGCCCTGACCGGTCCACCGGGCCACGGCAGCGGCCGCGCCGAACTCCATGTCATCGGGATGCGCGACGATCGCGAGGGCGCGCTGCCAGTCTTCGGCGAGCGGTTCCAGCGGTTCGAGCGGTTCAAGCGGCTCTGGTGTCATGCCCCGAGGCTAATCCCCGAAGACCTGCCGGGTGTAGGTATTTGCGAACACCCGATCCGGGTCCACCCGATCGCGCACGGCCAGGAAGTCGTCGAAACGGGGATAGCGTTCCCGAAGATCCTCAGCGCCGAGCGTGTGCAGCTTGCCCCAATGCGGACGTCCGCCGGCGGCCTTGGCGATCTGCTCGAAGGCGGCGAAGTACCGCTCGTGCGGCAGCCGGTGGTACTGGTGGATCGCGACGTACGCCGTCTCACGGCCGTAGGCGGTCGACAGCCAGACGTCATCCGCCGCGGCAACCCGCACCTCGATCGGGAACGGGATGTGCTCGCCGGAGGCGTCGATCCAGGCCCGTAGTTCGCGGACGACGGCGGCCACCTCCGAGCGCGGTACGGCGTACTCGGACTCCTTGAAGCGGACGTTCCGTTCGGTGCAGAAGACCCGGTCCGACGCGTCGACGTACTCACGAGCCGTCAGCGCCCGAGACGCGAAAGCGTTGATCCGCGGTACGACGCTGGGGCGGCGTGCGCCGAGGCGGTTCGTCCACTCGAAGACGCGGTTCGACAGGAGGTCGTCGTCGAGCCAACCGCGGAACCGGCCGATCGGGCGCGGGCCGACCTCCGGACCGACCCGGTTGTTCCGTTTCGTCAACGCCACCGACGTATGCGGGAACCAGTAGAACTCGAAGTGATCGTTGCCGTCGGCAAGTACGTCGAACGAATCCAGCACCTCGTCCACCGGCATCGGGCCCTCCTGCGCGTGCAGCAGGAAGGCCGGCACGCACTGCAACGTGAGCGAGGCCAGTACGCCGAGAGCGCCGACCGAGACCCGGGCGGCATGGAAGAGCTCCGGATCCCGGTCAGCCGTACAAGAATGCACTGCGCCGTCAGCCGTGACCAGGTCCAGACCGATGACCTGGGTCGCGAGACCACCGAGGCGAGCGCCCGTGCCGTGCGTACCGGTTGAGATCGCACCCGCGAGCGTCTGCTTGTCGATGTCGCCAAGGTTGGCCATCGCGAGATCGAACGCGGCCAACCCCTGGTTGAGGCGATGCAGGTCCGTCCCCGCTCCGACGACGACCTCGCCGGTCGAGCGATCAGCGCGTTCGATCGACGCGAGACCGTCGAGCCGGACCATCACCTCGGCCGGTACGGCGCACCCGGTGAAGGAATGCCCGGAGCCGACGGCCTTCACCTTCTTCCGAGCGGCGGCAGCTGTGCCGACGGCCGAGGCGAGCGCATCAACCGAGGGCGGCGTGAGCACCTCGGCCGGGGTGGCGGACTCGGTCCCGGACCAGTTACTCCACCGCGTCACCCGAAGTTCTTCCCTTCACCCCGGTACGTCGGCAGCGGGGTGAGCTGGTCACCGTCGATCGCGTACAACGTGTTGAACCGCTCGCACATCTCGCCCGCCTTGGCATGCCGCATCCAGACCCGATCACCGATGCGCAGGCCGTCGGCGGTATCGCCCCGGACCGGAGTCTGCACCTCGCCCGCGCCCTCGGTGCCGATCAACTTCAAGCCGAACGGCCAAGCCGGCTTGGGCAACCGGGACTTGCCGGCGCCACCGCTGGCGATGTACCCACCGCCGAACAACGTCGCGAACCCGCGCCCGGGTCGACGTACGACGCTGAGGGCGAAAGCGACGGCCGGCTCGGGCTGGAAGACGTCGTACCGGTCGAAGAGGGTCGGACCGAACAGGCCGGAACCGGCGGTGACCTCGGTGACGACCGGGTCCGCGCTACTGATCTCGAGGCTGCCGGTGCCGCCACTGTTGACCAAGTTCACCGAGCCGACCTGCTTGACCGCGTCCACCACGGCCCCACGACGATCGGCAAGCTCTGCCGCGGAACGGCGCTTCACCCAGCGAACGGCCGGCGAGCTGTCGGGCATACCCGCGATCTGGGCCTCGTAGAACATCACCCCGACGAGCTCGAACCGGTTGTCGTCGGCAACGATCCGGGCGAGGGCCTGCACCTGCGCGGGCGTGCGCAACGGCGAGCGCCGGACGCCGAGGTGCTGCCCGAGCAATCGCAGCGAGGCGTCCACGTCGAGGCACACCCGGATCCGCGCGCCGTCGGGAGCGACCGACCGGATCAGGTCGAGCTGGTCTTGGTCATCGATCATCAGCGTGATCCGGGCCGCGGCCTCGGCGTCGGCCGCCAGTTCGCGCAGCGCCGCCCGGTGCACGGTCGGATAGCCCATCAGGATGTCGTCGAACCCGTTTCGCGCCAGCCAAATCGCCTCCGGCAGCGCATACGCCATCACGCCTTGGAAGCCCGGCCGGGCCAGCGCCTCGGTCAGCAGCGACCGGCAGCGCACGGACTTGGCCGCCACCCGGATCGGCGTACCGCCGGCTCTTCGGACGAGGTCATCCGCGTTCCGCCGGAAAGCGGCGAGATCGACCACGGCGAAGGGCGGATCAAGCTCGCTGGTGATTGGCGAGTAGCTACTGAAATCGGCCATGCTGGCAGTGTAGGCAGCAGAAACTGAAACCTTCGCTACTTTTCCATCACGGCAGCCAACTCCTGTGCGGCTTTGCGGCTCCACGCGAGGTCGGCCGCGGGCTCACCGGCCGCGCTCGCCAGTAGACCCACCGACTTGCCCTTGAGCGCTGAGACCTCGATGAAGGACTCACCGGCCTCATACCGCCGGATGACCGCTGCAGCAGCCGGCTCGTTCCACTGGGGCTCAACCGTCAAGGCGCCTCGACCGCAGGCCCGCATCCGCAGGTTGTAGCCCTGGTAATAGGCGGCGGCCTGGTCGGGCTTGTCGAACCGCAGGATCAGTGCAGTGGCAGGAGCACCTCGGGCGTTGCGGTAGGCGCCCTGCAAGGCATGAGTCGGCACAGGCATCGCCGTGTCCGGTAACGGCTGTGAGCACCCGACAGGCAACGCCTCGAACGCTGCCTGGTGTGGATCGCGTCGCCTGGTCCAAGTCTTGTTGCCCTGGAAACCGTGCTCGGCGCCCCCCGGGTCGTTGTACGTCTTCCAGCCACTTCCAAGCGCCGTGGGCTTCGGGAGATTCTCCGCATTCACCGGACCGGCAGAGGCGGGCGGAGGCGCCGTAGCTAACTCCGGCTTCTCGGGAGGCGTCGCAGCGTTAGTGCCGACCGTCGGCGTCGCTGTCGTCGTCGGCGTTGGAGGCGTTGGAGAAGACGCCGGCGGCCCAGACGTGTCAGCGGAACAACCAGCGGCCACAACCACCAGCAGTACTACGAGACCGCGTACGCCGTTCATCGCGGCTGGAAGTGCTGGTAGTCGGGATTACGCCACAGGGCTCCCCAGATGTACGCCTGCGCCAGGAGCGCCTTGGTCGGCGTACTGCCCTTGAAAAGCATGCCCGGACGAGCCCAACTGCGATTGCGGTACGACAGGCCGTTGCTCGGGTACCAGACGCCGTTGGCCGCGAGGTACGGGTTCTCGACGGTGTTGATGTCGATCGCGTAGCCGTAGCTGTGCGGGGACAACGCATACGGGTTGCCAGTCACCTGGCGGCAGTTGAAGGCGGACGTGTTGTCGGCCTCCATCGCCTTGATGTCGCTACCGCCGAACACGTCGACCCGCTGCATCCGGCGAATCGGGAAACGGGCGATCACGGCTGCGTTCCATACGCTGATCATCTTCGATACGGCCGCGTCGCGCACGATCAACTCGCCACGATGCAGGCGCGCGTCGAAACCCCAATGCGTCAGCACGAGCCGCCGCAACTTGGACGGTCCGACCGGACAGCCGCTGCGGTACGTCGACGGGATGTCCGACGCGGTGACGGTGTAGACGCGCGGATTCAGGTAGGCGTGCACGGTGAAAGTGGCGGCGGACGTGTACTCCGCGGCGGGCTCGACGGTCCGGGCGCGAACGGTCCAGCGAGTGGGAAAGTTGTCCGGCACGGCGGCACGGAAGTTGCCCTGGGCATCTATCCCGACGGTTCGCAGGCCGCGCCAGGTCCCGCCGGAGAGATAGTCGAGCACGACCTGGCGACCAGGCTCGGCCGGGGTGACCTTGCCGCTGACCGAGACACCGGTGAGGGCGACGTACGCCGAGGCGGGTTTGACCAGGACGATCGAGCGATTGCTGATCGTGCCGTACCGGATGGGCGAGCGGCCGAGCTTGCCGGAATACGAGCCACCGATGACGGCCTGCAGAGTCGGATGGCCAGGGGCCGACCAGGTGTGGGTGATGCGGTACGCGCCGCCGGTCGTCGTCCGGGTGGTGCCGCGCAGAACCCAACCGGAGCTGGTGTTCTGCCACAGCGAGATGAACCAGCCGGACGCGCCCGTCGAGAGTCGGCCGCCCAGCACGACCGGGCGATCCTCCCACTGCGGCGCGGGCTGGTCCAACGTGAGACCCAGCGCGGACGTCGTCGGCTCGACCGGCGACGGAGTGGGCTCAACAGGATCAGCCGGCGTGGGATCAACAGGCGTCGGGGTAGCTGTAGGCGTCGGCGAGACAGGCACCGAAGGCGTCACAGACGGAGTCGGCGAAGGCGATTCAGACACCGAAGGCGAAGGTGAGCCGCTAAGTATCACCGTGATCGCCGAAACGACGCTGACCATCGTTCTGAGCATGCCAAGCCCCTCTCCCCCGGAGCCCCACGGCTCCACGCCTGTACTACACAGACGTCCCCAGCTCCCGAAATGTCACACCTCGAAAGCCCGTCTATCTATCAAGACGCACTCCGGGACCGGAAGGTTGGATCAACCGGCCAACCGTTTTGCGGCCGCGTCCACCCGCTCATCGGCACCGGTCAGCGCCACCCGCACATGCCGCTCCCCTGCCGCCCCATAGAACGATCCAGGCGCCACCAAGATTCCGAGCTCGGCCAGCGCCGCGACGGACCCATAGGCGTCGTACGACGGATGCGTCGCCCACAGGTACAACCCTCCCTCCGACAGGCTGATCTCCCAACCGGCCGCCGTGAGCGCCTCCCGCAACACCGCGCGCCGCCGGACGTACCGCGCGCGCTGCTCCTCGACATGCTCGTCATCGGCAAAAGCAACCGCCATCGCAGCCTGGATCGGCGCCGGCACCATCAACCCCGCATGCTTGCGAACGGCCAGCAGCTCGGCGACTACCTCCTCGTCACCGGTCACGAAGCCCGCGCGATACCCGGCCAGGTTCGACCGCTTCGACAGGGAGTGCACCGCCAGCAGGTTCGCGTGGCTGCCGCCGCACACGTCCGGGTGCAAGACCGACTCGGGCTTCGAGTCCCACCCGAACTCGGCGTAGCACTCGTCACTCACCAGCAGTACGTCGTTCGCCCGGGCCCACTCGACGGCCTGGCGCAACTCGTCGGCCGAGGTGATCTCGCCACTCGGGTTGCGCGGGGAATTGAGGTACGCGATCCGCACCGGCCCAGCGTCGTACCCGATCGGCGAGACCACGGGCAAGCTCGTCGCCCGGGCGAGCGCGGCGCCGGCCTCGTACGTCGGGTAGGCCAGATCCGGGATCAGGACGGTATCGCCCGCGCCAACACCGAGCAGCGTCGGCAGCAGCATGATCAGCTCTTTGGTCCCGATGACCGGCAATACGCCGCGCTGCGGGTCAATCCCGGCCACGCCGAGGCGCCGGTCCATCCAGTCGACCGCCGCCTGCCGGGCCGCCGACGTACCCAAAGTGGTCGGGTACGCCGGGGCGTCGGCCGCCTCGGCGAGCGCCGTCCGGATCAGCTGCGGAACCGGGTCCACCGGACTGCCGATCGAGAGGTCGACGATGCCGTCGGGATGAGCGGCCGCCTTCTCCTTGTAGGGGACGAGTTTGTCCCACGGGAAGTCGGGCAGCCGGCTGGAGGTCTTTTCCGTCACCCGTGCATTGTCTCCCGGACCTGCCGCACGTCGTCGCTCACCACCTGATCCGTGGACAGGAAGTCGGTCACCGACAGCACCACCAACGGGTCCCGCAGGATCCGGTTATGCCCCAGGCCGTCGGTCAGCTCGAGCCGAGCATCCGGCCAAATCCGGGCGATCTTCTCGGAACCGGTGTACGGCGTTTCGGCGTCACCGCGGTCGTGGATCGCCAGCAGCGCGGGCAGATCCCGCTCCTCCACCAGCTCGTCGATAATCCGAACCGCCTCGAAATCCGCCAGCGGCCGCCCGATCCGCCGGATGAAGCGCGCCTGGAACCGCGCCACGATCCGCGGCCCGAACCCGAAGACCCGCTGGTATCCCGCGAGCGCGTCCGCGAAGTCGGTCGCGGCCGACAGGTAGACCACCCGCCGCGCGCTCAGTCCCTCCGCCAGCGCCAGGGTGGTCGCCGCCGCGCCGAAAGAGTGCGCCACCACGCCGTACGCCGGACCGTGTGCGGCGATCATCGCCTGCAAGGCATCGGCGAATTCCGGCATGGTCGACGTGCCGGGTCCGTGCCGGCTGGGGTCGGACGCGCCATGACTCGGTACGTCGAACGCGATGACGCGGAATCCCGAATCGGTGAGCGGAGTGATGAAAGCGGCCAGCTGCAAGGCCCAACCACCCCAGCCGTGGAAGAGGTAGACCGTCGGCCCCGAACCCCACGCCGTACCGCGAATGGTCCCGCCGTCCAGCGGGGCCTCGATCGGCGTACCCGCGGGCAGTTCGACACGGAGGCGCTTGGCCCGATCCGGCACCACGGGCAGCCGGAACCAGATCCGGTCCAGGATTCGCGCGCCCACGCCGGGAGCGACGTACTCCGTGATGCGGAAGGCTGATCGCAGCAGAATAAACCGACCGTTCGTGCTTTTCTTTGAACTCATGTCCGCACTCCTCGAAAATTCAGGAAATCAGGGGATCAGGTCCGGGCGGCCCGGAGCAGCGCCTCGAACGAGGTGCGGGCCCGGTCCTCGGCCTTGGGATCGGCCAGCAACCGGCAGGCCTGGTGATAGGCGAGCAGCACGCCCTTCAGATCGAAGGCGAACTGCTCGGGATCTGCGTCGGCGGAGAAATGGCCTTCGGTGATGCCGGTGCGGAAGACCGTCGCCAGGGTGTCGATGTAGTCGCGCTCGATGCCGACCAGCCGATCCCGGACCGGGCCGGGCGTCTCGTCGTCGAGCTCGGCCGAGATGGTCATGAACAGACAGCCGCCGGGCAGCGCGAGATCGCCGTTGTCCCAGCGCAGCAGGCGATCGAACAGCGCCCGCAGCCGAGGCTCACCCCGCGGCGCCTTGATCGCCGGCCGGACCACGACCTCGGCGAAATGGTCGGCCCCGGTGTTCATCACGGCGACCTGGAGTTGCTCCTTGGAGCGGAAGTGCGCGAACAGGCCACTCTTGGACATCCCGGTCCGGTCCGCGAGCGAACCGATGGTCAGCCCACGGAAACCGACGCTGCTGGCCATCGCCATGGCCTCGTGCAGCACCGTCGCCCGGGTGTCCTCACCTTTGCTCACCAGACCATAAAAGCACGATCGGTCGTCAGTGACCAGCCTTTTGTGCGGTTGGGCAGTTACTGGCGGGGTCGACCTTGGTCAGGATGACCTCGCCGATCTCGCGCAGCTGGTCGATCTGCTCCGGGGTGAGTACGTCGATCACGTACTGCCGGGCGGCCTCGACGTGACCCGGCGCGGTCACCACGAGCTTGGCGAACCCCTCGTCGGTCAGCTCGGCGACGGTGATCCGGCCATCCTCGGCCGACGGCTTGCGCCGGATCCAGCCGCGCGACTCCAGCCGCTTCACCACGTGGGAAAGCCGCGAGAGCGAGCCGTTCGCGAATTCGGCCAGCCGGCTCATCGGCAACATCCGGCCGGGCGCGTCGGACAGGCCGGCCAGCACCAGGTACTCGAAATGACTCAGGCCCGCGTCGCGCTGGAGCTGGACGTCGAGCACGGCGGGCAGCTTGATCAGCACGGCCGTCAGCGTCATCCACGCGCTCAACTCGTCCGGCGACAGCCAGCGTGGAGCGGCGATCGGCGCGGTGATCTCTTCGGACATAGAGACATCATAACTGTGATGGTTGACGCTTCAAGTCATTTGGAGCTACCTTGTCACTTGAAGCGTCAATTAATTCTATCGGAGAGCTGAAGCCCCATGAATGTCGTGCTCTGGATCATCGCCGGTCTGCTCGCCCTGCTGTTCCTCACCGCCGGGCTGATGAAGTCGACCCAGCCGAAGGAAAAGCTGCTCGCCAACCCGAGCATGGGCTGGACCAAGGACTTCTCCCCGGCTCAGCTGAGGGCGATCGGCATCATCGAACTGCTCGCCGCGATCGGCCTGATCCTGCCCGCCCTCGTCGACATCGCGCCGATCCTGGTACCGCTGGCCGCGGCCGGCCTGGTGATCGTGATGATCGGCGCGATCGTGGTGCACCTGCGCCGCAAGGAGACCCAGCCGGCCGGCTTCAACGCGGTGCTGCTGGTACTGGCCGCCGTACTGGCGATCTTCCGCTTCGGCCCCAACGCCTTCTAAGCGTTCCGAGGCTTTAGAGGCTTTAGAGGTAAAGGCCGGTCTGCCCGTCTTCGAGCCGGCCGGCCGCCACCGCGTGCAGGTCGCGCTCGCGCAGCAACACGTAGTCGTCGCCACGGACCTCGACCTCGGCCCGGTCCTCCGGGTCGAACAGCACCCGGTCGTCGACCTCGACGGTGCGCACGTTCTGCCCGACCGCGACGACCTTGGCCCAGGCCAGCCGGCGGCCCATCTGGGCGGTGGCCGGGATCAGGATGCCGGCCGACGACCGCCGCTCGCCTTCCTCGCGGTCGAGCGCGACCAGGACCCGGTCGTGCAGCATCCGGATCGGCAGTTTGTCGTCGGCGGCGCGTTTACGGCTCGTCACCGGCGGCCCACCAACTTGCGGAGCAGCAGTAGGAGACCGATGACGCCCACGGCCGCACCGCCGACCGCGATCAGCTTCTGGGTCCGGAGCCGGCCGTCGACGTCGAAGACCTGCGCCCGGGCCGACTCGACCTGGCGCCTCGCGACGTTCTTCGGGTGGGCCTTGTCGACCAGCTCGTCCACGGTGGCGGCCAGCCGGGCGCGGGTGGCCGCGATGTCCGCCTCGATCTGCTCAGTGCTCCGAGGCGCGGTAGCTCTCGTATCGCTGCTCATACCGCCATCCTCGCAGGTCGGTCCGGCACAAGCTCACGCGAGCCGGGTCATGTCGACCGTGACTTCGATCGCGCTCGCGGCGCCACCCGAGTAGATGCCCTTCAGCGGCGACACATCCGCGTAGTCCCGCCCGGTCGCGACCCACACATGCCGATGGCCGATCGGGATGTCGTTGGTCGGGTCGAACCCCCACCACGCGCCGGTCCAAGCCTCGATCCAGGCATGGCTCTCCCCCACCACCGTCTCGCCGACCGACGCCTCCGGTTTGGTGTGGAGATAGCCCGAGACATAGCGGGCGGGTACGTCGACCGCGCGCAACATGGCGAGCGTGAGATGCGCGTAGTCCTGGCAGACGCCTTCACCGGCTTGCCACGCGTCTACCGCCGACGAGTGCACGCCAGTCGTACCGCGTTGGTAGGTGAGCGTCTCGTGCACCCATCGAGAGATCGCCAGTACGGTCTCGGCCGGGCCGTTGCCCTTGCGAAGGCCTCTGGCGATCGCAGCGAGCTCCCGGTGCCTTGGTACGTATTTCGTCCACTCGACGTACTCGGCGAACTTGTCGACCGTGTCGGGCGAACGGACCTCCGCCCAGCTCGTATCCGGCGCAGGCGCGTCATCCTCGGCAGTCTCGACCACAGACGACGCGACGACCTTGAGCTCGGTGTGCGGTCTCTGGAGGTCAAAGGTCGTCACCTCGGTCCCCCAGTAGTCCGTGTACTTGTAGGACCTGGTGGTCGGTACGGTCTCCAGTCGCGCCACCATCAGGTTTTGCCGGTCGTCGCTTCTCGGAGTCAACCGAGCCTCGTTGTACGACTGAGTGGCCGGGGTTTCGTACCGATAGCCAGTGGTGTGCACGACACGTAGGCGCCACTTGTTCACAGGTTGACCTCCGCGTTGTTCCACTCAACCCACGGGACGGCGTGGAAGTACTGCAGCGACACAGCCTCGCCTACCTCGCGCACAGTCGCCTGCAACGACTGGAGCCGTCCAGTGAGGTCGTCGAGCAGCTCTGCCGGGTGCAAAAACTCCAACTCGCTACGAGCCTTCCCGAGCAACCGACTGGCCTCAGCCCTTGCACCCACGCGTACGTCGGGCTGGTGGTCCAACTCCTCCAGGCAGGCCTCGGCCTTGGTAAGCGCGTGGAACACCGAGCGCGGGAAGAGCCGGTCCAGCAGCAGGAACTGCACCACGCGGGATGCGTCGAGCGCACCCCGGTACGTCCGCAGGTAGGTGTCGTGAGCGCCTGCGGAGCGCAGTACGGTCACCCAGCCGGGAGAGGTCGGTTTGTCGCCCACGCGGGACATGAGCATTCGCACGATCATGTCGACGCGTTCGAGCGATCTGCCGAGCACGAGGAACCGCCAGCCCTCGTCGCGGCTCATGGTCGAGTCGGCCAGACCGGCGAACATGGCGGCCCGTTCCTCGACGAACGACAGGAACACGTGCGGCCCGACCCGGCGAGCCGCGCTCTGCCGCTCGGGTACGGCATTCCACATCGAGTTGATGCACTCCCAGAGCTCGGTCGACACCACCTCGCGGGCGACCCGGGTGTTCTCGCGGGCGCTCGAGATCGAGGAGACGATCGAGCCCTCCCGATCGGCCGACATCGCGACCAGCTCGGTCAGCGTCCACACGTCCAGGCTGGTACCGGTCGGCGGGGTGATGCCGAGAACCGAGAGCAGCGTTCGGCTGGCGACATCCGGATCGACGGTCGCGTCCTCGAGCAGTTGGTGCACGGACACGTCGAGGATCCTGGCCGTGTCGTCCGCGCGTTCGACGTACCGGCCGATCCAGTACAGCGACTCCGCATTGCGTGCCAACATCGTCAACACCTCACTGTTGTTGCTGCTGTTGGGCGAAGGTCAGTTCCGGTCCTCGCTCTGGGGTGAACTCGCCTGCGCTTGTCACGGCCAGACCGGCTCCGCGCAACTCCGCGTCTGCAGTGGAGGTCCGGGCGGCCAGCACCCAGGTGTCCTTGGAACCGCCGCCTTGGGACGAGTTGACCACCAGACTTCCCTCCGGAATCGCTACCCGCGTCAGGCCGCCCGGGAGCACGAAGACGTCCTCGCCGTCGTTGACCGCGAACGGGCGCAGGTCGACGTGCCGGGGTCTCAGGCGCTGCCCGACCTTCGTAGGGACGGTGGAGAGCGGTACGACGGGTTGGGCGATCCAGCCGCGGGGATTCGCGTTGATGCTTCGCCGGAGGGTGTTGAGCTCCTTGGCGGTCGCGTCCGGCCCGAAGACGATTCCGTAACCGCCCGAGCCTTCGACCGGCTTGGTGACCAGTTCGTCCAGCCGGTCCAGTACTTCCGCCTGCTCGTCGGGAAGCCAGCAGCGGTAGGTGTCGACGTTCGGGAGTAGTGGCGTCTCGTTGAGGTAGTACTTCAGGATCTCGGGGAGGTACGTGTAGACGAGCTTGTCGTCGCCTACACCGTTTCCGACGGCGTTGGCGATCACCACGTTCCCCGCGCGTGCCGCGTTGAGTAGGCCCGCCACACCGAGTACGGAATCGGGCTCGAAGTGCACCGGGTCGAGGAACTCGTCGTCGATACGGCGATAGATGACGTCGACCCGGCGCTCCCCTTCCGTCGTACGGAGGTAGACGACGTTGTTCCGCGTCAGGAGGTCCCGGCCTTCTACAAGTTCCACGCCCATCTGCCGCGCCAGTAGCGAGTGCTCGAAGTACGCCGAGTTATAGACGCCTGGAGTGAGTACGACGACCGTCGGGTCCGCCGCCCCGGTAGGCGCCGCCGCACGCAGTGCCCGCAACAGGTGTACGGCGTAGTCGCCGACCGCCCGCACCCGGTGTTTGGCGAACAGGTCCGGGAATACGCGGGCCATCGTGCGGCGGTTCTCCATGACGTACGAGACCCCGGACGGGCTGCGCAGGTTGTCCTCGAGCACCCGGAATTCGCCGACCTCGTCGCGTACGACGTCGATCCCAGCAACGTGAATGCGTACGCCGTTCGGTGGGGCGATACCGGCCGCCTGCCGGTGGAAGTGCTCGCACGAGGTGATGAGCCTGCGCGGGAGTACGCCGTCTTTCACGATCTGCTGTTCGCCGTACACGTCGGCCAGGAAGGCCTCTAGCGCCCGTACGCGCTGGACGATGCCACGTTCCAGCCGGGACCACTCGGACGCCGTGATGACGCGTGGGACCAGGTCAAGCGGGAACGGCCGCTCCTGGCCGGACAACGAGAAGGTGATGCCCTGATCCACTAGTGCCCGGTCTAACGCCTCAGACCTTGCAGTGAGGTCTGCTGGTTTCGAGTCGGCTAGTGATTCGTACAGCCTCTTGTAAGCGGTACGGACTTCCTCGCCGGCGTCGAACATTTCGTCGTACGCCTCGGCATGCGGGCGCGCCGGATCGAGGTACTTCTCGAACAGGTCCTCGGACTGCGACTGGGACTCGGACGTCGGGCGGGATGTCCTGCGGCTCATCCAGAAATCTTGACCTACCAGGTATGTCCTCGCATACGGATCGGCAATCAGTTTTCAAGCATGTAACACGGAGATCAGCTCTGGAGGTCGACAACGACCTTGATGTCGGCCGGGCCCTTCTGTAGAGCCTCCGGCCATTTGGTGAGCGGAACCGTCCGCGTGATCAGCCTGTCGAGCCAGTGGGCGTCCGCGGCGGCCAGTACGTCTATGGCCTGCGCGTAGTGCCTCTTGCCCGCATTGACCGACCCGACGATCGCCGCATTCCGCACCACCAACTGCCGCGTTAACGGGTCCATTGGCGCCTCTATCGGCTCAGTGCCGGGAGAGATGCCCGTGAGGCACATGATCCCGCCAGGGCCGAGTAGACCCGCGCAGTCGAGCACCAGCTGGCCGTTGCCGGTTGCCTCGATCACAACGTCCGGTACGACGTCTAGGTCCTTCAAGTCGGTCAGGTACTCCCCACCAAGGTCTTCCACCAACTGCGGCTTAGGCCCGTCGGTAGCCCGGTCGAGCACGTGTACGACGTACCCCCGCTGCTGGGCGATCAACGCCGCTAGAAGCCCGATAGGTCCTGCGCCCGTCACCAGCACGTGTTCCGGCTCAAACCAGGACCTGGCTCCTACTTGGTCCACCTGGTCCCAGGCCTTGGTCAGGATGCTCGCGGGCTCTGTGAGAACTCCGAGGCGGCCTAGCTCGGGTGGCACCTTCACGGCGAAGTACGGATCCACGCGCCACTGCTGCGCGCCGTACCCGTCTGCCTCTTTGATCCCGCGCTCGGTGTACCGGCCGTTCCGGCAGAAGTCCCAGTCGCCGCGGGCACATGCCGGGCACGGCTCCGGGTCAGGCCGACGTACGACTCCGGCCACCAGGTCACCCGGGACGAACCCGGACTTCGGTGGAGCCGTCAGTACCCGGCCGAGCGACTCGTGGCCGAGCACCATCCGCTCGGCACCGCGCCGGCCGCTACCGAAATCCCCGGCCGCGATCTCGACGTCCGTACCGCAGATGCCGAGTAATACGCCCTCGACCAGTACGGACCCGTCGGCCGGATCCGGCTCTTCCACTTCGGTGATGTCGGCTGAGTCAGGCATGTTCGGCACCACGGTCATTGCCCGCATGAAGCCACTCCATCCCCGTACGGCAGACTGTGCAAGTCACCCCGCCAGTCCCACCTGTCACAGCTTGAGGGAGCCAGTCATGACCGATCGTCTGTCCGTCGGCGATGCCGCACCGGAGTTCACGCTGCCCGACGCGGATGGCAACGAGGTCTCGCTGGCGGACCTGCGCGGCAAGAACGTCATCGTCTACTTCTACCCGGCCGCGATGACCCCTGGCTGCACGAAGCAGGCCTGCGACTTCCGCGACTCGCTCGACTCTCTGCAGGCCTCCGGCTACACCGTGCTCGGCATCTCGCCGGACAAGCCCGAGAAGCTGGCGAAGTTCCGCGACCGCGACGGCGTGACCTTCCCGCTGCTGAGCGACCCCGCCAAAGAGGTGCTCGTGGCGTACGGCGCGTTCGGTGAGAAGACGATGTACGGCAAGAAGGTGACCGGAGTGATCCGCTCCACCTTCGTGATCGACGGCGACGGCAAGATCGCGGTCGCGCAGTACAACGTCAAGGCCACCGGGCACGTCGCCAAGCTGCGTCGCGATCTCGGCCTCTGATCCGGTTGCGGACTGTAGGCATACAAACGTTTGAAGAGTGAAACCGGCTACCGTTTCATGGTCAGCGGTCTACGGAACGCCCGAAATGCCCCAATGACACTGTGATTCGCGTCACAGCGGGTTTCACACCTGGGAAACCGCCCGATCACGGTCAGTAAGATATTTTGCCGATTCAGGCAGCCAGTACCTCGCATAAGCATTCACAGGTCCTTTCAAACTCGCTCCGTAGCCGATTGACGTGGTTGCGGACCTTGGCCGTGACCAGTGCAAACCGGGTAATCTGCGCCCGCAGTCTGCTTCGGGAGGGAGGTACCCGTCCGCATGGGACGACACAGCGCTTCGGTGACATCGGGTAATCGTCGTCGGCCGGTGATCATCACCCTTGTCGGCGCCCTGGTGATTTCACTGGGCGCCGTCTTCATGGTCAATTCCTTCGGCAACGAGAACTCCGCCGATGAGGGACCGCTTTCCAACGCCGACTGCGATACGCCTGTCACGGTGTCCTTGAGCACCACCCCGGAGATGAAGGCCCAGCTGGAGACCGCCGCCAAGGCGCTCACCGGCCGCGACGACAGCCGCACTCCGTGCACCAACTTCAGCATCAACGCCGTCGCCCCGGGCGCGGTCGCCCAGGCGGTCGCAGCCGGTGACGAACAGATCCCGGACCTCTGGGTGCCGGACTCGTCCCTGTGGGTGGCCCGCGCGGACGACGGCCAGTCGCTGCCCACCGTGGCCGTGCCCTCGCTGGCGACGTCGCCGATGGTCCTGGTCGGCGATTCGGCCACTTTCGCCGACACGTCCTCCTGGCTCGGCGTGTTCTCCAAGGCGCCGCCCGCCCTGCTGGATCCGCTGAGCACCTCGATCGGCGCCGCGGCCCTGCTCGCCGTACAGGCCGAGCGCGCCAAGACCTCCACCTCGGACACGCAGGTGGCCCAGGTGCTGGTGCCGCTCGCGCAGCGGCACGGCTCGATGGCGAAGGCGTACACCGATCTCAACGGCCTCTTCACCCGGGCCGCCCAAGAGGGCAGCAACCTGGTGGTGCCGTCCTCGGAGCAGGCCTTCGTGGCGTTCCAGGAGGCCCACCCGGACACCGGTCTGAAGGCCGTCGTCCCCGCCACCGGCACGCTGCTCCTGGACTACCCGCTGGTGGTGACCGCCAAGGACGACGTCGAGCGCGTCACCGAGACGGCCAAGCTCCTCGGGCAGCAGCTCCGCTCCGCCGGTGGCACCGAAGGCACCGACAAGGCCGGCTTCCGGTCCCCGACCCGTGAACCGCTGACCGGCGGCCGTGGCGTCGGAAACATCGAGATGCTCGGCAAGCCGGCGGTCCAGGTCGCCGAGCAGGTCCTGCAGCAGTGGGCCACGCTCGCGCTGTCGGCCCATTCGCTGGCCGTGATCGACACCTCCGGCTCGATGAACGAGAAGGTGGCCGGCGGCAAGCGCCGCATCGACCTCACCATCGCGGCCGCCGAGAGCGGGCTGAAGATGTTCCCCGACAGCGCCGCACTCGGCCTGTGGTCGTTCTCCACCAAGCAACCGCCGGCCAAACCGCTCGACTGGCAGCCGCTCGTCCCGATCCGCAAGCTCAGCGCGCAGCAGCGGGTCGAGATGGTCACCGCCCTGCGCCAGCTCGGCAACAAGGCCAACGGCGGCACCGGCCTGTACGACGTCGCGATCGCCGCCTACCGGACCGTCCAGGACGGCTTCGACCCCAAGGCCGTCAACGCCGTCCTGATCTTCACCGACGGCAAGAACGACGACCCGGGCAGCATCAGCCTTGACGAGGCCGTCCGCACCCTGCAGAGCCTCCGCGACCCGGCCCGCCCGGTCCGCATCATCGCCCTCGGCATGGGCCCCGACGCCGACCAATCCGAACTAGACAAACTAGCCCGAGCCACCGGCGGCCGCGCCTACGTAGCCCGCAACCCCGCCGACCTCCAGGCAGTCTTCATCGACGCACTCCAAAACCGCTAAACCCGTCTTCACCCGAACGGCCCGCCGCCCCGCGCGACGGGCCGTTCGCCATTCCCTCACTGCCACCCACCCCTGTCGCGAATGGTCAGGTCACGACGCGGCCCCGCTGACCAGTTCTTCAGACCACCTGGTCAGCCACTAGGATGTGGCGAGCCAGCCAGAGTGGTGGAACGGCAGACACGCCGGCTTTAGGTGCCGGTGCCTTCGGGCGTGAGGGTTCAAATCCCTTCTCTGGCACCCAACTCGACGAGCGATTCCGGGGTTCAAGCCAGGTCGCGCCGGCCCAGCCTGTGGCCGAGTCCGGCCCGGGCATCGCACTGAGATCGGCGCCAGACGCGTCTGCCGCCGCATGGGTAGGTCTGCCGATGCGGCGGTGCCGGCCATCGGACGAGGCTGTAGCCAGCAGTCCGAAGGAGGAACCAGTCATGAGCACCAGCATCATCGTCAACGGCGTTCGGATCGCCTTCCAGGACACTGGCGAAGGCGAGCCCCTCGTACTCGTCCACGGATCCTGGGGATCGCACCACAACTGGGACCCGGTCGTCCCCGGGCTGGCGGAGCACTACCGGGTGATCAGCTACGACCGAAGGGGCCACAGCGAAAGCGAGCGGGTGACGGGCCAGGGCACCTTCGCCGAGGATGTCGCCGACCTGGCAGCACTGATCGAGACGCTGGACGCCGCGCCCGCGTGGGTGGTCGGGAACTCGGCCGGTGCCGTCATCACCCTGCAGCTCGCCGCCACGCGGCCGGACCTGCTCCGTGGCGTTATCGTGCACGAGCCTCCCCTGTGGGTGCTGTCAGAAGATGGGGCGCTTCGGGAGGTGCTGGACCTGATCCGCACGGGCGACCACGCCGGTGCCGCCGAGAGGTTCGTCGATGACGTGGCGTTCGGGCCCGGCGCTTGGGCTCGGCTACCCGAGCGGCTGCGGGCGACGATGGCCGGCAACGCCACGACCTTCCTCGACGAGGCGCTGGCGCCGGACTCGCTGACCGTCGACGAGGCCGCCCTCGCGCGGTACACAGGCCCGGTCATGGTCACCTCCGGCGGCCAGAGCCCTCAGCTGTTCCAACCCGTGGCCGAACACCTCGCGACGCTGCTGCCGCAGGCTCACCGCGTCGAGTACGCCGACGCGGGCCATGTCCCGCACGTGACCCATCCGGAGGCGTTCGTCAACGAGGTCAGGGCGTTCACGGCCCGGATGAACCGCCGGATCAGCGCGGGAGCGCTGCGATGAGCCGCGCGAGCGACGTCGTCGCCACGCGGTTCGATGTCCCCGCCCCGGACGGGACCGCTATCGCCGTCTGGGTGGACGGCGACGGACCTGCGATGGTGTTGGTGCACGGTTCGCTGCAAGACCACAGCATTTCGGCCGCGCTGGTCGCGGAGCTGCGTGACGGCATCACCACGTTCGCTGTCGACCGGCGGGGCTTCGGAGCCAGCGGAGATGGAGCCGGCTACGCGATCGAGCGCGAGTTCGAGGACGTCGCCGCGGTTGTCGACGCTGTCGCCGCGCGGGTCGGTGGGCCGGTTGCCGTGTGGGGCCACTCCTACGGAGCAAGCCTTGCGATGGGTGGCGCAACGCTCACGGGGAACATCAGTCACCTGCTGTTGTACGAGCCCAGTCTCGGGTTCGCCTACCCGGAGGGCTCGATCGAGACACTTGAGAAGACACTCGCCAAGGGCGACAACGAGACTGCGGCCATCTTCGTGTTTCGGGAGATCCTCGAGTTCACCGACGACCAGATCGACGCCATGCGTGCCGGGCCGGAATGGGCGGGACGGGTCGCCGTGGCGAAGACCCTGGCTCGGGAGGCTCGCGCCGAGCAAGGGTGGGTGTATCGGCCCGGCCAGTTCAGCGCGATCACGGCGCAGACGCTCCTGCTGTCAGGTTCGGAGAGTACGCCGGCGATCAAGCAGGCCACGGACACAGCTGCGGCGGCGATGGCCGGCGCCCGGATCCACGTCCTTGACGGTCACGCGCACATCGCCCACCGAACCGAACCTGCCATGGTGGCGTCAGTCGTTCGGGGCTTCATCGCGTCGTCAACGTGAGACGGACAGCGAAGCGGGCTCACTCGCGCAGGAGGTCGTGTTCCATGGCGAAGAGGGCAGCGGCTGCCCGCGTCGAGGTGCCGATCTTGGCGTAGACGTGCTGGAGGTGATGTTCCGCCGTACGCCGCGATATCACGAGCGTCTGCGCGATCTCCCGGTTCGACAGCCCTCGCGCCGCCAGCCGGAGCACCTCCACCTCCCGGTCGCTCAAGCCGCTCGGCCAGGTGCCTCGAACGAGCGTCGGCTCCTGCCCCGCGGCCGCGATCACAGCCCGCGCGCAATCAGTGTCGAGTCGCCCGGCCCTCGCGTCGTCGGCCAGGCGCTCCGCGGCTTGAGCGGGAGAGCGGGCGGCCCGATGCGGCCGGTTTTGAGTCAGGCTCTGGAAGGTGTCGGCAGCCGCGAGAACCCTGGCAGGTAACGGAATCGCTGCCGCGGCGAGGCCGTGGTGGTAGCCGCTGCCGTCCAGTCGTTCGTGGTGCAGACCGGCGATCCGGCCCAACGGCGCGAGCACCGGCGAGCAGGCAAGGATTCGCTCGGTGTGGTACGGGTGCAAGCGCACCTGTTCCTGCTCGCTGCGGGTGAGGGCTCCCTGCTTGTCCCAGATACCGCTGGACACGCCGGCCCTGCCCAGGTCGTGCAGCAGAGCCGCCCGGCGCAGGTCCACGATCGCCGGATCGTCGAGGCCGACCTCGCGCCCGGCGACCTCCGCCAGTTCGGCGGTCCGCGTCGAATGGCCCAGCGTGTAAGCGGACTTGAGGTCGACCATGTCCGCGAAGCAGCGGGCCACGCGGTCGAGTTCGCCGGCCCGGATGCGGTGCACCGGGGCCGGCTCGGCCTCCAACACCGCCTGCCACGGATCAACGGCGTCGTTGGCGCGCAGCAACCCTTCGCCGTACCGCTGGAACGCTTCGGCCACGGACGGGTCGAACCAGCTGCCCGCCCGGTCGCGCAGCATCGACATGGCGGCGTCCGCGCCGCCCGCCTGGTGGAACATCAGTGCCTGGGTCGCGACCTCACTCACGCGCGCCGGCAGCGTGATCTCTTCCTTTGCCAGCCCGTGCGGTCCACCCTTGCCGTCCCAGCGCTCGAACTGCTGGGAGATCGCGTCCGCGACCCGCTGTCCGAGCCCGAGTCGCCCGGCGAGCATGGCCCCGGCTTCGCAGACGGAGGCGACGATCTCCCGACCGTGCAGCACATCGCCTGCGACTGCCCGCCCAAGGACCAACGCACGTCGCGGGCCACTCCCGCGGCCCATGCCGAGGGTGAACGCCAGCATCTCCCGGCGGTTCCCGAAGTCAGCGGGCTCGGCGGCGCGTCGGGACGCGAGCTCGTCGCCGCCGAACAACCTGGCTTCCAGCGAGGCCGTCGCCGTGCAGCCGAGGTGCCGTAAGAGCGATGCGAAGTAGACGTCGTGAACCTCTTCGTCCGGCAGCCCCAGTGCGCGGCCGAGCCCGGTCGCCAGCAGGCATGACCGGATCGCCTTCTCCGGTTGCTGTCCCATCCCAAGGTCTGTTGCCACCGACAACGCGGCAAGAAGGTCGGACAGCCGTAGATCGGCGTGCGTGTCCACCCTTCATCACACCACGATCGACCGCACGTCGGTACCGTTGCAGGCCGTCAGCCGCGTTCCCGAGGCGGGCGATTGCGCGGAATCTAGGGTGCCGGAGAGCGGTTTCGCCTTAGCTGCTGAGGATGCGGCGGATGTGGTGACCCAATTGGTCGAGTTCTTCGGCATCCGCATGGAGTTGGAGGGTTCGCGGCAGGTTCAGGGCCTTGGCGGCCTCACCAGACAGGGACAGCGTGAGGGAGCCTGGGGTGAGGTTCCAGGTTTCGACGCCGCCATA
Source organism: Kribbella sp. NBC_01245 (assembly GCF_036226525.1). Classification (NCBI taxonomy): domain Bacteria; kingdom Bacillati; phylum Actinomycetota; class Actinomycetes; order Propionibacteriales; family Kribbellaceae; genus Kribbella; species Kribbella sp. NBC_01245. The sequence continues at coordinate 3,794,601 of NZ_CP108487.1, forward strand.
GTGGGTGGCGCCGAGTGTGTTCGACAGGCAGTAGGTGGCCAGGCCCAGGGCCGCGTCCTGTGCGTCGAATTCGAGGGCCCGCTGGAGCTCGAAAGACGTTCCTGACGACTCGTCGAGGAAGACGACGGCCTCGTAGTTCAGGGGCGCGTCGCGCGTGTAGGCGGCCTTCATGGACGGCTCAGGTGAGGGTTTTTAGGTAGGAGTTGCCGCGGGGGGTGAGGGTGTAGCCCTTTTCCAGGCTGAAGGTCAGGCCTAGGTTTTTTAGTTTGCGGATGTCGGTTTTGAAGGGGAGGAGGTCGCGGCCTACCTCTTCGGCGAGGACTGCCGCCTTGACGTTGGGCTTGGCCTCGATGAGGCGGAGGTACGCGAGGGTCCAGGGGCCGTGGGCGCTGCGGGCGTCTAGGCCGTCCAGGCGGGACTGGAGGTCCGCTAGGTCGTCTGCCGAGAAGGTCGTGGTGTTGGCGAGTTCTTCGCGGGGGTCCGGGCCTTCGACCAGGTGGAAGGCGATTCGCCAGGTCGGGAGGGACTCGTCGCCACGGAGGCGGCGGCGGATGTCGCGGGCGTTCTCGCGGCCGGTGCCGGTGATGTCGGCGTCCACGATCAGGTCGGGGTTGACCTGGCTGATCGCGTCGATCTCGATCCGGCCGGCGTTGGTGCGATAGACCCGGCCGGGTACGACGCGGGCTTCGGCCCAACGCCGGTAGGCGACGGTGATCTCGCCGGATTCGACGCCCAGGACGTCCGTACCTTGGAACAACATCAGCTCAGTGCCTTCGCGATCAGCGGGGCGATCTCCCGCAGGGACTTGCCGCGATGGGAGATCGCGTCCTTCTCTTCGACCGACAACTCGGCCGTCGTCCGGTCATAACCTTCAGGCACGAACAGTACGTCGTACCCGAAGCCGCCCGTACCACGCAGCTCGCGGATGACCGAACCACGCGCCTCGCCTCGTACGACGTCCTCCTCGCCACCCGGCCGAACGAAGGCAACGGCCGCCACGAAGGCTGCACCACGTCGCGAGTCCGGGACGTCCTCGAGCTGGCCGAGGAGCAGCACGTTATTCGCGTGGTTGTCCTTCGCAGGGCCACTCCATCGGGCCGAGAGCACGCCCGGCATCCCGTTCAGCGCGTCGACGCAGATGCCCGAGTCGTCGGCCAGCGCCGGCAGACCGGTCGCGGCGACGGCGGCACGCGCCTTCAGCAAGGCGTTGCCCTCGAAGGTCGGCTCCGTCTCGGGCGGCTCTTCGTACGGCGAGACGTCGGCCAGGCCGAGGACCTCGATCCCGGGCACGATCGGCTCGAGGATGCGGCGCAGTTCCGCGAGCTTCTTGGCGTTGTTCGAGGCCAGCAGGATCTTGCTCACGCCAGCGCCTCCTGCTGGATCTTGGTCAGGTCGGCCACGCCCTGGGCACCGAGCTCGAGCAGACCGTCGAGCAGCTTGCGGTCGAACGGCTCGCCCTCCGCCGTACCCTGCACCTCGACGAAACGGCCGTCGCCGGTGAGCACCAGGTTCATGTCGGTCTCGGCCCGCACGTCCTCCTCGTAGCAGAGGTCGAGCATCGGCAGGCCGTCGATGATGCCGACGGAGACGGCCGCGACGGATCCCTTCAGTGGCTCGCCTTTCAGCGCTTTGCGGTCACGCAGGTACGAGACGGCGTCCGCGAGGGCGACGTACGCGCCGGTGATCGCGGCGGTCCGGGTGCCGCCGTCGGCCTGCAGCACGTCGCAGTCCAGCACGATGGTGTTCTCGCCGAGGGCCTTGTAGTCGATCACCGCGCGCAGCGAACGCCCGATCAGCCGGGAGATCTCCTGCGTACGGCCGCCGATCTTGCCCTTCACCGACTCCCGGTCCGACCGGGTGTTGGTTGCTCGCGGCAACATCGCGTACTCCGCCGAGACCCAGCCGAGGCCGGACCCCTTCCGCCAGCGCGGTACCCCTTCGGTCACGCTGGCCGCGCAGAGCACCCGGGTCCGGCCGAACTCCACCAGGACCGAGCCCTCGGCGTGGTCCAGCCATCGTCGGGTCAAGGTCACGGGCCGGAGCTGCTCCGGGGTACGTCCATCGATACGGGCCATGCGGAAACCCTATGCCCCAGAGCCATCCGGGTTGCCCACGGCATCAGGTCCGAAGCACGACGGCCCACCCACGGAATGCCCTCGCGGACCATCCAGACCGCGTCATTCCACTTGGACGGCGCGTAACGCGCGTCACTTTCCAGCGCTGGGAGTACGTCGATGGGCAGCCCGCGCGCGACCAGTTCGTCGGCGAACGAACGGGCCAGCCGGCGGTGCCCGCGCTCCCCCGGATGCAGCCGGTCGACGCTCCAGAAGTCGCGCTGGTAGATCTCCGGCCGATCCGCCAGGTCGATCCGGATGCCGCCGTACGACGCGACCAGGTCGTCGTACAGCGAATTGACCACCTCGATCCGGCGCCAGAGCGGGCGTCGCAGCCACTTCGGCAGGCCGAATACCTGGCCGTGGTCGTGGAATCGTACGGTCAGCAGCAGTGCGCCGCGGGCCGTCAGCCGGTCGCCGCATTCCTGCAGGCTGTCGCGGATCTCGATCGGGTCGAACGTCGAGCGCATCGTGTCGTTGACCCCGACGATCAGCGAGGCCAGGTCGATCCGGTCGTCGCCGGTCGAGGGAAGTTGTTCGCGGGCCACCAGTGGAGCCGTGGCCCCGCTGGTGGCGACGTTGGAGAAGGTCACACGGTGGGAACTGCCCAGGGATTCGGCGAGCAGCGAAGCCCAGCCTCGCCAGCCCTGCCCGGGTACAGCTCCGGCACCGGAGAGTCGAACCGCACAACCCGCCAGGGGATCTCCCACACCCACGGTGGTGGAGTCACCCAGTGCCACATAGTGGAGGTTCACATTCAGCCACGGTGACGCCGCCACCCACCCAGGCGCCGACGGCCGGGTGACCGATCGGACAACGTCCGGCCAACGATCCCGATTGCCGATCGCAAGTGCGCAGACATAGGCTGTACAGAACATAAACGAGCATTCCGGAGGCCTGATGAGCGGGAAAGACCTGAAACTGGGCGTGGTCGGGCTGGGCGCCCGCAGCAAGCTCGCCCAGAACGCCGACCAGCCTGACCAGGGCTCCAGCGTCGTCGCGATCTGCGACCCCATCCCGGCCTCGCAGGAGTCAGGCCTGGCGAATTTCCCCGGCGCCAAGGCGTACGGCGACCACCGCGACCTGCTCGACCTCGGCTTGGACGGCGTCTTCCTCACCACGCCGGACCACCTGCACGAAGACCCGGCAGTCGATTTTCTCGAGGCGGGCATCGCGGTTTTCGTCGAGAAGCCGCTCGCGATCACCACCGAGGGCTGCGACCGGGTGCTCGAGGCGGCCCGTCGCAGCGGCGCGCGGTTGTACGTCGGGCACAACATGCGGCACATGCCGGTCGTGCAGATCATGCGCGAGCAGATCCTGGCCGGCGCGATCGGCGAGGTGAAGGCGATCTGGTGCCGCCACTTCGTCGGGCACGGCGGCGACTTCTACTTCAAGGACTGGCACGCCGATCGGTCGAAGACGACGAGCCTGCTGCTGCAGAAGGGCGCGCACGATATCGACGTGATGCACTGGCTGGCCGGCGGCTACACCACCCGGGCGAGCGCGTTCGGCGAGCTTGCCGTGTACGGCGGTATCACCGACCGGACGGACCGGACCGGCCAGCGGTTCAGCGAGTTCGTCGACGAGGCGAACTGGCCGCCGCTGGAGCAGAAGGGCCTCGCTCCCGTGATGGACGTCGAAGACCTGAGCATGGCGAACCTCCAACTCGGCAACGGCGTCCTCATGTCGTACCAGCAGTGCCATTTCACGCCGGACTACTGGCGCAACTACACCGTCATCGGGACGGCGGGCCGGCTGGAGAACTTCGGCGACGGCCCAGGCGGTGTGGTCAAGGTCTGGAACTCGCGCCGCTCGGGTTATCGCGAGGACGCCGACGTGGTGATCGAGATCCCGAACGCCGAGGGCGGCCACGCGGGCGCTGACCCGCGACTGGTGCAGGAGTTCCTCACGTTCGTCCGTAACGGCTCTGCCACTCTCACGTCGCCGATCGCCGCTCGGGCCGCAGTGGCCGCGGGACATGCCGCCACGACCTCTCTGCGCAACGGCGGCAACCCGGTCGACGTACCGGAACTGGATCCGGAGCTCGTCGCGTACTTCGAACGGGGTCAGACGTCGTAGACGGCGTCCTGTACGGCTGTGAGGATCTCCCCGGAGTAGGTCTTCGCAGCAGCTCGCGCCTGCGTGTGCCGGTCGTACCAGGGCGGCACGTGCGTCACGATCAACCGGCCCACTCCAGCCCGCTGTGCGTGCTCCCCCGCCTCTGAGCCGGTCAGGTGCAACTCAGGCGGGTTGGACGGGTCGTCGTCGAGTAGAGCAGCCTCACACAGCAGTACGTCGACACCGCGCGCCAGTTCGACCAGTGCCTGGGTAGGGCCGGTATCGCCCGAGTAGACGATCGAGCGGCCGTCATGCTCGACACGGATCGCGTACGCCGGGACCGGGTGCACCACGGGCGTAGTGCGGACGGTGAACGGCCCCACCTGCTGGAGGGGCTGCCAGTCGTTGAAGGTCAGCTGCTCGGTCATACCCGGGTCTATCGGCAGGTCGTACGCCTGAGCCATACGGATCGCCGTACCCGCTGGGCCGTAGACCGGGATCTTCGGGAAGGGTGCCGCCGGGGAGTACTTGGTGGCGACGTACAGCCCGCAGAGGTCCATGCAGTGGTCCGGGTGGAGATGGGACAGCGCGACGGCCCCGATCCGGTCTGCCGGGATGTGCCGCTGCAGGGCGCCGAACGCACCACTGCCCAGGTCCAGCACGAGGTGGAACCCCTCGGCGCTGAGCAGGTACGAAGACGCGGGTGAGTCCGGGCCGGGCACGGAACCCGAGCAACCGATCACGGTGAGCTGCACGTTCGACACATTACTGGCGAGTCGCCCCCGTCGCCCGCGCAGCGCGGAGAGGGAGAGATCACATCGGGCCGACTTGAAGATTTCTTCAATTCATCACATGCTTCGTTCCAGACATCACCACCGCCGGGAGGACGCATTGCAGTCGAGCCAATTCGCCGAGGACCTGCAGCGCCGCGTGCGGGAGGCGCGAGCGGCACTTGCCGCCGCGACCGCCGAGGGCGATTTCTACGCCGCCGACGTCCGGACGAACGAGCTCGACAGCCTGTTACGTCTGGCGATGGAGCACGGCCTGATCATGGACACGGATCTGCCGCGATGACGGTCCCGCTCTATCAGGCCAAGGCCGAGTTCTTCCGGATGCTCGGGCATCCGGTCCGGATCCGGGTGCTGGAGTTGCTCCAGGACGGACCGCGACCAGTTCGCGAGTTGCTCGCCGATATCGCCATCGAGCCGTCGAGCCTGTCGCAACAGCTGGCGGTGCTCCGGCGCTACGGCATCGTTACCTCCCGCCGGGAAGGCTCGAGCGTGGTGTACGAACTGGCCGGTGGCGAGGTGGCCGAGCTGCTGCGCACGGCCCGGCGAATCCTCACCGACCTGATCGCCGGCCAGAACGAGCTGCTCGCCGAACTACGCGAGGCCGAAACCTCGTCCCGATGAGGTTCCTCGACCGGACTCGCGAGCTGCTGCCTGCCCGCGACGATCTGAGGGCGATCGTCAGCCATCCGCGACACGACCTGCTCGCAGGCTTCACGGTCGCCATCGTGGCCTTGCCGCTCGCACTCGGGTTCGGCATCTCCTCCGGTCTCGGCGCCGCCGCGGGCCTCACGACCGCGGTGATCGCCGGAGCGCTCGCCGCCTTCTTCGGCGGCTCGAGCCTGCAGGTGACCGGACCCACCGGCGCCATGACCGTCGTACTGGTCCCGATCATGCACACGTACGGCGCCACGGGTGTGCTCACCGTCGGGTTGATGGCGGGCGTGATCCTGCTCGGCCTGGCCTTCGCACGGGCCGGCCAGTACGTCGCCTATATCCCGGCATCGGTGATCGAGGGTTTCACGCTGGGCATCGCCTTGGTCATCGGGTTGCAGCAACTGCCGGCCGCGCTGGGGGTAGCGCCACCAGGAGCCGATCAGGTTGTCGCACTGGCCGCGCAGGCCATCGGCTCGTTCGCCGCGCACCCGAACTGGACCGCCTTGGCCGTGACCCTGGCGGTGGCGATCGCGATCCTGGTCGGCGGGCGGCTTGCGCCGGTCATTCCGTTCTCCTTGTTCGCGGTCGTTGTGGCGACCCTGGTGGCCGAACTGACCGGGCTGGACGTCGATCGGATCGGCACGCTGCCGGCCGGTCTGCCGATTCCGTCGCTGGCGTTCTTCGATCCGGCCCAGATCTGGGTGCTGACCGGGCCGGCGATCGCTGTGGCCGCGCTGGCCGCCTTGGAGTCCCTGCTGTCGGCGGCCGTTGCCGATGGCATGGGTGTGAACTCCCGGCACGATCCGGATCGGGAGCTGTTCGGTCAGGGGCTGGCCAACCTGATCACCCCGTTGTTCGGCGGCGTGCCCGCTACCGGCGCGATCGCCCGAACCGCCGTCAACGTGCGGGCGGGTGCGAGCTCACGGCTGGCGGCGCTGGCCCACGCCGCCGTACTCGCGCTGATCGTGTACACCGCAGCGCCTCTGGCCGGGCGGATCCCGCTCGCGGCACTCGCCGGCGTTCTGCTGGCCACGGCCATCCGGATGGTCGAAGTCGGCTCGGTTCGCGCGATGGCTCGCGCCTCCCGCTCCGAGGCGGTCATTCTCACCGTCACCGCGATCGCGACGCTGGCCCTCGACCTGGTGAAGGCCGTCATCCTTGGCCTGGTGGTGGCGGGCGCGCTGGCGCTGCGGGCGGTGACCGCGAGCTCGCGGCTGCGGCAGATGCCCTTGCACCCGGACCTTCCGGAGGACCACACGGACGAGGAGCGGGCGCTGCTCGACGAGCACATCGTCGTCTACCGGATCGAAGGACCGCTGGTCTTCGCCGCCCACCGGTTCCTGCTCGAGCTGTCCGAGGTGGCTCGCGTCGAGGTCGTGGTGCTACGGCTGTCCTCGGTCACCGCGATGGACGCCAGCGGTGCGCTCGTACTCAAGGACACGATCGAAAAGCTGGAGCATCGGCACATGGTGGTGCTCGTCTCGGGCATCCGCCCCGGGCATCACCGAATCCTGGACGCCCTCGAGATCATCGCCGCCCTGGGCGCGAAGGGGCGCGTCTTCGCCACCACACCAGAGGCGATCGAGGCCGCGCGGAACCACCTTCACCACACCGGTCTGGTCCCGCGGGGTTAACGAATCCAGGCGAACTGGTCGGCGCCGGCGATGACCGGGCCGAGGAAGCGCGCGCCGATGGCGGTGAACTCGGCCGGATCGCCGGTGGTGACGAAGCGGTGGGTCGGCTCGGGGAGGCCGGGATCGCGGAGCAGGTCGTGCCGGGTGAGGACGGCGTACACGTCCTTGGCGCACTCCTCGGCGCTGCTGACGAGGGTGACGTTGTCGCCGATGACGTAGGAGATGACGCCGGTCAGCAGCGGGTAGTGCGTGCAGCCCAGGATCAACGTGTCGACGCCCGCCTCGACGAGGGGGTCGAGGTATTCGTGCGCAGCCGCGAGTAACTCCGAGCCGGACGTCACTCCCGCCTCGACGAACGGCACGAACTTGGGGCACGCCTCGGTGATCAGGTCGATCTGTGGCGCGGCGGCGAAGGCGTCGTCGTACGCCATTGAGGTGGCCGTGGCATGGGTGCAGATGACGGCGACCCGGTTGTTGCGGGTGGCGGCGACGGCGCGGCGGGCGGCCGGCAGGATCACCTCGACCACGGGTACGTCGTACCGCTCGCGGGCGTCGCGGAGCATCGCGGCGGACGCGGAGTTGCAGGCGATGACGAGGGCCTTGACGCCTGCCTCAACCAAGTGGTCCAGGCACTCCAGCGCGTACTCACGGACCTCGGCGATGGGTTTCGGGCCGTAGGGCTGGCGCGCGGTGTCGCCCAGATAGAGGATCGGCTCGTGCGGGAGCTGGTCCAGCACAGCGCGGGCGACGGTGAGGCCGCCGAACCCTGAATCGAAGATGCCGATCGGCGCGTCTGTCACGTCCGTAACCCTACAAGCAGTCGGCCAGTTAGCTCCTCTGTGGGCGTCTCGGCCTCGGACACGCCGAACTTATCCACATCTTTAAATAAAACACTGGCCAACTTGACATAAGTCACGTCACTCTGAACGGATGTGTTTCTTGCCGCCCCCTTCTACCGATCCCCTGATGCCATGAGCGTGGCAATTCTCTTTGCGGTGGCTCTGAGCAGCACCGCGGCTCCAACGCCACGCCCCAGTAACGCCGCAGCAGCAGCTGGTCAGGCCGCCGAACAAAGCGCCACCGCCAACCCCGGTGACGCGATCGCCAGTACCGGAGCGACCGGGATGCTCATCCTGTTCGCACTGGGCCTGCTGGTGGTCTACATCGCCTCGCTCGCTCTGCACCCGAACGCGAAATGCAATCGCTGTAACGGTGCCGGCCGCCACAAAGGCTCGATCTTCAGCTACGCCACCAGGCCTTGCAGCAGTTGCAAGGGCCGGGGCACGCACCCGCGGATCGGCCGCCGAATCTTCTTCCGAGGAGCAGACTGACGTGACTTGATGAATCGCTGACGCGGGGATCAGCGAGCGGCCCGGGACGCGCACCCAGGCGGCTTGATCACGCATGTTCAGGGGCACCTTGACGACTATGTCGATCCTGGTGGGTACCTCTGGCTGGGTCTACAAAGACTGGCGTGACGACTTCTACCCGGCCGAGGTGCCGCAGCGGCTCTGGCTCGAGCATTACGCGACGGTCTTCGACACGGTCGAGCTGAACAACGCGTTCTACCGCCTGCCCTCGTACGACGATTTCGCGGGCTGGCGTTCGCGATTGCCTGCGGGCCATACCGTCGCGGTCAAGGCCAGCCGCTTCCTCACGCATGTGAAGCGCCTCGCCGACCCGGCCGAACCGGTCCAGCGGATGATGGCGGCCGCCGACGGACTGGGCGACAAGCTCGGCCCGATCCTGCTGCAACTGCCGCCGACGATGAAGTGCGACACCACCCGGCTGGACGCCTGCCTGGCCGAATTCCCGCGCAACACCCGCGTGGCTGTCGAGCCGCGGCACAAGTCCTGGTGGACCGACGAGGTTCGCGAGGTGTTGCAGTCTCACGGAGCCGCCCTGGCCTGGGCCGACCGCAAGTCCCGGCCGATCACGCCGTTGTGGCGCACGGCCGACTGGGGATACCTCCGCCTGCACGTCGGAGCGGCCACGCCCTGGCCGTCGTACGGGCGCACTGCGTTGAAGACCTGGGCGGAACGCGTCACTGATGCCTGGGACGACGCGTACGTCTACTTCAACAACGACCAGCACGCCACGGCTCCTCGCAACGCCTTGACGTTCAGGAAAATGCTCTAGGCCCAGAGTTGGCCGTCGAGGCGGTCTTCGGCCTCGTCGATCGTGCCTTCGTAGGCGCCGGTCGACAGATACTTCCAGCCGCCGTCCGCGACGACGAAGGCGATGTCCGCGGTCTCACCGTCGCGCACGCACTTGGCCGCTTGGGCAAGCGCCGCGTGCAGGATGGCGCCGGTCGAGATCCCCGCGAAGATGCCTTCGTTCTCGAGCAGCTCGCGCACCCGTCGTACGGCGTCGCGTGGCCCGACGGAGAAGCGCGCGTCGATCAGGGACGACTCGTACAGCTCGGGCACGAACCCCTCGTCGAGGTTGCGCAGGCCGTACACCAGCTCGCCGTACCGCGGCTCGGCGGCGACGATCCGGACCTCGGGCTTGTGCTCACGGAAGAACTTGCCGACACCCATCAAGGTGCCGGTGGTACCGAGCCCCGCGACGAAGTGCGTGATGGACGGCAGGTCCTCGAACAGCTCGCGCGCGGTGCCGTCGTAGTGCGCGGCCGCGTTCGACGGGTTGCCGTACTGGTAGAGCATCACCCAATCCGGGTGCTCCTCGGCGATCTGCTTGGCGACCCGGACCGCCTCGTTCGAACCACCGGCGGCCGGGGACGAGACGATCTCCACGCCCCACATCCGGAGCAGCTGGCGGCGCTCCTCGGAGGTGTTCTCCGGCATCACGCAGACCATCCGGTAGCCGCGCAGCTTGGCCGCCATCGCGAGCGAGATCCCGGTATTGCCCGACGTCGGCTCGAGAATGGTGTTGCCCGGGCGGAGCCGGCCGTCCTTCTCGGCGTCGAGCAGCATCCGCAACGCCGGCCGGTCCTTGATCGAACCGGTCGGGTTGTGGTCCTCCAGCTTGGCCCACAACCGGACCTCGGCCGAGGGCGACAGCCGCGGCAGGCCGACCAGCGGCGTACCGCCGACGGAGTCGAGCAGACTGTCGAAACGCATCTCAGCCGCCGGCGACCGCGGGCAGTACGACGACCACGTCGCCGTCCTTGACACCGGTCTCCAGCCCACCGGTGAAGCGGACGTCCTCGTCGTTGACGTAGACGTTCACGAAGCGGCGCAGGTCACCGTTCTCGATGATCCGCTCCTTCAGGCCGGGGTGGCTGCCCTCGACGTCGTCGAGCAGCTCGGACAGGGTGCCACCGGCGCCGTTGACCGCCTTCTGCCCGTCGGTGAAGGGGCGCAGAATGGTCGGGACGCGCAGTTCGATCGCCATGCTCAGTTCTCTCCTGGATTCGTGTATGCCGGGACCACCCGGACCTCTTCTTCGGTGACCACGCCATCGATGATCCGGTAGGACCGGAATTCCACCGGCCCGTCGTACGTCGCTTCGTCCGCGCCATCCCGCGTGGACACCAGCACGTAATGCGCACCGGGCTCGGAAGCCAGCTTGATATCGGTGCGGGACGGATACGCCTCGGTCGCGGTGTGCGAGTGGTAGATCACCACCGGCTCCTCGTCCCGCTCGTCCATCTCCTTGTACAGCCGGAACAGATCGCCGGAGTCGAACTCGTAGAACGTCGGCGACATCGCCGCATTCAGCATCGGCACGAACCGGCTCGGGGTATCGGACCCCACGGCCCCCGCGACCACGCCACACGCCTCATCCGGGTGATCCCGGCGAGCATGCGCCACGATCGCGTCATACGTCGCGGAGTCAATTGTCAGCACCCCACCTACGGTAGTTGGGCGGGCCGAGCGCCCCGCCCAGACGGCACCTGCGTCCACATTCTGGATGGTTTCCTTCTGTAGTCGTTCGGTGATACTGGGTAATCATGAAGGGACTACGGCAGTACTGGGGATATCTGCTTTTCGTTCTGTTGATCACCACGGCATGGTCATTTCAGCTCGGACCAGTTGTTCTGATCGCCGGCTGGTCGCTGGTGACCATCTACTTTCTCTTTCGCGCTCCGGTCTGGTGCGGCGCAGAAGGGCGGCAGGGTCCGTGTCGCAACAATGCGAGCGGAATCCTGATGGGATGCCGTCTCAAGCAGCACAGGTGGCAAAAACTGAAGCTGGCCGTCGTGCCCAAGAAATGGCGCGAGCTCAATCAAGGCCTCTGGGTGAACCCGGCCAAGCGCCTGGCCACCGCGAGCACCCTCGTCGGCATCGTCTCCGGCGTCGTCAGCACCACACTCGCCATCGTCGCCTGACCTACCGACCGGTCGTCACGCGACGACAGGTGGTGCTCGAACGACCCCCGGCACCGTAGGTTTTGGGGGTTGTCACCTGCGGTGCCGGGGTCAGGGGCGGCCGGGGCCGCGCATACTCGCGGTTATGAGAGCGGTCTCACCAGCGGCTGTGGACCTGCGGGCGGATCAGGTCGTCGTACACGTCCCGCACGGTGGCGAGGTCGGCGTCGGTCAGTGGGGTGAGGGCTGCCGCGCCGGCGTTTCCGGCCACCTGGGCGGGATTGCGGGCACCGGGGATGACCACGCTCACGCCCGGCTGGTCCAGGATCCAGCGCAGCGCGAACTGGGCCAGCGTGGCTCCGGCCGGTACCAGCGGGCGAAGGCGCTCGACCGCCTCGAGGCCCGTCTCGAAGTCGACACCGGAGAACGTCTCGCCGACGTCGAAGGCTTCGCCCTTGCGGTTGTAGTTGCGGTGATCGTCCTTGCCGAAGGTGGTGTTGCGGTCGTACTTGCCGGACAGCAAGCCGCTCGCCAGCGGGACGCGGGCGATGATGCCGACGCCGGCTTCGCGCGCGGCCGGGAGCACCTCGTCGAGCGGCTTCAGCCGGAAGGCGTTCAGGATGATCTGCACGCTGGCCACGTTCGGCCGGGCGATCGCGGTGAGGGCCTCGGCGCAGGTCTCCACGCTCACGCCGTACGACGCGATGCGCTTCTCTTCGACCAGCGTGTCCAGCGCGTCGAACACCGCGTCGGTCGAGTAGACCTCGGTCGGCGGGCAGTGCAGCTGGACCAGGTCGAGCGTCTCGACGCCCAGGTTCTCCCGGGAGCGGTCGTTCCAGGCGCGGAACGCGTCCAGGTTGTACGCCGCCGGCGTCTGCTCGACCCGGCGGCCCATCTTGGTCGCCACGGTCAGACCCGCGTCAGGCCGTTCGGCCAGCAGACGCCCGACCACGCGCTCGCTGCGCCCATCGCCGTACACGTCAGCCGTGTCGATGAAGGTGATGCCCTCGTCCACGGCCGCGTTCAGCACGTCCATCGCCGCGCCTTCGTCGACCTCACCCCAGTCGGCGCCCAACTGCCAGGCGCCAAGCCCGACAACACCGATATCCCGGCCCGTACGCCCCAGCTTCCTTGTCTCCATGCGGGACACCTTATGCACGCCCGAGAAGGAGATCGCCGTGAGGACCACTCGCCTAGTGTTAGCGCTCACTACCCTGATCACGTTGCTACTGCCGGCAGAGGCCGCTCCTGTCCCGAAAAAGGGCGTGAGCACTTGGAACATGAACGGCGTCACCCAAGCTCTGCAGGACTCCCGAGTCAGTTGGTACTACAACTGGGACTCAGGGCGCGCAGGGATCACCTCACCAGCTGGTGTCGAGTTCGTGCCGACGATCTGGGGTCCGAACCACGTGACCGACCAGAGGCTCTCTGGCTGTGGACATGAGTTTTGACACCGGATGGTGGTGAGTTCGACAGCACGATCGGGTGTTGCGGGTGGGTTGTGGACGTGAGTTACGACCAAGTGCCATGTAGCGCTGAGTAGCCGGGCTGGGCGTCTTACGCAGCAGCAGGCTGAGCTGGAGGCGTTCGAGGGCGGCGGTGCCGGCGGCTTCCAGTCGTCCGGAAGCGTCGTGGTTCGGCTAGTTCGCCGCGCCGGGCGGTTCTCGTCAGGCAGCAGTTGTTCGAGCACTCGCCCTGTCACATCGGCTCGTCGTCTGGGCTCATAGGTACGAGTGCAAACCACACGAGGAGGACACGATGCAGTTCGAAGAAGCCGCCGAGGCCGCCGACGAAGGGACGATGCGGTCGATGCTGGCCGCCGATCCCAGGCTGCGCGATCGGCACGTAGACCTGGTTGCGCGGATGGCTGAGGCGCGCAACTGGTCAACGGTCCGGCTGCTGATCGATCTTGGCTTCGGCGTTAACGGTGTCACCGCCGCCGGCGCCACCGCCTTGCACTACGCGGCCTCAGCTGGTGAGCTGTCGATCGCGCGCCTGCTGGTCGAGCACGGTGCCGACCACACCGCCCGCGAACCGGGGTTCAACGCGCAGCCGGCGGGCTGGGCGCAGTACTTCAAGAAGCAGGAAACCCAGAAATATCTCGAATCCCTGGCCTAATGACGCGCCGCCCGGTCACGCGGCATCAGGCCCCCAGCTCGTCGAAATAGGGCTCGCCATCCCGCTCAGCATTCACTGCCCTGTTCGCTGCGTCCGGTTGAGGAGGGCGGACGCGAGGCGGTGGACGCGGTCGGGGTCGCGGACAACGTCGATCCTGACGATCTTGTCGCCCGCGACGGTGAAGGCCATGACAGAGAACGGCCGCCCGTCGCGGGTGATCAACGTTCCGATCGCGCCGTTGACCAGGGCGGGGCGCAGCTGGCCACCACGTGGGGCGCGGGCCTGCTTGGCTACGGCTGGCGCGCCGCGGACGACGGTTGGCGGCCGGGTGGTGCCGAAGTCGGTGCGCAGGACGACGTCGGGGTCGAGGACCTGGACGAGGGCGTCGAAGTCGCCGTTCCACGCAGCCGCGTAGAAGGCACGGACGACCTGCCGCTGGCGCGCTAGATCCGGATCGGGTGATGGGATCTCGGCATCATGCACCCGGCGCCGTGCCCGGCTGGCGAGCTGCCGCGCGGCGACCGGGGTGCGGCCCGCGATGCCGGCGATCTCCTCGAAGGGCAGTTCGAACATGTCGTGCAGCACGAACGCCAACCGCTCAGCCGGAGTGAGCTGGTCGAGCACGACGAGCAGGGCCAAGCTCACCGAGTCGGCCAGCAACGCCTCCTGCTCGGGGTCGAGGTCCCCGTCCGGGATGACAACCAGGTCGGGCAGGTGCGCGGCGAACGGATCCTCCCGGCGGCGTCGGCGGGAGCGCAACATATGCAGGCACTCCCGGGCGACGACGGTGGTCAACCATCCGCCAAGGTTGTCGATCTGCTCCGCATCGGACCGGCTCAGCCGCAACCAGGCATCCTGAACAGCGTCGTCCGCGTCAGCCAGCGAGCCGAGCATTCGATAGGCCACCGCCTGCAGCCGGGGTCGGTGCTGCTCGAAGCGCGCGGCCAGCCACTCGTTCTCGTCCATCGATCACACCATCCCATCACCGGGGCTCAAAGAGGTGAACCCTCAGACACGGCGAATGTGACACGCCTGGCCGGCTCACCGTGTGCCCGGGCGTCGGTCTGGACGCGGCTGTTCAGGCCGATCACCGGATCTTCTCCGTACGACCGGCCCGACTCCGGAGGCGATCATGAGCGACCAGTACGGGCTCACCGAGTAGGCCCAGAACTCCCAGCGGTGTGTCCGGAGCCGCAAAGTAGCGAGCGGGCCTCGGCTCAAACTGGTGAGGTTGCTCTGGGCGTGCGATGACCGCGGCTTCGCGCCCGGTTCGAGGCGGGCGCTCGGCTCAGACCGGGCGCTGAGCGAAGTTCGAGGACGCGGTGATCGGCCGCATCTGCCGGTCAGTTCGCTGGGAGCGATTCTGAGGCGGCTTCTTGGCCGTCTGAGCTCGGTAGTATGGTCCGTCGCGAAATCGTTCGTTGCTAGTGGCTCAGGCTGTGGGTGAGCCGGTACGACTCGGTGCCGGTCTCGATGATGTTCCCGCCGAACGTCAGGCGCGACTACAAGCGACAGGGATGCGCCTAGGCAGCCCAGCCGTCGCGTACCTGATCGACTGGAGCACCGGTAGGGCGCGCTACCCGACGCAGGCGCTGCTCGCCAGTTTCGCCCGACGGTCTGCCGAGATGATGAACGCCCACTCGGCCGTCGAGCGCTACGCCTGGTTCGCACTCCCAACCGACCGCTCCGGCACTGGCCTCTACAACGGCCCCACTCCTAACGAGGTCGGCCGTGCCTATCGGGACGTCGGTTAAGGCTCAGCGCATGTTGTGGAGGAGGGCGGATTGGAGGTAGCCGAGCCAGTCGTAGAGGTCGTAGGTGAGGCGGCGCGGGTCGTCGTCCGGCAGCTTCTCCCAGAACTCGTAGTCGTCCTCCTCGATGCCGAGGCGGGCGCCGATGGCCAGGCGCAGGTCGTTCAGCGCTCGCAACCAGGAGACCTGCTCCTCGGCCGGCACGGTGATGCCGTCCTTAGGCGACTCGCTCTCCTCGATCGCGGTCAGTACGCGTTTGGCGTCGGTGATCTTGCCGTCGCGCAGCCCCCGCTCGGTGAACCGGCGGAACTCGGCCGAGGCCATGTCGTCGGACTTGTAGGCGTCTGGCAGCAACCGCTGCAGCACCTCGTCCTCGGGTGGCGCGGTCGGTCCGTCGTTGTCGAGCAGCGCGGCCAACGGGTCATCCGGCACCCCGGTCGCCCGCGGCGGCATGCCGTCGTACAGCAACTCGACCAGGTTGCGGAGCAGGTTCGCCAGGATCTCCGCCTCATGGTCGGCGAATGAGACGACCACGGTGCCCTTGCGCTTGCGGAAACGGGTCACGACTTCTCGCAGGTGGCCCACAGGCCGTAGGAGTGCATCGCCTCGACGTCTCGTTCCATCGCCTCGCGGTTGCCGTTGGATACGGCGGACTTGCCCTCGTTGTGCACTTGCCACATCAACTTTTCCGACTTCTCCTTCGAGTAGCCGAAGTAGCTCTGGAACACGAACGTCACGTAGTCCATCAGGTTGACCGGATCGTTCCAGACGATGGTCACCCAGGGTGGGCTCAGCTGGATCGCCTCGTCCGTCGACGGGCTGTCCAGCTCGCTCGGTGCAGTGGTCACTCAGCCATTCTCTCCACTAGTCCGTCCCGGCTCGCAATAGGCTGCCCTTTGTGAACGATACGACCGCGCTGCTCACGGACCACTACGAGCTCACCATGCTCCAGGCGAGCCTCGCCGACGGTACGGCACATCGCCGCTCCGTTTTCGAGCTGTTCGCCCGCCGCCTCCCGGACGGCCGCCGGTACGGCGTGGTCGCGGGCGTGAACCGGCTGCTCGACGCGCTGGAGGCTTTCCGGTTCGACGAGCAGACGATCGCGTTCCTGTCCGACCGTGGCGTGGTCGACCAGGCCACCTGCGACTGGCTGGCCACCTACAAGTTCAGCGGGGATATCGCCGGTTATGCCGATGGCGAGATCTTTTTCCCGGGATCGCCGGTGCTGGTGGTCGAGTCGACGTTCGCCGAGGCCGTGCTGCTGGAAACCGTGTTCCTGTCGATCCTGAACCACGATTCGGCCGTGGCGTCGGCCGCCTCCCGGATGACCTGGTGGGCCGGTGGGCGCCCGTGTATCGAGATGGGTTCACGCCGTACGCACGAGGGCGCCGCGGTGGCGTCCGCGCTCGCGGCGTACATCTCGGGGTTCGCGGCGACGTCCAACCTGGAGGCGGCCCGGCGCTACGGCATTCCGAGCACCGGTACGGCGGCGCACTCGTTCACGCTGTTGCACGACACCGAGCGGGACGCCTTCGTCTCCCAGGTCGATGCCTTGGGCAAGGGAACCACGCTGCTGGTCGACACGTACGACCTGACCGAGGCGGTCCGCACGGCGATCGAGGTGACCGGGACCGAGCTGGGCGCCGTACGGCTCGATTCCGGCGACTTGCCGTCGTTGGCCGGGCAGGTGCGGGAGCAGCTCGACGCCCTTGGCGCTACGAAGACCCGCATCATCGTGACCAGTGACCTCGACGAGTACCAGATCGCGGCGCTGGCTCCGGCATCCGTCGACGGGTACGGCGTGGGGACGTCGCTGGTGACGGGTAGTGGGCATCCCACCTGCGGGTTCGTCTACAAGCTGGTCGCGCGGGCTGATGCCGAAGGCAACCTCAAGCCGGTCGCGAAGAAGAGCCCGGACAAGATCTCGATCGGCGGCCGGAAGTACGCCCTGCGGCGGCGGGACAAGTCGGGTGTGGCGGAGGCGGAGCTGGTCGGCGTTGGCGAAGCACCGGTCGACGATGGCGATGACCGGATGCTGCTGCGGACGCTGGTCGAGGGCGGCAAGGTCGTCGGCCGTACGACGCCGGACGAGTCGCGCGCGCACCACCTGAAGGTCCGCGACGAGCTCCCCCGCAGCGCGAGCCAACTCAGCCGCGGCGAACCGGCCATCCCCACCGAGTACATCGGCAACGTCCAGGCCCGCAACCCATTCGCACCCCGGCCGCGAGCATGACCGACACACCGAACGCCGAACCGGCCGGCTTGCCCGGTGACAGACCGGCCGACCTGCCGGGTGACATGCGGGTTGGTGAGCCGGTTTGTCCGGGTGCCGAGGTTGTTGGTGAGGAGGCTGAGCCAGGTTGCGAGGGGTCCGATCGGGCGACCGAGTGGCCCGCCGACGCGCCGGCCAGTCCCGCGGACGTCCTGATCGCCTTGCGTTTCGCCGGACGCGCTGTGCGCAAGGCGATGGCGGAGGAGCTGACGGGAAGCGGCGTACACGTCGGCCAGGAGTTGGTCCTGATCAAGCTGGCCCATCTCGGCTCGTTGCCGGTCGCGCAGCTCGCCAAGGTGCTCGACGTCGAGGTCCCGACGGCCAGCCGGACCGCGCAACGCATGGAGGCGGCCGGCCTGGTCCGCCGAGTCAAGGCGACCAACGGCGACGCCCGCCTGGTCAGCATCGAGCTCACCGCCGAGGGCGCCGAAGCCGCCGAGGTCGTCCGGGTCATCCACGAACGCGTCGGCGAGCGCCTGACCCAAGGCCTCGACGCCGACCAACGCCGCGAACTACGCAACATCCTCTGGCAACTAGCCGCCAACGGCGACGCCCTCCCCGGCTAACCCTTCTCCCCTGCCTCGAGTGGTCACCTCTGATCCCCAACGCCGCCGACTGGCTTGCCGGCGCGGGTCAGACGCGACCACTCGCGGCAGGAGTGAAGGCGGGTCAGACGCGACCACTCGCGGCGGGAGAGAAGGGCAGACGTGAAGGGTCAGCGGGGGGCTAGTTCTACTGTGCTGAAGGAGTCGGGGGTGGTGGGGGCGGCGGGGATTAGCGTTGAGAGTTGGAGGTTGATTGAGCGGAGGCGTTCGTATTGCTCGGTGCGGATGGCCTCCTCGCCGTCGCGGATCAGCCGGTCGGCCGTCGCCGGATTCGTCATCTGGTAGCGCTGGCGGCTTAGGTCCTCGAAGAGGTTGATCTGGCCCACCGGCGTCCGGTCCAGCACTCGCCAGCAGAAGATCTGTAACTCCTGCAGCCTCTGCCGCAACAGATCCGCGTCACGAGACTCGATCGCCTCCGCCACCGCGCGCTCGTACACCGGGAGCTCGGACCGATCGGTCGGACTCCCATGGCTGAGGATGAAGTCGTGCGCCTCGGCGACAACCGTCTCGGCCTGCTGGACCAACGCCGGCCAGGTCAGCTCGTCCTCGACGGCGTCGATCGCGACTCGCAGATCCAGGATGTACTGGTTGGCCTCGACCGCGACCGCGGGATCGCCCGCCGAGCGCAACGCGTTCTCCATCTTCTCGACCAACTGCTCGTCGGTGATGCGCTGCAACATCATGTCGGCCAACGGACTTCCGACGGACGCCTGCTCACGCCGTACGTCCTCCAGCCGGTCCCGCTCGACCTGCGCCGCCGTCTCCAGCTCGTCGGTCACCGGCGCGGCCTCGGTATCCAGCCGGATGCTGTCCTCGAACTCGGCGTCCAGGATCGGCAGGTACACCGTGGTGCGGACCAGCCGCGAGATGTCGATTTCGATCGTTAGCCGCAACTCGCTGCCCGCCGGGACCGCCCGTGCGACCTGATCCGCGCGCACTTCCAGTCGGCCGATCCGGCGATTCCGGTCAGCGCGTTGATGCACACCCTCGAGGATCGGGATCCGGATCACCCCGTTGTCGGGCCGGACCTCCTCGGTCGTGCGCAGCGTGATCGCCCGGCGCGCGGGCAGACCGGCGTTGCGCTCGGCCAGTTTGTGCAGCTTGTTGTCAGCCGTCCCGATACCGATCGCGTGCGTCAGCATCGGCTGGGTCTCGACCGAGCCGACCGTGTACCGCAACTCGTCCGGGCTCAACGGCAACCGCGCGCCGGTCGAGTCGGTCAGCTCGACCTGGTACTTGTTCAGCCGGCCGCGCTCGGCCCGCAGCACGACGACGAACGCGCCCTCCGCGGAGAGCTGGAGCTTCCCGCTCCGCCACGGCGGCCGGGCGTCGGCGTTCACGACCTCGACCGACAACCCGGTCAACGACGGCCCGTCGATCCGCCCGATCACCTGCGGATCGTCGTCCGGGCCCATTCGCGGATACTCAAAACGCGCCGTGTACGACCCGACGGGCGCATCCGCGATAGGTGCCTCGGGCAACGGTTGGGCGCCGGCGAAGATGGCCGCGCCACGCGCCACCACGGTCATCGGGTCCTGGTCGTACTCCAAGGGCACGCCGAGCTCGGCAGCGACCAACTCGCGCACGAACGGCATCATCGTCTGGCCGCCGACCATCAGCACCTTGCCGATATCGGCCGGGCTCACCCCGCAGTCGGCCAGCGCCTGCCGGCACAACTCGATCGAACGGCGCACGAACGGCTCGGCCAAACGCTCGACATCCGCCCGGCGCAGCTCGTAGTCCAGCTCGAGCAGCTCGCCACCCACGCTGAGATCGACCGTCACGTCGGTGGAATCCGCGCGCGACAGCCGCACCTTCGCCACCTCGGCCGCGCGTTTGAGCTTGCTGACCACG
Source organism: Kribbella sp. NBC_01245 (assembly GCF_036226525.1). Lineage (NCBI taxonomy): Bacteria > Bacillati > Actinomycetota > Actinomycetes > Propionibacteriales > Kribbellaceae > Kribbella > Kribbella sp. NBC_01245. The sequence goes on from NZ_CP108487.1 coordinate 3,814,725, forward strand.
ACCTGCCGCTCCGGGTTTCCACGAGTCAGCCCGGTCAGGCTCGGCTCCTGCTCGATCGCGGCCGGGATCAGCAGCTCCTCGACGATCTGCCAGTCGACCAGCTTGCCGCCGAGGAAATTGTCCCCCGCATGCCCCACCACGGAGAACTCGCCGTCGCGCAACTGGATCACCGCCGCGTCGAACGTGCCACCGCCGAAGTCGTAGACCAGCCACATCGCGTTGTCGTCGGTGGACTGGAAGCCATACGCATGGGCGGCCGCGGTCGGCTCCTGCAGCAGCACGGGATAGCGCAGCCCGGCCAGCTCGGCGGCTCGCCGGGTGGCATCGCACGCGTTCAGGTCGAAGGCGGCCGGCACGGTGATGACCGCGGCCTGGATCTCCTCGCCAGTTCGCGTCCGGACGTCCGCGCGCAGCGACTTGAGCACCTCGGCGGACAACTCCTCCGGGGTCAGCTCGCGCCCACTCGCCGCGAATCGCTGCAACTGGCCCGCCGTACCCATCCTGAGTTTGAACTCGGCACACGTATTACCCGGGTCGACCTCGGAGCGGTCTCGCGCCGCACGTCCGACGTACAAGCGGTCGCGTTTGTCGATCCAGATCGCGGACGGGGTGGTGTCGTCGCCGTCGTTGTTCTTGATCACCTCGGTCTGGACGCCGTGCAGCATCGCGACCGCGCTGTTGGTGGTGCCGAGGTCGATGCCGAAGTCGATGGTCGTCCTGGTCACGCGCTCTCCTTCTCAACCGGTACGCCGACGATCACCTCGGCGAGAGTAAGGATGGCACCCCGCACCGACACTGCCGGGCGAACCGTTTCGAGGATGCGCTCCTGCTGCAAACCCGCCGTCGGCTGGAATGCGATCACCCGAATCGCCAGCCCTGGATCGAAGTCCACACCGTCGTACGCCTGGGTCTCCACGCCCGCGTCGGTCAGCGCGTCGCGGACCGCATGCGCCTGCCGACGTCCGGGTGCGCCGTCTGGGAGCTTGGTGTCCAGCCGCCAGATCGCGACGGCGAGATCGGCCAACGCGCCGGCGGGCAGATCGACCGTCCGGTCCGGCGGCGACGAGTCCAGCGGGCCAGGTGGGCGTGGGGGCAGCATCTGGTTCCTCACGGTCGGATGGCGGATCGATCGCTCTTCATGGCCATGGTGCTCAGTCCGCGGTTGAGTTGGGCCACCACGTCCGGATGTTGCCGGGCTCTGACCATCGCCGCGGCGTACAGGCTGTTGCTGAACTTGCGGTTGATCGAGATGTTCAGCACCGCGAGCGTGCCGCTGATGATGCCGTTCAGGGTCGTACCACCCGGCGGTTCCCAGATGTTGAGCAGGCCGAGCAGGCAGAAGATCAGCGTGACCGTGCCGATCAGGCCGGCGAGGATGAACACGCAGCCGAACATGGGCGACGGTTCCGTGTCGATCTTGTCCCGGGCACAGTCCACGCAGCAGGGCAGGGGCACCGGGGTGATGTCGGGATTCGCCTGACCGGGCACTGCCATCGCGACGACCGCGGTGACGGGCGCGTCGTTATCGCCACACCACCAGCAGGCGCGCTCGGCACCGATCGTCGGCAGCTGGGTCACCTGGCGGTACGGCTCGTCGGCCTGATTGCCATCCAGGTACTGCAAGGTGGCTCGCAGATAGTCCTCGGTGTCGTCCTCGAAGGCTGCGCGCAGACCACTCGATCGGTAGATCCGCTCAGCGGCCAGTCTCGCCTGCGCGGTCTTCAGCGGGGTGTCCGCATGCGCGAGCAGGACCATCGTCAGCAGGTACGTGAAGTCCTGCTCGACACCGAACAGGATCTCGGGCTCGTCCTGGAGCCCTCGGTACTGCCGGAGCAGCGGTGCCGCGTCGGCGACCAACCGGTCGGCCGTCACCAGCGCGCGAGCCGGTTCGCGGTTTGCCTCGGCGACAGCCTCGTCGGCCAGCCAATGGATCACGTTGTCGACGATGATGGTCAGGTCTTCGTCGATCCGGTCCATCAGCTGTTCGGCCGGACCGATCGTCAACGCCACCACGAGGTAGTCGATAACGGCCTTGCCCTGGCGGCCGCGACCCGGCGACTCGTTGGCGAGCAGGTGGTTCGCGATTTTGACCGCGGTGGTCCGCAGCAGTCCGGCCAGTTCGTCGCCGAGGCCGGTCACGACTGCCGCGTCGTCGCCGAGCAGGATCGCCAAGTACTCGAATTCGTCGTCCAGGCAGTCCACCAGGTCGTCGGCCCGTGCCTTCAGTAGGACGGGGTCGTCGGCCGGCAGCCGCGCCTGCTCGCAACGGCTCCGGATCCGCGCCACCACCGGCCGGACCACCCCGTTGAGGGCGCGGTGCAGCACTTCCGGATCGGGGCTCGCGGACCGCATCAGGTCCAGGTGGATCTCGGCGTCGGCGTAGATGGTCTCGGCCTGGAGCTCCTGCAGCAACAGGCGCCCGTGCAACGCCAGCAGCGCGACCGGTACCTCCCGAACGAGGCGGGCCGCCATCGTCACCGGCAAGCGCGGGTCATCGAGGGCCTTGACCCGGCGTACGAGCCAGGCCTCGAACCCGTCGTCCGCGAGCACTTCCGCCCACGCGTCGTACGTCGCTCGCCAGCCGCGAACCGTGAGCTCTTCGAGCGCGAGAGCCAGTTCCAGTACGCCGAGGTTGTGCTTCGCGACGACGCGTTCTTCCGCCGTACGCGCGGGGTCTTTCGCGACGGCCTGCCAGGTCGTGCGGGCCTCGGTCTCGTCCTGGGCTTGACCGTCCGATGGCGTTGGCCAGAACCAGAAGAGCTCCTCGGTCAGCCGTTGGACGGGATCACGCAAGCGCAGGATGGCCGTCCGCACCGCCTCGGCATCCGGCGGCGGGTCCAGCGGCAGGACCTGAGCGTTGGTCCGGACGGGCAGACCGAGTCGCTCCGCCGCCTGCACCTCGTCACCCCGGCGCCGCATCTGCCGCGCGGTCGCGTCTACCGGTAGTCCGCTCAGCCGGAAGGCGTTACGGCGGCACACGTCGGCCGTCAGCGTCTCCCCCAAGCCGAACACGTCCGGCCGCTCGTCAGTCACCCACGTCCCCACTCGTCAGCCCCAACCCGAGCTGCAACCGTAACTTCCGGCAGCGTCACCGGCCGCCCGAACCGTGTCGCCGATGTGCCGCCTCGGTCTGCACGTCATGGAACATCGCGTCCGTACCGACCACGGCCGCCATCCCGTACGCCGCCACCTCACCGTCGTACGCGACCGTTGCCCTCAGCAACTGCCGGCCCCCACCTGTACGTCGTACGCCGCGGGGTTTGGCTGGTAGGCGGGAGTGGTCAGGGGTGAGTGGTTAGGGGTGGGTGCAGGGGGTGGCGCCGTTGCGCCATTGGTGGTCGTAGCGGCCCGCGACCTTGGTGACGAACTGCTCGACGGCTTGATCGTCAACCGCGTCGAGCCGTTGTAGCCGCTGCCAGCCGGTCATCGCGATCCCTCGGCCCAGCGCGGGATAGGGCGCGACGACGACGTCTCGCGGATGCTTCCGGCCGAGGCGTTCGAGGCGTTCGACGTCACTCGCCGATACGTCCGAGCCGTACTGCAGCAGGACGTGCCCATGTTCCAAGACGTGGACCTGCAACTCCTCGACGATCGGGTCGCGGTAGATGCCGGGGATGACCACTCGCGGCGAATGCGGGCCGGAGGTCGGCGGCTTGCTGCGGTACGGATCGTGGGGCGCGCTCTCGTACGCGATGTGGCGATCGCCCTCGAACGGCTGCGGCGTACCCGGCACCTGGTCACACGGCAGCGCGGCCCGATCGGTGAACTGGCCGACGAGTACCCCGACCGCGAGACCCGACATGGTCAGCACGCTCAGACTGGTGACGATAATCCCGACCAGCAGTCCCAGCCAACGACGCCTCATCCGACGGTCCTCCTGGCCTGGTAGCGATTCCGCACGATCACGCCGACCGGCAGCAACACGTTGAGCGACGCGAAGACCAGCAGCGCGATCCCCTCCCACCAATAGGCGCTGGCGAACGGCGCTCCGATCAGCACACCCGCGGCCCAGCCGAAGGTGACCTTGGCGCTGGGCCAGAGGAAGTACCACGCGAACCAGACCATCCAGACCAGGCCGGCGAGATAGAGCAGGCGGTACCAGCGGGACACCCGCAGATCCTTGGCGTGAGCATTGCCGAGGATCATCGCTTCGGCCGGATTCAGCTTGCGGATAAGGCGTTTGAGGGACAGCCTCGTGACCTGATGCAGGTTGCCGCAGCCAGTCGCGGTGGCCATCACCAAATACATGTCGGTGCGGAGATAGGCCAGGGTCTGGAAGGCAAGCTTGACCACTTGGCTGAACACGACCATCGCCAGGAACCGGATCAGCTCCGGCGGCAGGTCGATCCAGCCGCGCGACCAGGCGAAACGCGGCGCGACAGCCGCGAACAGCACCACGCTGTCGATGGCCATACCGGCGAGGAAAGGCCCGTAGCGGCGTTCGGGCGGCAGCACCCAGAGGCCGGTCAGGTCGGTCTCGAGGACCGGGAAGATGCCGCGGCGTTCGATCCGCAGCCGGGACGGTACGCCGACGGCCGCGCCCGCCAACGCGTGCCAGACCTCGTGGATGATCGTCAGGATGACCACGACGATGTTCGTGACGAGGAGGCTGAGTACGACGTCCGGGAAGATGAAGGTGTCCTCGTACGTCGGCAGCAGCGACGTCTCGGCGACGAACATCGCGGCGGTCGCGATCAGGCAAGCGGCGTAGAACGTCCAGGCGACGCGGCCGAACAGCGGTCTGACCAGAGCCGCCGGCACCCGCGATACGGACCAAAACCTGGCCCCCGCGTCACCTTGGCCGGCCTGTGCCGCGACAGCGTCGGTCTGACTGCCGGCCCGGTTGCCCGCCGTGATGATGCCGGCCTCGATCAGGACTTCGGCGAAGTCGAGGGCGTCGATCGGCTCGCCGGTCTCGCGTTCCACCATCTCGGCCGCCTCCGCGAGGGTGGACCCCGCGGCGAAGAGCTCGACCAGCCTGGCCCCGACTTCCGGCACGATGACGAAGTTGCCGCTGGCGGGATCGCCCACGACATACTCGTCGACATCCTCACGCCGTACGACGACATGCGCGGCGCTCACCCGACTACCGGCGTCGAGCGCGATCACGGGCTCTCCCCGACCCAGCCGCAGGTCTCGCATTTGCGTCCGGGCCGCGGTGCAACGACGTAGTGATACGTCAGATCCGTGAGGCTCAGGTGGAACATCCGCCCGAGCGTCGTGGTCGGGATGCCGGTCAGGTGGTAGACCGCGTCGAGCGCCGCCAGATGCCCGGTGAGGTTGGCCGATGGCGCGATCACGGCATGTCCGTTGAACGGGAACAACTCCTCGGGCTCGGTCCCGTAGTGCTCGCGCAGGCGATCCCCCACACTCGGCAGGCAATCCTGGCAACCGGTGCGCCCCGGCACGAACAGGCCGACCACCGCCATCGGTCCGGCGTACTGGGCGATCATCCACGGCGTACTGGTCCGCAGCGCCGCCTCGTTCGTCCAGTCACGGATGACGTGCATCGGCTGGTCCGCGCAGAGCACCAGCAGATCGCGGCCCTCCATCAGCGCGGCGACGGAGTCGGTCGAATCGACCCGCGTCTCCTCACCGGTGACCTCGACGTGCGAGTTGATCCGGCTGAGGTGTTCGACCGCGACCGGCACCTTGGGTTTGCCGAGATCGTCCTCGGAGTACAGCAACTGGCGCGTCAGGTTGCCGGCCTCGACCACGTCGAAGTCGACGCAGTGCACCGACCCCACTCCGGCCGCGACCAGCGACGACGCGACAGCCGAACCCGTGCCACCCAGGCCGAGTACGACGACCCGGCTGGCCTTGAGCCGGGCCTGGACCTCATAACGCGAGGCGCGCGGGGTGAGGTCGACCCACGCGTAGTACGTCAACGCCCGGTCGTACCGCTCGACCTCGGCCGGGCTCAACTCGGGCGGCGGTGGCGCGGCGGCGTCCTCGACGTACCCGGCGTCGATGATCGTCTGCATCGCGTCCGCCGCCTCGGCCGCGGTCAGGTCTGGCCGCGCGGTGATCAGGTCCGCGACGATCCGCTCGCGGCTGCGTGTGCCGTCCATCAGGCCGAGCAACACCCAGAGGGCGCCGTCCTCATCGTCGATCTCCGCGCCGATACCGAGCTGCCGGCCGCCGATGTTGATCAGCGTCGGGTTCAGCCGCACCGGCTTGTGAATCCCCTTGATCCGTGGCCGCACCATGCCTATCCCTCCTCACAACCCCGCTCGGCGATGGAACGACCGGGGCACGGCCTGAGCCGCACCCCGGTCGATGACCTGACTAGCCGCAGATGTCGTTACGGCAGCCGGGGTCGAGAATCATCGCGGTGGTCTCCAGCTTCTCGAGCTTGCGCACGAGGACCTTCCGCGGTTCCGGCTTGGTCTCGACCTTCTTCTCCATGACTTCCTCCAGCGAATCGGACGGAAGCGGCTAACCGCCGCATGGCGGTCATTAGAGCAGCCACCCCATTGTTTTCCAATGCCCCGAATTTGATTTCCGCCCGATTCAAAAAGGTAAATCGGACAATACCTTGAATCAAACGACTAAATACCCTCACACCCCATTACTGCCCGCCACCCACCAGTCGCCCCCAGTCACCCAAACCTCCAATCCCCCACCAAACAAGGCCATCGGCACACCTGACCGCCCCACACATAGGTATCAACCACCCAAATTCATCCACAACATCCACCCACCGAATACCCGCGCCACCCGCCCCGAATCCGGGCAATTCCCCCCATTCCCAAACCCACCCACCACCTGCCATCATTCGCCCCCCGAATTCCCACCTAAAAAGCCGATCATCGGGCCCTTCCGACCCGGCGTGTCACCGTTCATCGGGCCCTTCTGACCACCCATTCGCAGGAGTGCTCGTCACTCAGAAGAGTGACGTGTGGCCAGCGATTGTCACTCCTTTCGGTCATGTGCCGGACCTGCCTCAGGTCGCAGGCTCGAAGGCAGCCGCCGACGGCGATCGCGCGACCAAAGGCACGCGGCCGGCTGGCGATCGCACCGTTCCGTCCAGCCCGTACGACGACCTGGCTCGCCGCCGCGGTTTCGCTCACCTTCGCCATCGCGTACGTCGCGTACTCGCTCGGGCGGCACCGAGCGTTCGCCACCACCGGCTTCGACCTCGGGATCTTCGAGCAGGCCGTCAGCAGTTACGCGCACGGGCACTGGCCTACGTCGAACGTGCGCGAACCCGGACTCAACCTGCTCGGCGACCACTTCCACCCGATCCTGGCCGTCCTGGCGCCCTTCTACCGGCTACTCCCGCACACGGAGACTCTGCTCGTCGCACAAGCCCTGCTGCTGGCCATCTCGGTATTACCCATCACGAGGTACTCCGCGGTCGCTACCGAACAGCTGTGGCCTTTGCGGCTCCCCTGGTGTTGGTGAAGGAAGACCTCGGTCTAACGCTTGCAGCCCTCGGTATCCTCCTTGCGCTCCACCGGCCAACCCAGCGGCTAGGACTGGCCACTGCCGTCGCCGGCTGCCTGGCATGCCTTGTGACCGTCCTGCTGGTGATTCCGGCCTTCAACGCAGACGGCACCCCGCGTACGCCGAAGCCGCCAAACGCCTGATGGCCAAGATCCCCGACGGCGCCTCGGTCGCCACCGACAAAGCGCTGGCCCCCCAACTCACCAGCCGCACGGACGTCTACCTGCTGCCACACGCGGCCAAGACCGAATGGACCCTCGCGTTCACCAGCCAACCGGAGAGCCAGTTCGGGAGCCAGTTCGGGAGCCGACTCGTCGCGAGCGAGGTCTTCATCGACGGCCCCCTCGTCCTCATCCACCGAGGCCACTGATGCGCCGAGGCCGCTGAGGCAGCAGCTTGCCAACACTTTGTTAGTCGGCTAACGTTCCAAGCGAAAGGTTAGCCGACTAACAAAGGTGTAGGCATGGAGCTGGGGCTGCGGGATAAGGCTGTGTTGGTGACCGGGGCGAGCCGGGGAATCGGCCGGCGGACGGCGCTCGCGTTCGGGGCCGAGGGCGCCCGGGTGGCGATCACGTACCACTCGGACCGGGAGGCGGCGGAGGCTGTCGCGAAGGAGATCGACAGGGCGTACGTCGTACGGATGGACCTGAATGACCCGGAGTCGATCGCGACAGCCGTTGCCGAGGCGGAAGACCACTGGCAAGGGCTCGACGTGCTGGTGGGTAACGCGGTGAACTGGGGCAGCGGCGACTTCCACAACCGCCCGACGCGGATCGAGGACGCGCAGCCGGCAGAGTGGGAGCCGGTGCTGCGGGCCAACCTCGAGGGGAACTTCCGCCTCGTCCAGGCGGCCGCGCCCGCGTTGCGCCGGTCGGAGCAAGGCCGGTTGGTGCTGGTCTCGACCGATCTCGCCGAGCGGGGAATGACCGGGAGCTGGGCGTACGGCGCGGCCAAGGCCGGCCTGCACGGCTTGATCGCGAACCTGGCGCATGACCTCGGCCAGGACGGCGTACTCGCGAACATCGTGATGCCCGGGGTCACCCTCGAGGACGGCGAGCACCGGGTCATTCCCAGCGCGGCGCTGGCCGAGTTCACGAAGAAGTTCACCGCGCAGCGGCTGCCGGACGCGGACGACGTGGCGGCGGCGATCGTGTTCCTGTGTTCGGCACGGACCACGGCGACGATGGGAGAGATCCTCCGCGTCAATGGCGGCGTTTTGAACGCGGCTTGATCCACGACCACAGCGCCCACGGCAGGTACCGTGGCCTTCGAGGAGCCTGACGGCCCACGAAGGAGCGGAACGATGACCCGGGCACTGATCGTCGTCGACGTGCAGAACGACTTCTGCGAAGGTGGCAGCCTCGCCGTCAGCGGCGGCGCCGATGTGGCCTTCCGGATCGGCACCCTGCTGCACGCCTGGCAGGACGCCGAACCCGAGGACAAGCGGTATGACTTCATCGTCGCGACCAGGGATCACCACATCGATCCGGGCGCGCACTTCTCCAAGAACCCGGACTTCACCGAGTCCTGGCCGCCGCACTGCGTCGTCGGCACGGACGGCGTGAGCTTCCACCCGAACCTGGACCCGCAACCGTTCGACGCCATCTTCGACAAAGGCGAGTACGCCGCGGCGTACTCGGGCTTCGAGGGCAAGAGCCACGACGGGCACGCGCTCGCGGAGTGGCTGCGGGAGAAGGGTGTGACCGAGGTGGAGGTGTGCGGTATCGCCACCGACTACTGCGTGAAGGCGACGGCCCTAGACGCCGCCCGCGAGGGCTTCCCGACCACGGTGCTGACGGAGCTTACGGCCGGGGTGGCGCCTACCAGCACCACCGAGGCCCTCGCGGAGCTGAAGTCAGCCGGTATCAACCTGCGTTGACGACCACCGGCGTGCCGTTCGCGACCAGCTTCCAGTCAGTGGTCGCGAACGTCGCCGGGTCGATCTCGCCCTTGGCCGTCACGTAGTCGATCATCAGCTGGCGAATCTCGACCTGCCGGTTGTAGAGCACCGGCGCCGTCTTGATGTGCGGGAAGTTGCCGCCACCCGACTGGCGGTAGTTGTTCACGGCAACAACGAACTTGTCCGCCGCCGCGACCGCCTTACCGTCGTACGACAGACCGGTGATCCGCGAACCAGGAGCCTTCGCGATGTCGACGTCGTAGACCAGCGGCTTGGTCAGCCCGCCGAGGATGTCGTAGTTGTAGTCGGGCGTCCCGTTCGGCGCGGTGTCGGTCGGGGCGTTGGTCACCTGGTCCGGCGTGAACGGCCCGGCGCCCGTGACCTGCTTGAAGTACCGCGCGGAGAACTCGAGGTAGTCCTTGAGCTGCGCACCAGTCATCGTCACGCCGATCAGCGTGTTGTCGAAGATGTACAGGCCGGCCACGTCGCGCACGCTCACGTCACCGGCCGGAATCGCGGCGGCACGGTTGAACGGCGCAGCGATCGCCAGTACGGGCAGTGCCGCCTCGGGCGTGCCAGCGATGGCCTTGCTGACCGCGTCGGCCTGGACGAAGTTCACGAAGTCCAGGGCGGCAGTGTCCTCCCAGGGGGCAGTGGCGGCCGACATCGCCGTCTTGTTCTTGCCGATCTTCGAGTTCACATAGGCGACAACCGTGTCGTGGTCCTTCTTCAGCAGTCGCTCGACCGCTGGGTCAGCCGTAACGGTGTTCGCGTTCAGCACCTGGCCGTGGCGGCCGACGACCTTCCAGCGGCCGCGAACCTTCTCCAGGTCCAACTCCATCAGCGCGAGCCGCATACCCCACTTGAGCGGGTCGATCAGCAGGACCTGCTCCCCGGTCTGCTTGTTCGTCACGAATCGCTCAGGGATCTCCACATGCGCATGCCCGACCAGTACGGCGTCGATCCCCGGCACCTGCTCGGCCATCAGCCCGGCGGCGTTCTCCGGGAACGGCAGGGCGTCGCCGTACGACGAGGAGAGGTCCATCCCGGTGTGCGCCGAGACGATGACCACGTCGGCCCCCGCGGCGCGGACTCGCGGCACCCAGACGCGGGCCTGCTCGACGATGCCGCCGAAACGGATCTTGCCGTCGACGATCGCCTTGTCCCAGATCGCCGTACCCGGGTTGGTCAGGCCGAGGATGCCGACCGTGATCGAGCCGCCGCCGGGCACGCGCACGCGCTTCAGCACGTACGGCGGGAAGACCGGCAGGTCCGTCGTCCAGTCCTGGGCGTTGGCGCCGAGCAGCGGGAAACGCAACTGGCGCTGGAACTTGCGCAGGATGTCGAGGCCGTAGTTGAACTCGTGGTTGCCGAGCGCGGCCGCGTCGTACCCGATCTGGTTCATCGCGGCGGCCATCGGGTGCACGTGCCCACCGGTGATCGGGTCGATCTTGGCGTAGTAGTACGCGAGCGGGGTGCCCTGGATGGTGTCACCCGCGTCGAGCAGCAACGGCTGCGGCGTACGGCGCTCGCGGGCGAGGCGGTGCCGGACGGCGGAGACGAGCGTGGAGACCTTGGCCAGGCCGATGTCGTTGTGCGCGGAGTCGTCGTACTCCGCGTTCTTGAAGTAGTCCCAGTTGAAGACGTTGCCGTGCAGGTCCGTCGTCCCCATCACGGTCAGGCGAACCGTCTTCTTTCCTAAAGCCAATGCGGGCGTTGGCTGGAAGCCGGCCGCGGCGAGGGCAGTGGCGGCCGCCGTTCCGCCGAGAATCGCACGCCTGCCCATAGTCGGACGGTCACCTCTGTTGTCGGTCATATCTGCCTCACGCTTCGTGTACCAGGTCCCGTGCACGATAACTGGCTGCCGTGGCAGTGTCCTTGTCAGGCATCGGTGCGGGGATGCGGGAGGATGCCGGGATGACCTCGCCGCGCAGCCGCCTGCTGCTCGCTGCCGCCCTCCTGACCGGAGCCGTGCTCGCACAGGTCGGTCAGCCTGCCGCCGAGCCGTCGACCGCCTCTGCCTCCCCTGACCCAGTACGCCCGGTGCAGGTGTCCAAGCCCGCTCCAAAGCCCAAATCTTCTGCCGGCCCCCGTAACCGTCGTAAGAAGGAAAAGCCGGGCAAGGTCATCTACTTGACGTTTGACGACGGGCCGCAGCCGGAGTGGACGCCGAAGGTACTGGCAGTTCTAGCCCGCCACAACGCCAAGGCGACGTTCTTCATGCTCGGCCGCGAGACCGCGCCGTACCCGGAGCTGGTCGCCAGAGTCCGTCAGGCCGGGCACACCGTCGGCAACCACACGTACGGCCATCTCATCCTGACCAAGCTCTCCCCTACCCGGCTCAAGTCCGAGCTGACGCGTGGACCGAACTCCAAGTGCTTCCGGCCGCCCTTCCGGGCCACCAACGCAGAGGTCCACAAGGCGGCAGTGGCGCTTGGGCAGCGGGAGATCCTCTGGGACATCGACACCAGCGACTGGTCCAAACCCGGCGCGGACAAGATCGAGAAGGCCGTGCTGCGCGGCGCATTCCCGGGCGCGATCGTCCTGTTGCACGACGGCGGCGGCGACCGCATCCAAACTGTGCAGGCTCTGGAGCGCATCCTCACCAAGCTGTCCTCGAAGGGCTACAAGTTCAAGGCCCTCGACTGCTAGCTAGTACGACCTGAGGATCATGGCCCGGCCTTGCGAGTAGTACTGCAGCACACGGTCCAGCTCCGCCAGCGGAATCGCCAGCGTTGCCGGATGCACCCGCGGCCCACGTACGCCAAACAGCCGCATCAAGCGCTTACCCGCCTCGGCCTCCTCGAACCCGACAGTGACGGGCAGATCCGGCTTGACGCCCATCTGCAGCCCAAGCACGAGCTGCGGCCTACGCGTGATGGTGAAGCTCATAACGGCCGCCCACGGGTAGTAGAAACGACCGATCGTCAGACCTTCGTCCGTCAGGCGCATCGCCTCAAACGAGGCAGGCGGCGTCTTCCACACCTTGCAGCGTCTGAGGATCAGGAAGTACGAGGCGGACAGCCCGAGCATCGCCAGCGACAGTAGGCCTCCAGCGATCGCGAAGCCCCAGGAGCGGTCCATGATCGAAGGAACGACTCTCACGGGCAGACTTGCCAGCCCCAGCACCAGCCAAACCCAGGCGCCGAAGCGGTTGAGCTTGAGTATCTTCGCCCGCTGCGCCCAGAGCGCCGGCGGGTCGAACATGACGCTGTAAGGCTGGTTCACCGCAGGATCGCCGTACGGCCGCCAGAGAACTGCCGAAGCGCCGCGTCGATCGCCTCGACCGATTGATCCAGAGCGGCCACAGCGACGAACCCTGGCGACCTGAGCATCCGTTTGGGCTGCAGCGCGGCCTTGGCGGCAGGGTGATCCAGACCGGAAACACCCGGGTTGAGCGCAATCTCCAGCACCGGCTCGCCGAACGGCTGCCGCACCTTGAAGCCCTTCACCACGTCCCACGGCAGTACGACGGGAGCGGGCGCGCCTTCGACACCGAGCTCCAGCGCGGACGGCGACATCCGCATCGCGAACCGCGGGAGCTCGGCCGCGGCAAACCAGCGCTTGCGATCGGCAGTGAGCCGCAAGGACCTGGCGTTGATGACCGCGAGCGGCAGCACGCTCAGCAACATCAGTAGGGCGAACGGCCACATGTCGGCACCGGGATGGACGAACACGGCGTACACCACGAAGATGACGGCCAGAACGACACCGATCGCGGCCAGGATCGCGCTGACCCAACCGCCGACCCACTGGATCTTGTGGACCACCTCGCGGCGGCGCAGCACGGTGTCCCGATCGAGTCCGACAACGAAGGTGGTGGCTCCTGCTGGCTCCGTCATACCAGCAGGATGCCGTGTTCCTGGCCTACTCGCGGTGACGACCCGCCCACGTCCAGGCATACACGCCGTCGTCGACAGCGCGGCCGCCTTCGCCGAGCTCCAGCGGGCGGAAGGTGTCGACCATCACCGCGAGCTCCTCGAACCGCTCCGCGCCGAGCGAGGCCTCGATCGCCGACGGCTGCGGCCCGTGCGCGTACCCGCCCGGGTGCAACGAGATCGAGCCGAGCCCGATACCGGAACCCTTGCGCGCCTCGTAATCGCCGCCGCAGTAGAACATCACCTCGTCGGAGTCCACGTTCGAGTGGTAGTACGGCACCGGCACCGACAGCGGGTGGTAGTCCACCTTGCGCGGCACGAAGTTGCAGATGACGAAGTTGTAGCCCTCGAACACCTGGTGCACGGGCGGCGGCTGGTGGATCCGGCCGGTGATCGGCTCGAAGTCGCTGACGTTGAAGGTATAGGGGTAGAGGCAACCATCCCAGCCGACCACGTCGAACGGATGGGTCGCGTACGTCATCCGGCTGCCGACGATGCCACTCGGGCCATTGCCGCGGTGTTTCACCAGCACCTCGACGTCATTGCCCTCGGCAAGGAACGGCTCGGCCGGCGCGTGCAGATCGCGCTCGCAGTACGGGGCGTGCTCGAGGAGCTGGCCGAACCGGCTCAGATAGCGCTTCGGCGGCGCGATATGGCTGTTCGCCTCGATGCAGTAGGCGTGCACGCCATCCGGCCCGGGCAGCCAGCGATGCGTGGTGGCCCGCGGGATCAGCACGTAGTCGCCCTCGCGCGCTTCGAGCACGCCGAAGACGGTCTCGACCGTGGCCGACCCCTTCTCGACGTACACGCACTCGTCGCCGATGGCGTTGCGGTAGTACGGCGACACCTCGACGGCCGCGACGTACGAGATGCGAACATCGCCGTTCCCCAGTACCAGACGGCGATGTTCGACCACGTTGTTGCCGTCGGCCCCTGCTTTGAAGAGATCGTGCAACTTCAGATGCCGGGGCGTCAGCGGATGGTTCGCGACCGTGCCAAGATCGGGCAGTTGCCAGACCTGCGAGTCGACGATCGCCGACGGCACGCCCGAATGGTAGAGCAACGACGAATCCGACGAGAACCCCTCCTCCCCCATCAGCTCCTCGTAGTACAGGCCGCCGTCGGGCCGCCGGAACTGCGTATGCCGTTTGGGTGGAACCTCGCCGAGCTGTCGGTAGTACGCCATCATCTCTCCGATTATCGAACGCGTGTGTCCGCTTACCGAAAGCATCCGCTAGGCTCGGGGCCATGTCAACCGTGCCCCCACTGTTCCGGCGGCTCGTGGACGATGCCGCCATGTTCCCGCCGGGCGAGCTCCCACTGGCTGAGGCGGTCGCCGCGCACCGCCGCCACCGCGAGGCGCCGTACGGCGAACTGGTCGGTCCGTTCGTCTGCACCGACGACAATCTGATCGCCGTCGCGCTCGAGCCGGGCGACACGCCGCTCGACGTGTCCGTGGTGGTCACCGGCGGCGCCGGCGGCATCGAACCGCCGGTGCGGTACGGCGATCGCTCCGACCGGGTGAACGTCGTCGCGGTCGAGGTCCGCCTGCGCGACGAGGACGACCTGTCCCGCAACGCGCTGCGCGTCGTCCGGGCCTGTGACGACTGCCTCGACGAGGAGAACGCTTTCATCGAGATCGGCCCTTCCGGGCAGCTGGAGGGCGGTTGGGAGCGCGCGCTCGACGTCGTCGCCGACGCGGGTTACGCCGCCAAGCTGCGCACCGGCGGCCTGGACGCGAGCCTGTTCCCGGATGCCGGCCAGGTGGCGTCATTCATCACCGCGTGCCTCGATCGCGAGGTGGCGTTCAAGTGCACGGCCGGCTTGCACAATGCCGTTCGGCACACGGACGGCACGACCGGTATCGAGCACCACGGCTTCCTGAACGTGCTGCTGGCGACGCGCGCCTCGCTCGACGGTGGCGGTCACGAGGATCTCGTCGCCGTGCTGGAGAATCGGGACGGTGCGGCCCTCGCGGAGCAGGCTCGCCAGCTGTCCGACGACCAGGCCGCTGGAACGCGTCGGTGGTTCACCTCGTTCGGATCGTGCAGCATCATCGAACCACTCGACGACCTGATTGCCCTCGACCTGATGGAGGACCCGCGGTGAGCCGGATCGACGTGCCCGAGGACTCGCCGTTCGGTCCGGAGAACCTGCCGCTCGGCGTGTTCCGGCTCGGCGACGAGGAGCCGCGGATCGGCGCGGCCATCGGCGACTACGTGATCGACCTCGCACCGGTCGCGGCCGCGCAGATGCTGGACGGCGCGCAGTTGTTCGCGGAGCCCACGTTGAACAAGTTCCTCGCGCTCGGCCGGCCGACCTGGCACGCGACCCGCGAGTGGCTGCTCGAACTCGCCCAGGAGAAGGAGACGGTCGAGCCGTACCTGATCCCCCGTGAGTCCGTCACGATGCTGCTGCCGTTCGAGGTCGCGGACTACGTCGACTTCTACGCCTCCGAGCACCACGCGAGCAACGTCGGCAAGCTGTTCCGTCCGGACGCCGAACCGCTGCTGCCGAACTGGAAGCACCTGCCCGTCGGCTACCACGGCCGCGCCGGCACGATCGTTGCCAGTGGCACCGATATCAAACGGCCGTCGGGTCAGCGCAAGGCGCCCGATGCGGACGCCCCGACGTACGGTCCGTCGCAGCGCCTCGACATCGAGGTGGAGCTCGGGTACGTCGTCGGCACGCCGTCCAAACTCGGAGAGCCGGTCAGCGTCGACTCCTTCAAGGACCACGTGTACGGCGTGGTCGTGGTGAACGACTGGTCCGCCCGTGACATCCAGGCCTGGGAGTACGTGCCGCTCGGGCCTTTCCTCGGCAAGTCGTTCGCCACCTCGATCTCACCCTGGGTGGTATCGCTGGAGGCGCTCGAGGCCAGTGCCGTTCCGCTAGGCGCGCAGGAGCCCGCCGTACTGCCTTATCTGGACGGCAAGGACCTCACGAACTTCGACATCACCTTCGAGGTCAAGTGGAACGGTCAGGTGGTGAGCCGTCCGCCGTACAAGTCGATTTACTGGTCGGCGGCGCAGATGCTGGCCCATCTCTCGGTCAACGGCGCCTCGGTGCGGACCGGCGACCTGTTCGCCTCCGGCACGGTGAGTGGGCCCGAGCCGGACCAGCGCGGCTCCTTCCTGGAGCTGAGCTGGTCCGGCCGGGAGCCCGTCACGGTCAACGGCGAGCAGCGGAGTTTCCTGCTCGACGGTGACGAGGTGACGATCAGCGCATTCGCCACCACCGCGACGGGCACCCGGATCGGCCTCGGCGAGGTCACCGGCCGGATAGTGCCCTAACGACTACTTCAACCGGTACGCACGGATCGTCGTCTGCTTGACGGTGTTGCCGCCCGCGTCCGCCGCGGTCGCCCGCAGCGAGACGAAGCCCGTCTTCGGATGAACGAATGAGGCCTGCCAGTACGGACCGGTCTTCCGGATCGGCACCGACTTCCAAGTCTTACCGTCATCGAACGACGCTTCGACCTTCTTCAGGTCAACCGCGCCACCGCTCGTACCAGGCTGCCGGTCAACCCGCACCGGCACCACGATGGCCTTGCCGCCAGGCGCCCAGTTGTAAAGATCGACCTGCGGCTCGAAACCGACCGCCAGCAACGGCAACGGCTTCGCGGCCCTCGTATGCGCCGAGCCGAACGTCCAATCAGCCTGCACCCGCGTGGCCAACGGCCAGATCGGACTCACCCGCTTGACCTCAGCGGACAAGCGGTACTTCGCCGCACCGGGCTTGACCGCGAACACCCCGTCACCCGGGACGTTGCTGGTGGCAACGAGTTTGCCATCGGCGTACAGGCTGGTCGTGCCCTGGTCGAAGTAGCTGTAGTCCTCCGGCCGGGTCGGCCCCGCATGCCGATCCGAGTCCGAGAACAGCGGCAGGAACGCGTCGATCGTGTCCCCATCGCGATAGACCAGGTACGGCCCACGTTCCCGATCCGCGTAGGCGAAGTTCGTGACCCCCGGAGTGAAGGCGGCCCGGTTCCAGTCGACTTGTGCCTTCTCCCCGGCCCGGTAGACGCGCGCGGCCGTGCGGAAGCCCTGCTCGTGCGCCGGCTCCTCACCCTCCGGCGGCGCCACCCGGACCGACGTCTCCCAGGTGACTCCCGGCGAGTAGTAGTTCTTGCGCGCCAGCGGCAGCTCGATCTGGTTCGACCAAAGGGCGCTCCCCAGATCGAACCGTCCCGCTGTGGTCCCATAGTCGATGTACGCCGAACCACCCCGGTCGAGCAGCGCGTGGTACTTGGTCGAGTGCTCGGCGAGATCGCTGTTCCGCGGCCGGTACGTCAGGTTCGCCGGGATCCCACCGAGCTCGGGAATGGCCAGCTCATAGCGGTATGGGCTGGCCGGATGGCCGACCAGATTCACCTTCGCGCCCTTCAACCCGGCGAGCTTCACGCCTTCCGGACCTTCGGTGAAGACGGACGGGATCTCCGGCCCTTCGACGGACAGCCTGATCGGCTCCGAGAAGAAGAACAGTGTCGCGGCCGCACCCGCCTGCGCCAGGTTGGTGACCCGCTGATCGAAGACGTCGCCGTCACTCTCGCTGAGGGTGAAGACCGCCAGCTTGCCGCGCAGGTCCTTGCCCTCGAGGTCCTCCGGCCTGGCCCGGCCGGCATCGATCGCGTCCAGCTCCAAGGTATCGACGAACTGCTTCGAATCCGGCACCCAACTGACCGGCACGTCGAAGGTCTCCGGCGCAGTCACCTTGGCCTCGACCGAGCGCCGCTCGATCTGCACGCGCGTGTAGTAGGCGAAGGACGGGTGATCGCCCTTGGTGGGAACGGCGAAGTGTTCATCGCCGAAGCCACTGATGTAGCCCCACGTGACCTTGCCGTTGTCGACCAGCATTCCGCTCAGGCCGACCTCACGCTTCGCCTTGTCAGCCTCGACGGCAACGGTGCTGCGAACGCCCAGCCGGGCGTCCAACGTCAGCGTTCGGTTCGCGGTGAGGTTGAGCTCCGGCTCCGCGATCGCGGTCCTGGACCGCTCCTGGCTGCCGGGGATCGGCGTGTAAACGTACGACATGACGGCGTACCGTCCGGCCGGCAGCCGCACCTTTCCGCTGCCGAACAAGTCGTACGCGACCGCCTGGTCATCAAGGCTGACCAGGAACGCGATCGCGTTCTCGCTGTTCGCGGGCAGCTCGGCGCCGGCCCGGTCGATCATCTTCAGGGTCAGGTCGTAGCTCTCGGCCTCCTTGTCGACGCCGATCGGCACCTGCAGTGCGACGCCATCGTTGCCCGTAGCAACCAAGCGGCCGCCGACGGTCCCGACGGCGGTCTTCGCGGGATCGACCGTCAGACGCACCGGCGCCTGCCCACCCGCGGGAATCGTGACAGTGGGCACGTCGGTGGTGAACAGCCCCGCAGGTCCTTCGACGCTGAGGTTGAGCGTCACCGCGGTGGTACCGCTGTTGTGGAGCGTCACCTCCTTGGTCCGTGGCTCGGCGTTCTCGTGCGGCCACGCGTACTGCCCGAAGCTGAAGCCGGTCGGCTCGGCCGTCACCTGCTGCTTGATCGCCCGGGCCAGGTCGATCCGCCCCGCGCCCTGCTGGAACGAGGTGGCCTGGATCGGATGCGCGCTCGCCATCAGCGCCGCCTTCAGTTGTCCCGCCTTCCAGTCCGGATGCTGGCCCGCGAGGATCGCGGCAGCCCCTGCCACATGCGGAGTGGCCATCGACGTACCGGAGATCTTGGCGTAGTTCTCGTCGACGGCGTAGTCCTCGAGCGTGCCCTCGGCCCGGGCGGCGATGATGTCCGAACCAGGCGCCGCCACGTCCGGCTTCATCGCGTAGTCCCCGACGCGCGGTCCGACCGAGGAGAACTCGCTCAACTCGTCCTGCTTGGTCACACTCGCCACCGCCAGCGCCGCATCGGCCGCGGCCGGGCTGGAGACCTGACCATTCGGTCCGTCGTTACCCGCGGCGATGACGAACAAGGCGCCGCTCGCGGCCGTGAGCCGGTTGACCTCCTGCGAGATGGGATCGGTCCCGTCCGACGCACCGCCACCGAGGCTCATGTTGATCACGCGGGCGCCGCTGTCGGCCGCCCACTGCATGCCCGCGATGATGTCGTCGAAGCTGCACCACCCGCCGTCGCAGACCCGGCCGACCAGCAGGTCCGCACCCTTCGCGACACCGGTGTACTTACCGCCGGACGCAGTCCCCCGACCGGCGACCGTCGACGCGACATGGGTGCCGTGACCGTCGGTGTCCTTGATCCCCGATGACGAGCCGGTGAAGTCCTTCTCGCCCTTGACCACACCCTTCAGGTCGGCGTGGCCCGGGTCGTATCCACCATCGAGTACGGCGACCTTGACGCCCGCGCCGGTCAAACCCGCCTGCCAGGCCGTCGGCGCGCCCACCTGCTTGGCACTCACGTCCAGACTCGGACGGGCCTTGCCGTTCAGCCAGATCTTGGTCACGCCAGCGGTCCTACCCGCGGCGTGGATGGCCAACTTCTCGAACGACGCCCCCGTCTTCGGCGCCGCGACCGCCGTCAGCTTGGCCTTGGGCAACTGGCGGACCACCCGACCGAGCTGCAGCGCGGGCGCCTTCGCGGTCGACGTCTGCACCAGCAGCGGAACTTCCTTCGTATGCGCGTCATCCAGGCCCTGCCGCAGCAGACCCGTCACGTCGAACAGCGCCCGGTCGAGCACGCCCGCCCGGACCAACGGCATCGCCGCAGCCGGAATCACGGTCACACCACCCGGCCCGACCTGCTGGAAATGGCCATTCTTCTGAGCACCGATCCGCCGGGCCGGATCCACCCGGACATCCCAGGACTTGCCCTTGGGCGCCAGGTGGACCTTGTCGCCGGTGATCAGCGTGACCACCTTCGACCCCGCTGCAGGCTTATCGGTCGGCTCAGCAGTTGGCTGGGCAGTGGCAGCCGTCGCGCCGGCCAGGCCGCTCACCACCACGGCCAAGACCGTTCCCTGGGCGATCAACCATCTTCTTCGCGCCACGCTCGCTCCTCACACGTTGGTTGAGCTCGTCTCACCCGGTCCATGTCCGCCAACCCCCGGATCGTTTCCGGCCTGAGCCGATAACTCCCAGACACCGGATGGTCACAAGAAGTTCGCATGTCGCCTGGAAAGTTCACAGATTGATTGAATCTGTTCATAGCTGTTCGTTTCTCTTGACTGCGGTCGCTGCTGCGCAGAGAATCCGGAGATCTCCCAACCGTCCACCCCAGGAGTGCGCTGTGATCCCCATCCGTCCGGCGGCAATAGCCGCCACACTCGCCCTCGCCGGGGCCGGGCTGATCCTGCCCGCCCAGGCCGATACGACCGGCCTAAGTTCACCCCTGCTATTGCGCTCCCCGGAGCTGACCGTCGAGGTCGGCGCCGACTTCCCGCGTGTCGTCGGGTACGCCGACAACGCCAGCGGCCGCACCCTCGGCGGCCAGCCGAACGCGATCAGCACCGTCACCGTGAACGGCAGCCCTCGCACCGCGCGCCTGCTCTCCGGTCCCACGGCGAGCGCCGACCAGACCAAGGTCACCTACAGCCTCGGTTTCGACGCCCTGCCCGGTGTCGAGCTCGACGCCAGCCTGGCCCTCGCCGGGCGCGTCACCACCTTCAAGATCGACGCCGTTCGCGACACCGAGACGTCCCGGGTCAACACGCTGGACATCCCGGAGCACAACCTGGTCTCCGTGGCCAGCACCGACGACGGCGCGACGACGGCCTTCACCACGCTCGACCCCGACTCGACCCGTACGGCGGACCGGATCACGCCGGTGACCGCGTCGACCGCCGCCGAGGCGAGCCCGGTCGGGGCGGCGTACGCCTTCGTGAACACGGCCGGCCTGGCCGCCGGCATCGAGTCGAACTCGATGTACGACAAGCCGTCCGGGCAATCCGTCGACGATGGCGCGCGCTTTTGGCACCAGGCCCGTAAGGCTTCGGACGGCACGGTCCGAGTCGGCGTTTGGAGCGGCCAATGGACCTACCGCGGCGACACCTCGCCGTACACCGAGCCGTTGCCGTGGGCAAAGGTCGTCGTGACGCCGGACGCGAACGCGGACAAGACGGTCGACTGGCAGGACGGCGCGATCGCGTTCCGCTCGATCATGACCAAGCCGAAGGGTGGTGAGCTGACCAAGGACCGGGTGATCACGCACATCCCGTTCAACTTCGCCAGCCAGGCCACGCATCCCTTCCTGCGCACGCTCGACGACGTGAAGCGGATCTCGCTGGCGACCGACGGCCTCGGCCAGCTCGCCGTACTCAAGGGTTATGGCTCGGAGGGCCATGACTCGGCGCATCCCGACTACGGCGGTAACTACAACGTCCGGGCCGGCGGTCTGAAGGACCTCAACACGTTGCTTGCCAAGGGCAAGGAGTGGAACGCGGCCTTCGGCGTCCACGTCAACGCCACCGAGTCGTACCCCGAGGCGAACGCCTTCAACGAAGACCTGGTCGACAAGTCCGCCAAGGGCTGGAACTGGCTGAACCAGAGCTACTACATCAAGCAGCGGCCAGACCTTGCCTCGGGCAACATCGTGAAGCGGTTCCAGCAACTGCGCGATGAGACCGACAAGAATCTCCAGTCGCTCTACATCGACGTCTATTACCAGTCGGGCTGGCTAGCGGACAGCCTGACCCGGCAGATCGGCAACCAGGGTTGGCAGATCGCGACCGAGTGGGCCGACCGCCACGAGCGCACCTCGTTGTGGTCGCACTGGGCCAACGACCTGGACTACGGCGGCGCTACGAACAAGGGCCTGAACTCCAAGATCATCCGATTCGTTCGCAACCACGAGAAGGATGTCTGGAACAACGATCCGATCCTCGGCCAGACGTCACTGGTGGAGTTCGAGGGCTGGACCGGCGAGGTCGACTGGAACGCCTTCTACACCAACATCTGGCAGAAGAACCTGCCGGCCAAGTGGTTGCAGCATCACCCGATCACCGACTGGAACAACGGCGACATCACCTTCTCCGACGGCGTTCGCGGCACTGTTGCCGGAGGCAAGCGAACCCTGTACGTCGGTAACGCGAAGGTCCTCGACGGCGACAAGTACCTGCTGCCGTGGAAGGGCCAAAAGCTCTACCACTACAACCCCGAGGGCGGTCTGACCGCATGGCGGGTGGCACTGCCCGGCGTATCACGGTTGAACGTCTACAAGCTGACGGACAACGGCCGGGTGCGCGTCGGTTCCGTACCGGTCCGCAATGGCGTGGCCACCATCGACGCGGACGCCGGTCAGCCGTACGTGCTCTATCCCGAGACCGCGCCGACGCAGACCTCGGCCGACTGGGGTCACGGCTCCAAGTTGAAGGATCCCGGGTTCAACGCAGGCAACCTCACCGCCTGGGGTCCGAGCGGTTTCACCCGCATCGACGAACTGGAGAACGGCCAGCACGTCGCCGCCTTCGGCCCGGGCAAGGGCGCGCTGAACCAGCGCATCACCGGTCTGACCAAGGGCAAGACGTACAGCGCCTCGGCCTGGATCGAGGTCGAGCCGGGCAAGACCCGTCCGGTCACGCTCTCGGTCGACGGCTCGGCTCGCGTCACGGTGTCCCGCAGTTCCTTGCAGAACCGGGTCGCCGCCGACGACAAGCACGGGACGTACTTCCAGCGCGCACGCGTCGTCTTCGTTGCCGGTGGCAACAGCGCGCTGCTCTCGATCGCGGCCGCTGACGGCGATGCCCGGGTCCGCGTGGACGACGTACGTGTGGTCGAGACGACTCGCGTCGCGGTCGAAGGCTTCGAGGACGTCGACCAGGGCTGGTACCCGTTCGTGAAGGGCGATTCGGGCGGTACGACGGACCCGCGGACGAGCCTCGCCCGCAAGCACGCGCCGTACACCCAGGCCGGCTGGAACGGCAAGCTCGTGGACGACGTCATCACCGGCGACTGGTCGCTCAAGTCCCACGAGGAGAACGCGGGCCTCGTCTATCGGACAGCGCCCTGGACCGTCGGCTTCACGCCGGGGCACAAGTACCGGGTGTCGTTCGCGCATGAGAACGGTCGCGCCGGTCAGTACACCTGGGTGAACGGCGTCGACCGCATCGTCGACGGCCAGCCCAAGTCGGTAGAGGTCAACGCGACCCCGATGCCCGAACAGCGCACGCCGAAGACCTTCACCCAGGAGTTCGTCGCGGGTTGTGGCGGCGACTACTGGATCGGCTTGCGCAAGCTGAACTCGGGCGGCGATCAGGCCGACTTCATCCTGGACGACTTCACCGTGACGGACCTAGGCCCGAGCAGTGAGCCCGCATCCTGCACGTCGTTGGGCCTGTCCGGGCCGGACCTGAACGGTCTGGTCCCGGGTGAAGCCGGCGTGGTTGCGAGCACCTTCACGAACAACGACGTGTCCGCGGTCAACGGCGTCGAGCTCGGCCTGACTGTCCCCGAAGGCTGGACCGTCACCCCGAGCGGCCCGACGTCGCATGCCACGGTCCCGGCCGGCGGCAAGGTCACCACCACTTGGGCCGTCACTCCCCCAGCTGGTACGACGGCCGGCAAGTACGCCCTGACTGCCACCAGCAACAAGGGCCCGGCCATCACGGTCGAAGCCACGGTGCTACCGCCGGGCACGATCCCGCAGTCCCGGATCACGGTGGTCGACGTTTCCAGCGACGACCCGGGCACGGATGGCGCAGCCTCGGCGGCGCTCGACGGCAACCCGAGCACGTTGTGGCACAGCGCGTGGTCGGCGGTCCCGACGCCGGCGATCTACCCGCACCACATCACGCTCGACCTCGGTACGACGTACCAGGTGGACGGATTCGGCTACCTGCCTCGGCAGACTGGTACGAACGGGATGTTCAAGGGATACGAGGTCTACGTCAGCGCCGACGGCCAGAACTGGGGCCTACCGGTCAAGACGGGCGAATTCCCGAACTCGCGGGACCTCCAGCGCCTGACCTTCCCGGCCAAACCCGGCCGCTACCTCAAGTTCGTCGGCACCAGCTCCCTCAACGGCGCCGTCTTCGGCGCAGCCGCCGAACTAACCACCTACGGCACCCGCTAACCACCCCCGCGGCCTCGCCGTCCCCCCGTCCCCAGACGGCGAGGCCGCCCTTGCCCCTGACTTTGCATTCATTCGCCGGAATCCGCCCTCGCCCGCCGCTTGCCCGCACCGGACTGCGATGGCTGAGAGGGCGGATTCCGACGAATGAATGCAAAGTCAGGGGTTGGTCTCCCGTAGTGAGATGGGGATAGTCGACTAAGTTGATTGGAATAGGCTCTTCCGAGTCGCGATGACCATTGGCGGTCGTCCTGGATCGGAAGGGTTATCCATGAGTCTCGAGTTCCTTTGGTACATCCCGAACCAGGTCGAGCCCGGTCACCGCGGCGACGACACCGCGCAGGGACACAACAGCCTGGAGCGACTGACCGAATTGGCCCGGCTCACGGAGGACCACGGCTGGGGCGGCGCGTTGATCGGCACCGGCTGGGGCCGCCCCGACACCCTGACGGTGGCCACCGCACTCGCGGCGCGTACGACGACCTTCCAGCCCTTGGTGGCGATCCGCCCGGGCTATTGGCATCCCGCGCACTTCGCCTCCGCGTCGACCACGCTCGACCAGCTCACCGACGGCCGGCTCTTGATCAACATCGTGTCCGGCCAGGACAACCTTGCGGCGTACGGCGACGCCGAGGGCGACCAGGCCCAGCGATACGCCCGCACCAAGGAGTTCCTCGAGTTGGTGCGTCGACTCTGGACCGAGGAGGACGTCACCTTCACCGGCGACTACTTCTCCGTCACGGGATCGACCGTCGCGATTCGACCCGTCGTACGCGAAGGCCGTCCCCACCCGCGCCTCTACTTCGGCGGCGCGTCTGCCGCTGCGGAACGGGTCGCGGCGACGGATGCCGACGTACAGCTCTTCTGGGGCGAGCCGCGCGACGGGATCGCCGAGCGCATCGATCGACTCAAGCGACTGGAATCCGAGCTCGGCCGCGAACACGCGCCACTCGAGTTCGGCCTTCGCATCACCACGCTGGTACGCGACACCACCGAGCAGGCCTGGTCCGACGCCGAGGCCAAGGTGGCGAAAATGGCCGACGGGCAAGGCTTTCGCGACCCTCTACGCGTCAAGGCAGTGGGCCAGCAACGCCTCCTCGAACTGGCTGACCGTGGCGACGTACTCGACGACAACCTCTACACCGCGCCGGGCAAGTACGGCGGCGGTGGCGCCGGCACCACCTGGCTCGTCGGATCAGCCGAAGACGTCGCGAAATCACTCCGCAAATATCAGGACCTCGGCATCACGCACTTCATCCTCTCCGACACCCCGTACCGCGAGGAGACCATCCGCCTCGGCGACCAACTGCTCCCGCTGCTGCGTTAGTGGCCGACCGGCTCGGGGGATCGCCCATCGCCGGCATGGGCAAGCGCGCTGGGCGAGAGGCACCCGACGATCGCCGGCGCCTCGCGGATGAGCGTGTCGTCAGTGAGCACCCTTCGTCCCACCTACAACTACGCCGACGAGTTCAACCTCGGCCTCTCCCTAATCCTCAACGCCCTACACCCCGACACGCCCTAGCCCACCACAACTCACACCCAGGCCAGACACCAAGGTCTGCTGGAGGAGGCGAAGCGGGCTTTCGTTCGAACCTTTGGACTCGAACGCCGAAGCCGCTGATATTCGGGGTGATCTACTCGACGTTGCTGGTTGCCGTCCGAAACTGCCTCCTGACCTGGGCGTTTGCGGCAAGGACGTCGCCTGTTGCTGCTACTCGATTCCTGACGTTGCCCGTTGAATCCCGACCCGTAAGTCGTGCCGGAACCCGGTCCTGTTGGGTGGTCCGCCCTGCCGGAGTTGACGGTTACGTGTCAAGCGCGGGCGGTCCTGCGCGATGGCCCGATAACTGCCGACCACAGATTCGGGTCGGTGCGAATCCCTGGTCCGCCGACCCGTTGGTGAGTGATACGGCCGCTCTGTCCAATCTTGTCGGTGGGTGCTGCGATGCTGTGTTGGTGAGAAGACGCAGCGCTAGCCTCCTGGCGCAGATTGAGCACGAGGCGCTCGACGGTAGCCGACCACTTGCCGAGGTACTTCGGAAGTGTGTCGCATTGGGCGGAGAGGCGAAGTCCGCAGACTTGCGTGACTGGGCGAGTAGAGAGCTCAACGGCTATCGCGGCACTGAGGCAGAGATACCGGACTACCGGGAAGTTACTGGTGCTCTTGCCGTTGACCTGCTTAATTCGGTTCGTCAACTCAAGAACATGAGGATCAGTTCCTGGGATCTGCCTGATTTTGCTCAGGAACACTTCGACGAATCGCTGAAGCTGCACTTTAGTGTGAGGGAACTGGAGTCGATGTTAACCGATTCCGACGAGGGCACACTCAAACTATCACCTCCGGGAGCGGCTGACCTCGCTCACATTATGAATCGAACGCAGGCGGGCTCGGGCGAGCAGATAATGTCCCTGCACCTCTTGGTATCGACAACGGCTATACGTGGCGTCCTCGACCGGATCCGAACCATTCTGGTTCAACTGGTCGCTGAAATGCGTGCAATCTTGCCCGCCGAGTCCGAGACGCCTTCGCCTGAGGTTGCTGATGCGGCAATTAATGTCGTGGTCCGCGGCAGCAAGCGGACTAATGTGCAGGTTGTAACTTCTGAATCTGCCGGTGGCAATTCGCATGTTGTTGCCAGTCATGGAAAGAGCAATTCTGATGACGATGGTGGATTCTGGACGAAAGCGAAATTGGTTGGCGCCGTCACTGTTGGAGTTGCGACGGTCGCAGCCACGCTGGTTGGGATTGCGCAATGGCAACAGTGGAGCCCGTTCTAAATGAGGGCAACACCCTCGGCCCGTGGGTGATTCCTTGGCCAACGATCTGTCCCACCAATACGGCATCATGACATGTACGTGTCAATCGGCGGTTCAATGAGAAGGTTGCGGAATGGGATCACTAGCTGAGTGGATTGCAGCAACAGCGGCAGTCCTTGCGGCAATTGTCGTGGCGTATCAGTCTTGGCAGACAAAACGCAGTGCCGACTCGGCCAATTCGGCATCAGTGGCGGCGAATGCTGCATTGGAGATGGCGAGAAGCAGCCTTGCTTTGGCTCGTGCTGAGGAAGGAAACACTCGTACGATAATAGAGGAGACCATAAAGGCACGTATTGACAACCATGCGCAGTGGCTGAACGTTGACGCACCGGTCTCTGCAAGCTGGCCGCCGTATGAGCCTTCGATTGCTGGCGGTGAAGCGAACCGGATCGGACTCGATCGAACCTATAGGCTTCCCCGTGATCGGGACTCTCGGATTATCGTTCGACAGTTGTTCACTGTCCTGAACGAGCATCCTAGGGGCATCATGCTCGGCATGAATGCTTGGGATGTAATCGGTGAAGAGGTCACAACTTCATTAGGCCCGGGCCGATACTGGATTGCTGCTAACAGTCGAATGGATGGATCGTTTGATATCGAGCGGACCCTATCGGAATGGGTGGCAATTGCAGAGGCGCGGGCGAATGGTGGGGCCGGAGATCAGTACACCTACACCGTTACCGCCTATGACAACCGTGATGCTGGTGCGATCGACTCATACGACATTATCGTCGGCGGAAGTCCGGTCGTGCCCATTGAGAATGAGGTAGGCGGATGGAGGTTGCATCCCGCGCAGTTCCGGGACTTTGCGAGGAAGGACCCAGTTCTTGGCGCGGTCGCGTTGCCGGGAACGAGACGGTACTACCTCTCAAAGCGGAACGACAAGCCACTTGACTGAGAGGTGCGCGGAAGCTCGACGCGCGCCACAGGCCTCCGCATCACCCCGATAGCTGCCGCCGTTAGGTTCGGGTCGGTGGGGGTCAAGGGGCGAGCTTGCTCGCTCGCTTGCGACGCCGTAGGCGCCCTTGACGCGTGCCGGGCCGGACCGCCCTTCCCATGATTGCTGTCGGGGTGATGCGGAGCCCTAGCCCACCTGCACGGCTGCACCACCGGCCGCCCGCCGATGGCCGGCCGAATTGCTCAGCCCTCTTCACGACTCCCCGGTGCTGTTCGTTGACGAGAACGCCTGCGTCAGCGTGCGGCACCTTTGCCGTGTGCGCGCCATGCCAAGGGCCGCCAGGGAGGAGCCCCTAGGCGACGAACCGCCAGCGGCCCGGCCTCCGGTGGCGGCGCGCACCCTGCGGCCCTGTGGACCGCCTTGAAGACGTAGAGAAAGTTGTCAGGAGATCCGCTGGGCACAACGGTTTGTGCGCCGCCAGG
Source organism: Kribbella sp. NBC_01245 (assembly GCF_036226525.1). Classification (NCBI taxonomy): domain Bacteria; kingdom Bacillati; phylum Actinomycetota; class Actinomycetes; order Propionibacteriales; family Kribbellaceae; genus Kribbella; species Kribbella sp. NBC_01245. Next base: position 3,843,139 of record NZ_CP108487.1, read on the forward strand.
GACTCGAACGCCAAAGCCGCTGATAATCGGGCTGATCTACTCGAAGTTACCCCTCGCTGCCCGGAACCCTTTTACTTTATGGGCTCTCCCGCGATGTGGTCCTTCGTCGCTACTGCTCGATCCTTGACGTTGCCCGTTGAATCCCGACCCGCAAGTCGTCTCGGATCCGCGTCCTGCGTTGTGGCTCGCCCAGCAGAGATTTGACGGATACGTGTCAACGATCGAAGTACTTGCGGAGACCCTCCGGCGGAGATTCACCCTTCATGCCGGACTTGCATCCATCCATGAAGTTGAGATTGTGTTCCGCATCGTCCGGCATGCTCGACTTTTGGTGTGCCGCGTCCCGGAACGTTCCGCATCGACTGACGATCTCCTTGTCGTCGGGCGTGTGGCTGGGATCGGCATCGTGCATCAGTCGGCCCGACAGGTAGCCCATCCCGTAGGGTTCACTGTCTCTATCGACTGTGACGATGCCAGCACACGCAGATGCGCCCAGCGCAAGGCAAGCTGTGATTGCCAGAATCTTGTGCATGAGCTACAGCGATGCGAAGGCCGAGACGGCCCCTATGGTCAGTCCAACTGCGACCGAAGCGGACAGCCAAAGTCCAATCGCCGCTGGCACGCGGTTGCCGATCGGAGCTCTGGCCGCAGAGTATTGACGAAGTCGACGCCAGAATGCTCGCGTCGCCATGCTCGCGAGAACGACGATGGCAACCACCACAACGATGTAGATCATGATGCCGAATGCACCCATTGCACCCCACCCCCGGTTGATACATCGGCGGATTGCGGGCCTTGTTACAAGCTGGGCGGCTCTGGGCCGAGCCACGAGTTGACGGCTACGTGTCAACAGGCGCGCCACAGACCTCAGCATCACCCCGATAGCTGCCGCCGTTAGGTTCGGGTCGGTGTGAGTTAAGGGGCGAGCTCGCTTGCGACGCCGTAGGCGCCCTTGACGCGTGCCGGGCCGGACCGCCCTTCCCATGATTGCTGTCGGGGTGATGCGGAGCCCTAGCCCACCTGCACGGCCTGCCTCACGGCTTACGCCTGAAGGCATGGCCGAGTTGCTCAGCCTCACAACTCCCCCGGTGCTGTTCGTTGACGAGAACGCCTGCGTCAGCGTGCGGCACCTTTGCCGTGTGCGCGCCATGCCAAGGGCCGCCAGGGAGGAGCCCTTAGGCGACGAACCGCCAGCGGCCCGGCCTCCGGTGGCGGCGCGCACCCTGCGGCCCTGTGGACCGCCTTGAAGACGTAGAGAAAGTTGTCAGGAGATCCGCTGGGTACAACGGTTTGTGCGCCGCCAGGGACTCGAACGCCAAAGCCGCTGATTAAGAGTCATTGGTCTGAGCGGCGACGGCCGCCCCTCCGTTCTGATGGACGCGCGAGACGGCAGCGTCTATCGACTTCGAATGATTTTGTCCCTCAGTTTCTCGCTAAGCTGACCGAGCATCTCGGCTAGCTGACGTCCGGAGATGGCCGATGCCGTCAAGGCTTCGAACTGCTGGCGATAGAGAGCAACGTCGCGAGGTTCCGTGACGCTCACGTAGGCATGGATGGTCTCGACTTGAACGAATGGCTCGTCCTCGTCCAGATCCTCGTAAAGGCTGAATCCATGCCACGGGATCGCCGTGGTCGTACCGTCTAGCGGCACGACACTGACCGAAACGTTGCTGAGGGTGGAGAGATTCAGGATCCGATCGATCTGCGCGAGCTGCACCTCGGGCGGGCCAGGTCGCCAGCGCAGTGCGGCCTCGGTGATCACGAACTCGAACCGATGCCCTTGCTCGTACAGGACTTGCTGTCGATCGACTCGTCGCTGGACGGCCGCCGCGTAGTCCTGTTGCCCGGTGAGATCTGATGCGATGAAGACAAGGCGCGCGTACTCGGCCGTTTGCAGCAGGCCAGGCACCAAGGTCGGCTGGAACACACGAAGCGTTCTTGCCTTCGCTTCGCGGTCACGGACCTGCTGCTGCATTGCGGCGAGCGTGTCGGCTGCCATGAATTCGCGCCAGCCGTCGGTCTGGTTGAGAGCGGCTTCGGTCGCCTCGATCATGGCCTGGAGATGATCAGCGGCACCACAGACATCCATCCAGACGGTGAGCTCGGGAATGGACGCGAGCGCCTCACCCCGTTCAATCCGGCTAACCCTGGACTGACTGAGGCCGGTGCGGTGGGCGAGTTGCCGCCCACTCACACCGGCCAGCACCCGATAACGCCTCAGATCGGCTCCGAGTCGTTGGCGTGGCGTTCTTGGCGTCTTGAGCTGATCGTCCACTTGCGCGGTACGGCTACCTTTCTATCGCCAGATAGGTGTTCAGGCCGACCGAATGCTTGAGAGCAAGGTCCCGCTCAGTGCGGCAGCGCTGCAAGATCGCCGGGTCCGTACTGTGCTCGAACCCGATGAACTGGCCATCACCGTCATAGTCCATGAGCACCACGTAAGCGTCAGTGGAGTCGGCGTCGAACAGCCAGAAGTCTTTGGAAAGTTCGGCGAGGGACGGATCTGCAGCACGCTCGGCGATGCTGATCTGCTCGCCCGCAGCCTGGCTCTCGACATAGCCGACGAGCTCGTACCGCAGATACTCAGAGAGCGGATGATCGACGACATGGACTCGTTGCCAGGACTTACCAGCCACGGTCGTTACGGCGATCCGGGCAAGCCAGGGCGTATTGAGAACCGAGCGCACAGGACGAGGCGTTCCGTTCCTGAACGCATGGATGCGTGAGTCCTCTTCGGACACGGCGTAGGTCTGAAGTGTCTCCAAACGGAAGACGTCGGTCGCAAAGCGGTCGAAGTGCGAGTCAAACTCATCGAAGCTCACTGTGTCGCCTCAGCCTCCATCTTCCGGATGTAATCCTCGAGGAGCTTACGGGGAACCAGCACGACAGTTTCGTCTTTTGGCATCAAGCTCAGCTGAGCAAGCGCCGCAGCATCGACCAGCTCAGTTCCCTGGATCGCCACCAGGTCGCCCTCGTCGGTATCGAAGACGTTCGGGCAGGGCCCGTTTTCGCAGGGGCCGGCGCGGTGAATGAGTCGCATTGTCCCTCCAATTACTCGAAATGAGTCACTGCGCAGAGTCTGACAGCGGCCACGACGAGCGTCAAGGACCGTCCACAGTCAACGCATAAGTCGCGAGAAGCCATATGCCAAACGCCGCTTGACACCTGAGGCCCGAACCGCCACCCTTGTTTTGTGAGTCAAAATGAGTCACACGATCTGAAGATCGATTTCAGGGGGCGCTGAGGAAGTGACAACCGCCGCACCGCTACTCCATTGCTATATCCGTGAGCACGTCTTCATGACACCCCGGGAGGCGGCCGACATCCGTACTCGTTTCGCAGTTTTCGCCGAACGCGAGGGTTTCCAACTCGGCAGGATCTATACCGAGAGGCCTGACACGGTCCCCGCAGCGTTCCGTGCGCTGGTGGTCGCGGCAGCGGAGCCCGGCATCACTGCTGTAGCCGTGCCCAGCCTGCGGCACCTCGCAGTTGTCGGCGAACCCAACGCGATCAAGGACCACCTAGAGCGAGTCACCGGCGTTCAAGTCCTCTTCGCTGGAAACGCCCCATGAACCGGCGGTCGGGCGTACTGCCTCCTCGCTGCGCCCGTCCGCCGTTCCAAACGGATTCGGCAGGTCGGTTCTCCTCCGCCTGACCACGTTCCTTAGACGCCGGCCGCCATTCCGATTCCGGGAGCCTCCGGCCGCGGTCCTATTGCGGACACCTCACACCTTGGCGGCCGGAGACTCCCAAAGTTGTTCACGACTATCTCTCGAACAGATAGGGAAAATCATGCGTAGAGCACTTTTGGTGACGGTGGCCAGCGTGGCCCTCCTGATCACACCGGGCTTAGCGGTTGCGGGTGTACTCCCGGAGCCCAAGTGGCCAGCGGCTGACTGGTCGATGCAGCACGAAGCTGATAGGCGCTCACCGGGTCCAACAGATCTCCCGTGGGCTTGCCACGGCCACACCGATCCCCCGAACAAGGTGCGGATGGTCGATGACTCCCCAGGGGTTGGCTTCGATGCCTACACCGACTGCGTCGGCGCATTCGGCGTACAGAAGACCTGCATCAAGTTGCAGGAGAAGGACTACTACGGGACTTTCTATGACCGGACCACGTACCGGTGCAGTGTCGAGACGGTTAAACCTCGGTCATACAGGTTCAGTGCGGAGTCCTGCCGAGGGGCCGGTTTCGGTACATTTCGAGTGTTCGCCCGTTCCACTGCCTACCCGAACCAGGTCGAAAAGCACTCCTACGGTGCATCAGACCCAGCCACTTTGTGTCAGGGCTTCTAGCGATTGGTGATTACATGACCTCTTCGGAATGGCGGATGGCATGGGATGACAACAGCGCCGCACCTGAAGCCAGCAACGGGCAGATGTGGGTCGTCGAGGTGGAGACCAGCGGGGCTCTCGCCGCCGCGCCTCGTGTGCTTAGGTGTTGGTTCCACGGTGAGGACTTGGCTGTACGGGACGATCAAGGTGTCCTTCTCTGGCTCAACGTCGGCCCGTACACCGCCTATCAAGATGGCGGACGAGGCCTTGCCGAAGCAAGGGAGGACGCGTTCGACGAGGTTATGTTCCGTCACCCCGTACCGGAGGCAGCGGCGCTGGCCAGTTTGCAGTCAGCGCTGGCGTGGCTCGGCACGAGAGAGCCCAATTCACCTGCGGAAGAGCCGACGAAGTACTTGGGACTCTCAGCCCGCACCACCAGGCTCTCCAGCGAGCCGTTCGATGACATTCAGATCGTTACCGACGAGGCCACGGGCCGGGTTCTACAGATCATGGCTACTCACCACGTGCACGGTCAGTCGGGCGTCAGGGTCACCAACGCCGCACTTCACCCGGTAAGCGATGAGGCCTTCGAAGTATTGGAGTCCGATCGAACCTAGGAGTTCAGAGGGTGAAGGGGAGCGAAGCTCACCTCAGCCATGAGGCCGATCAGCCGTGGACTCTCAATGCTCCCGCCGATGTGGATCACCTAGTTGACGCCTTGATCGCTGAGTCGTTCGACAACTCGATCGCAGAAGTCACCATCCTCGAAAGGCCCCTGACGCCGGAAGGTTACCCGGATCACCAGCTTCGGATCGCAGTCAACGAATCTGGTACAGCGGGCGGACTCTGCCTGATTGTCGACGGCAAGATCTGGTTCAGTCTCGGCAAGACCAGTGACCGTGATCGGGTGTTCTATTGCTACCAGGGCAACGAACATCGACTTTCCCCGCGACTCCGAGATCTCGATCGACGATGTGCGCAGCAGCGTGAAAGCGATCCTGGCCAGCGGGGGACAACTACCCGACACCATCGCGTAGGCCGAATCGCTGTCGGTACAGGAACCAGACAGCCGGCCACTCTGAGCTAAGCAACCGAAAGGAAGGCCATGATCAGGCAGTCGCAGCAACTGCTGACCACTATTGGTCAGTCGATGGCCCGGTCAGCTCCCGCCGGCTGGGAGACCGTTGAGCTGCACGTCACTGCCGCCGGCGGTATGAGCCGCACCAACATCAGGGCGATTGAGGCGACGGCTCGGTGGACCGCAAGTTCGCTCTCGATGACGAGGGTCAAGATGCGGCCGCCGAGTTACGTTACGAGATGTGGCAAGCGGACAAGGGCACTTGGTACAACGCAGATTTCTCCCTGACGCGAAGCGGCGGCTTCCACGCCGAGTTCGACTACGACAACCCGCCTTTTGGTGGCGATGTTGATGCCGATCTTCTCCTGGAGGATCAGCGACTTCTGCCGCGGACCGCCGACCAGTTGCCGGAGTGGCACCCTGCGGCTCGCCTCGATCGCTAGTAGGCCGAACGAGGCCGGCGGCGTCAGCTTCCGCCCCGGGAGCTGACGCCGCTGGTTGTATTTGGGTTACTTCTTGACGGTGATCTTCACGGCGGACGAGGCGGCCTTGGCGGTGGCGACGCGGAAGTACTGGGCGCCGATGCGGCCGCTCTTCACGCGGACCGAGTAGGTGCCGGACTTGGTGGTGACGGTGGACGCCGGGAAGGTGACCCACTTGTTCGTCTCCCAGCGCTGCACGACGACCTTGGTGCCGGCCTTGGTCCCCGTGGCCTTGCCGCTCAGGACGAACTGCTGCCAGGCCTTCACGGTCGTCGGCTTGCCCGTAATGGTCAGCGTCGGCGCCGCGACGGACGACGCGACCGCGTCAGCACCGGAGGAGCCGGATGAGCTGGCGTTGGCCGGCAGAGCGGCGGCGGCACCGAGCGCCAGAGCGACACCGGCGAAGCCTGCCACGGAACGACGAATGACTTGAGAACGAACGCGCATTTCGATTTTCCCCTCGAGTATGAAACCGGGCCCCCTTGAGCCCACCGCCTCAATAGACGAAGCCTGCAAAGGAAAAGTTGAGCCCGAATATCACGACTCGATGTCAGTCCGCTCCGGAAGTTCCAGCCGCGCGGACGCACCACCCGTGGTCGCCGTACCGAAAATGAGCCGCCCACCAAGCACTTTCGCATGCCCGGCCGCGATGGTCAGGCCAAGCCCATGACCGACACCCCGCTCGGCCATCCCGGACCGGAACCGGCGTGGACCTTCGAGCAGCAGCTCGGCGGGATAACCGTTGCCATGGTCAACGACTTCGATGGTCCGCCCGGTCACCGTCAGCTCGATCGGCGGCTCACCATGACGCAGACCGTTCACGACCAGGTTCGCGAGGATCCGCTCGACCCGGCGTGGATCGGTGACGACGACCTCGTCCGGGCCGATCCGGTGCACCTTGACACTGCCCGGCGCCAGCGCGTGCTGCATGCACAGCCGTGCGACGGCGGAGTCGACGAAGGCGCCGAGTCCGACGTTCTCCAGATCGGCCTTCTCCATGCCCGAGTCGAACCGCGCGATCTCCAGCAGGTCCTCGACCAGACGGCGCAACACCTTCGCCCGGTCCCGGACCAACTCGCTCGGACGGCTCGGCGGCAACAGCTCGGCAGCGGTAAGCAGACCCGTCACGGGCGTCCGCAAGTCATGCGCAACGTCCGCGGTGAACCGCCGCTCCGCGTCCAGCTGCCCCCGGAGCGACGAGGCCATCGTGTCGAGGGCCGTCGCGAGGGACGCCACTTCATCTTTGCCCTGGCCAACCGCCGCCACGGCCGAGGCATCGAGATCCCCCGCGGCGATGCGGCGCGCCGTACCGGCGACCGCGACGATGCGGCGCGACAGGCTGCCTGCGGCGACGACGCTGACCAGCGCGACCAGACCGACGGTGCCGATACCGCCGACCACCAGGGCCTGGCGCAACGCGTCCATCGAGTCGTCGCTGGCCTCGTACGGCTCGACGATGGACAGGATCTGCCCATCGTCGACGCCCTGGGCCGCCCACAACTCGGACTGCGGGGAGTCCGTTTTGTAGGTGGCCCGCTTGCCGTCCTCGACGGCCTGGCGCAGTTCGCCCGGGACGTCCGGATCATCCAGCCGGGTGCCCAAGGTGGGCAGTCCGGTTTGGTTGAAGATCTCCGCGGCGTACTTGATCTTGTCGTCGGCGATCGACCGCGTCCGGTCCAGCCGGGCGGCCGAGGCGTGGTTGTAGACGGCGATACTGAGCACCAGGATCGCGAACGACGAGACCGCCAGGAAGATCAGGCCCAGCTTGCTGCGCAGGCCCATCTCACGCCCGCAGCTTGTATCCGAACCCGCGCACGGTCTCGATCCGGTCGGCCCCGATCTTGGTACGAAGGCGCTGCAGATGGACGTCGACCAGCCGGCCGTCGCCACCCCACTCGTAGTCCCAGACGCGCTGCAGCAGGGTCGACCGGCTGAGCACCACGCCCGGGTTGTTCGCGAACTCGATCAGCAGCTTGAGCTCGGTCGGCGTGAGCTGCACCGGCTTACCCTCGCGGCGCACCTCCAGGGCCTCGCGGTCCAGCTCCAGATCGCCGAAGGACTCGACCGCCGCATCCGCCGAGGGGCTCGGCCGATCGGGGTCGGATACCGCCCGGCGCAGGACGGCGCGCAAGCGGGCTACCAGGACTTGGGTGTCGAACGGCTTGGTGACGTAGTCGTCGGCGCCGGCCTCGAGGCCCAGCACCACGTCGAGCGCGTCACCGCGGGCCGACACCATCACGATCGGCACGGTACTGGTCTCGCGGATCCGGCGGCACACGGAGATGCCGTCCAGTCCGGGCAGCATGACGTCCAGCATGACGGCGTCCGGATGCAGCTTCTCGAAGCTCTCGATCGCCTCGAGGCCGTCCTCTGCGGTGGTCACGTCGTACCCATGCCGCTGCAGCGTCAACTGCGTCGCCTCACGGATCACCGCGTCGTCCTCCACCATCAGGATTCGCGCGGCAGGCTCTTCAGATGTCACAGCGGTTGTGCTCCCTAACCGGAACTATCGGCTCACTTTCACCATCCGGCGCAACTCTTTGTTCCATCGGTAGACATCCACCTTGGAGCCGGATGGGCAGCAGGCCTTGGCGCTCTGCCCGAACACTGAGGATTCCACAACCAGGGTGGATCCCTTGCCCACCGACACGGTCAAACTGTCACCCTGTGTTTGCCAGACCACCTTCGGAGCAGTGGCGAGGTGGTCGATCAGCAGCACCACGAACGCGCCACCGCTGACCGTACTGATGGTGACAGCCTGCTTCGGGGAGGTGCCGGCCGGGGTTAGCACGACGCCGGTTTGCACACATCCGAACTTGCAGATCTTGACCAGGTTCTTCATATCGACCCGCACGGCCGGGTCCCGCAGCAACACCTGCCGCAAGGCCGGCACCGACAACGCCTGCGGTGTGTTCGCAGGGCCGATCGAGCGGTCCGGCTTGGGCGACGTGGCTGCCGAGGAGACCGGGCCACCGGGACCCTCGACGCGCAGACCCTCACCGGATCCACAGGAGCCGAGAAAGCCCATCAGCAAGGGAAGGACGGCCAGCAACGGCAGCGTCGAGCGCAGTTTCACGTTGGCCTCCTCACCTGTCCTCGTCCGTCGGAACCGCGGTCCCCAGGGCGGAGGACGGCGTTGGTGAGGCCAGCCAATCACAGACCAGGGGCCGCACCGGCGACGCGCTGTGACGGTGTTTCGCAGCGGTCGTTCGATACCCCCAATGGTGCTCGCAGGAGGTCACGGTGCACAGCCGCGACAGGTGTTCTCTGCCCTGCAGTTGTGTTGCGGCACCGTCACGGCAGGATTTTGCCCGGATTCAGCAGGCCGCGCGGGTCGAGCGCTTGTTTGATCGATCGATGCACGTCGAGGGCGACCGGGCCGATTTCCTTCGCCAGCCAGTCCATCTTCAGTACGCCGACACCGTGCTCGCCGGTGATCGTGCCACCGAGTTCCAGCCCGATCTCCATGATCCGGTCGAATGCCACCTGAGCCCGGCGGGCCTGTTCCGGATCGGCCGCGTCGAACACCACGGTCGGATGCATATTGCCGTCACCCGCATGCCCGACCACGCCGACCGTGATCCCGACCTCGGCCGCGATCCGCTCGACGCCGGCGATGAACTCGGCAAGCCGGGAACGCGGCACGCAGACGTCGTCGATCATCGTCGTACCGAGCTGTTCCAGCGCCACCAGTCCGGCCCGGCGAGCCTCCAGCAGCAGGTCGCCCTCGAGCGGGTCGTCGGCCACGATGCAGTCGGTGGCGCCCGCGTCCCGGCAGAGCTGGGCGACCTTCTCGATGTCCTGTACGGCGGCCTCACCACCGACGTCCGTCTGAGCGATCAACATGGCGGCCGCATCCGCGGGCAGGTCCATTCGCTTGTACGCGTTGACGGCCGCGATCGTCGTACCGTCCATGATCTCCAGCAACGACAGGGATACGCCGCTGCGGACGATGCCGACGACGGCCTCCCCCGCGGTGACGGCCGAGTCGAACAGGGCCGCCATCGTGTGCGGGCGTTGCGCCTGCGGGCGAAGCGCCAAGGTGGCCTCGGTGATGATGCCGAGCGTGCCCTCGCTACCGACGAAGAGCTTGGTCAGGTCGTACCCCGCTACGCCTTTGACCGTCTTCCGGCCGGTGCGCAGGATCTCGCCGTTGGCCAGCACGACCTCGAGACCGAGCACGTAGTCCGTGGTCACGCCGTACTTCACGCAGCACAGACCGCCCGAATTCGTAGCGAGATTGCCGCCGATCGAGCAGAACTCCCAGCTGGACGGATCCGGTGGGTAGAAAAGCCCGTGCTCTTCGACGGCCCTGGACAGTACGGCGTTGAAGATCCCGGGCTGCGTCACGACGTACTGGTCGACTGGTTCGATCCGGAGGATCTGGTCCATCTTCTCCAGGGAGATGACCAGTCCGCCCTCGATCGCGTTCGCGGCGCCGGAAAGGCCGGAGCGGGCGCCCTGCGGAACCACGGGAAGGTCTAACTCGGCGGCCACCCGCATGGCGGCCTGGACGTGCGCGGTCTCGCGGGCGAGCACCACCGCGACCGGCACACCGGCCGGGCAGAACATGGCCCGGTCATAGCGATAACTCTCGATCCGGTCGGGATCGGACAGCACAACGGACTCCGGCAGCACCTGCCGGAGTCGGTCGACCGCGTCCATGGGACCGGTCAGCGCACTTTGGCGGTCTGGCCCTTGGACACGCTCGCCCAGCCGTTGTTGCTGCCGTTGTACTCGTTGCCGATCGCCAGGAACGTCAGACCGCCATTGGGGTCCGACACCGACGCGGTCGCACAGGTCCGGGCGGAACCGGCCGGCACCTCGCAGGACAAGTTCGTACCGATCTTGTCGTTACCGCGATAGCGCAGCAGGAACGCCTTGAACTTGGTGAACTTGACGACCTTGTCGTAGGCGATGACCTCGGCCCAGTAGTTCGAGCAGGCATCACGTTTCAGCTGGATGGAGCCGACCGCGGCATTGGATCCCCAGTTACGCCGAACCGGCGCAGCCGAGATGATCTTGACGCCACCACAGTTCGCCTTGGTGGACGTGACCGGCGACGGCGCGGCCTGCGCGGTGACCGGCAACACGAAGCCGGCCCCGGCCAGACCGGCCGTACTGAGCAGCAAGCCCAGAGTTCTCATCGGTAACCCTTCCTGAGCCGGCGCCCCGACGCCCGCTCACCACCGCAGAGTACGCGAACCACTCCTGTACGAACAGCGAGTCCGCATACCGAACACCTGAAGCCCCTCACCGGACGGGTTCGGCGGTGCGGGGCTCCAGGTCGGGTCAGAGGTTGCCGCGGCGTTCCTGTTCGCGCTCGATGGCTTCGAAGAGGGCCTTGAAGTTGCCCTTGCCGAAGCCGAGCGAGCCGTGGCGCTCGATCAACTCGTAGAAGACGGTCGGACGGTCGCCGATCGGCTTGGTGAAGATCTGCAGCAGGTAACCGTCCTCGTCGCGGTCCACCAGGATCTTGCGCTTCTGCAGCTCCTCGATCGGGGCTCGCACGTTGCCGATCCGCGCGCGCAGTTCCGGGTCCTCGTAGTACGAGTCGGGCGTCTCGAGGAACTCGATGCCGTTGGCGCGCATGATGTCGACCGTACGCAGGATGTCGTTGGTCGCGAGCGCGATGTGCTGGGCGCCGGCGCCGTCATAGAACTCGAGGAACTCGTCGATCTGCGACTTCTTCTTCGCGATGGCCGGCTCGTTCAGCGGGAACTTGACCCGGTGGTTGCCGTTGGCCACCACCTTGCTCATCAGCGCCGAGTAGTCGGTGGCGATGTCGTCGCCGATGAACTCCGCCATGTTCACGAAGCCCATCACCCGGTTGTAGAAGTCGACCCACTCGTCCATCCGGCCGAGCTCGACGTTGCCGACGACGTGGTCGATCGCCTGGAACAGCCGCTTCGGGTGCCCCTCGGGCCGGGTCACCGTGGTCGACGCCGCGACGAAGCCGGGCAGGTACGGGCCGTCGTACTTGCTGCGGTCGATCAGCGTGTGCCGGGTGTCGCCGTACGCCGCGATCGCGGCCCGGCGGACGGTGCCGTGCTCGTCGCTGACGTCGTTCGGCTCCTCCAGCACGGTCGCGCCCTGGGCACGGGCGTGCTTGATACAGCGGTCGACGTCCGGCACCTCCAGGGCGATGTCGCTGATGCCGTCGCCGTGCTTGCGGTGGTGGTCGAGCAACGGGCTGTCCGGGCGGACGCCGCCGCTGATCACCATGCGCGCCGAGCCGGACTTCAGCACGTACGACTTGCTGTCGCGCGCGCCCGTCTCGGGGCCGGAGTACGCGACGAGGTCCATGCCGAAGGCGAGCTGGTAGAACTTCGCGGTCTGGGTGGCGTTACCCACCACGAAGGTCAGCGCGTCCATCGACGTGACCGGGAACGGGTCGGTGCTCTGGTCGTACGGCACCAGGCCGACGAGTTGTTTCAACTGATCCAGGTCGAGGTCTGCGTCGAGCTCTGCAGGGGTGAGATCGGTGCTGGTCATCGAGATCCTCCTGGGTCCGGTGTTGCCGCCGAGCATTGTCCGGTCCGACAGCTTGTGCAACACACCGGTTTTTGGTTGAGCAATCTGACCAGTAGTGCGAGCATTGGCCGGACAATAGTGGTCACCCTGCTAGGAAGGATCCCGACCGTGGCGGTGGACGAGCTGGACGCCCGCATCCTGGAGCTGTTCGCGACCGAACCGCGCGTCGGCGTGCTGGAGGCGTCCCGGCGGCTCGGCGTGGCCCGCGGCACGGTCCAGGCGCGGCTCGATCGGCTCAACCGCGATGGCGTCGTGCGCGGTTGGGGGCCTGACCTCAATACGGAGGCGATCGGGTATCCGGTGACCGCTTTCGCGACGCTGCAGATCGAGCAAGGGACGGGGCACACGTCGGTCGCGGCGGCGCTCGCGGGCATCCCGGAGGTGCTGGAGGTCTACACGATCACTGGCGCGGAGGACCTGTGGTGCCGGATCGTGGCGCGGTCCAACGCGGATCTGCAACGGGTGATCGACCAGGTCGTGGTCGTGCGCGGCATCCAGCGGGCGTCGACGGTGATCGCCCTCGCGGAGCAGATCCCGCATCGGACGCTGCCGCTACTCCGCGCGGCCACGTCCGACTCTTAAGCGAGGCGTTTCGCGACCTCGACCGCGGCCCGGGCAACTCGCGGACCGACGAAGTCGCGGTCGAGTTTGCCCAGTACGACGACACCGATCGACGCCTCGACCCCCGGCACCCCGAGCACGGGTGACGACACGCCCTGCGCGCCGGCCTGGAGCTCGCCCGCCGTGATCACGAACGGACGTCCAGCCGGATCGGGCTTACGCCGTCCGGCCAGAATCGCCTTGCCGGCGGCGCCTTGGTCGAGCGCATGCCGCGAGCCCATCCGGTACGACACGTGGAAGTCGGTCCAGCTCGGCTCGATCACCGCGATGGCCAGTGCCTCGTCGCCGTCGGCCACGGTCAGGTGCGCCGTGGCGCCGGTGTCCTCGGCCAACGAGCGCAACACCGGCAGGGCCGCGTCCCGCAGGGTGGGCTGCACCCGGCGCGAATAGTGCAGTACGGCGAGACCGAGGCGGGCCCGGCCTTCGCTGTCGCGCCGAACTAATCGGTGCAGCTCGAGCGTGTTGACCAGGCGGTACACGACCGTACGGCTTACCCCGAGCGAGGACGCCAGCTCGGTGATGGACAAGCCGTCCGGGGCGTCCGCCAGCAACTCGAGGACGGTCAGTCCCCTGTCGAGCGTCTGCGACGTCTCTGCCGGCACAACGCGAAGCGTATCCGTTTTTCGGTCACGAACCGACGGACCACGTATCTTGCTGCCGTGCGAAACTACTGGTCGCTCCTGCCCGTGGTCGCTATCTGCGTGCTGCTCGCGCTCGCCTACGCGGTCCCGACCCTCATCCGGCCACAGCTCACCGACAACGTGCTGAAGGCGTTCCGCCCGGTCGCGAGCGGTGAAGAACGTGTGCCCCTGACGGATCAACAGCAGCGCAAGCGCCGAATGGCCGCTGGTGGTGTGCTGCTGGCGATGTTCCTGCTGATCGGCTTCAACATCTCGCTGAATCGCGAGGCGAACGGGTGCTACCTCGTGTCGAAGGCGTGGGGCGCCGACGACAGCATGACGTACGACGACCCGTGCCTGGACCAGATCATCGGCGACACCCAGAAGCCGGACGGCGAGCCGATCGACAAGAACCCGCAGGCCGTCGAGAAGTACCAGGTGGTCAAGGACAAGAAGCCGAAGTACCTGCAGTGGATCTATGGGCGGCCGTCGTACAAGTCGGATCTGGTCTTCGGTGTGCCGTACAAGTGCGGTTTCGACATCAAGATCAAGGAGCACCCGGACAAGATCGTCGCGGTGCTCGACATGAGTGCGCCGTGCCCGTCGGACAGCAAGGTCCGGGTGGTCGCGACCAATCTCAAGCAGCCCCTCGGAGACCGCAAGGTGGTCACGGTCGGGGACAAGCCGCTCGAGCAGATCAACCCGGAGATGCCGGGCTGGGGCACCGTGCTCAAGGCCCTCGCCACCGGCGGCTAGTGCCTTGCGCTTCGTCGGTGCTGGGCATTAGAAGTCGATGCGCATGACCAGGCGGCGTTTGGTCGGGTGGGTGACCTCCTTGAAACCGGCTTCGGCGAAGACGTGGTGGCTGCCGACGCGCAGTTCGCCCCAGGTGATCTCCTTCCCGGGATGCGTGATCATCGGGTAACCCTCCAGCGCGCGGGCACCACGCTCGCGGGCGAAGTCGACCGTGGCCTTGGCGAGCTCGTACGTGATGCCGCGGCGGCGAAACCCCTTCCGGGTGACGAAGCAGGTCACCGCCCAAACGCCGTCGTCGTCCGGGTCCTCGTTCCGCTCCGCCCACGGGACACGGCTGCGCAACAGCCGCACGTAAGCCGTACGAGGCTCCACCGCGCACCACCCGACCGGCTCGCCATCGAGATACCCGACCAGCCCACTGGTCTGATCTTCCGATCCGGCCGAGCAGCCGGTCTGGGCCAGTAGGCGCGCTTCGCGTTCCTCCTGCGGGATCGCGTACCACCTGCCGTCAAGCACTTTCAACCGCTGGCATTGGCAAGCCGCCGGATAGTCGCTGTTGCCGAAGATCGTCTGCAAGTCTTCCCAAGTGGCCTCGTTCGCCGGTTTGACCTCGATCACGACGGGGGTCAGGGTGTCGATCTCGGTTCCGGCGACTGGGGGTTCGGTCAGGATCTCGGTCATGGCGGGCAGGCTAATGTTGTTCCCGGACGATGTGCGTCCGGGAAGGCGACCAGACGCGACCACTCGTGGCCGAAAGATGGGGAGCCGGAAGAAGAGGGACGGCGTTGGATGAGGCAAGCCCGACCGCGAAGGCGTTGCTGGCGCTCGAGTTGATCCAGGACAATCCCGGGATCAGTGGCGATCGGCTCGGCCTGCGCCTCGGCGTGTCCGATCGGGCCGCCCGGCGGTACGTCGGCACGCTCCGCGACGCGGGTATCCCGATCGAGTCCACGCCCGGGCGGTACGGCGGCTATCGCGTCGGCCGGGGATTCCGGCTACCGCCGCTGATGTTCTCCACCGCCGAGGCCCTCGGGTTGATGATGGCCGCGTTGGAGGGACAGCACAGCGCCTCGGATACGAACGACCCGGCCGGGCGCGCGATCGGCAAGATCCTCCGCGTCCTGCCGACTTCCGTGGCGGCACCGGCCGAGGCGATCCGGAAGCTGATTCCGGCGCCGCCCGATACCGGGACCAACCCGGACCCCGAGATCACCGCCGTCCTCGTGCAGAGCTGCGTCGACCACCATCGCGTACGACTTGGCTACCAGCTCGGGGATCGCGAGACCCGCACGATGTACGTCGACCCGTGGGCCGTCGCCGTACGGCATGGTCGTTGGTACCTGCTCGGCTGGTCGCATACCAAGGACGCCCGCCGGGTGTTGCGGGTCGACCGGGTCGTGGCGGTGGACCCGCAGCCGGAGACGTTCGTACCGCCGGATGACCTCGACCCGATCCGGACGATCGAGGAGCACCTCGCGGAGGGCTGGAAGTACCCGGTCGAGATCGTCATCGACGCGCCCATCGCCACGGTCGGCCAGTGGATCGCGCGGAACCTCGGCCGGCTGGAGGCCATCGACGAGCACCACACCCGGTTGATCGGCAGCACCGAAGAGCCCGAGTGGTACGCCCGGCGGATCACCTCGATCGACGCGCCCTTCCACATCATCGGGCCCGAGGAACTCGCGAAGGCCGTCCGCACCCTCGGCGAACGCCTAACCCAAAGCTCAGCCCCTCAACTCTCTGCGGGACCCTCGTAGCGGGTGGCGATCGCGGCGGCGCGGTTGCGTAGAGCGGTGCGCAGCCACTGCGGGGCCAGGGCTTCCGCGTTCGTGGAGAGCTGCCAGAGCGCCCATTCGGCGTGCCTCGAGTCTTGGAAGGTCACCTCCATCCGCAGCCAGCCGTCTGCTTCGGCTTCTTCGGCGAGGACGGCCAGCGCGGTGCCCACCAGGTCCTCCCGCCGCACCGGGTTCACTCGGACCAGCACGGTGACCTGGTCGTCGCCGCTCCGGAACCGCGCGCTGCGTTCCTGCCAGGCCCGGTCCAGATCGACCCGGTCTGGTCGCTGCGCGGGTTCGGCGAGTTCCTCGGCGGCCAGGATCCGGGATAGCCGATAGGTGCGGTCCGCGCCGGATCTCGTGGCCAGCAAGTAGCCCTGGTCTCGTACGGTGACCAGGCCGATCGGGTCCACCGTGCGCCATTTCGAGGTCTCGTTCATCGCGGCGTAGTGGATGCGCAGCTTGTGTCCGGCGAACACCGCGCGCCGGACCTCGGCCGCTATCGGATCAGGCACCTCCTCAGCGACCAACCGGCGGGAGAGGAGATCGGTCTCCGGGTCGATGAGCAATCGCTCGGCCACGCCGGCCGCGGTATCCCGTTGGCTTTCGGGTAGCGCGTCGACCACTTTGAGCATGGCCGAAGCGAGCGCCGAGCCAAGACCGAACGCCTGCGCGCCGCGTCGCGATCCGGCGACCAGTAGTGCGAGCGCTTCGTCGTGGTTCAGTCCGGTGAGCTCGGTCCGGAAGCCGGGCAGCAACGCGAACCCGCCATGCCGGCCGCGTTCGGCATAGACCGGGACGCCGGCCGCGGACAGCGCCTCGATATCGCGCAGCACGGTCCGGGTGGACACCTCCAGCTCGCGGGCCAGCGTTTCCGCCGACAGCCGACCGCGCTGGCGCAGCAGCAGGACCAGTGAGACCAACCGGTCGGCGCGCATACGAAAACTCTACGGGAATACACGACAGAGGATGTCGTGATTTGTTGGCAGGCTCACCACCACAACGTCAAAGCCGGTGGCCACCGAGCCGACGGACGTACGCACTCTCAACGAATCGAATGGAGCTGAAGTGGCAATGGAGCGAACCGCGGTCAACCCGTGGGCGTGGTCGGTGGAGATGGGCTACAACCAGGGTGAGGTCGTCTCCGGACACACCCGGACCCTATATTGCGCCGGGCAAACCGCGATGAGCAGCGACGGCTTGCCCCAGCATGCCGGTGACATGGCGGCGCAGTTGGCGCTGAGCCTCGACAACCTGGAGGCCGTTCTCGGCGAGGCCGGCATGTCCCTCGCGAACCTCGTCCGGCTCAACGTCTACACCACCGACGTCGATCTGCTTTTCCAGCACTACGGCGTGCTGGCGTCCCGGTTGGGCGCCGTCGGAGTGGCACCGGCCACCACGATGCTCGGCGTGACCCGGCTGGCGATCCCCGTCCTGATGGTCGAGCTCGAGGGGACCGCCGTCAGCTAGCGGAGGGCGCGCACGTCAGCGTCGTACTGGCGGAAAGGTTTGTTGCGCAGCAGCAGGATGAAGAGGCCGACGAGGCAGATCAGGGCGCCTGCGAGGAGTGCGATCGTTGGGGTGGTGAGGGAGGCCGTCGCGCCGGCTACGAAGTCGCCCAGCCGTGGGCCGCCCGCGACCACCACAATGAACACGCCTTGCAGGCGCCCGCGCATCACGTCGGGAGCTGCCGCCTGCAGGATGGTGCCGCGGTACGACGAACTGAACATGTCCGCGGCACCCGACAACGCGAGCAGCGCCACCCCGAGCCAGATCGTGCGGGACAACCCGAACAGGCCGATGGCAACGGCGTACGCGGAGATGCAGACCACGATCGCGAGCCCCTGGCGTCGTACCCGGCCGACCCAGCCGGAGAACAGTACGGCGATGATCGCGCCCAGGGCCGGTGCCGCCTGCAACAGACCGACCGTGCGGATCCCACCGGCGAAGAACGACCCGGCGACCGCGGGGAACAACGCCCGCGGCTGCGCGAAGACCATCGCGAGGATGTCCGCCACGAACGTAGCCAGCAGCACCGGCGCCGTACGCAAGAACGCGAACCCCTCGACCACCGAACGCAGGCCCGCCCGCCGTACCTCTCCCACCGGCGGCACCGGCGGCAGGCGGACCAACGCGTAGAGCGCGGCGGTGAAGGTGAAGACGTCCACCACGTACGCCGCGGCGAACCCGTGCCAGGCGATCAGCGTCGCGCCCAGCAGAGGTCCGACCGTGAAGCCGAGGTTGTACGCCGCCGAGCTCAGGGCGTTCGCGGCCGGCAGTAGTTCCGGTCGCAGTAGTCGCGGGATGATCGCGGCTCGGGCCGGACTGTTCATCGCGAAACAGGCCGACTGGCACGCGACCACGCCGTACAGGATCCAGGTCTGCTCGAGCTCCAGCACCGCCTGCACAACGAGGACCGTCGAGAGCAGCCAAAGCCCGGCCGACGAGACCAGCGCGAGCGTACGGCGGTCGACAGCGTCCGCCATCGCACCGCCGTACAACCCGAACACCGCAAGCGGGACCAGCGCGAAGAGTCCGACCAGCCCGACCGAGAACGTCGAACCGGTCAGCGCGTAGACCTGGATCGACACGGTCACGGCCGTCATCTGCTGACCCAGCTGCGACACGGTCGAACCCAGCCAGAGGCGGCGGAAGTCGGCGGACTCGCGCAGCGGCCGGATATCGGTCAGCCAGGAGAACGCACGCGCCACGAGACGCACGTTATGTCATGGCACCGATTGCCCCCTCGTTGCGTCAGTGTGGAGACGCCTGGTGTCCCGACGTGGGGCGCGCGCTAACGAAGGAGCGACCGATATGACCCAGCATCCTCAGCAGGCTCCGCAGCCGCAGCTGTTCTGCCCGTTGTGCCGGGGCAACCAGTTCCAGCAGGAGGAAGCCCGCAGCGACTCGCGCTGGGGATTCACCTCGCACCGGATGACGCTGATGATCTGTGTCAGCTGCCGCCACGTCTTGCACTTCTACGACGACCACTCGATCTTCGACTTCAACTGAGCCTGCCTTTACCAGGACAGAGTGCCGCCATCAGTGTGGAAGCCGCCGGTCGCCGCGTCCGCGCCCAGCGTCGCCGCCGCAACGGCGACGGCGGCACCCTGAGCCGGCGTACGCGGCGCGTCCCAGCCGCCCATCTCGGTCTGGCAGTTACCGGGATCGGCCGCGTTGACCAGGATGCCGGTGCCGCGCAGGTCGTTGGCAAGCATCACCGTGACCATGTTCACCGCGGCCTTGGAGCTGTTGTAGCCGAGCATGCGCATCTCCGACATCGGTGACGCCGGATCGCCCACGCTGGTCAGGGAGCCGAGCTCGCTCGACACGTTCACGATCCGGGCCTGCTCGGTCTTGCGCAACAACGGCAGCATGCTCTGGGTGACCGCGACCAGGCCGATCACGTTGGTCTCGTAGGCCTCACGCAGTACGTCGAGACCCACCTCGGGCACGCCGTTGTCGCCGGGCGGAATGATCGCCGCGTTGTTCACCAGTACGTCGAGCCGCCCGTGGCCGGCCTCGATCTCCTTCGCGGCAGCCTCGATCGAGGCCTGATCGCGGACGTCCAGCCGGACCTCGCGGGCGTCGATCCCCTCGGCGGCAAGCTCCGCGGCCGTCGTACCGTCCGGGGTGCGAGCGCCGACCAGCACTGTGTGGCCGAGTTGGCCGAGCTGGCGGGCGATCTCCTTGCCGATACCTCTGTTGGCGCCGGTAACCAGCGCGATCTTCGTCGTCATGCCCCCAACGCTGACCGGTTTCGCGCAATCCAGGCAGAGCGAGCCCATCCGGGGACCGGGCGTCCCTGGTTGTGCTGGTGGAAGGGTGGGACCGGGCGTCCCTGGTTGGCGATTGGGCGGGCTGCGATGCTGGTGTGCGTGGACAGGGCACAGCTGGCGGACTTCCTTCGCATTCGGCGCGAGCGGCTTCGGCCCGACGACGTGGGCCTGCCCGCGGGCTTCCGCCGCCGTACGCCCGGGCTCCGCCGCGAGGAGGTCGCGAGCCTCGCCACCATGTCCACCGACTACTACACCCGGCTGGAACAGGGTCGCGGCCCACACCCGTCCCGCCCGGTGCTGACCGGTCTCGCCCGCGCCTTGCGGTTGACCGATGCCGAGCGCGACCACCTCTTCCGGCTCGCCGGCGAACAACCCGCACCGCCGCCGGGACCACCCGCGGAGGTGCGATCCGGCGTACTGCGCATGCTCGGCCGCCTCGACGTACCCGGCCTGGTCCTCGACGCCAAGTACGACGTACTCGCGTGGAACGCCCTCGCCGCCGCCCTGCTGACCGACTTCTCGGCCGTACTGCGCAAACACCGGAACCTGCTGCGCCTGCGGTTCCTGGACGGTACGACGCAAGCGGACCGATTCGGCGAGGCCGCCACCGAAACCTTCGCCCGGGAAGTCGCGGCCGACCTCCGCGCGACAACCGGCCGCTATCCGGATGACCCAGCCCTGGCGGGACTGGTCGACGACCTGACCTCAGGCAGTCCCGAATTCGCCAAGCTCTGGGCGGCACACGAGGTCCAAACCCAGCAAACCCTGTGCCAGACCATCAACCACCCACTCGTCGGCCGCATCGAAGTCTGCTGCGAAGTCCTCGTCATCCCCGAACGCGACCAACGCGTAATCCTCTACACCACCGAACCCAACAGCCCCTCCGAAGCCGCCCTAACCCTGCTCTCCGTAATAGGCACCCAAGACCTAACCACCACCCGCTGACCTGCTCCACCAGCAAGCGGCACCAGGCCTCGGCGTACCTAGCGGAGGACGCCTTCCTGGGGGTCGTAACAGACCAGGCCGTGCTCGGCGGCCAACTGACCCATGTACGACACGACCTCGTCGGCCCGTTCGAAGTCGATGTTGACCGTGAGGATGTCACCCACAGCGTCGGCCAGGATCGGCCCAGACCGCCACGGGTTGCCCGGCGCATCCGGCTCGTCAGGGAACCGCTGGGTGAGAGCCTGGGCATACGCGACGATGGCCGCGCTCGGCGGTGTCTCCTCGTCCTCCTCGAGAATCTCCATCAACTCCTCGTACCGGTCGTCGGCCTCTTCATCATCGGCCGGCCGGATCCCAACCCACACTGCGATGTCATAGCTCATCCCCCGATGCTGCCCGCCCGACCACCGCCCTGTCTCCCACCACGCCCTGCCGGGGCGCGCAAATTGCCGACTCGACGCTCCGACGCGCGATACCGGTCCGACGCGGGGTGCACACGCCCCGTCCGACCGTGGTCTCGCTATCCACGGGCGCGCACCACGCTCTCTCGAGTGGTCGGGTCAGACGCGACCACTCGCGGGCAAGGGAGGACGGGACCGCATTCCACGTCCGACCGTCGCCGGTTACGACGCCGGCCCCGCGTCCGACCGTCGCGGGTGGCGACGGCTTGGCGCGGCGGGCGAAGGGTGGTGGAGCGGGCGGGTGGTTAGGCGCGGCGTTGGGTGGCCCAGTCGCGGAGGAGGTCTAGGCGTTCGCGGAGTTGGTCGGAGGAGGCGTGGGCCGCGGGTGGGCCGCCTAGTTTGCGGCGGAGGTCGTTGTGGATTACGCCGTGGGGTTGGCCGGTTCGGTGGTGCCAGGCGGCTACCAGGCCGTTGAGCTCGCGCCTCAGTAGCGACACCTGCTCGTGCGTGGCCAACTCCGTGACGCGATCCGGCTCGCCGCGGGCGTCGCGGTCCTCCAGGCGGTTGGCCTTCTTTTGGGCGGCGATGGACTTGGCTTGGCGCTTGTTGAGGAGTTCGCGCACCTGGTCCGGCTCGAGCAGACCCGGCAGGCCGAGGAAGTCGAGCTCCTCGTCGGACCCGATCTCGCCACCCGTGCCGTAGTCGCCACCATCGAAGACGACCCGGTCGAACGACGCGTCCGAGCCGAGCGCCTCGAAGTTGCCCTCGAGCTCGTCGGACGCACCCTCGGTCGCATTGGCCGCCGCGATCAACCCGTCCTCGAGGGCAAAAATATCACCGTCGCCATTCGAGTTCTTCCGGCCGAGGACGTGGTCGCGTTCGACCTCCATCTCGGCGGCGAACCCGAGCAACCGGGTGACCGACGGCACGAACACCGACGCCGTCTCACCACGCTTCCGCGCCCGCACGAACCGCCCGACGGCCTGCGCGAAGAACAGCGGCGTCGAGGTCGGCGTCGCGTACACCCCGACGGCCAGCCGGGGCACGTCGACGCCCTCGCTGACCATCCGGACCGCGACCATCCAGCGCTGCTGCCCCTCGGCGAACGCGCCGATCTTCTTCGATGCCGCCTTCTCGTCGGAAAGCACCACGGTCGGCGCCTCGCCGGTCAATTCGCGCAGCACCTTGGCATAGGCGCGCGCCGTGTTCTGATCGCCGGAAATGACCAGTCCACCCGCGTCCGGCATGTGCCGCCGTACCTCGGTGAGCCGTTTGTCGGCCGCGGACAACACGGCCGGCATCCACTCGCCGGTCGGGTCCAGCGCCGTACGCAGCGCCTGAGCGGTGAGGTCCTTGGTCAGCGGCTCACCGAGGCGGGCCGCGATCTCGTCACCGGCCTTGGTCCGCCAGCGCATCTCACCCGAGTACGACATGAAGATGACCGGCCGGACGACGTGGTCGCGCAGCGCGTGCCCATAGCCGTACGTGTAGTCGGCCCGGCTGCGCGCGGCGCCGTCATGACCGTGCTCGTACGTCACGAAGGGGATCGGGTTGTCGTCCGAACGGAACGGCGTACCGGTCAGGGCCAACCGCCGGGTCGCGGGCTCGAAGGCCTCGCGAATACCGTCACCCCAGCTCAGCGCGTCGCCGCCGTGGTGGACCTCGTCGAGGATGACCAAGGTGCGGAACTTCTCCGTCCGGACCCGGAAGGCCAGCGGGTTCACGGCGACACCGGCGTACGTCACTGCGACACCGGTGAAGTCCTTGTTCGTTTTGCCCTTGCGGCCGGCGAAGGCCGGGTCCAGCGCGATCCCGGCCCGGTCCGCCGCCTCGGCCCATTGGACCTTGAGGTGCTCGGTCGGCGTGACCACGGTGATGCGCTCGATCACCCGGCGTTGCAACAGCTCCGCGGCGACGGTCAGCGCGAACGTCGTCTTGCCGGCGCCAGGCGTCGCGACGGCGAGGAAATCCTTGGGTTGCTTCTCGAGGTAGAGCCGCAGCGCCTCGGCCTGCCAGGCGCGAAGCTTGCTCGCTGTGCCCCAAGCGGCACGGTCCGGATAAGCGGGTGGAAGGACTAGCGGCTGAGCGGGGACGTGCGAGTTCACCGGCTGCTCTACTCCCCCGTGTAGTCGACTGATCGGCCGTGCAGGAACGTTACCTGAAATCACAGCCAAGGTCAGATCGCGCCAAACCCAGCGCCAGGTGGGCGTGTCGTTAGACTGGGACGCTATGAGCACCCAGCTGAGCCCCGGCGCCGAGACGATCGTCGACGAGCGCACCAAGCCGTCACTGGACGAAGGTGACCACGAGCGGTTCTCGCACTATGTGCCGAAGGACAAGCTCACCGAGGCGATGGTGATGGGCACCCCGGTGGTCGCCTTGTGCGGCAAGGTCTGGGTGCCGAGCCGCGACCCGCAGAAGTTCCCGGTCTGCCCGGAGTGCAAGGAGATCTGGGAGTCGATGAATCCCGGTGACGACAAGGGCGGCGACAAAGGCGGGGACGGCGACAAGAGCTAGTGTCCTGAGTCAGAAGTTCGTGCCTTAGCTCCGGTGTCCAGGTGCGTGCATCGCAAGGCGGAGGAGGGGAGCAATCTTTTTCGATTGTGACCCGACGACAACGCAGCGAGGTGCGTGCCTGGGCGCCGGAGATGAGGTGCGAACTTCTGACTCAGGACACTAGTTGTGTGACGGGTCGTCCGGATAGGTAGCGAGCAAGGCCATCTCGTCTCGCTGCCGCCGGAGGACCCGTCGCCACAGCGTCTCCGGCGCCAGGCTGAAGACATCATCAGGCTCGGACGGTACGACGTACCACGCGCCTTCGGTGATCTCGTCCTCGAGCTGGCCGCTGCCCCAACCGGAGTAGCCGGCGAAGATCCGCATCCGCCGGATCGCGCCGGCCAGGAGTGCGGGTGGTGCGTCGAGGTCCAGCAGGCCGATCCGGCCGAAGCACTCGCGCCAGCCGGGCGGATCCGACTGGTCGGTGATCTCGGCCACGGCCAGGGCGCTGTCGGTGCCGACCGGTCCGCCCATGAACAGCACGCCCGGTTCGCTGACGGAGTCCGACCAGTCGGCGAGCACCCGGTCGACCTCGAGATCGGCCGCGCGGTTCACCACCACGCCGAGCGCGCCGTCATCGTCATGGTCGAGCAACAGGATGACGGCCCGGCGGAATGGTGGCTCGTCGAGGATCGGTGTGGCCACCAAGAGCGATCCGGTCAGGGTCGTCGCCGTCATGGCTCCATCATGTCCTGCCGACGCGCCTCGCGCTCACTATCCACGCCCCGAGCGCCACACCGGCGAGATCGGCGACCGTGTCGAGTACGTCACCACCGCGCTGCGGCAGCGCCACGTGCTGGATGACCTCGCTGACCACCGCATTGACGATCAGTACGGCGAACAGCGGCCGTGCGGGCACTCCCGCCCGCGGCCCGAGGTAGGCCACGACCGCGAAGAGCAGCAGGTGGACCACCTTGTCGGCGTACGGGATGCCGACGTCCGAACCGGCCGCCCGCGGCGCGTACAGCGCGGCGAGATGCACCACGCAGGCCACGCCGAAGGCGACCTTCCAAACCCGGGGGGTCACGCCGGGCTGTCGTCCGGGTAGTGCTCGGACGCCGGCGGCTTACCACCCGCGGCATCCCGCACGGCGTGCGCGACGATCGTGTGCACCTCGGGGTGGAACACGCTCGGCACGATGTAGTCGGCGTTGAGCTGGTCATCGGTGACGACACTGGCCAGCGCCTTCGCGGCGGCCAGCTCCATCTCGATCGAGACCTTCGAGGACTGCGCATCGAGCAGGCCGCGGAAGACGCCCGGGAAGACCAGCACGTTGTTGATCTGGTTCGGGAAGTCGCTGCGGCCGGTCGCGACCACGGCGGCGTGCTCGTGCGCGGCGGCCGGGTCGACCTCGGGGTCGGGGTTGGCCAGCGCGAACACGATCGACTTGTCGGCCATCGTCGCGATGTCGGCACCGGTCAGGATGTTCGGCGCGGAGACTCCGACGAACACATCGGCTCCGGCCAGCGCGCCCTTGAGGTCACCGCTGTACTTGGCGGCGTTGGTGTTCTCCGCGATCCAGCGCAGCTCCGGCGACAGCCCGTCGCGCTCGGTGTGGATGACCCCGGCGACGTCCGCGACGATCGTGTCCTTCACCCCGGCCAGGATCAGCAGCTTGAGGATCGCCGTGCCGGCGGCGCCCGCACCCGAGAGCACGACCCGGACGGACCCGATGTCCTTGCCGACGACGCGCAGCGCGTTGAACAGGGCGGCCAGCACCACGATCGCCGTACCGTGCTGGTCGTCGTGGAATACCGGGATGTCGAGCTCCTCGCGGAGCCGGGCCTCGATCTCGAAGCAGCGCGGCGCCGAGATGTCCTCCAGGTTGATCCCGGCGAAGCCCGGGGCGATCGCCTTCACCACCTGGATGATCGCCTCGGTGTCCTGGGTGTCCAGGCACAGCGGCCAGGCGTCGATCCCGGCGAAGCGCTTGAACAGGGCGGCCTTGCCCTCCATCACCGGTAGCGCGGCCTTCGGGCCGATGTTGCCCAGGCCGAGCACGGCCGAGCCATCGGTGACGACGGCGACGGTGTTGCGCTTGATGGTCAGGCGGCGCGCGTCGTCGGGGTTCTTCGCGATGGCCAGGCAGACCCGCGCGACACCGGGGGTGTAGACCATCGAGAGGTCGTCCCGGTTGCGGATCGGGTGCTTGGCCTCCATCGAGATCTTGCCGCCGAGGTGCATCAGGAAGGTCCGGTCGGAGACCCGGCCGATCTCGACGCCCTCGACCGCTCGCATGGCCTCGACCAGGCGGTTGGCATGCTCGGTATCGGCGGCCGCGCAGGTCACGTCGATCCGGAGCCGTTCGTGTCCGGAGGCCGTCACGTCGAGCGCGGTGACCACACCACCGGCCTGCTCCACGGCGGTCGTCAGTCTGCTCACCGCCGATCCGCCGGCGGGCACCTCGAGTCGGACGGTGATGGAGTAGGAAACACTCGGGATGGATGTCACGCCCGGATCTTCTCATGAGGCCACTGCGCTTGGTGGTTGCGTACATTGTGTACATCCGGGTAATCCATTACCCGGATCTGGTTAAAGTGTCCCCCTAACTCTGCTCGGGACTTGGGAGGCGTGGTGGCGACCATCAGCGATGTGGCCGCGCGGGCCGGGGTGTCCACCGCGACGGTCTCCCGTGCGATGAACGGCAAGGCGAGTGTCGACCGCGACCTCGCCGCCCGGGTCCTGGCCGCCGCCGAGGAGCTCGGTTACCAGCCGAACGGGCCGGCCCGGAATCTGCGCCGGCAGGAAACGGCCGTCATCGCCCTGATCATCTCGGACGTGGAGAACCCGTTCTTCACCGCGATCGCGCGCGGTGTCGAGGATGTCGCGCACGAGGTCGGCTACTCGGTCGTGCTCTGCAATTCCGACGAGAACCCGGCCAAGGAGAGCCGCTATATCGACATCGCCCTGCAGGAGCGCGTCGCCGGCGTCATCCTCTCCCCCACCGGTACGTCGACCAGCGTCGAGCGACTGACCACCCGCGGTACGGCGTTCGTCGCGGTCGACCGGCCACTCCCCGGCCAGGACAGCGACCTGGTCATGGTCGACACGCGGCTGGCCGCCCGCCAGGCCACTGAGCACCTGGTCGCGCAGGGGTATCAGCGCATCGGCTGCATCACCGGTCCGGCCGGCGTGCGCACAGCCGACGACCGGCTCGCGGGCTATCGCGACGGCCTCCGCGCGGGCCGCCAACGCAGCACCACCAAGCTCGTACGGCGAACCGAGTACAAGGCGGCCGGAGCTCATCGCGCCGCGCTCGAGCTACTCGCCCATCCCGAGCCGCCCGACGCGCTACTGGTGGCGAACAGCGCCCAGGCCGTCGGCGTACTGCAAGCCCTCCAGGAGCGGCAGACCCGGATCGGACTGGTGGCCTTCGACGACGCGCCTTGGGCGGCGCTGATCGATCCGCCGTTGACCGTCGTCGCCCAACCGGCGTACGAGATCGGCGCGGTGGCGGCCCGCCTGCTGCTGGCCAGAATCGCCGACAACACCCGAGCCACTACGACCACTACGTTGGCCGCGAAACTGATCGAACGCGGCAGTTCACGATCGCTCCAACGTCGGTAATTCGACCTGCGTCGAAGCGATGGCACCACCCTTCGACACGATCGAGGGTGGACGAATGCGACGGATTTCGATAGCCCTGTCAGCGGCCTTGGTCCTGGTGGCCACGGTCTTCACCGCTCCAACGGCAATGGCCTCCGGCGAGTTCTCGGTCTGGAATTACCAGAACGGCGCCCGCTGCGACTTCTACGGCAACGCACCGTCCCTCGGACAGTGCACGAACACCAATTACCTGTACCACAACAACGGCAATCCCTGCTCTGGCTGTGACCACATCAAGCTCTACTGGGGACGCGACTACACCGGCGCCTACCGCTGCATCCCGCCGGGTGAGATCGCGGGTGAGTACGCCCAGCCCGGCCTGACCTTCAACCGAGTCGGCGAGAAGAGCGGGTCCTCCGGCCTCAACCAGACCATCTGGCGCAACGCGGCCTCGGCCAAGTGGTCGGGTCCCTGCTGACGCGACAAACCTGAGGTGGGCCGGGTCGCCCCGGCCCACCTTTGTCAGTTCAGCTTCAATCGGAGTACGTCGAGGCCGGCGAGGTAGCCGGTGGACGCCGCGTTCTTGCCTGTCACCGTCATGGTCAGGCGGTGTTTGCCCTGGGTGAGCGCGAGTGTGCCCGTCATCGGCGGCGCGATGACGACCCGGCCGGGCTCGTAACCGTCGAACGGCGTGCCGAAGGGCTTGCCGTCGATCGCCAGTTCGGCGATGCCGTAGTCGGGCGCCTTGGTCAGCACGGCCCCGATGTCGTACGTCCCGGTCGCCGGTACGTCGAACTCGACCTCGATCTTGTCGCCCGCGCTGTCCGCCCGGAACCACAGGTGCTGGTTGTTCGACCAGATCACGCCACAACAGTTGCCCTGGGCCTCGACCGGCGCGTCCGCACTGATTGCCGGAAGCAACCACTCGGCCTCGATCAACGCCGTCGTACCCGAAGTCGCCGACGCTGCCGGGGACAACGCACTGCGATGACCTGCGCCATCAACCGCGCGCACCCGGTAATGCCAGGTCTCACGCAACCCCAGGCCGCTGTGCCGGAAGGCCGGGACCGGAGTCTTGCCGACCAACGTCCCGAGCTCGGCCGGGTTGCGTGAGGCATAGACCTCATACGTCGCGACGCCAACGTTGTCGCGGCTGTCGGACCAGCTCACGGTGTTCTCGTTCGTCTCGCCGCCAACGGCCCGGACCGTTTCGACCGCCGTCGGACTCGTACGGTCCTGGAACGGCGCCACTCGGGAGACCACGTCGTACGACGAAGCCGTCCACGCAGGCGCTCCTTGGACAGCCTTGAGTTCGACCTTCAGCCGGGACTTGCCTGCCGTGAGGGATGCCGGCAAGTCGTACGAGTCCTCCAGCCAACGGGACGTCGTGTTGCCCAAAGGCTGGAGCCATCGGCCTGCTGGTTGACCGTCGACTCGTACATCAACCGCCTGCCACGGCTTGGCCTGGTCGCCGAGGCGGTTCAGCCGTACGCCGCGGTTCTGACGGTCGATCGTGACGTTGAGGTCTACCGGCTGCGATGACACTGGCCTTGTTACCGGCAGACCGTCGAAGTCACCTTCGTACGTGCTGGTGAGGGCCGGGCCTTCAAGTTGCACGTGGTCGGTTTGCTTCAGTTGGTAGCCGGTCTGCCCGTACCAATAGGCCGTCGAACTGTAATCCGCGAGCTTGTCCGAGGCCGGCCCGTGCTCGATCCCGAAGCGCAGGCTCGACGAGAAGCCGATGGCGTCGCCGACGAGTAGACGGAAGGCGCCGGTGCAGTCGTACCGGCAGCCGTCGCCATCGGTCTCGTAGGCGGGATTGCCCGCGGTAGGCATGTTGTAGGTGATGCCGTCGCGGAAGTACCAGCCGGACTCGTAGAAGTCCTCCGTGCCGGTGCCGTGCCAGGCGGGCGAGAGGGCTCCGTCGACGTACACGCGTTCGTCACCCTCGAGGTACTCCCGCCGGTTCCCGCCCGGGATCAACCCGCGCATGCTGTGCGTCACGCCGTAGAAGACGCCAGTGCCTTGCGTATCGAGGAACAGCCAGTCCTGCCCGTTGACGGTCTGACCGCTGTGCGAGGTCGCGTGGAAATGGCCCGCTTTGACGCTCCGGCTGGGTGCGCTCGTCACTGCCGCGAGGCCTTGTGTGACTGGCGTTGGGCCGGTGTTGACCAACTCGACCTTGGCGGAATAGGCGAACGGCATCGGCCACCAGGCGGTATACCAGCCGTCCGGACTGGCGTCGATCGACGAGAACAGCGTGCGGGTGTCGTACTCCCCGATACCCGAACCGAAGAACTCGCCGAGTGGGGAATCGACCGTCGTCTGGCCGTCGAAGGTGATCCGCAGCCGCAGGTTCGTCAACAGGGCGTCGGACGCGGCCAGCGCGGCCGGATCGACCTGGTAGCGCTGCGTGCGAAGACCTTGCCAGGACTGCTGGTCGATCTTGTAGCCGTGGGCCAGCTCTTCACCAGGATGTGCTGGTCCAACGTCCATCACGTCCGTGCGGATCCACTGGCCGTCGATCTTGCTCTGTACGTCGTAGCGGAACTCGTTCACGTCGAGGTCCGACTCGTCGAAAACGTTGCTAACGGCAAGTTTCGACTTGCCGCGAGTCAACTCGACAGGAAGCTCCAGCGTCTGGTCGGCCCAGCGGCCGGCCGGTTGCGCGGCACCACTGGACCACTCACCGGCGGGTTGGCCGTCGATCAGCAGGCGGCTTCGCTGGTTGCCGATCATCGGGTCGAACCGCTTGGTCAGCCGCACGCCGTCGTTGCCCGGAGCAACGGCGACCGTGAAACTCGAACCACCCTTGAAGGCTCGCCCGTCGTCCACCACGCGAGGCGATCGGACCAGTTGCGGCAGCTTGAACCGCACCTCGGTCAGCTGGGCGGGACCGTTGACGCGCGCAACCGTCGTCGTACCACCTGGTTTGACCGCGAGCGGGGCCTGCCGCCGGATGGCTCCCGGATCGGCGGGCTTTGGATCCGCGAGGCCGAAGCGGCGTAGTTTTTCAATCACGTCGAGCGCCTGGTCGGCAGGGTTGAACGTTCGAATCCCTACAGAATCGGGGAAGGCGCGATACGAAACGTGGTAGAAGAGCGGGTTGTGCTGGACGGTGATGCGCATGCTGTCGCGGTACGGCATCGGCACCTTGAGTACGACACCACCAGCGGTGTCATCACCGTTCGCGACCAGCGGCCAGACGTACGGCGCACCGAGTTTGCCGGTGACGACGTCTTGGGCCTTCGCGTCCAGCACGGTCTTGCCGTCGAGCTCGATCCGGATCCATCCGGTGTCGGTGACATCACCACCACCGGTCGGCCCGAACCGGGTGAACCAGATCGACTGGACCTCCCCGGCACCGGCCGCCTCGGCGATCACGCAGCCGGCGTCACTCGTCCGCAGGCAGGAGTACTGGCCGTCGAAGCCGTCGTTGTTACCGCCGGAGCGGTCGAAGCTGGAGAACTGGCGGGACTGCTCGCCGGACCGGGATTCGCCGGTCCGGTCGAGCTGGCGGTAGAGATCCCAACCGACCAACCGGTTGCTGTCAGCAACAGTTTCAACCGATGCGTTGGCCGGAACGGCGGGAATCAGTAACGCTAGAAGGGCAGGCAGAACTAAGCCTTTGAGCATGGCGGGCTCCTCAGGTCTATTTGTTCAGGGCTGTTTGAGGCCTTGCGGTCAGCCGGTCGGGTTCTCCTCGGCGTAGATCGACGCGGCGTTGCTCTTGTCGATCAGCCGGGTGGTCAGGGTCTGCGAACGCTCGATGGTGCCGCAGTCGACCAGCAGCTTCTTGGCCGCGGCGATCGCTTCCTTACCGTTGGTCGGATAGGTGAAGGTGGCAGTCAAACGGCCCTGTTCGACGGCCTTGATACCACCGGACGGGATCGGCAACGCATCGATGCCGATGAACTTCATCTCCTTCTCGCGACCGACCGCCTTCGCCGCCAGGTAGGCGCCTTCGGCCATCGGGTCGTTGTGCGCGTAGACCACGTCGATCTTCGGATTGGCCTTCAGCAACGCGTCCATCTGCGCCTGGCCCTTCTCCCGCAGCCAGTCGCCACTCGCGGTCGCGACGACCTTCACCTTGGGATTGGCCTTGATCCCAGCAGCGAAGCCCTGGTTGCGCTCGGCCTGCGGGGTGGCGCCGGCCAGGCCCTTGAGCTCGACCACGTTGCCGCCGTTCGGTAGCACCTTCTCGGCGACGTACTTGCCGGCCTCGGTGCCGATCTCCACGTTGTCGCCGCCGATGAACCCTGTGTAGGCATCGCCCTCGACCTTGCGGTCCAGCACGATCACCGGGATGCCCTTGTCGAAGGCCTTCTTCACCACCGCCGTGAGCGGTTTGGCCTCGTTCGGGCTGATGAGCAGCAGGTCGATCTGCTGGGTGATGTAGTTCTCGACATCCGCGACCTGCTTGGCGTTGTCCTGCGCAGCGTCGGCGAACTTCACCTCGAACTGCGGCACCTCCTTGGCGGCGGCCGCGATGTCGTCGTCCATCCGCTGCCGGTACGGCTCGGCCTTGTTGGCCTGGCTCATCCCGATCACATACTTGCCGTCGTCCCCTTGGCAGGACTTGGAACCCTGCGCCTGTGGGGTTTCCGACGTGCGCTCGCTCGTGGTGCCGCAACCGGTGAGCACCAACGCGGCGACGGCCGCGACGGCGAGCGGGCTCTTCAGGTGTCGCATGGTCATGCCTTTCTGTCAGGAGGCGGGTCGCAGCCGTTGCAGCGCGGCCGCCGCGACGATGACGAGACCCTTGATCAACAGCTGGATGTTGGAGTCGATGTTGTTCAGGGCAAGGATGTTGTTCAGTACGCCGAGCAGCAGCGCGCCCGCCACCGTCCCGGCGACGGATCCGCGGCCGCCGGCCAGACTGGTGCCGCCGATCACCACGGCCGCGATCGCGTCCAGCTCGTAGCCGATACCGTCGTTCGGGCTGCCCTGGTTGAGCTGAACGGCGTGCACGATGCCGGCCAACGCCGCGAGCAGTCCGCAGATCGCGAAGACGGCGATCTTGACCCGGTTGACCGGTACGCCGGACAGCCGCGCGGCCTTCTCGTTGCCGCCGACGGCGTACAGATGCCGGGCGAAGGCGCTGACCCGCAGGAACACCACGGCCGCGATCGCCACCACGGCGAAGATCAGCACCGGGATCGGCACCAGCCCGCCGAACGTCCGCTCGCCCAGGATCGCGAACGACTCCGGCGCCTCGTTCGGCCCGTCGCCGTACGCGATCGCGACGCCCTGCCCGTCGGACCAGATCCGGGCCAGCCCGCGCGCTATCTGCAGACCGGCCAGCGTGACGATGAACGACTGGATGCCGATCATCGCGGTCGCCATCCCCTGCAGCGCGCCGAAGACCAGTCCGAGCAGCAGCACGAGCGCCACCGACGGCAGGAAACCCCAGTCACTTTCGACCATCAGCACGGCCGAACCGACCGCCGCGAGGCCGAGCATCGCGCCCACCGACAGGTCGATACCGCCGATCAGGATCACGAACGTCATACCGATCGCGATGATGCCGATCTCGGAGACGGCCCGGACGACGTTGGCCAGGTTGTCGGCGCTGAGGAAGAGGATCTCGCCGTTGCGCCGGGGCGAGAAGACGATCGCCGCGATGAACACCGCGAGCAGGCCGAACACGCTCTGGAAGCGGAACAGCACCTCCGTCCTGCTCTGGCGGGTTGTCTCGATCGTTGTGTCGGTCGTTGTTTGGGTCACCGCACTCCTTCAGCCTTGTCGAAAAGCGTGCCTTCGCCCATCGCCGCGGCGAGCAGATCGCCCTCACTCGCACCGGCCGTCGCGAACTCGGCCACGTTCCGCCCGTCTTTGAGTACGACGACCCGGTCGCAGACACCGATCAGCTCGGGCAGTTCCGACGACGCGAGCAGTACGCCGAGTCCCTGCGCGGCCAATTCGCCCAGCAGGCGGTAGATCTCGGCCTTGGCGCCAACGTCCACGCCGCGCGTCGGTTCGTCCAGGAGCAGCAAGCGCGGCCCGGTCAGCATCATCCGGCCGAACACCACCTTTTGCTGGTTGCCGCCCGAAAGCGTGCCGACTTCGTCCTGTAACCGGCCGAACTTGAGCCGCAGCCGGTCGGCCATCCGGATCGCGGCAGCCCGTTCCTTCCGCCGCGTAACCACGCCGGCCGTGCCGTAGGTCGGGAGGCTCGACACCACCGTGTTCGCGAGGATCGAGTGGAACAACACCAGCCCGGAGGCGCGTCGATCCTCCGGCACGAACCCGATGCCCTGCTTAAGCGCCTGCCGTGGACTACTCGGGCGAATCTCCTTACCCGCAAGGACGATCCGGCCCGCGACGGCACCACGCGGCGCAACGCCGTACAGCGTCTCGAGGAGTTCGGTACGACCCGCGCCGAGCAGTCCGGCCAGCCCGACGATCTCGCCCGCCTTCACGGTCAGGGAGATACCGGCTGGATCGCGACGGCCGGGGCGCGGACGGCGTGGCGTCAGCGCGAGGTCGTCGACGCGGAGCAGCTCGGCACCGGTCGGCGCGTCCGGCGTGGTGAACAACGTCTGCACCGGGCGTCCGACCATCGCCTCGACCACCTCGGCCGTACTGAGTTCGCGTGGGTCGAAGCTCGCCACGTTCCGGCCGTTGCGCAGCACGCTGGCCCGGTCGGCGATCTGCGCGATCTCCTCCATCCGATGCGAGATGTAGACGATGCCGACGCCGGCGCGACGCAATTCCCGGATCACCACGAAGAGACGTTCGACCTCGGACGTCGTGAGGGCCGACGTCGGCTCGTCCATCACCAGGACGCGCGCGTCGAGCGAGATGGCCTTCGCGATCGTGACGAGCTGTTGCTCACCAACGCGCAACTCGCCCACCGGACGGCCCGGATCGAGGTCGACCCCGCTGCGCGTCAGCAACGCCTTGGCCTCGCGATACATCCGGCGCCGGTCGACCGTACGCAGACTGGTCCGCAACTCCCGGCCGAGGAAGATGTTGTCCGCGACCGACAGACCAGGTACGAGGTCGAGCTCCTGGTGGATCATCGCGATCCCGGCTGTCTGCGCATCGGTCGGCCCGGCGAATCGGACCGGTTGACCGTCGACCTCGATATCGCCTTCGTAGTCGGTGATATCGCCGGACAGGATCCGCATCAACGTGCTCTTGCCCGCGCCGTTCTCTCCGAGCAGGGCGTGCACCTCCCCGGCGCCGAGCGTGAACCCGACGCCCTCACACGCACGCACGCCGCCGTACCGCTTGCCGATTCCGGCCATCCGGACCAGCACGGACTCCTCGGCCATGTCACCTCCGCGGCTGGGTCGAGTAATCGATTTCCCGGACGCTAGACCTGGCGCCGCCCAAGCGTCAACCCCCGAGCCACATCTTCGGGCCGCGAGTGGTCGGAAGATGAGGAACCACGCTAGGTCGCCCCGCCGGCACCTCCCACCCCTTCGAACCCAGTCGAATCCCCACCCGCCTTGACCGCGGGGAATCGCGGGTTGGGGTTGGGGGTTAGGCCTCGTTCAGCCAGGCGTTGACGGAGGCGTTGTGTTCGCCTAGGCGGGGTGGGGGGAGGTTGGTTTCGCGGGCGCCGGCGTAGGGGTGGTCGTCGAAGCGGAGGGGTGGGCCGGGGAGCTGGATCTTGCCGAGGGTCGGGTGGTCGACGTCGATCAGCAATCCCTGCGACCGGGTCTGCTCCCACTCGTACACCTCGGCGATGTCGCGCACCTTGCCCGCGGGAATGCCCGTCGCCGCGAGCCGGACCAACCAGTCGTCAGAGGGCTTCTCGGCGAAGGCGGTCTCGATCGCCTCGGTCAACGCGTCGCGGTTGGCGACCCGTACGGCGTTGGTGGCGAATCGCTCGTCGGCCGGATCCAGGCCCACGATCGGCGCGAACATCCGCCACTGGCCTTCGCTGCCGACTGCCACCTGGACGATGCCGTCTTGCGTCCGATAGAGGCCGTACGGCGCGATCTGCGCGTGGTGGTTGCCGACTCGGCCGGGCACCTCGCCGGCGACGGTCCACTTGGTGCCGTGGAAAGCGTGGACGCCGACGACCGAGGCCAGCAGGCTGGTTCGCACCACGCGGCCGCGGCCGCTGATGGACCGCTCGTGGATGGCGGCGAGCACGCCGTACGCGCCGTACATCCCGGCGAGCAGATCCGCGATCGGCACGCCCGTCTTCGTGGGTTCGGTCTCGCCGGTGATGCTCATCAGACCGCCTTCGCCCTGCGCGATCTGGTCGTACCCGGCGCGACCGCCCTCCGGCCCGTCATGCCCGAAACCGGTGATCGAGAGAATGACCAGCCCTGGGTTCAGCTCGTGCAGGGCGTCGACCGAGAAGCCGAGGCGGTCGAGCACACCGGGACGGAAGTTCTCCAGCAGTACGTCGGCCTTCCGGATCAACCTGGTCAGGAATTCCTTGCCCTCGGGCGATTTCAGGTCCGCCGTGACGGATTCCTTGTTCCGGTTGGCCGACAGGAAGTACGTCGACTCGCGCGCGTCCTCCGGCCCGGCGAAAGGTGGACCCCAGCCCCGGCTGTCGTCACCACCCTCAGGCGTCTCCACCTTGATCACCCGCGCACCGAGATCCCCCAGCATCATCGCGGCATGCGGCCCGGCCAGGGCCCTCGTAAGGTCAACAACCACCAGGTCCGAAAGAAGGTTCTGCACTCCCCCACCTTAGGTGGCGACCACCTGAGCCCTAGCGGTACGGCGGACCAGACCGGCCAGGCGTTGGGAGACGTCGCGCGGGCGTTCTTGCATGAGCATGTGGCCGGCCTTCGGGTACATCCAGAGGCGGGCGTTCGGCAGGAGTTCGGCCGTGCGGTTCGCGTGGCGTGGGGAGATGAGGCGATCCCGGGTGCCGTGCATGACCTCGATGGGCAGGTCAGCGAGGACCTTGGCCGCGTCCTCCCGGTTGTGCTGGGTGATCGCCTCGAAGAAGCCCGCCAGCGATCGCCCGGGCGTATCCGCCAGATCGGCCAGCAGGATGTCCACCTCGGCCGGATCCGGATTGACCCCGAACACCATCCGCTGCAACGCCGGCCGCTGCAACCTCGCCGCCAACGCAAACTCCCGCCACCGCGCCGCCAGCCTCGCCTTCCCAACAGACGACCCGGCCGAGGTCTGGGCCGCGAGCTTCCGGGCGCGACGCTCGATCCGCTGACCCGCGAGGTTCACCGCACGCGGCGCCACCACGGCCGCGGTCGAGTTGAACTGCCGCGGCAGCCCAAACGCCCGCTCCGAAAGACGCCCAGTCGACGTACTGATCAAAGCCGCCGCCGCAATCCGCTCACCGAACAGGTCGGGCCGCTGCTCAGCCAACGCCAGCAACGTCATCCCACCCATCGAATGCCCCGCATAAACCAGAGGCCCCGACGGCACCAACGTATCGAGCAAAGTCACCACGTCTTCGGCCAACTGCTCGATCCGCGTAGTCCCATCCGGCGCGGCCTCACTCTGCCCATGCCCACGGTGATCCCACGCGATCACCCGCACGTTCTCGGGCCCGAGCAACCGCGGCAGATCCGCCAACTGGTGATGCCAACTCCGGGTCGAACACGTCCACCCATGCGCCAGCAACACCGTCACCGCCGCCTCGGCACTCCCACTCTCCACCACCCGCAACCGCACCCCGTCCGCCGCCACCACAACCCGTTCATCGGGCCCTTGTGACGCGGCGTGTCGGGGTTCATCGGTCTCTTGTGACCATGCGTGCGTCATATCTTCCCCAGTTTCTCCGCGAGCTCGCCAAGACCGCCCTTACGCCTTTGCTGGTTGGTGCGCAGCCGTACGACGCGGTCCGCCACCGACGGTAGATGCCGCGCGATCGCCACCCCGAAGCCGGTCCCCCGCGTCGACGCCCGATTGCGCGGCGGGCGCTTCGCCCCGGCGACGGCCACGATCGTCCGAACCACCTGGTCAACCGTCTCGGCCGGCAGGAACAACCCAAGATCCACACCTCGCGCCAGTGACGCATCGTGAATCGGCGTCGGCACATACCCCGGGTAGATCACGCTCACGTCGATGAACCGCCCGTTCTCGAGCCGGAGTGCGTCCGCATACGTGTCGATCGCCCGCTTGGACACCAAGTACGACGTCGCGAGCGGAAGGTTCACGTACGCCAGACCGGACGATACGAAGATGACCCGGCCGCAGGCGCTGCGCAACTCGTCCAGCGCAGCGGCGGTGACACCCCAGCCCGCGAACAGGTTGACCTCGATCACCTTCCGGGCAACGGCGTCCGGGGCTTCCCCTGCGAGCCCCGGCACACCGATACCCGCGTTGTTGATCAGCAGGTCGAGCCCACCGAGCCGGCCGATCGCCTCCGCCACCGCGAGCCGGATCTGCTCGGGCTGGGTCAGGTCACACGCGATGACGTCCTCACCCTCGAGCAGGTCGAGCCCGACCACCTTCGCGCCATGGCCGCGGAGTTGCTCGGCTGTCGCGGCACCGAAGGCACCAGCGGCACCGGTGATCAGCACCCGCCTCCCGGCCAGGTCCCATTCGCCGGGTTTGCGGGCGCCCGCTCGGCCGGTCATGCGTTCTCCTTCTGACGAGCACTCTCGAGGGCTTCCACCCGGAGGCGTCCACCGCGGGCACCCCGGCCGATCAACCAGGCGATACCGGCGATCTCCAGTACGCCGACGACCGCGACCAGCGCGTACCCGGTGTTCCACATCCACGGCGGTACGTCGGTCCGCTCCTCCCGGCGCAGCACCTGCTGCTCATGCCCAAAGGTGCGAGTCGATCCGCTCACCGCGGCGATACCATCCTTGCCGATGGCAACATCAGCTGGCGCATAGACCCACATCGCGACCATCTCTCGCTGGCCGGTGTGCAGCCGAATCATCGACTTCCACTTGCCATACAAGGGCAACGGGCCTTCGGACCGATAGGTGCCCTCAGCAACTTCAACCATCCTGTAGATGTCGCGCCCACCGCCCTGCCAGGCCATCGCGTCGAACCAGCGCGCGTCGTCCGCCGCATCGGCCGGGTTCAACTCGACCGTGACGTACGCCGTAGGCTCGGCGCCAACCGCGACCGGCTCCAGCGTCATCGTCGCGCTCACGCCCTCGCCCCCGGTCCGCGGCACGCAGAAGAAGATCGCGGCCACCACCAACGCGAGACCAGCCGCACCCAACCGATGCGTCAACCGCAGCGGCGGCGTACGTCGTACATCTCCAGCCACCTCGGCCAGCCGGGTCGCGATCCAGGCGCCGATCAGGCCCGCGCCGATACCAGTGGCCAGACCGAAGCCGATTGCCGAGGGCAACAACGAGGACGGCCACGGAATCGGCATCCAGACCTGGCTCCAGCCGAACTCGGCCAGTACGCCGACCGTGCCGATCAACGCACCCGCGACCACGCCGAGGCGGAAGCGGTTCTTGTTGCCGAGGGCAAGCGCCACGATCTCGACGATCAACGCCTCCGCGAGCAGCAGCGGGAAATGCCCAAGGATCTCGCCGAGCGGCTGGTCGACCAGGAAGGCGATCAAGCCACGGACCGCGAGGTAGACCACCAGCGCGCCAAGCGCCGTACCCGGCCCGCGTCGCGAGCGCAGGATCGTGAAGGCCATCGCGGCACCGAAGACGATCAGAATCGGCTGCAAAATAAGGGGGAACTGCGGTACGCCGTAGTTGAACTCCGTGCTGAAGAGGTCCCACGCGATCAGCAGGGCGCCGACCGTGACGATCTCCTGCGCACGTCGACGGAGGTTCGTCCCGACGAGCTGCTCGACCTCCGCGAGCGCCAGCAACCGGGCGAAGATCGAGAAGATGACGCCGCCGATCATCAGCAGGTGGGTCGGCCCCCACAGCGTTACGTCCTCGCCGAACAAGCGGTGCCACATGTCGTCCATCGGGAAGCCGACGAGCGCGAACGTGCCGCAGAAGGTGACCAGCGCGGCACTGCACGGGATCCGCCAGCCCTTGGTGAGCTTGATCGTCCGGGCCGGCAGCGGTTTGCCCGCCAGCGCGATCGGCAGCACGCCGGCCACGATCACCCCGAGGATGCCGAAGAAGATCGGGTAATGCGCGGGCGTGCCGAACGGGCCGGTATCGCGACCCTTGTCGATGTGCACGGCGATGTCCCACCAGACGCCGAAAGCGGCGGCGAGCAACGACGCGGTGTGCAGGTACGGCGAGAGTGCGGCCCAGCGCGGTACGCCGTCGACACGCCCGACGAAGCCGGCGAATCTGCCGACCACCGTCTCGTGTCCGGTCCGCTCCCGCCACAGCAGTACGGCGAGCGACAGATAGACCAGGGAGACGAACCCGGTCACGATCGCCACCTGGTCGAACGAGGCGGTACCGGTCGAGGCCGCCAAGGGCATCGTCATCGGGTTTCTCCCTCTAGTTTGGATGCTACACAGTTGATGTTACATACGATATGTAACGTGTAGTCTGGGACACTGTCAAGGTGGGAGGACATATGCCGGGCCCGGCCGAAGAACTGACCGTCGACCAGCTCGCCGCCAAGGTGGGTATGACCGTGCGGAACGTGCGCGCGTATGCGGGTCGAGGTCTGATCGGACCGCCCCGGCTGGTCGGGCGGACGGGCTACTACGGCCCCGATCACATCGCCCGGCTGACGCTGGTCCGCGAGCTGCTGGCCAAGGGCTACACGCTGGCCGCGGTCGAGCGGATGATGAGCGAGATGCCCGACGGCGAGATCGCGCTGGGCGTCTTCGAAACCCTGATCACCCCGTGGTCGCCGACTCCGCCCGAGGTCATCACCGAGGAGCAGCTGGCCGAGCGCGCGGGCGTTCCGCACGACCCGGACACCATCGCCAAGCTGATCGAGCTGGGGATCGCCGAGCGCCTCGACGACCGGCAATTGCGAATCCCGAACCCGGATCTGCTCCGCGCCGGTCTCGACGTGATCAAACTCGGCGTACCGCTCGAGGCCATCTTCGTGCTGCTGCCGAAGCTGTTCGAGCACAGCAACGCGATCGCCAAGGTGTACGTCGAACTCTTCCGCAGCACGGTCTGGCGGCAGTTCGCCGACGCCGGCATGCCATCCGAGGGATGGCCGGAGATCCAGCGCACCCTGGAGAACATCATCCCGCTCGCCGGTCAGGCCCTGGTCGCGTCCTTCCGCGAGGCGATGGGCCGCGAGATCGAGGCCGTCGCCTACGAGGAGTTCGGCCTCGACCCGACCGCGCTGTCCTCGGCCGGCTGATTCACAGGCCGCGAGCCTAGGTCTTCGTTCCATTCGTCATCCCACTCCTCGTCGGGTGCGGCGGCGTCCGAGCGCCGGGCGATCCGGATGAACGCGGCGATCAGCAGCAACGGCCCGAGCACCATCGCCAATTCGGGAATCCCGCCCATATGCAGCGCGATCATGAGCCCGCCACCAAGGCGATCCCGCCCGCGGTGAACGCGACCATTGCCGCCAGCATCGGGTACTGCGCCCGCCGCAACTGCCGCCGCGCGAACAACGCCGTCGCCCGGTCGTGCGCCGCGATGACGCCGAGCACGTGACCGAGCACGATCGCCCCGATCTGCACCGCCGCGATGAACGTCGTCCCGATCACGGCGTAGTCGATCCCGTGATCCCCCAGTCCGAGCAGATTCCACCCGCGGCTGAACGGATCACCCGCGAGCAGCACACCCTCCTGCCCCTGGAAGACCGCGAACGAGAAGTAGTGCGCCACGGCATACCCGATGGCGATCGGCACTAGCGAATGCGCGAACGCCCCCGGCAAACCCGCCTCGCCGATCATGCCCGGCCGGATCCGCGCCGCACCCGTCGATCGGGCCGCGACCAGGAAGACGATCGAAACCACGGCCACACTGACGATCAACCCGAGTGTGTACGTCACGACGTGCGAGTAGTTGCCGACGGCACGCGTCCAGATCGACCACCGGCTTACGCCATCGAAGGCCGTTGACCCGAGCAACAAACAGACCAGGGCAACCAAACCCGTTGCCTGGGGCATCGACGCGAGACCGGCGAGCGGGTTGCGCAGTACCAGCCGACCGTCGACCCGGCCCCACGGACTGAGTCGCGCGAGCGTTTCGGCGTACACCTCGAAGCTGTCCCCCACCGCGAACCACCCTGCGCCGAAGACGACGCCCGCCACGACATTCACCACGCCGTACGACGTGAGGAAGATCGCGACGACCAGTGGTTCGGAAGCGGCCGGGTAGCAAAGCTCGAGCCAGAGGAATACGGCCAGTACGGCGACCGCCGGCCAATAGGCGTACCGCTTCGGCAAGATCGCGAAGCCCTCGGGCCTTCGGAGCAACACGCGGACCAACCCGGCCAAGGTGCACAACGGATTCGCGAGGCGCCAAACCGGGCCGAAGAGCAGTGAGAGCGGGATGATCCCGACCCAGATCCACACGTACAACCAGGTCGGCGCCGGATTGAGCGCGGCCGACGTACTCCCGAACCAGGCCGCGCCCACCAGTACGGCGAACGCCGCCAGCCCGAGTCCTCGCAACGCCCAGCGGGTGACGCGCGCATCGACCAGTGCCGTGAGCCTCGGCAGCGGCAATCCGCGTGCGCCCTCGAAACGCGGGCGCGACCAGAAGGCCGCGAGCGCGAAGAACGAGACGGCCACCGCGGCGGAGGCGGCGTAGATGCCGAGCCACAGCGGAACCGGCAGGTCACCCCGCCCTCCGATGCCGTGTAAGGCGATCACGCGGACTCCGATCAGCCTCGGGATGTATCCGACCGATCGAATGTAACACGGTGAATGTCACATAGGAAGTGACTGGTAATCCGCCGGATCGAAGCGCTTGGTTAGCGACCGGAACTTGAAGGTGAACGACGGCCAGAGCGTGGTGTTGCGGCCCTTGGAGTCGAGGTACCAGCTGACGCAACCGCCGCGGGTCCAGATCGTGTTCTTCATCGAGGACCGCACGCCATCGACGAATTCGCGCTGCACCTCGGGCTTGACGTCCACCTCGGCCAGACCGGCCTGGTCCATCGTCTTGATCGCGTCGAGCACATACGCGACCTGCGACTCGATCATGTAGACCATCGAGCTGTGCCCGAGGCCGGTGTTGGGCCCGACCAGCAGGAAGAAGTTCGGGAAGCCGGAGATCGTCGTACCGAGGTAGGCCTCCATCCCGTCGGCCCAGCGCTCGCGCAGACTCTGGCCGTCGCGACCGTGCAGCATGTCCATCACCGGCAGGTCGGTGACGCGGAAGCCCGTGCCGTAGATGATCGTGTCGACCTCATGCTTGGTGCCGTCCTCCGTGATCACGCCCATCGGGGTGACCTCGCGGATCGCGTCGGTGACGACCTCGACGTTGGGCTGAGCCAGAGCCGGGTAGTAGTCGTCCGAGATCAGGATTCGCTTGCAGCCGAGGGTGAAGTCGGGGGTGAGCTTGGCCCGCAGCTTCGGATCGCGGATCTGGGCGGCGAGGTGCTTCTCGGCGATCTTCTGGCCTTGCCGCATCAATGCGGGCGCCTTCGTGAACCCAAGCACCAGGGCCTCGCGCGACCAGTAGATACCACCGCGAACAGCCTTCTGCGCAAGGGGAAAGCGCCGGAAGACCGCCTTCTCGGCCTTGCTGATCTTGCGGTCCGGCCGCGGCATGATCCACGGCGGCGTGCGCTGGAAGAGGTGCAGTTCCTCGACGTCCGGCTGGATCGCGGGCACGAACTGGATCGCCGAAGCGCCCGTCCCGATCACCGCGACCTTCCGGCCGCTGAGGTCCTGCGAGTGGTCCCACACGGCCGAGTGGAAGACCGCGCCCTCGAAGGTCTCGATCCCGGGCAGCTTCGGGTACGACGGCTCGGCCAGCCCGCCCATCCCGGAGACCAGCACGTCGGCGGTCAGCACGCCGCGCGAGGTGGTGACGCGCCAGACTCGCTTGCCCTCGTCCCAGTCGGCCGACTCGACCGCATGCCCGAAGCGGATGTGCGGGCGAACACCGAAGTCGTCGGTCACCTTCTGCAGGTACGCCTCGATCTCGGGCTGAGGGGAGAACGTCGACGACCAGTCCGGGTTCGGCGCGAACGAGAAGCTGTAGAGGTGCGAAGGCACGTCACACCGGCAGCCCGGGTAGGTGTTGTCCCGCCAGGTGCCGCCGACCTCCTCGGCCCGCTCGAGCACCACGAAGTCGTGGTAGCCGGCCTCCTTCAGGCGCACGGCCATCCCGATCCCGGCAAAGCCCGTACCGGCCACGATCACGCGGTGATGAGTGCTGCTCATGCGGTCCTCCAGGGCTTGGTTCGCTCGGGACTTGAGTGAACTTACTCCGAGTAAGTTACCGGGAGTCAGTTAGACTTCGCAAGTGACCTCGACCACCTCTGCACCTGCGGCTCCCCGACGACGCGATCGGGCGGCCAGGGAGCGGGAGATCCTCGACGCGGCCGAGCGGATCTTCGGCGAACGCGGCTACCAGGGCACCTCGATGGACCACGTCGCGGCCGCCGCGGGCGTCTCCAAACCGCTCGTGTACCAGTACTACGGCTCCAAGGACGGCCTCTTCCTCGCGACGTTGTCCCGCCTGCGCGCGCAGTTGCTGGACTACGTCTCCGACTCGATCCTGGCGGCGCCGGATACCGAGAAGGCGATGTACGCCGGGTTGGTGGGCTGGTTCACGTTCCTTGATGAGCATCCGCGCGCGTGGGCGGTGATGGTCGACGAGGGCATGCTGACGACCGGGCCCGCCGCCGAGGCCGCCGACGCGGTCCGCACCGACTTCGTCAACCTCATCGCGACGATGATCCGGCTCAACCAGCCGGCCGAATCGCCGTACGACGACGAAGAGGTCCAGATCGTCGCCCAATCCA
The DNA here is from genome assembly GCF_036226525.1 of Kribbella sp. NBC_01245. Classification (NCBI taxonomy): domain Bacteria; kingdom Bacillati; phylum Actinomycetota; class Actinomycetes; order Propionibacteriales; family Kribbellaceae; genus Kribbella; species Kribbella sp. NBC_01245. The sequence continues at coordinate 3,887,247 of NZ_CP108487.1, forward strand.
TCTCCGGCGCCACCGAACGCCTAGCCATCTGGCGAACCCGCTCCGGCGGCGGCCCCACCCCCGAAAAGGTCGCCACCACCCTAATGAGCCTTCTCTGGGTAGGCCTCGACTCCCTCCAGTCGGGCCACACCTGGCCATAACGCCCCGCACCACGGCGGCTGATGCCGTGAGCACCGCCACCGCGCCAGCACCACCGCGGTTGATGATGTGCGTGCCGCTACTGCGCCGGCCAGCAAGGCGCATCATTAGGCGGGTGCCGCCACCGCGCCGGCCACTAAGGGCGGATCATGATGAAGGTGGTGCCACTGCACGGCGGCGATTGGGCGCAATACAGGGCCATTTTGGATCCCAAGCCTTCAAAGATCCGGATGCTGATGTTGCGACGATTGGGCGCATCTCGCGCCCCATCCGTTCAAAGCCTTCCCTATAAGTCACGCCCACCCTGCTGGGAGTAGGGGCGCGAGATGCGCCCAATCGTCGCCGTGCAGTGACGGCACCTTCACCGGTTGGCCGCCCATTGGCGCCTGGAGTGGCGCCGTGCGCTGTGCGGGGGTGTGATGGGATCGGGGTGTGACGGAGAAGCCTCGGGTGCCGGCGGCGGGGCTGGTGTTGGGTGGGGTGGTTTCTGTTCAGTTCGGCGGGGCCTTGGCGGCGAAGCTGATTCAGGATATTGGGCCCGCCGGTACTGTCACCATGCGGTTGTTGCTGGCTGTTCCTATCTTGTTGCTGATCGCCAGGCCAGGACTGCGAGGGCGGACCAAGAAGGATCTACTCGCAGTTGTTGCCTTCGGCATCGTCCTTGGATTGATGAACCTCTCCTTCTATCTGAGCCTCGAACGGCTCCCCCTCGGCGTCGCCGTCACGATCGAGTTCATCGGCCCCCTCGGCCTGGCCGCCGCGATGTCCCGGCGGCGGCGCGACCTGATCGCCGTCGCGGCGGCAGCGGCGGGCGTCGTACTGGTCAACGGCCATGACCTCTCCAAAGTCGACTGGATCGGCGTAGGTTTCGCCGCTTTGGCCGGCGTCTTCTGGGCCGGCTACATCCTCCTCAGCGCCGAAACCGGCCGACGATTCGCCCAACTAGACGGCCTGGCACTAGCAATGGTCGTCAGCAGCCTCATCACCGCGCCGATCGGCGTAGCCACAGCCGGTGCCGACCTCCTGCACTGGCACCACCTAGCCCTAGGCGCAGCGATCGCCATACTGTCCTCGGTCCTCCCCTACTCGCTCGAGACCCTGGCCCTACGACGCATGAACCCGGCCGTCTTCGGCATCCTCATGAGCCTCGAACCAGCCGTCGGCGCGCTAGCCGGCCTGCTAGTCCTAAGCCAACGCCTGAGCGCCGTACAGATCGCGGGCATGGTCTGCGTAGTCGCCGCCTCGATCACCGTCACCCGAACCCCGCGTTCGGAACAGCGCGACCTCTGACGACCGACGGGCATAGGCTGGACGGCAGGACCGGAAAACAGCCGGAGGGGCCGCTATGTCCGTCGAGACCTTCAGTACCGCATCACGCGTCGCCGGGAAGGGCGAAGGGGTGACGCTCGAGGAGCTGCAACTCGCCGCGCGTAATCACGGCATGCCGCTGGAGGCCATGCGGTACGACGTGACGCCGGCCGGGCTGCACTACGTCCTGGTGCACTACGACATCCCCGCGGCGGATGCCCCGAACTGGCAGCTCGAGCTAACTGGTTGCGTCGAGCAACCATTGTCGATCGGTCTGACCGAGTTGAAGGCGATGAACCGGCAGATCGTCCGGGTCACCCTCGAATGCGCGGGCAACGGCCGTGCGCGGCAAGACCCGCGGCCGGTCAGCCAGCCCTGGCTCGTGGAAGCCGTCGGCACGGCCGAATGGACCGGGGTGCCGTTGACGGTGCTGCTCGAACACGCCGGTGTACGACCCGATGGCGTCGACGTCGTATTCACGGGTGCGGACCACGGGTTCGAGCGCGGTGTGGAGCAGGATTACCAGCGCGGGCTTTCCCTGACCGAGGCGATGGAAGTTGGTGCGCTCGTCGCCTGGGAGATGAACGGCGAACCGCTGCCGCCTCAGCACGGCTTCCCGCTGCGACTGGTCGTGCCGGGGTGGTATGGGATGGCCAGCGTGAAGTGGTTGCGCTCGATCGAGGTCATCGACCACGAGTTCACCGGCTTCCAGAACGCGGTCGCGTACCGCCTGCGGAGTAGTGCGGACGATCCCGGCGTGCCGGTGACCCGGATCGAGCCGCGCGCGTTGCTGATCCCGCCTGGTCATCCTGATTTCATGAGCCGGGCGCGGATCCTCAAGACCGGGGCGGTTGTACTTCGCGGGCGTGCGTGGTCGGGCTGGGCGCCGGTGGATCTGGTCGAGGTCAGCGTCGATGGTGGGGCCAGTTGGCGGGAAGCTGAACTAGATGCCGAGGGCAATGACCTTGCCTGGCGCGGATTCAGCGTGGAGTGGGATGCGACGCCGGGTGAGTATGAGCTCACGGCCCGCGCTCGGGATGAGAGTGGGCGGGTTCAACCGCTGCAGGCGGCCTGGAATCGTGGGGGTTTCGCCAACAACAGCGCGCATCGGATTCCGGTTGTTGTGATCGACTGAACCCGCGTGTCGAGTGGCGGTTCCGCGCATCGAAAGTTCCATGATGGGGATAGGTGCAACGCACGATTTCTCACATGGGACGCGGGCGATGAACTCCTTGGACACTGACCAGGCAATTGGCATTCACCTGCACGCAAGGGTGTTTCGGCGGCCGGAGGGTCCGCCGGGGAGCGTCTGGTACGTCGATGTCGACGACCTCGACGATCCACAACCAGACGACCCGTACTGGTACGGCTACTTCTGCTCCCAACGCGCCGCCATAGACGCCGCCTGCGAACGAATAGCCGCAGCCCAGGCCAACCGCCTACACCGCCTAAGCGAGTCCCTACGCCTAACGGGCTAACCAACGCCAACACCGGCACCACTAGCCCGATGGGCACCACCTAAGCGCTGCGTGCTTAGGGGATGCGAATCGGACTGGTGGTTATTCCGGTTCGTTGTGGTGGTGGCCGCCTATGCGGTAGGGGGTGGTGAAGCCTGTGTAGGCGAGGTGGGTCATTAGGCCTTGTTTGGCGTGGGGGAGGTTGTGGCAGTGGTCCATCCAGATGCCGGGGTTGTCGGCTACGAAGGCGATTTCGTAGGACTCGTCGTCGCCGACCTCCAACGTGTCGGTCCACCAGGGGCTGCCGGATGACGGCACGCCGTTGCGGCTCAGCACCACCGCGTGATGGCCATGCAAGTGCATCGGATGCGCCTGACCGCTCTTGTTGGTGATGCGCATGCGGACCACGTCGCCCTCGCTCACCATGTACATCGGCACGTCAGGCATCAACTTCCCGTTGATCGTCCACCACAACCCGGGCTTACCGTCCAGGAACCCAGCCCTCCGCCCAATCCGGTACTCGAACCGCCGATCCGCCTCGTCCGGCTTGAACCCGATCGGCCCAGCCTTGCCATACGACAGCAAATCCACGTTCTCCGCCGACATCCCCACCACCGGCCCACTGGAACCACTCGGCCCAATCAGCAGGGACGTCGCGGCACCACCCGCATCCAGCCGCATACCCTCCGCAGGCACCACCGCCTCCAGGTCGACCCGGCCGCCGGCAGGCAGGAGATACCCCGCGCCCTTGACGTCCGAAGGCCCGCGCAACTCCCGCCCATCCACGGCCACCACGCGGTACGTCGTACCAGCCAGACCGATCCGGATGACGGCGTTATCCGTGTTCACCACGCGGACCCTTACCGTCGTACCGGCCGCAAGGTCATGCCGGGATTGCCCGATATGCCCGTTGATACTGCGCCTCTCGTCGTACGTATGGATCGCGGCAACCACATCCCGTACTGGCTGTGCCCCGTCGATCACGATGGTGCCGAACAACCCATCGCGGACCTGCTCGCTGGACACCTGATGCGAGTGATACCAGTACGTCCCAGCGTCGACGGCCCGGAACCGATAGGTATGACGCTTGCCAACGGCAACGGAATCCTGAGTCACTCCCGCCACACCATCTTCGGCATTCGGTACGTCGATCCCGTGCCAGTGCAGGGTCGCGCCTTCGGTCACCGACTCGTTGACCAGCGTGACCTGGACCAGATCCCCAACACGAGCGCGAAGAGCCGGCCCCGGCGAGGTCCCGTTCAGCGTGAATCCGTCGATGACCTGACCGCTCGCCAGCGTGATCTTCCCCTTGCGAGCCGTCACCGTCACGTCCACATCAGGCTTACCGGCCGGCCCTCGCAAGTCCGCGACGCTGACACCACCAACGCCATGACCTGCAGCATGATCGTGGGCAGGCCCGCCACCATTGTCGGCGTACCCCATCTCCATGGCGGAGTAGTCGTCCGGCACCAAGCTGGTCGCCCACAGATAGGCCAGCGGCGCGAGCACCGCGAGAGCCATTCCGAGAGCGACCAGCCCGCGCCGACGCTTCCGCCGACTTGCCTCAGCCACTGGTCGAGAGGACTGGGGGCGTACTAGCGCGCTTAGCCGCCATACTCGCCACTCCGGCGATCGCCAACCCGTTGATCCCATGCAGGATGCCAAGGGCAGGCGCGCCCGAGGCGAGCACCGCGAGCGTGATCTGGAGTACGACCAACCCGAAGACGATCCCGGCGAGCTTGCGCCCACCCGGTACGTCGGCGAAGAACGACACCACCAGCAGTGCGAGCACCACCACGGCCAGGATGTTGCCGTTCATCGCATGGATCGACTGTCCGAGATTGCTATACGACGAGTCGACCGTGACGCCGTCGCGGGCATCACTGTTCAGCATGAACCCGTCGAGCCCGATCGCCGCCACCTGGATCACGACCCCGAGCGTGACCAGCATGGCCAGCACCCGGTACGCCGCCCTCACGCGCTTCGGCCTTGCATGCCGCGCTGCTTCTTACGCTGCGCGAAGATCACCGCGCCGATGATCAGCACCAGGAACAACGGCACCGGCGGATGGCCGCCCACGACGGCACACGCGATCGACGCCAGCAAGGCGAACCCGACCAACGCCGCGATCACCGGCACCGGCAGACCCTTTCGGCCAGGACCGGCCCAGCTCCCCAGACCCCGCTGCTTACCGGAGCGCTCGTCCTGAGGCGCGGTCCAAGGCGCGCCAGGCGGCGGCCACGGAATACCACCCCAGGATGACTGCTCCGGCAGATCGGTGAACAACGCCTTCAGATCGGCCTCGGTCTTCGCCTTCAAGGCCTCGCCCACCCGCTCGGTGTGCTCCTCCGCGGTCAGCCGCCCGGCCTCGTAGTGCTCGCCGAGCCGCCGGACCGCCTCCTCCCGCTCCTGATCCCCAACCCGGACCCCGTCCGGGCGGTCGTTCTCGTTCCCGCTCATGACTCTCCCCTAGATCGTCGTCGAACTGACTACGACGATCGTGTCCCGCGCACCCCCTGCGGCGCGTCGCCCAGGCGGCGGCACCTCGCCTACTCCCCAGGGAGTACACGCACGCTCAGGAGGAGGCGGCCGAGAGGATCTGGTTGACGTCATTGTTGGCCTCGATCAGGTCTTTCGGGTCGGTCTCGAACGCCATCACAGAGTCCATCGCAGGCTTCATGACCGACGACACGTCAGCCGCGTTGGGATTGGCCGGGTAGGCGAAGGTCGCACCCGCGCTGACCGGCTCGAGGAAGGGCGTGATGTCCCAGCCGTCGGCCGCGAAGGCCTGCTGGGCCGCGGGCATGCAGGCGGTCACGGCCGGGAAGACCACGGCGGCCTTCGCGACGATGTCCTGCGCCTCCTTCGAACCGAGGAAGCTCACCCAGGCCCACGCGGCGTCCTTGCGATTGGTCCCGGCCCAGATCGTGTCGGCCAGACCGTTCATCATCGACATCCGCTTGCCGTTCGGGCCTTGCGGCAACCGGGCCAGCTTGGTCTTGACCCGGCCCAGGCCCGCGTAGGTGCCGAGCATCCAGGACCCGTTCGGCGTGATCGCGTACTTGCCGGCGCCGAAGGCCTCGGTGATCCCCACGCCTGACTTGGCCTGCGCGAGGGTCGGCATGTAGCCCTTGGTGATGAGACCGCGGTACCACCCGATCGTCTCGGTGAATTTCGGATCGCCGTAGAAGAACTTCGTCCCCCACGGTTCACCCTCGCTGTAGGTCCAGCCGTTCGTTGCGGCGTACCAGCTCCAGCTGGTCTGGCCGTCCGAGTCGCCGCCATCGCTGAAGCCGAGACCGAAGACCTTGATGTTGTTCTTGTCGAAGCCCGGTTGATCCCCGCGCCGGCCTTTGCTGTCCACGGTGAGCCGCCGGACGATCTGCTCGAACGTCCCGCCATCAGCCGGGTTCCACGTCATCGAGTTGATCTGGTCGGCGCTGATGCCCGCGTCGGCGGTCATCGCGCTGTTGTAGAAGTACGCCTCGGTGTCCCAGTCCTTCGGCAGGCCGTAGCGCTTGCCATCGTCGCCGATCCAGCGCTCGGCCAGACCCTTCTGGTAGATCCCGAGGTCGAGTACGTCGCGCTCGACCAACTCGTCGATCGACAGCAGTTGGTCCTTCGCGGCGAACAGCGGATACCGCGCGGAGTGCGAGGTGAAGACGTCCGGCGCGGTGCCGGAGATGAAGCCGGTGACCAGGTTCGACCAGTAGTCGTTCCAGCCGAACTGCTCGACCTTGACCGAGTACTGCGGATGCTTACGCTGGAAGGCCTTCGCGCACTCGACGTACATCGGCAGTTGCGCCGAGTCCCAGAGCCAGTACGACACCTCGCCCGGTGGACGGTTCGCGACCCCGTTGTTGCATCCGGCAACGGCCGCGGCGGCCAGACCGGCGGCCCCGGCAAGGAATGAACGACGTGAGATGGACATCTCGAACCTCACTTGATCCCGGAGAAACCGATGGAGTTGGTGATCCGCTTCGCGAACGCGAGGAACAGGATCAGGATCGGCAGCGCGGCCACCAGCGTCGCCGCCATCAGCCCGGCCCAGTCCGGCGAGCCCTGCGGCGTCTGCGACCGGAAGATGCCGAGGGCAACGGTCAGCACGCGCACGTTCTCCTGCTGCCCGACCAGCAACGGCCAGAAGTAGTCGTTCCACGAGGTGATGTACGTCAGGATCGCGAGCGTGGTGATCGGCGCCGCGCTCATCGGCAGGATCATCTGGAAGAAGATCCGGGGATGGCCGGCGCCGTCGATCATCGCGGCCTCCTCCAGCTCCCGGTTGATCGTGATGAAGAACTGGCGCAGGAAGAAGATCGCGAACGGCGTCATGAACGCACTCGGCAGGATGATGCCGGCAAAACTGTTCAGCAGGCCGAGGTTCTTGATCAGTACGAAGTTCGGCAAGGTGCTGAAGATCGGCGGCACCATCAACGCCGCCAGGAACAACGCGAACACCTTGTCCCGGCCGGGCCAGCGCAACCGGGCGAAGGCGTACGCCGCCATCGCGCTGAAGAAGACCTGGCAGAACGTCGTGACGGTTGCCACGACCAACGAGTTCCGCAGGTACAGCCAGAAGTTGACCGAGGCGCCGCTACCACCTTGGGCCTGCGCCTCCTCGACCGAGGCCAGACCGAGCACTCGTCTGAACGCGCCGAGCGTAGTCTCGACCGGCAGCAGCGAACCGGGGTCGCCGACCAGCGCCACGTTGTTCGACAGCGCCGTACGCAACATCCAGTAGAAGGGGAAGATCGTCACCAGCATCAGCAGGACAAGCATGGTCCACGCGACCACCCGGCCCGGGTTGATCCGTTCTCTCATCGGTAGTCCGGCGCGGAAATCCCGTCCTCGAGGGCGGGGATTAGACGCCGGTCCCTCCCTTCAGAAAATTGTCGGTGGCGGTCGCCACAATTGGTGGCGTGTCCAGGTACCGGCTTGTCCCGACCCCCGCGCAGGAGACTGCGCTGCTGGGGCACTGCGGCCATGCCCGGTACGTGTGGAACCTCGGACTCGAACAGCGACTGATGTGGCGACCAGGACGGCCACCCACCCCCGGATACAATGCACAGTGCTCGCAGCTGACCGAAGCCCGCGCCGCGGAGCCGTGGCTGGCGGCCGGGTCGCAAACGGTGCAACAGCAAGCATTGCGCGACCTCGACCAAGCCTGGCGAAACTTCTTTGGCGGTACTCACTCCAGGCCGCCGTGGCGCAGGGCCGGCCGACGCGAGGGGTTCCGGATCGTAGGGCCACAGGCCCAGCGGGTCGAACGGTTGAACCGTAAATGGGGCCGGGTGCTGGTGCCGAAAGCCGGCTGGATCAAGTTCCGCTGGTCGCGACAGGTGCCGGATGCAAAGTCGTACCGGATCACCCGCGACCGGGTGGGGCGGTGGCACATCGCCTTCGCCGCCATCCCCGACCCGGTACCGGCACCCGGAAGCGGTGAGGCCGTCGGAGTCGACCGCGGTGTCGCTGTGTCGGCGGCCCTGTCCACCGGCGAACTGCTCGCATGCCCCGGACTGCGCGGCCCCGAAAAGACCCGGCTGAAGCAGCTGCAACAGCAGCTCGCGCGGTGCAGACGCGGATCGAACCGGCGCACCCGGATAAAGATAGCCATCGCCCGACTGCTGGCCCGCGAAACCGATCGGCGCAAGGACTGGGTCGAGAAGATCTCCACCTATATCGCTGGGCGGTTCGACCTGATCCGGGTCGAGGACCTGAAGATCCGCAACATGACCCGCTCCGCACGCGGCACCGTCGAGCAGCCGGGCCGCAACGTCCGGGCCAAAGCGGGATTGAACCGGGGCATCCTCGCTCAGCATGCTGATGTGAATGCAGCCAGGAACATCGCGGCCGGACGGGCCGTGACCGCACGCCGAGGCACGAGGTCTGTGCCGTTGAAGCGTGAACCACATCTCGCTACCTCCGCGTAGTGGGATGAAATCCCCCGCCACCAGGCAGGGGAGGACGTCAAGCCAGGTCACTCTCCTTGGCCCGCAGCAACTTCATCTGGAGCAACGAGACCACCGCCAGGATCGCGAACAACACCATCGCCATCGCGGAGGCGTAACCGAAGTCGAACCGGGTGAACGCCCGCTCGTAGATGTAGTAGTAGAGGACCCGGGTCGCGTTGATCGGACCACCCTGCGTGGTCACCGCAACCGTGTCGAAGATCTGGAACGACCCGATCATCGTCACCACCAGCACCATCACCAGGACGGGCCGGAGCAACGGCAGGGTGATCCGCCGGAACGCGTGCCACTCCGAAGCACCGTCGACTTCCGCCGCTTCGTAGACGTACGACGGAATCGTCTGCAGGCCGGCGAAAACAAGCAGGGCGGTATAGCCCATGTGCCGCCAAACGTTGATCAAGGCAATCGTCGGGATCCCCCAGACCGATTCACCGAAGAACGCGATCGGGTCGATTCCGACCCACGTCAGCAGCTGGTTCAAGATGCCGACCTGGTAGTCGAGCATCCAGAACCAGACCAGGGCGACCACCACGTTCGCGATCAGGTACGGCAGCAGGATGACGCCGCGGACCACGATCGACTTCGTCAGCCGGAACATCAGCATCGCGATCCCGACCGCGAGCACGGTCTGCAATCCGATGTTGATCACCACATACTCGACGGTGACCACGAGCGCGTTCCAGAAGAAGCTGTCATGCAGCATTCGCTCGTAGTTGTCGAGGCCGTTGAACTTCGGCGGCGTGAGCAGGCTGTATTCGGTGAAACTCAGGTACGCGCCGCGCAACGTGGGCCAGATGTAGAACACCACGAAGCCGATGGTGGCCGGGATCAGGAAGATCACGGCCACCTTCAAGTCGCCGTACCGTCGGGTGCTCGCCTTGGCGGTCACCGGGCCTCCTAGTCGAGGGAGCGGATGTCCAGCAGGATCGCGTTCTCGGGCCACTGGGCAGGGATCTGTACGCCGACCGCGGCGAGGGCGGCGCCGTTCAACTCGACGGCGTCGCTCATCCAGTCGGCTGCCCGCAATTGCTTGCCGGGCGTGTGCAGGCGCGATACCCGGTAGCGCCGGTCGGGCGCCAAACCAGGAATGCGAACCCGGCCCAAGTCGGAGGTGATCGACTGGACCAGCTGTACGGCGGCGAAGACGGCCCGCGAGCCGTCTTGGGCCACCACACCGTGCAACCAGAATTCGTCCGGCCCACGGTCCGCGCGGACCACCCGGCCGGTATGCAAAAGCGGACGTAGTTCCTTGTGCAGCGCAACCCACCCTGCCAGCTCGGCCCGTTCCTCCGGCGTCGCCGCACTGATGTCCCACTCGATGCCGAAATGGCCGAACATCGCGGTGATCGCCCGGAACGCGAGGGACTGGGTCCGTCCGGAGCTGTGCGAGGTCGGCGGGCCGACGTGGCAGCCGATCAACTCGGGCGGTAGCAGCAGTTGGGTGTAGCGCTGGATGCGTTGCCGTTCAAGGGCGTCGTTGTTGTCGCTACCCCAGACGCGGTCGGTGCGTTCGAGGATGCCGAGGTCGACTCGCGCACCACCCGACGAGCAGGACTCGATCTCCAACCCGGGATGGCGTTCGCGCAGTTCGTCCAGCAGACGGTAGATCGCCAGCGTCTGCGCGTGCACACCTGGTCGGCCGGTCAGTTGGTTGCCCGCGTCAACGAGATCGCGGTTGTGGTCCCACTTGAGATACGAGATGTCCTTGTACTCGGCAAGTAACGAGACGAGCCGCTCGAGCAAGTAGTCGTACGCCTCGGGAATGCCGAGGTTGAGCACTTGCTGATGCCGGGCGGTCGGCGGCATTCGGTTGCCGGTGGCAAGGATCCACTCGGGGTGATTGCGGGCTAGGTCGGAGTCCGGGTTGACCATCTCCGGCTCGAACCAGAGGCCGAACTGTAGTCCGAGTCCGATCACGTGGTCGACCAACGGGTGCAGCCCCTTCGGCCAGACGCCGGCGTCGACGTACCAGTCCCCCAGTCCGGCGCGATCGTCCCGGCGGCCGTTGAACCAGCCGTCGTCGAGTACGAACCGCTCGGCGCCGACCTCGGCGGCCGCGTTCGCGATCGCCTTCAGCCTTTCGAGGTCGTGGTCGAAGTAGACGGCTTCCCAGGTGTTCAGTACGACTGGCCTAGTGGTGCTCGGGTGGTTCGGCCGGGCCCGCAGGTATTCGTGGAATCGGGTCGACGCTTCGTCAAGACCCACGCCGTACGCGCCGAAAATCCAGGGCGTCTCGTACGACTCGCCTGGTTCGAGCCGTCCCTCGCCGGGGAGCAGCAGCTCGCCACCACCGACGACGCCGAAGCCGGTCTGCCCGCGTTCGGCGTACGTCTTGTGGTTGCCGCTCCACGCGGTGTGGATACCCCAGACCTCGCCGGAGTTGAAGCCGAACCCGCGCTCACCGGCGTACAGCAGCAACGTCGCGTCGGCCCCGGTCCGGCCGCGGCGGCTGTCCCGCACGTGCGCGCCCTGAGTGAAGGCGTGCCGCTGCGGCGCCCGCTCGCCCGCGTGCCTGCCGGTCATGTCGAACAACTCGGTGGCCTCGGTCGGCACCGGCAGGGCGATCCGCAACCCGTCCACCGTGTACGCCGACGCGCCCACGTTCGTGACCTCAGCCTTCGCCCGCACGAGCCCGGACGGCGTGAGCTCGAGGTCGACCGTCAACTCGAGCCCGGCCGCCTCGTCAACCGCCTTGACCCGGACGGCGTTGTCGCCGATGACCGCGGCCTCAGTCCTTTGGAAGGCGGTAGAGAAGTTGACGCCATCGCGATGACCACTCAACCCGGGGAGGCCGAACCACCCGGACGAGTACTCGGGAACGACCGTGACCGGCTGGTTCTCGTCGAGCCCGTTACCGGCCTGCGCCGTACCGGCACCACGCTTCAGCTCCGCCAGATCCAGCTCACCGAGGTCCGCACCCCAATGAACCACCACCGGCAGCGTCGGCCCGGCGCAGTCAAGCACCAGACTGACCCCAGCGGCCCGGAAGTGCAGCAGGTCAATGTTCGACACTGTTGATTCACTCTTCTTTCTGTTGATTCTTAGGCAAGGACAATCCCGCCCCTGGGGCGCCCTGTCAATACCTTGACCAACTGAAGTAAGAGCTTGGTGACGCTTAGCTACTGAAGTCGCACTCTGATCAACAGATCGTGGAGGCCCTCCGCCGCGGACGGCTGGTCGGGCAGGATCGAGGCCGCCTCCCCATCGTCGAGCGCCCGCTGCAGTCGCTCGTAGTCCCGCTCCAGGCTCTCAGCGGCCGGAGGCGTGGGCAGGTCGTTCAGACTGCCGTGTTCGGCCTCGGTCTTCACCGCCATCAGCTCGCTCAGGTAGTCCGGCGCCTCAGGTAGCGACGTGAGCTCACGCAGATCGGCCTGCACCTCACCCGAGCGCAAGAGGTGGATGCCGGTCAGCAGGACCCGGAAGGTGTAGAGCAGCGGCTTGAGCTCACCACTCTTACCGAACAGGTCCCACTGGTTCTTGCCGAAACCGCGATAGTGATGCGAATGCCACTTGGTCAGGCATCCGGGGCTCAGGGCAACGAGTTCCTCGTGATGGGGGCTGGAGGCAACGACCAGTGGTGACAGCACTTGCTCCAGCACGTAGCCGTTGCGCCGCAACATCAACCGCGCGAACTTGGCGAAATCGTGACTGACCAGGTCGACCTCGGCCTCGTTCTGGAACCAGGTCCGGTCGAGGGTCTCGGGGCCGGTGCGCAACCCGACGACTTCCTCGACGGGCAAGACGTGCACGCCCCGCAGGTCGACGTCGGAGTCGCGACTCGGAAACCCGTACAGATGCGCGCCCGAAACCGTCGCGAACATCAACCGGTAGGGCTGATCGTCGATGATGCCGCGCAGTTCGTCGAAGTCGAGTCCGGTCATGTCGCGGGTCATCGCATGCCCTCCAGATTGCGCGCACGAACGGTATGCAGCCAAGCGTCCACTCTCGCGGTATCCGGTGCCTCCGGCAACGAAGTACTCGCGAGTGCCGTCTCAAGTTCGGCGTGCAGGCTCAACCGCCAGCGCTCGACCTCTTCCCATGGCAGTTCGCCTCGGCGTACGGCGAGGAGGCGGTCGCGGTGGTCGCCGGCGTCGATGGCGAGGCGACCTTCGCGTAGCAGAGTACGGGCCGCGAGCAACAACCGGATCAGGTGCATGACGTGCTTCCACTTGGGCCTGCCATCGCGCCGGAAATCCGTCTCGAGCTTCTTGAACTGGCTCAGCACATACCCCGAGTACGTCTGGTAGGCGAGCTGCGACAAGAAGGCATCACGCAGGCCGACCAGCTCCTCCCCGATCGGCGTCTGCCGCACGACCAGTGGCGAATGCAGGACTTCGAGAATGTTCGGATTGGCCTTGAGCGCAAGTTCACAGAAGCGCTCGACCTCCCAGGAGAACCACTCGTCATCCGGCCCATCGACATGCGCCGGCGGCTTGGCGAAAGACCAGAACGCCGGGGTCGGAGCGACGTACACACCGCGGGTATCAGTATCGGAGGCGTCCGTGTCCAGACCGAAGGCGCGCGAGCCGACAATCACGGCGTACACGGTGTGGTCCCGGACCAGCGTCGCGCCGTCGACTGGCATGACCGCGACCTGCTCACTCTGGTACGCCGTTCGCAGCGCGAGGCCGTCGCGATCGCAGACCGCCTCGCGCCCGTCGACCAGGCGTACGTCGTACCGCCCATCGGCCCGCAGACCCGTCACCCGGCCGGTCGCGCCCGCCGGGATCTGGCCGCTCGCGGCGCGCAGCACGACCTGGGTTCCGGGCGCGAGCTGTGGCATGGCAGCGGACATGCCGTCATGCTGCCGGAAGGGGCAGGCCATCCGGAGGTCGGGGCGGGATCGACGGCACCGGACGGGCCTGACGTGCGTCACTATTTACGCTGAATCACCACATGGAGGGGGTAGTCATGCGAAGTGACTTGTTCGCCGCGTCGAACCAGGAGCAGGAGTCGGCTCAGGCCGGACTGCGGTTGCAGAACTCGAAGCTGCTCAAGGTCGAGCTGCGCGGCGAGGTGTTCGCGCGGCAGGGGTCGATGGTCGCCTATCAGGGCAACGTGCAGTTCGAGGCACAGGGCTCGGGCGGTATCGGCAAGTTCCTGAAGGCCAAGCTCACCGGCGAGGGCATTCCGCTGATGAAGATGCGTGGTCAGGGCGATGTGTTCCTCGCCGACCACGCCGCGGATATCTACCTGATCGACCTGGAGGGGCCGCACGACGGCCTCAGCATCAATGGCGCCAACGTGCTCGCCTTCGAATCGTCGCTCAGCTGGGACATCAAGATGGTCCAAGGTGCCGGGATGATGTCGAACGCCGGTCTGTTCAACTGCAACTTCAGCGGTCAGGGCCGGATCGCGATCACCTGTGCGGGCACGCCGGTCGTGCTGAACGTCGACCAGCCGACGTTCGCCGATCCGCAGGCCGCGGTTTGCTGGTCGACCAGCCTGCAGACCGGGTTCCAGCGCGCTGAGACGCTCGGCCTCGGCACGCTGCTCGGCCGTACCACCGGGGAAGGTTTCACGATGAGCTTCGCCGGCCAGGGCTTCGTCGTGGTCCAGCCGTCCGAGCAACCGCCGGGCGGCCTCATCGGCGGCACCGGCCAGGGCCAGCAGTCCGGCCAAGAAGGCGTCGGCGGCATGCTCGGCGGCCTCCTCGGCGGCCGCTGACCCAAACCTCCGGGCCGGCTCCCTTTGGGGAGACCGGCCCGGAACCGCATATTGACAAATTAATCTGTCAATACGACAGTGGTGGTCATGACCGGCCGGATGAGGTACTTGGAAGAACCCGAGCAGGTGCGGGCGGCGCTCTCGCCGTTGCGGCGACAGCTGCTCGGGTTGCTGCAGGAGCCCGCGTCGGCCAGCCAGCTCGCGCAGACGCTGGACCTACCGCGGCAGCGGGTGAACTACCACCTGAAGGAGCTGGAGAAGGCCGGACTGATCGAGTTGGCCGAGGAGCGGCAGCGACGCGGGTTCGTCGAGCGGCTGTTCCAGGCCACGTCGGCGGCGATCGTGGTCGACCCCTCGGTGATGACCACCGGCGAGGAACGAACCTTCACCCGGTTGCACGACCAGTACGCCGCCGAGCACCTGGTCGAGACGGCCGCCGCGACTGTGCGGGAGGTGGCCCGCATGCAGGGCAAGGCCGCCGACGCCGGGCAGCGCCTGCTCACGTTCACCCTGGAGGCCGAAGTGCGCTTCGCCGAACCAAGTGACCTGCACCGATTCACCGACGCCCTCACCGCGGCCGTCCGCCGTACGGTCGAGGACTTCGACGCCGAGGGCGGCCGGCCGTATCGCCTGATCGCGGGCGGATTCCCCCGCCCGGCCCGTAATAGTGAAGGAGCTTCATCGTGAACACTCCTCGTATTGAGGTGACTGTCGCCGCGCCGGTCGACGCCGTGTGGGCCGCCTTGCGCGACAAGGACCAGATCCGGCATTGGCACGGCTGGGAGTACGAGGGCCTCGAGGCCGAGATCGACCTGATCTTCTTCACGGCGTATACCGAGTCGACCGACGACCACACGCTGGAGATCCAGGGCGGCGACCGGTTCGAGCTGAGCCCGGTCGAGGGCGGCACCCGGATCACGCTCACCCGTGCGCCGCATAGCGACAACGCCGAGTGGGAGGCGTACTACGACGACATCACCGAGGGCTGGATCACCTTCGTCCACCAGTTTAAGTTCGCCCTCGAACGTCATCCCGGCGAGGCCCGTCGCACCCTCTTCTACGCCGGTACGTCGGAGTCGGCGTTGGCTGCGCCCGTCGACGGCGAGCCCGGTACGTCGTACGAGGTCGAGTTGCTCGGCGAGGTCCTTCGCGGTCGGGTGTGGTTCCGCTCGGAGCACCAGCTCGGCCTCACCGTCGACGCCTGGGGCGACGGCCTGCTCATCCTGAGCCACGTGCCGCCCTCGGAGGCCAAACCCGACGGCTCCTCGATGGCCGTGCTCACCTTCTACGCCGTCGACCCCGCGCCGACGGACGCGCGCTGGACGCCGTACTGGATGAAGGGGGTCGAACAACGCTAGGTATTCGGGTGTGCACGTAAGGTCTACCGGTGGGTCACTTAGTGGGGGTAGATTCCCCGCACTGCGCGGCCGCGACGGGGCTCGAGGGGCGGCCGCCACCCGCCCAAGGAAGGCCGTGCCATGCGCCGAAGCCGCCGCGTGTTCGCCCTCAGTCTCACCTCCGCCGCCCTGATCGCCCTACTAACCGCACCACCCGCTCAGGCGGATGGACCCGGATCCGGCACGCCGTACGTCGTGAGTGTCGGTGATTCGTACATCTCGGGCGAGGCCGGTCGGTGGGCCGGCAGCTCGAACAACTCCGAGACGCCGGCCGACGCGCTCGGCGCGCACGCCTATCACGACAACGCGAGCGGTACCGGCGAGGCGATCGAGCGGTGCCATCGCAGCAAGTCGGCCGAGATCTTCATCGGCGGCGTCGGCGGTCTCAACCTGGCCTGCTCCGGCGCCCGCGCGGTGACGAGTTCGGGCGATCTGTTCAAACCCGGGCTCGACTTCTTCGACAACGGCGCGGGCCGGATCGGCCAGGCGAAGGCGCTGCAGCAGTTCGCGACCACGCACAACGTGAAGATGGTGGTCGCCTCGATCGGCGGAAACGACTTCGGATTCGCCGACATTGTGACCAGGTGCGTGACGAACTTCCTCACCTCGCCGTCGTGGTATCCGGACTACTGCAAGGACGACTCCTCGGTCACGGCCAACTTCACCGCGGCCAACGTCACCGCGGTCCGCGCGCGGATCGCGACGGGCTTCCAGAACGTCCGTACGGCGATGCGCAACGCGGGTTACGCCGACAACGCCTGGACTCTGGTGGTCCAGACGTACCCATCGCCGATCCCGGCCGCGAGCGGCTTCCGCTATGGCCAGAGCGGATTCACCCGGCAGAGCGTCGGCGGTTGCGGCTTCTGGAACGCGGACGCCGACTGGGCCAACGCCACCGCCCTCACCACCATCAACGCCTCGGTCCGAGCCGCCATCACCCAATCCGGCCTCGCGAACGTCCGCACGCTCGAACTCGCCTCGGCCTTCAACGGCCGCCGCCTCTGCGAGAAGACGGTCGGCCTGTACGAGGAAGTCGGCCTCTCCTCGTGGACGCAACCGACCGCGGTGGACCGCACCGAATGGGTCAACCAGATCCGCACCGTCACCACGGCCGGCTCGAACTATTACATCCAGGAGTCCCTGCACCCCAACTACTGGGGCCAACTAGCCGTCCGCTCCTGCGTCCGCCAGTCCTACAACGCCGGCACTCCCCGCGGCGGCACCTGCTCGATCACCGGCACCGGCCTCCAAAACGGCGAACCCCGCATGTTCCTCTCGTAATCAGTCGGGGCGGTCGGCCAGCTTGAGCCAAACGACGCCCGCGATGATCAGGGTGAGCCAGAGGGCCTTGGCCGTGGTGAGGGTTTCGTCGAAGAAGAGCGGGCCGAGAAGTGCGGCTCCGACGGCGCCGATGCCGGCCCAGACCGCGTAGCCGATGCCGACGGCGATGGTGCGCAGGGCAAGGCTGAGGGCGAAGAGGGTCAGGAGGAAGAAGACGACCGCGACGAGCGACCAGGACAGCACGGTGAAGCCCTGACTGCCGCCGACGGAGAGCGCATAGCCGATCTCGAAGGCGCCCGCCAGACCGAGCACGAGCCAGGCCCGTGCTCGGTTGGCGGGTGCGGGGTTGGTGGCCTGAGGCATCAGACGGCTCCGCTCAACTGGAGGCCGACGACTCCGGCGATGACGGCGACGATGCCGAGGAGCTTGCGCCAGTCGAGGCGTTGGCCGAAGAGCACGGCGCCGAGGATGACGATCCCGACGCCGGCGACAGAGGTCCAGATGGCGTAGCCAACGCCGACGTCGAAGGTGAGCAGCGCCAGGCTGAGGAAGTACGTGGCGATACCTCCGCTGATCAGCGTGACGGTGGTCCAGGTGAGTCGTGTGAACCCCTGGGCCTTACCGGCGGAGATGGCAACGGTGATCTCAAAGACAACGGCGATGCCGAGGTAGAGCCAATGCATGGTGGTGTCCTTTATCGAGGGGGCTGCCCCTCGATCGTGGAACTTCACACTGGTGTCAACTGCAAGAATGGAGGCAGCCGACAGCCTCAGGAGGTCTCATGCGCATCGGTGAGTTAGCAGATGCCAGTGGCGTCAGCACCCGGTCTCTGCGGTACTACGAGGAGCACGGGCTCATCCGATCCGAGCGCACACCCGGTGGCTGGCGCGACTTCGAGAGCTCCATGGTTGAACGCGTGGTCATGATCCAGCACCTATTCGCCGCAGGTCTGTCCAGCGCCACCATCAACGAACTGCTCCCCTGCCTGGAGGCCCCACCAGAGGAGCGCACCGGCGTCATGGACCAACTACTCGCCCAGCAAGTCGAACGCCTCGAGGCCAAACGCCGCGACATCGTCCGCGAACTCGACACCCTCCAAGCCCTACGCCACGAAACCGCCATATCGCCACTCCGCGCCTGATACTTGCATCAATGATACTATCTTAAATGCAAGTATCACTGCTGCGAGATTGGCTCAACCGATGAGTCGCTTTGTTGGACGTCAAACCGAGCTCGACATTCTCGACGAATTGTTGTCGGTCGTACGCGGCGGTGGACGCAGTGGCCGGCCGGGACGCGCGGTGCTGATGCGGGGCCGCCGCCGGGTCGGCAAGTCCAGGCTGGTCGAGGAGTTCCTCGAGCGCACGCACGTCCCGCACGTATTCTTCACCGCCGTCGGCGGATCCAGGACAAACGATCTGAGCGGATTCATCGCCGAAGTCGCCACCTCGTCACTTCCCGACGCGTCCCGATTCAGGGACTTCGCCGATCCGCAAACCTGGGACGCCGCCCTCGGCCTGCTGGCGACTGCCCTGCCCACGGACCAGCCAAGTGTCGTCGTCCTCGATGAACTCCCCTATCTGATCCACGAAGACCCCACTGTCGAAGGCGCGTTACAGAAGGCGTTCGACCGGACGCTATCCAAGCTTCCGGTTCTGCTCGTCCTGATCGGCTCCGACGTCGCCATGATGGAGAAGCTCAACACGTACGGTCGGCCGTTCTACCAGCGCGGCAGCGAGATGGTCGTTCCTCCCCTCAGCCCTGCCGACGTCGCAGCCATGCTCGATCTGTCACCGGCCGACGCGTTCGATGCCTACCTGGTTTCCGGCGGGCTCCCCCTGATCCTGGCGGAGTGGCCGCGCGGCGCGGGCGTGTGGGACTACCTGGAACAAGCCCTGCGACGACCGACATCAGCACTGCTCGTCAGTGGCGAGCGGATACTCTCGGCGGAATTTCCCACCGAGGCACAAGCTCAGACCGTGCTGCGGGCCATCGGACACGGCGAACGCACCTTCACCTTGATCGGCCGAGCCTCCGGCGACCTCAACCCCGGATCCGTGAAACGCTCATTGGAATACCTCACCAGCCGACGCGTGGTGGCGACCGAGCTACCTCTGTCCACCAAGCCCAGCAAGGAAACCCGCTACCGGGTCGACGACCCCTACCTTCGCTTCTGGCTTTCCTTTGTCGGACCCGGCATCCCGAGCGTAGAACGAGGGCGTGGCGACCTGGTCGTCGACTCGATCCGCCGCAGTTGGACCTCCTGGCGCGGGCGAACGGTGGAGCCCGTCATCAGAGAGGCACTCTGGCGCATAGCCGACGACCGGCTCCCCAACGACACGAACGTCGTCGGTGGCTACTGGACCCGCACCAACGATCCGGAAATCGACCTCGTCGGTACGGACCGATCGCCTGTCGCCGGCAAGATCACGATGGTCGGATCGATCAAGTGGCTCGAGAACAAGGCCTTCGACACCCGCGATCTCGCCCGCCTCATCAGCCACCGCTCACAACTGCCCGGAGCAAGCGACACCACACCACTGGTGGCCGTCGCGCGAAGCGGCTGCACCGTCCAGGCAATCCAAGCCTTCACCCCCGCGGACCTGCTCGCGGCCTGGTCTTAAGCCTGCGCGTGCCTCGATGATTCCCGCGGGAGTCGGTCGGTGCCGGGTTAGTGCATCAGACTCGCGGTGGCGGTGCCGGCGGGCGGATGTGAGCGAACATGCTGCGGCCGTTCCAGGTCGGGAAGGCCCTGACGAGCCATGACGGACCGTGAAGCTCGATCCTGGAGTCGCGGGTGGCCTCCGCCCAGGACAGCTGGCCGGCGTGCCACTTGACGAACGCCTCGGCCTCGGCGGTGATGTACAGGTCCTCGTCCAGACCCGGATAGGTCTTGCAGATCTCGGCCTCGCCGTGTTCGAGCAGCAGCCAGTAGCGCTCGTGGGACCGAAAGCCGGTGAAGTCCAGCCGAACGACTACCCGCCTGTCGGGGAGGCGGTCCGGACGGAGCGCGTTGCACATTGACCACAGGGCCACGAACGGATCGAGGTTCTCCGGAGCGATCTCGAGCCACTGAGCTCCCCACTCGCCGAGGGTCTGGCAGACCTTGAACAGATCGTGGCCCGAGCTGGTGAGCTGGTAGCGGTTACCGCGCCCGTGCGCCTTCGGTGTCGCCTCGACGATGCCGAAGCGTTCGAGCTGCTCGAGCCGCTGTGCGAGGAGCGTGTGGGAGAGTCCCGGCGCCCCCTCGATGATCTCGCCGAAGGTTTCACAGCCCAGATGCAGGTTGCGGATGATCAACGGCGTCCAACGCTCAGCGAAGATCTCGGCACCACGGGCGATCGGGCAGTACTGGCCGTACGTCCTCATGAACGCAGTGTCCCGCGCCTTTCGACCGCCGTGAAGTCCAGATTCCTTACTTCGAAGTCCAGATAGCTGCCTTCTCCTCGGCGCCCCCCGATGTTGCGATGAGCCCATGACAACACGAACCACGATCCGGATCCCCGGCTTCCGGGGCGACGTGATCGCCCCCGACCACCACGACTACGACGACGCCCGCGCCGTATGGAACGGCACCGTCGACCGACGACCTCGGCTGATCGCCCGCTGCAGCGGCACCGCCGACGTGGCCGCAGCGGTGCGCTACGCCCGCGACCGCGACCTCGAGATCGCCGTACGAGGCGGGGGTCACAACGTCGCCGGCGCCGCGGTGTGCGACGGCGGAATCGTGATCGACCTCTCGGCGATGCGCGCCGTCTCGGTCGATCCCGTCGAGCGCACGGCCCTCGTCCAGGGCGGTGCCCTGTGGGGAGATGTCGACCATGAGACTCAGGCGCACGGTCTGGCCACCACGGGCGGCATCGTCAGCCACACCGGCGTCGGCGGCCTCACCCTGGGCGGCGGCATCGGCTGGCTGATGCGCAAGCACGGACTCGCTGTCGACAACCTCGTGGAGGCCGAGGTGGTCACCGCCGAGGGCGAGATCATCTGGGCATCGGCCAGCGATCACCCCGACCTGTTCTGGGCGCTGCGCGGCGGCGGCGGGAACTTCGGCATCGTCAGCTCGTTCCGGTTCGCGCTGCACTCGGTCGGCCCGATCGTCATCGCCGGGCCGGTGTTCTGGCCGGCCGAGGACACAACCGAGGTCTTGCGCTTCTACCGCGAGTTCGTCACCGATGCGCCTGACGAGCTCGGCAACATCGTCAAGCTCACCACGATCCCGCCGCTGCCGGTCATCGACGAGCACCTCCACTTCCAGCCCACAATCGCGGTGGCCAGCTGCTACGCCGGACCGGTCGAAGACGGTGAGCGTGCCGTCCGCGCGCTCCGCCAGTTCGGGAAACCGCTCTTGGATCTGGTCGGGCCGACCCTGTACGTCGACCATCAAAGCGGCCTCGACGCCACCGTCCCCCATGGCTGGCACTACTACTGGAAGGCCACTAACCTCACCGGCCTGTCCGACGAGGTCATCGACATCGTCGCCGCCCACGCGCACCGCGCCACCTCCCCGAGGTCCTACGCGGCGATGTTCCACATGGGTGGCGCAATACCCCGCGCCCCGCGGGACGCCACGGCCTACGCCGGGCGCGATGTCGACCACAACATCATCGTTCACGCGGCCTGGCTCCCCGAGCAGGACGACACCGTCAGGGCAGCGGAGACCGCGTGGGCGCGCGCATTCCTCGACGCCCTGCAGCTCCACCGCGCCGGCGTCTACGTGAACTTCCTTGACTCCGACGACGACGCGAGCCGCGTCCGCGAGGCCTACGGCGACGACACGTACCGGCGGCTCGCCGACGTGAAGGCGAAGTTCGATCCCGAGAACGTGCTCCACAACAACAAGAACATCCAACCCCGCACGCCGGCGCAGTGAACGCTCCGGCGCAGCCGTGGGGGCAATGGGAAAGGGCCTCGCGTTGCCGCGAGGCCCTTTTCGACTCATGGGGGTGGTGGAGGTGGCGGGAATCGAACCCGCGTCCTTCAGCGTCGACCCAAGACTTCTCCGGGCGCAGTCTGTCGAAGTCGCTTTTCTCAGCCCCAGTGCTCGTACAGACACGTCACTGACAGGCTCAGTTACTGTAAATGTCCCGTGCTAACCCCGTAACCGGGTTAACAAAGCAAGCTTCCTAGCTGAGGCCAGGAACCGGGTCGGAAGCACTCCCGGGCTGACCCTTCGTTTACCTCAGGCCGTCAGGCGGCGAGAGCGAAGTTAGTGCGCGTGTTATTGGCACTTATTGTTTTCCAGAGATCGTTTACGAGATAACCCTGGATCCTCGGCCCGCTTCTCTTGGATCGTCCGTCCAAAGTCGAAACCGTTCACCCCCTCTTGAGTTTTCAAACCCCGCTGCCGCCGAGTCACCCCGCCAGCAGTGGAATCACCACACTATCAACCCCAACAACCCACCCGCACCCCAGATTCCCCTGTCGCGGTGGGTCAGCGGATCAGCCGGAGGGTGAAGGGGTAGCGGAAGTTGCCGGATAGCGCGGTGGCCAGGCCGCCCACGCCGGTCATGACCGCCCAGAGGATGCCTAGGACGGGGAAGAGGAAGGCGGTGAAGCCTTCGGTGATGCCGGTGAGGATGCCCAGGCCGGCGAACATCATGAAGGCGGTGAGCTGGAAGTTGACCGCTTCCACCGCGTGCCGGCGTACGGCGGGGTTGCGGGTGCCGGCCGTCATCGCGACCACGGCGGGCCCGACGAACATGGTCGGGAAGCCCAGCCAGTGCGTCAGCGTGCCGGCGCCACGGCCATCACCGTCGTACCGCCGCACCTGGCGACCTGGTGAGGTGGGCCGGGTGAACGCGGCCGGCGCGAAGGTGGGGATGGGATGCGCGACGAGGCCGGCGAAACTGGCGTTCAGGTCGGCCCGGGTCTTCGCCCGCAGCGCCTGGTCGAGCCGTTCCTCGAACTCCATCCGCCCGAGGCGGCCGTCGGCGTACATCTCTTGCAAGATCTCGACGCCGCGGTCACGTTGCTCCGGCGTCACCAGCAGGTCTGAAGTGGACATGCGTCAACTCTCCCCGCCGGAGCCGCCGCAGCGTATGGGGTGGAGCCCGGATCACCCCCTGAGCAACCCCCGGGGTCAGCCGCGGCGGCGGTCGGAAAGCGCGCGCTGGGCTTCGCGGTTGGCCTGGCGCTCGGCGAGGGAGTGGCGCTTGTCGTAGTCCTTCTTACCGCGCCCGGTGGCGAGCTCGACCTTGGCGTAGCCGTCCTTGAAGTACAGCGACAGCGGGATCAGCGAGACGCCCTGCTGCTCGACGGCCTTGACCAGCTTCTCCATCTCGTCCTTGTGCAGGAGGAGTTTGCGGGAGCGCCTCGGCTCGTGGTTCGTCCAGGTGCCGTGGGTGTACTCGGGGATGTGCATCCCGTTCAGCCAGAGCTCCTTGCCCTTGACCGCGGCGAAGGCGTCGACGAGGGAGGCCCGGCCGAGCCGCAGGGACTTGACCTCCGTCCCGGTCAGCACGAGCCCGGCCTCCACCACGTCGTCGATGTGGTAATCGTGACGCGCCTTGCGGTTCTGCGCGATGGGCTTGTGGCCTTGCTCCTTCACCATCCGCCCATTGTCGCAAACCGCTCAGAGCCAGCGCATCGGGTTAACCACTTGGCCGTCCTGGTAGACCATGAAGTGCAGGTGGCAACCGGTCGAGTAGCCGGTGGTGCCGACGTATCCGATGACGTCACCCTTGCGCACCCGCTGGCCGACGTACGTCGAGAAGCTCGACAGGTGGTTGTAGACGGTGACCAGGGCCGAGCCGTCCACCACGCCGTGCGAGATGAAGACCCGGTTGCCGTAACCGCCGTTGTAGTAGCGATCCGTCACCACACCGCCGGCGGACGCGCGGATCGGCGTACCGCAACCGCCGCCGAAGTCCGTGCCGTCGTGCAGTTTCCAGTAGTGCAGGATCGGGTGGAACCGCATCCCGAACGGCGAGGTGATGTAGGTGTTGACCGGCATGATCAGGTCACCATCAGCGCCTGGATCCGGCTCGACCGGCCGGGGCTTGCGCTTCTCGCGCTGTGCCTTGGCCTTCTCCGCCGCGATGGCCGCCGCCCGGCGCTTGGCCGCCGCGATCTTCTCGGCCGCGGCCCGGGCGATCAGGATCCGGGTGACGCGGTTCCGCTCGTTGACGAGCTTGTAGTACTCGTTCAGCTCCTTGGCGCGGGTGTTCGCCGCGGTGTGGAACGCGCGCAGTTTGGCCTGGGCCGAATGCGTGACCTCGACCTTCTGCGCGGCCACGGCCTGGGTCAGGCGGGTGACTCGCTCGACCGTACGGGCGGCCTCGGCGCGTTCGGCCGCGACGGCCCGCTCGGCGGCGGCGACCTTGGCCTGCCGGTTGGCCAGTTGCGCCTGGGCGTTGTTCAGCTTCGACAGCGCCTTGCCCTGGGTCGTGAACACGTTCCGGCGGATCTGGAAACCGGTCGCCAGGTCGCCGGCCGACTCGCCGCGCAGCACGAACGAGAGGCTGGCCAGGTTGTTCTGCTGCTGGTACGTCGACCGCACCGCCTCGCCCGCGAGCTGGCGGTTCTTCACGATCGCCTGTTCGCCCTCGACCACTTCGGCCTTCGCGGCGACGAGTAGCTTCTCCGCTGCCGCGAGCCGCTTGGCCGCGACGGCGTCGGCCGCCTCGGCAGCGACGAGCTCGCCTTGCACGGTGGCATAACGGTTCTGGACCTGGGCCAGCTTGGCGCTCGCCTGGTCATACGCGGTCACCGAAGCCTGCAGCGAGTCGTACGACTCCTCCAGATCGGCCTTGGAGGCCTGGATCTGCTTGTCGATCTCCTGCTGCTGCTTCTTTGGGTCAGGCGGATCCGCTTGGGCAGCCGGATTCACCGCCAGTAGGCCGGCGGACATGGACAGGACTACGCAGCAAGCAGCGACCAGTCGAGTGGCGCCGATGCTGTCGTCTCGCTTGATGCGCGCCCGCCGGAACGGGTTCGCACCGGGGAAGTGCGGGACCACAGTCGACCCCTTGCTATGGGTGAAGGTGTGTTGCCTTCCGACGGTAACCGACCGGAATCAGACTTTGAGGTATTTCCGGGTTGTCAGGAATGTCGGAATGATCGCGAGCACCAGTCCGACGCCCACCATGATCGCGGTCGCCCACATGGTCTGACCGAGCCCGATCCATTCCCAGGAACGGAAAGTGCTCTTCGCGTAGCGGCTGACGGTGAAGTAGATCATCAGCCAAAGGGTGCCGCAGGCAAGGACCGCGCCGATCAGCGCCGCCAGCACCGCCTCTAAGAGGAACGGCAGTTGGATATAGAGGTTCGACGCGCCGACCAGCCGCATGATGCCTATCTCCCGGCGGCGCGCGTAGGCGGCCAGGCGGATCGTGTTCGCGATCTGCAGCACCCCCGCGCCGAGCAGCAGGATGGCCGCGATCACCGAGCCGATCTGGAGCGAATTGAGGGCCGTGAACAACGGTTTCAGAATCGTGCGCAGATCCTGCACCAGGTCCACCCCGGGCAGGCCGGACACGGCGCTGACCAGGTTCTCGAAGCGTTGTGGATCCTTGAGCTTGATCCGGAACGACTCCTGCATCTGGTCGACCGTCACGGTGCCGACGATCGGCGAGTCCTTGTACAGCTTCTTGAACTGGTCGTAGGCCTGCTGCTTGGTCTCGACGAAGACGCCGTTCGGCGCGGTGTCGGGGCTGGCCTCGATGGTCTCGCGGATGCGGTTCTTCTGGGCGGCGGTCACCTCGGCGCCGGAACAGCCGCGGCCGCCGGAGTCCTTGGTGCACAAGAAGACGGAGATCTGGATCTTGTCGTACCAGTTCCCCTTCATCAGGCCGACCTGCTGGTTGATCGCGAGGGCGCCACCGAGCAGGGACAGCGAGACCCACATCGTCACGACGACCGCGATCGTCATCGACAGGTTCCGCTTCAGGCCGATGCCCAGGTCGGAGAGAACGTAATGCAGACGCATGGAGGTCAGACCGTTTCGTCGGAGGAGATCACTGCTGGTAGCCGTACACGCCGCGGGACTCGTCGCGGACGAGGTGGCCGTTCTCCAGCTCGATGACGCGCTTGCGCATCTGGTCCACGACCGACACGTCGTGGGTGGCCATCACCACGGTGGTGCCGGTCCGGTTGATCCGGTCCAGCAGCTTCATGATGCCGATCGAGGTACCCGGGTCGAGGTTTCCGGTCGGCTCGTCGGCGATCAGGATCATCGGGCGGTTCACGAACGCCCGCGCGATCGCGACCCGCTGCTGCTCACCACCGGACAGCTCGTCGGGGAGGCGATCCTCCTTGCCGTCGAGGCCGACCAGTTCGAGCACCTCGGGCACCGTCTTGCGGATGTGCGCGCGCGGCTTGCCGATGACCTGCAGCGCGAACGCGACGTTCTCGCTGACGGTTTTGTTCGGCAGCAGGCGGAAGTCCTGGAAGACCGTGCCGATCTGGCGGCGCATCTGCGGCACGCGCCAGTTCGGCAGCCGGTTCAGGTCCTTGCCGGCCACCATGATCTGGCCCTTGGACGTCCGGTGCTCCCGCAGCACCAGGCGCAGGAACGTCGACTTGCCGGACCCGGAGGTACCGACGAGGAAGACGAACTCGCCCTTCTCGATGTCGACATCGACATTCTGCAGGGCGGGTCGGGTCTGACCCTCGTACGTCTTGGAGACCTTCTCGAAACGGATCACGTGAACTCTCGGCCGTGAGTCGGGAACAGGGAGGGCGACGGCCGACGTTCAGTGTAGGTGCACCTAGGCGGGCGCCGGTGCGGACCCGCCGTTCTCCGGGCGCGCGGACGCGATCCGGGCCACTCCGGCGTCGGGTTTACGGCCGGCGCGTCTGGCCGCCTCGACGTGCAATCGGGCCAGCTCGACGGCCTGCCGGGACACCTTGACGGTCTTCTTGTCAGCCATCGGCATTGTCCCCTTCGACCACGACGGTATTGGCGTCTGCCAAATCAGCGTACGTCTCCGCACCGACCCGGTCGATGGTCACAGCCGCCGTCAACGCCGCGACGAGGTCATAGTCCTCCGGTTGTAACAGCTCCGACCTCATCAATGAGCGGAGCGTGACGACACCGGCATGCGTTTTGGTGTCACCGCCGGTGGTGATCTGCTCGACCGCCCACCGGACCATCCGCATCGTCTCCTCCCGATGCCGCCAGGTGTCGAGCTCCTCGTCGGCCTTCCGGGTGATGCGGGCGCCGATCAGCACGCCGGTAAAGGCCACCAGGGTGCTTGCGAGCGTGGCCAGCACCCCGACCCAGGCCGGGATCACGCCGGCCTGACCGTTTGCTGTGGGGGCGGCACGAGCATGGAGACTCCTAAAAGTCCTAGGTTCTGAACAGGCGATGATGCTACGACTGGATCACATCATTGAGTACCGACAGTTTGCGAGCGTTGACGTGACGGACCAGGTCTTCGAGTACGACGTGTTCGTCCAGGGCACGGTCTTCCTGGACATCGTGCTCACCGGCCTGCCGCACGCGCCCCAGACCGGGACGGAGATCTTCGCCGAGGGCATGGGCTCCTGCCCCGGCGGGGTCGCGAACTTCGCCATCGCCGCCAGCCGCCTCGGTCTGCGCAGCGGGCTGGCCGCCGTCTTCGGCGACGACTTGTACGCCGACTTCTGCTGGCGCACGCTCGCCGACCAGGAGAAGGTCGACCTGTCGCACTCGCGCCGGATCGGCCACTGGCACTCCCCCGTCACGGTCTCGATGTCGATCGACCGGGACCGGGCCATGGTCACGCATGCGCACGACGCGCCCGGCGACCCGAGCAAGCTGGTCGGCCCGGGCCTGCTCACCAAGACCGCGATCGTGCCGGTCACCGAGGAACAGCCCGAGTGGACGATCGAGGCCCGCCGCTCCGGCGCGCTGCTGTTCGGCGATGTCGGCTGGGACCCGACCGACACCTGGTCGCCGGCCGTGCTCGACGTACTGGACGGTTTCCACGCGTTCACCCCGAACGCGGTCGAGGCGATGGCCTACACCCGGACCGACTCGCCCGAGGCCGCATTGCGCAAATTGGCCGAGCGGGTGCCGCTGGCTGTGGTGACGAACGGCTCGGACGGCGTGATGGCGATCGACTCTTCCACCGGCGAGGAGGCCCAGGTCCCGGCGCTGCCCGTCCGCCAGTACGACCCGACCGGCGCGGGCGACGTCTTCCTGGCGTCACTGGTGCTCGGCACGCTGCGCGAATGGCCGCTCGCGCATCGGCTGGCCTTCAGCAATCTCTGCGCCGGCCTGTCCGTGCAGCACTTCGGCGGTTCGCTCGCGGCACCGGGCTGGGGCGACATCATCGACTGGGTCCGCGACCACGGCCGCTCCCACCCGGGCGACGTCGACCCGGTCATCCTCCGCCAGTACGCCTTCATCGGCGACGTCCTGCCCGAAGGCCCCGTCCCGATCGTCCGCCGCGCCGGCGCCACCATCGCGCGCCTCTCCGACGCCTGACCCGCCCTGTGGATAACCCGCCCGGGCGAACCTCCGTTGGTCGTAGGGTCGGGGGAAGTGCGTGACGGTCGGGTCACGCTGGGTTTCGGTGGAGGTGCGGGGTATGGCTTCGGGCGGTAACCAGGTGGGTGGCGGTCAGGGGTTCGGGCGGCGGCGGTTTCTGGCGCTCGGGGGTGGCCTGGCTGCGATGGCCGTCGCGGGCTGCGGGTCGAACACGGGCCGCGGTGGGTCACCAGCGGGTGGCGACAAGCCGGAGCTGGCCCAGTGGTACCACCAGTACGGCGAGACCGGCACCCAGCAGGCCGTCAAGAAGTACGCCGCCGAGTATCCCGACGCGACCGTCAACGTCGTCTGGACCACAG
The DNA here is from genome assembly GCF_036226525.1 of Kribbella sp. NBC_01245. NCBI lineage: Bacteria > Bacillati > Actinomycetota > Actinomycetes > Propionibacteriales > Kribbellaceae > Kribbella > Kribbella sp. NBC_01245. The sequence continues at coordinate 3,916,239 of NZ_CP108487.1, forward strand.
GCGACTACGACAAGAAGGCCGCGTCGGCGCTGCTGACCGACAGCGGGCCGGACGTCTTCGAATACGGCAACGGCCCGAGCATCGACATGATCAAGGCGGGCCAGGTCGCGGATCTGACCGACCTGCTCGGCGACGCGAAGGACGACTTCACGCCCTCGCTGCTGCAGCGCATGACGTACCAGGGCAAGTTGTACGGCATTCCCCAGGTGACCGACATGCAGTTGCTGGTCTACCGCAAGAGCATGCTCGAGAACGCCGGAGTCCAGCCGCCCGAGACCGTCGACGAGCTGATCGCGGCGGCGAAAGCGCTGACCAGCGCCAAGGTGAAGGGCCTGTTCGTCGGCAACGACGGCGGCGTCGGCATCCTCGGCGGTCCCGCGCTCTGGTCGGCCGGGCTCGACTATCTGACCGAGGAGAACACGTTCGGCTTCGACGAACCGGCCGCGATCGAGTCGTTCCGCAAGTTGCGCCAGCTGTTCACCTCGGGCTCACTGCTGCTCGGCGCACCGACCGACTGGTCCGACCCGTCGGCCCTCACGCAGGGCCTGACCGCGATGCAGTTCACCGGCTTGTGGACGTTCCCGCAACTGCAGAAGGACCTCGGGGACGACTTCGACGTGCTGCCCTGGCCCAAGCTGAACGACGGCGGTAAGGCCAGCGTCCCAGTGGGCGCCTTCGCCGCGGCCGTGAGCACGAAGTCGAAGAACGTCGACGCCGCGAAGAAGTTCATCAAGTGGCTGTGGGTCGACCAGACCGACAAGCAGCTCGATTGGGCCCAGTCGTACGGGTTCCACATCCCGGCCCGCAAAAGCCTGATCGAGACGGCCGAGAAGCTGAAGTCCGGCCCGGCGGCCGACGCGGCGAGGCTGGTGAACGAGGTCGGCCGGCCGCAGACGCCGTTGCTGTGGACGCCGAAGGCCTCGACGGCGTACTCCGACGCCCTGAACAAGATCATCAAGAACGGCGCCGACCCGGCCGCGCAGATCAAGACCGTGAAGGCCGTCGTGGACGCAGAGCTGAAGCGCATCGCGGGGTGAGTTCGACAGCGCCGTCACTGGCCCGGCGGCTGAGGGGCCGTCACGATCGCAATCTCTGGTTCGGGATCTTCGTCGGCCCCTTCCTGCTGGGTCTGCTGATCTTCGTCTACGTCCCGATCCTGTGGAGCGTCTTCCTCAGCTTCTTCGACGCCCGCAACACCGTCACACCGACGGATTTCGTTGGCGTGGGCAACTACGTGGACATGCTGAGCGATCCGGCGTTCCGGTCCAGCCTGGCCACGTTCGTGCTGTTCGCGGCGTTCATCGTGCCGACCACGTTCGTCTGCTCGCTCGGCCTTGCCCTGCTGGTGAATCGGGCCCGCTTCGCGAAGGCGTTCTTCCGCTCGGTCTTCTTCCTGCCGACGGCCTGCTCGTACGTCGTGGCCTCGATGATCTGGAAGCTCTCGATCTTCTCGGGTGTGCGCTTCGGCCTGATGAACACCGTGCTCGGCTGGTTCGGGCTCGAGCCGATCGCCTGGCTGTCGGTCACCCAGCCGCCTTGGTACTGGCTGGTGATCGTCACGGCGCGCATGTGGTTGCAGGCCGGCTTCTACATGATCCTCTTCCTCGCCGGCCTGCAAAGGATCTCCCCGACGCTCTACGAAGCCGCGGCCATCGACGGCGCCACTGGCTGGAAGGTGCTGCGCTTCATCACCCTGCCCCAACTACGCGCCACCTCAACCGCCGTACTGCTTCTGCTGCTGATCATCGCGTTCCAGGCGTTTGACGAGTTCTACAACCTACTGTCGACCTCCGGGCAATACCCGCCGTATGCGCGACCGCCACTCGTCTATCTCTACTACGCCGCGCTAGGCCAGGGGCAGGACTTCGGCCACGGCAGTGCGGGCGCGGTCATCCTCACGCTGATGATCGCGCTGATCGCCCTCGTCCAGGGCAGATTCCTGGGCCTCGGCAAGAGGGAGGACTGATGGCGACCATCAAGCGTTCGCGGACCGACCGTTTCGGCGGTGTGATCCGGTACGTCGTACTCGTGGTCGGCGCTTTGTTCTTCCTGCTGCCGTTCTACCTGCTGGTGCGCAACGGGTTGTCGACGACGAGCGAGATCACCTCGCCGGACTGGAAGTTCTGGCCGTCGCAGTTGCAGTGGGGCAATATCGCGGACCTGTTCAACGACCCGTCCGTGCCGATGTTCCGCAGCCTGGTCAACTCGCTGCTGATCGCGGTGGTGCAGACCGTCGCGGTGCTGGTGATCTCGGGCCTCGCGGGGTACGGCCTGGCCCGGATCCCCTTCCGGTATGCGAATGCCGTCTTCTACGTCATCGTCGCCACCCTGCTCATCCCGGCCGCGGTGACGTTCGTGCCGAGCTTCGTGCTGGTCTCGACCCTGGGCTGGATCTCGACGCTGCGCGGGCTGATCATCCCCGGCTTGTTCCAGGCGTTCGCGACTTTCCTCTTCCGGCAGTACTTCCTGGGCTTTCCCAAGGAGCTGGAGGAGGCCGCACAACTGGACGGTGTCGGCTATTGGGGCACCTTCTGGCGCGTGGTCGTGCCGAACTCGACCGGGTTCATCGCCGCCATCGGCACCATCACGTTCATCGGTTCGTGGAACGCCTTTCTCTGGCCGCTGGTGATCGGTCAGGACCCGAGCTCGTGGACCGTGCAGATCGCGCTCTCGACCTTCCTCACCGCCCAGACGATCAACCTGCCGCAGCTGTTCATCGCCGCCTCGATCGCGATCCTGCCGCTGGTGGTGATGTTCGTCTTCCTGCAACGCTGGATCGTCGAAGGCGTCGAGCGGTCCGGCATCAGCGAGTAGCACGACCTACGCATGAATAGCGGGTATTAAACCCATTGCCAGGGCATGAATAGCAAGAGCCCTTGACGATTCTCCGCATTCGTGACCATCATTCTCAAATCCCACCGGATTACATTACCCAAATTCATTCCACATGCACGGAATGAATGTGCGATCGCCCCCCTTGCCGCACTCCTCCTCCGCCTGTGAATAGAGGGTAAGAATGAAGAAGAAGGTACTACTCGCCGCATTCACCACCGCCGTCCTGCTCACCGCCGGTCAGGTGGCGACCTCTGCCGCCCAGCCCAGCGCCGTCACCGCGGTCAAGTGGAACGGGTTCGAGCGACCGGCCCACGGCACCGCCTACACCCTGAGCCAGTGGTCCACCGACGGCTGGAGCGCACCCTGGAGCGAGGGCCTGGAAACCCGCTCCATGATCGACAGCAGCACCACCGCCCATTCCGGCACGAAATCACTCCGGATCTTCTATCCCAAAGGCAAAATCGGCCCGGCCGACTCCGGAGCGCAAGCGCCGTTCACCCTCACCAAGGGCCGGGAGTACTACGTCTCGCAGTGGATCCGCTTCAGCAGCACCTTCAGCTGGGGCACCACCCAGTACGCCGGCAAGATCGGCGTCGGCCTCCGCGGCGGCGCGGGTTGCTCCGGCGGCACGACGTGCACCGGCTACAACGGGTTCACGTCCCGGCTGATCTGGCGCAGCAGCGGCCAGGCGGCGATTTACTACTACCACATGGATCAGACCGGCACGTACGGCGATTACCGGAATCTGACCAAGGCGAGTGGCGAGGTGATCAAGTATCCGCGTGGCGCCTGGATGCACGTCGCCCAGAAGGTCAGGGTCAATACCGTGACAAACGGTAATGCCAATCCGGACGGCGAGATCGAGGTCTGGTTCAACGGAGTTTCGGCGGCGAAGATCACCGGATTGCGTTTTGTGCGTAATGCGGACCTGGTCGACTCGGCGATGTTCTCGTCCTTCGCCGGCGGCGCGACGGCCGAATTCGCTCCGGCCAACGACTCCTGGATCTGGTACGACACCCTCAAGGTGAGCACCAACCGCGCGGAGATCTGCGAGATCAGCGGCGGCTGCTAACCCCGCTAAACGTAGGGGATGATGCGCTCGCCATACGCGGCGAGCGTGTCCTCCTTGCTGTCGTGCTGAAGGTAGACGGCGAACTGGTCGACGCCGATATCGGCCAGTTCCTTCAACCGGGCAAGGTGATTCTCAACCGGCCCGAGAATGCAGAACCGGTCCACCACCTCGTCCGGCACGAACGACGTATGCGGGTTCCCGGCGCGGCCGTGCTCGGCGTAGTCGTACCCCTTCCGCCCTTCGATGTACGCCGTGAGGGCCGCCGGCACCGCGCCCGTCGATCCGTACCGCTCGACGATATCCGCGACGTGGTTGCCGACCATGCCACCGAACCACCGGGTCTGGTCCCGCTGATGCGCGAGGTCGTCGCCGACATACGCGGGCGCCGCGACGCAGAACGTGATCGCCTCCGGATCACGCCCGGCCTCCTCGGCGGCCCGACGTACGGCGGCGATCATCCAGGCGGCGATGTCCGGATCGGCCAGTTGCAGGATGTACCCGTCGCCGACTTGGCCCGTCGCTTCCAGCGCCTTCGGCCCGTACGCCGCGACCCAGACCTCGAGCGCACCGCCTTCGGCCCACGTGAACTTGAGCTCCTTACCGCGGTACGTCACGCTCCGCCCGCAGGCCAGCTCGCGAACGACCTCGACGCATTCCTTCATCTCCGCGATCGTGCCGGGCTTCGCGCCGATCGTGCGCAGGGCGGAATCACCCCGGCCGATACCGCAGACCGTGCGGTTGCCGTACATCTCGTTCAGGGTGGCGAACTGGGACGCGATCACGGTCCAGTCCCGCGTGCCGGGATTCGTCACCATCGGCCCGACCATCACCCGCGAGGTCGCGGCCAGGATCGCGCTGTAGATGACGAACGGCTCTTGCCAGAGCAGGTGCGAGTCGAACGTCCAGACGTGACTGAAGCCCGCCTCTTCCGCCTTGCGGGAAAGCTCGACCACCGCTTTCGCGGGCGGATCACACTGGAAGACCACGCCAATGTCCATGCGTTCTCCTCAGACCAGGTACGACGAGAGGCCGCGCTTCAGGTACCGGCCGTGGCCCTTCCGGCCATGGTAGGTGCCATCGGCAACGATTACCTCACCTCGCGACATCACCGTGTCGACGTGACCGGCGATCTCGTAACCCTCATAGGCCGAATGGTCCATGTTCATGTGGTGCGTCTCGGCGCTGATCCGGGTCCGCCCGTTCGGGTCGTAGATCACCAGGTCGGCGTCGGAGCCGGGCGCCACGATGCCCTTCTGCGGATACAACCCGAACATCCGGGCCGGCGTCGTCGCGATCGTCTCGACCCAGCGCTCGAGCGAGAGCTGGCCGTCGACGACACCTTGGTACAGCAGGTCGACCCGATGCTCGACACCACCGATACCGTTCGGGATCTTCGAGAAGTCGCCCAGGCCGAGCTCCTTCTGATCCTTGAAGCAGAACGGGCAATGGTCGGTCGAGACGACGGCAAGATCGTTGCTGCGCAAACCCTTCCACAAGTCACGCTGGTGCGACTCGTGCTTGCTCCGCAGCGGCGTCGAGCAGACCCACTTCGCACCCTCGAACCCAGGCGCGCCGAGCTGATCCTCCAACGTCAGGTACAGGTACTGCGGGCAGGTCTCGGCGAACACGTTGCGCCCGGCGTCACGAGCCTCCGCGACGGCCTCCAGCGCCTTACTGGCCGAGAGGTGCACGATGTAGAGCGGGCAGTCCGACGCCACCGAGGCCAGCGCGATCGCCCGGTTGGTCGCCTCGGCCTCGAGCGCTGCCGGCCGGGTCAGCCCGTGGTTGATCGGGTCCGTCTCGCCGCGCGCCAGCGCCTGCTGCACCAGCACGTCGATCGCGATGCCGTTCTCCGCGTGCATCATGATCATCGCGCCGTTGTCCCGGGCGGTCTGCATCGCGCGCAGGATCTGGCCGTCATCGGAGTAGAAGACGCCGGGATACGCCATGAACAGCTTGAAACTGGTGATGCCCTCGTCGCCGACCAGCTGGTCCATCGCCTTCAGGGCATCGGCGTCGACACCACCGAGGATCATGTGGAACGCGTAGTCGATGTGGCAGTTGCCGTCGGCCTTGCGATGCCAGGCGGCCAACCCGTCCTGCACCACCTCGCCGGTCCTCTGCACGGCGAAGTCGATGATCGTGGTGGTCCCACCCCAGGCCGCGGCACGCGTCCCGGTCTCGAAGGTGTCACTGGCCGCCGTACCACCGAAGGGCAGTTCCATGTGGGTATGGGCGTCGATCCCGCCGGGAATCACATACTTGCCCGAGGCATCGATCGTGTGCTCGACCGTGACCGGGTACGACGGGTCCAGCACGGCCACGATCTTCTCGCCGTCGACCAGTACGTCCGCGCGGTGCGATCCGGTCGGGCCGACGACCGTACCGCCCTTGATCAGGGTAGCCATCACGGTGCCGTCAGATCGCCGTACGCCTCAGGCCGGCGATCCCGGTAGAACTGCCACCTGTCCCGCACCTCGGTCAGCTTCGACAGGTCGAGATCCCGCACGATCAGCTCTGGGTTGTGCGCGTCGCCGACCTCGCCGACGAACTTGCCCTCGGGATCAACGAAGTACGACGTGCCGTAGAAGTCGTTCTCGCCGTACTCGCTCTCGATGCCGACCCGGTTGATCGCGCCGATGAAGTACTCGTTGGCGACGGCCGAGGCGGGTTGCTCCAGCTTCCACAGGTACGACGAGAGGCCGCGGTGGGTGGCCGACGGGTTGAACACGATCTCGGCGCCGTTGAGGCCGAGCGCGCGCCATCCCTCGGGGAAGTGCCGGTCGTAGCAGATGTAGACGCCGACCTTGCCGACGGCCGTGTCGAAGACGGGATAGCCGAGGTTGCCGGGGCGGAAGTAGAACTTCTCCCAGAAACCCTTCACCTGCGGGATGTGGTTCTTCCGGTACTTGCCGAGATACTTGCCGTCGGCATCGATCACGGCCGCGGTGTTGTAGAGCACGCCCGGCTGCTCCTGCTCGTAGACCGGCAGCACGATCACCATGCCGAGCTCTTTCGCGAGGGCGCTGAACCGCTCGACGGTGGGGCCGGGCACGGATTCGGCGTACTCGTAGAACTTGGGGTCCTGGAGCTGGCAGAAATACGGCCCGTAGAACAGCTCCTGGAAGCAGATCACCTTGGCGCCGGCCGCTGCGGCCTGCCGGGTGTACTCCTCGTGGGCCTTGATCATCGACTCCTGGTCACCGGTCCAGTTCGTCTGCACCAGTGCCGCCCGCACGATCCCTGCCATGCCGCCTCCCCATCGAGTCCGCTGCCGAGAAGACCTCATGCTCTATCGCGACCGGGTGGGAGTCAACGGTTATCGCTCTTTGGGCACACTTCGAGAGATTTTCGGGATCTCTGGGGATTCAGTGGAGGGTTCCGCAGGCCCGGACCCGGGTGATCAACGCCGTCACAGGGGACGGTGACCTCCCCGGCCGGGACCTGCAGCACCGGTCGCGAAAACCGGCGAACGGCGATTCTACCGCCGCCACCGGCGCGCGCACGGCGGAGGTTGCCGTGGGCACCTTTATCGGCACCTGCAGCCGGCCCGCGCAACCCGCGCGGTGACGCAGCGAAGTGGCTCGATTACAGCAATACCAGGGCGATCACGACGATCGCCACCACGGCAACGGCGGCCACGATCGCAATGGTCTTGGTATTCGACTTCGGCGCGGCGACCTCACCGGTCGCGCCTTCGTCGACGAAGGCCCTGAACATCTGCGTGCTCGCGCCGGGGTCCTGCTCGTTCTCGTGGTTGTGGTTGTCAGCCATGGCCCGCACCCTACCTGGGCTCGTTTTGCACCGGCATCCGGCCGCGATGTACCATTTGGTACATGCTGCTGACCGCCCCCGGCATCCGCACCACCGGCGGCCACCGCCTCGAGCCCACCCCGACCGGCACCCTCGTCACAGCCTCAATCGACCAGTCCGGCCTCCTCGGCCCACTGCTAGGCCTGGCCCTCCGCAACCTCACCAACCACTACCTCGCCCTGGAAACCCAAGGCCTCCAAGCCCGCTGCACCACATGACAAGCAGCCCAAAGGAGCGGTTGCTCGCGGCCGCCATCGAGTACTTCGCCGAGCACGGCATCGGCGACGCCAGTCTGCGCGCCATCGCGACCGGCATCGGCTCGAGCCACCGAATGCTGATCTACCACTTCGGCTCCCGCGACGGCCTACTCGCCGAAGTGGTCCGCGTAGTCGAAGCCCAGCAACGCGAGACCCTCACCCGCCTAACGGCCGACCCGGACGAGCCCCTCCTCGACCAGTCGACCCGCTTCTGGAACGAGGTCGTCGAGGCCACACTCACCTACGGCCCACTCTTCTTCGAGCTCTCGGCCCAAGCGATGCAACGCAAACCCCACACGTCGAGGCTCCGAGCCGACCTCATCCACGTCTGGCTCCCACCCCTGACCGAACTCCTCATCCGCGCCGGCATCCCCGCCACCGAAGCCCCCACCTACGCCCGCCTAAGCCTCGCCACCGCCCGAGGCCTCCTCTTCGACCTCCTCCTAACCAACGACCGCCCCGAGATCGACGAAGCCTCGGCTCTCCTCAACACCCTCATCCTCACCCCGCGTTAGACGTCAGGCGTTGGGTTCCGTGGGGGTGGCTAGCCAGCCGGTGACGATGGGGAGGCGGGTGGTGCGGTGGAGGGCGGTGAAGGCGAAGGGGCGGTCCAGGTCGAGGACCAGTTTGCGTTCCTGCTCCATCGGCATGGACGTACGCATCATGCCCATGGCTGTCACGGCGGCGGCTTCGAAGCCCTTGGCGAAGAAGCGGGCCATCACGGCTTGCTTGGCCTGACCCAACCGCAACGGCGTCGGGCTGATCGCGCTGAAGTGACCGTGCGCCCCCGGGTCCGACATCACGGCGGTCAGACCGAAGAGCTCCGCCTGATCCAGCAGATCGTGCTCCATGGAGATCGAGAAGGACGGCAGCGACAACTGCACCACCGGCTGCGGCGTCGTACTCATCGCCACCCGCACAGCTGGCGACACCTCATCACCGACGCCTCCCCCAATCAGGTCCGTGCCGGAACGACCACCGTCGGGATCGGCGACGGCTTGCAAGAGCCCGGCGAGTACGTCGTGTTGCGCGGCGCGGGGTTCGCCGATGGCCAGCAGGACGTCGACGTCGGCATCACCCGTCACGGTGGCCACGGTCAACGCGCCCGCGGCGGTTCCGTCGTACCGCTTGAGGGTGGTGAGGTCGGCGTCCGTGCGGTTGAGCCAGTGCCAGGAACCGCCGGCCCACGGTCCGTCGTACACCTGTTTGATCTGCTCGTTGAACGGGCGGACCCACGTGGTGCGCAGGCAGAGGGCGGTGGCGAGCACGACGGCGAGGTCGGGGGTGACCTCGATCGGCATCTCCTTGATCAGGCCGTCGGTGTGTTCGGCGGCCCACGCGTCGAGCTTGGCCTTGTCGCGGGCGAGGTCGCCGGTGAGCGCGCCGACCAGCTCGGCCGGTACGACCTCGCCGAAGGATTCGCTCAGCTTGAGCGACTCGTCCACCCAGACGCCGAGGGCGGCGTGCAGATCGTGCGAGGCGTCGATGCCGCGGATCAGCCCGGCACCGCGGGCCGCGGAGGTGTCCGGCGGCAGTCCGACGGCCTCGGCCAGCTCGGAGCGGCCTGGCTCGTCGGCCGCGGTCGCGATGATCGCCAGCAGGGGCCAGAGCCCGAGAGCGGACATCACGGAGTTGCCGGCCGGTAGGCTGCGAGCCCAGCGGCTGGTCAGGGCATGAACGGCCTGTCCGACTTCGGGTTCCATGTCTGCCACTGAACCATCCAACCGCAAATCGGCAGAACGGCCCGCACTTTTGGCACTTTCCTGAATCGGCCGAAACGTGCCAGCACCGGGATTTTGCCGCAATGGCGCTGATTTTCATTAACGGCTGCGTTCCGGTGTCATATCAACACCGTCTGTTCACTGTCCTCTGGCCTTTGCGGCATGCCAAGATTCGGCCTCATGAGCACGTCCGCCGATACCCCGCCCGTAGTGGAGGATCCGGAAAAAGCCCCGGATCACGGCCACGACCACGCCGCCGCGACCGATCCCGCCACCCCCGGTGGGCCCGAGAAACCCAGGGAGTCGACCGCTTCGTCGATCGTCTTCACCGGCACGCTGGTGGTGCTGGTCGTGCTCGCGCTGTTCGGCCGGCGGATCTTCGCCGGACTGTTCACCGATGACGGCGTCCGGACCTGGGCGACCATGTTCGTCGGTGTCGTCGTGCAGGCGGTGCCGTTCCTGGTGCTGGGTGTGCTGCTGTCGGCCGCGCTGACCGCGTTCGTACCGCCTTCGTTCTTCGCCAAGGCCCTGCCGAAGCACCCCGCCCTCGCCGTACCGGTCGCCAGCGCCTCGGGCGTGATCCTGCCGGGCTGCGAGTGCGCCTCGGTGCCGGTCTCGGCCGCGCTGATGGCCCGCGGGGTCACCCCGGCCGCGGCGATCGCCTTCCTGCTCTCGGCGCCCGCGATCAACCCGGTCGTGCTGGCCTCGACCGCGGTGGCCTTCCCCGGTCAGCCGGGGATCGTGGTGGCCCGGCTGGTCACCTCGCTGCTCGTCTCGATGGCGCTCGGCTGGCTCTGGCTGGCCACCGGTAAGGGCGAGTCCTGGCTGAAGATCCCGAAGAACCGGCACGCCGAGGGCACCGGCAAGCTCGAGGTGTTCCGCTCGTCGATGCTGCACGACTTCCTGCACGCCGGCGGCTTCCTGGTGGTCGGCGCCGCCGTGGCCGCCACCCTGAACGTCGTGGTGCCGCGCAGCTGGATGGACTCGGTCGCGGAGAACCTGCTGCTCTCGGTCATCCTGCTCGGCCTGCTGGCCGTCGTCCTGGCCATCTGCTCGGAGGCGGACGCGTTCGTCGCGGCCAGCCTGACCCAGTTCTCGATGACCGCCAAGCTGGCCTTCATGGTCGTCGGCCCGGTCGTCGATGTGAAGCTGATCGCGCTGCAGGCCGGCACGTTCGGCGGTAAGTTCACGATCCGGTTCGCTCCTGCCACCTTCGTGGTGGCCATCCTGTTCGCTCTACTCATCGGGTGGTGGCTGCTGTGAGGCGCAACGTCGCTGGTCTGATCGTCGTTTTCGTCGGCGCGGCGGTGCTACAGCTCGCCATCTCCGACACCTACCTGCGGTACGTCAAACCGGGCATGCGCTGGATGCTGCTGATCGCGGGCGCCGTCCTGATCGTGCTCGCCGTCGCGGACGTCCTGGCCGACACCAAGAAGGACGGCCACGACCATTCCGAGCTCGCCGACGACGGTCACGGGCACAACGGTCTGCCCAAGGCGGCCTGGCTGCTGCTGGTCCCGGTCTTCGCGCTCCTGGTCGTGGACCCGCCTGCGCTCGGCGCCGACGCGGCCCAACGGCAATCCCCGGTCGCGTCTAAACCGATGGCCGCCAAGGGCAATATGTGGCTGCCGAACCAGGAGGAGAAGTCCGGCGCTCCCGTCGTACTGCCCGTCCGCGACTACGCGGTCTGGGCGGTGTGGGAGAAGGAGAACATGAAGGGCCGGACCTTCCAGCTCACCGGTTTCGTCACCCCTGGCAAGAACGGCGCCTGGTACGTCTCCCGCATCGGCATGACCTGCTGTGTCGCCGACGGTACGGCGTTCATGGTCGAGGTCCGCGGCCAGCAGGCCCCGCCGAAGAACCAGTGGATCCAGGTCACCGGTCAATGGGCGGAGCCGACGAAACGGCCTGACGGGGACGTTGCCGCTCTCGACGGTACGGCGATCCGGAACGTCCAGGCCCCGGCGAACCAGTACGAATGACGGTCGCGGCCATGCCCAGGACGATCAGGGTGGCCGCGAAGGCTCGTACCAGGCCGATGGACTCGCCGCGGATCAACCAGGCCGCGGCCATGCCCACGACTGGTACGAGCAGGCTGAAGGGCGCGACCGTGCTCGCGTCGTACTGGCGGAGCAGGAAGCCCCACGCACCGAACCCGAAGAGCGTGGCGGCACCGGCTAGATAGGCGATCGCGCCTACACCGGTGAGCGTGATCTGGCCGAGTGCGGGCTCCTCGAAGAGCAGGGACAGCGCGAACAGCGGTACGGCGGCGACCGCGCTGACCCAGACCATGAAGCGCAGGGTGTCCGGCGGTTTGGCGTGCCTGGTGATCATGTTCGAGACGCCCCAGCAGGCGCCGGCCGCGATGACCAGAGCAAACGCCGATCCGGGGGCGCTCAGGCCTTTGTCCACCGCGATCAGGACCATCCCGGCGCACGCGACGGCCACGCCTGCCAGTTGCAGCGCCCGCGGGCGTTCGCCGAGGAAGACGATCGCGAAGAGCAGGGTGAAGACGACCTGACACTGCAGGACCAGCGACGACAACCCGGCCGGCATACCCCGGTCCATCCCGATGAACAGCAGGCCGAATTTCGCCACGCCCAGCACCAGGCCGACGCCCACGACGTACCGCCAGGGCACGCGAGGCAGGCCGAGCAGGAAGATCGCCGGCACCGCCGCGAGGCCGAAGCGCAGGGCCGAGAACAGCAGTGGCGGAATGCCCTCCAGCCCGACCTCGATGACGACGAAGTTGACACCCCACACCACCGCGACGGCGACGGCGAGCAGGACGTGACGTGGATTCATAGCCGCTAGTCTGGGTGGCATCATTGTTAAGCACTAGCGCGATTTGCTTCACCGATCAGTGTAGGAGTGCTTCATGATCGACCTGTCCCGCCTGCGCGCGCTGCATGCCGTCGCGACGTACGGCTCGGTCGGCAGCGCCGCGGACGCCCTCGGTTACACGCCCAGCGCGGTCTCCCAGCAGCTCGCGAAACTCGAGCGCGAGACCCGCACCAAACTGGTCGAACGCAAGGGCCGCGGCATCGCTCTGACCGACGCCGCCTGGCAGCTCGCGGCCACCGCCGAGCAGGTTCTCGAGCTGGTCGAGCAGGCCGAGCTGACGCTGGAGGAGCAACGTGGCGAGGCCGTCGGCGAGCTGGTGCTCGCGGCCTTCCCGACGGCCGCTCGCGGATTGTTGCCTTCGGCACTCGTTCGCCTGATCAACGAGCATCCCGCACTCGAGGTGAGCGTGATCGAGCTGGACCCGTTCGTCGCGCTCGCGGCGGTGGCTCGCGGTGAGGTCCACGTCGCGGTCGTGCACGACTGGCACAACACGCCACTCGCGCTGCCCGAGGGCTTGTCGCGGGTGAAGCTCGGAACCGACCCGGCCGACATCCTGCTGCCGGCCACGCATCGCCTTGCTGGTAAGGAATCCGTGCGCGCCGCGGACCTCGCGGGCGAGCAGTGGATCTGCCAGCCAGAGGGCTCGATCTGCCATGACTGGCTGGTCCGCACGATGCGCGCGGCCGGGGTCGAGCCCGAGGTCGCGTATTCGGTCGGCGAGTACCAGACCCAGCTCGCGATGCTTGCCAAGGGCATCGGAATCGGCCTGCTGCCGCGGCTGGGGCGAGGCCCGTTGCCGGACGGCGTGGTCGCCGTACCGCTGCTGCCCGCGCCGAGCCGGCGTTTGTACGCCGCCTGGCGGACGATTACGGCCCGCCGACCGGCCGTTGCGGTCACCCTGCAGGCCTTGCAGTCCTCCTGGGCGGAACGCGACACTGCCTGAGTTCCGCTCCACGGTAAAGCTCACGATCACTGCGCGTGAACGATTGACAGCCCAGTGCGCCAGTGGTGTACTTCCGAATCACTGTTAGGAAACTTTCCTATTCAATTTCTCGCCTGCCCCCCATCGCGAGATCCGGATAGGTCCCCTCCGTCACCGCCCGACGTAAGCAGGAGGCAGTCCAGTGAGATTCCCCAGATGGTGTGCCGCCTTGACCGGCAGCCTCGTCGTCGCCACCGGCCTGGTCGTGGTCGCACCGCCGGCCACCACCTCAGCGGCACCGGTCCGCTATGAGTCCGAGAACGGCGTGATCTCCCAGGGAGTGGTCGAGTCCAACCACACCGGTTTCACCGGCACCGGATTCGTCAACTTCAACAACGTCACCGGCAGTTCGGTCGAGTACACGGTGAACGTGCCGACCACCGGGCCGTACTCGCTCAGCTTCCGGTACGCCAATGGCACCACCACGAACCGCCCGCTCCAGATCACCGTCGATGGCGTCCAGCTGACGGCAGGCCTCGCGTTCAACGGCACCGGCGCGTGGACGACGTACAGCACGGTGACCACGAACGCCCAGCTGACCGCCGGTACGCACAAGATCAAGACCACCGCGACGACCGCGAACGGCGGCCCGAACGCGGACTCGCTGACGCTCGACTCGACCAGCGCCGTCGGCACCCCGGTCTCGATCAACGGCCAGCTGCACGTCTGTGGCGTCAAGTTGTGCAACCAGAACAACAAGCCGATCCAGCTCCGCGGTATGAGCACGCACGGCCTCCAGTGGTACGCGAACTGCGTCAAGACCACCTCCCTGGACGCGCTGGCGACCGACTGGAACGCCGACATCCTGCGCATCTCGATGTACGTCGCCGCGAAGGAAGGCGGGTACGAGACCGACCCGCGCAAGTTCACCGACATGGTGCACGGCTACATCGAGGAAGCCACCAAGCGCGGCATGTACGCCCTCGTCGACTGGCACCAGCTCGACCCGGGTGACCCGAACGTCTACACCGCCAAGGCCAAGACGTTCTTCACCGAGATCGCCAGCCGCCACAAGAACAAGAACAACATCATCTACGACATCGCCAACGAGCCGAACGGCGTCAGCTGGGCCGGCATCAAGAGCTACGCCGAGCAGCTGATCCCGGTCATCCGTGCGCAGGACAGCGACGGTGTTGTTTTTGTCGGCACCCACGGCTGGGCGTCGCTCGGTATCTCCGACGGCCGGACCGAGTCCGACATCATCAACAACCCGATCAACGCGACCAACTTCATGTACACGTTCCACTTCTACGCCGCCTCGCACCAGGCGGAGTACTTCAACGCCCTGTCGCGGGCGGCGGACCGGATTCCGTTGTTCGTCACTGAGTTCGGCACGCAGGAGTACACCGGCGACGGCCCGAACGACTTCACCTACTCGCAGAAGTACCTGGATTTCCTGGCCAGCAAGCAGATCGGCTGGACCAACTGGAACTTCTCCGACGATTCCCGCTCCGGCGCCGTCTTCAAGCCCGGCACCTGCGCGGGCAGCAACTTCACCGGCACCAGCATGCTGAAGCCGGCCGGCGTCTGGGTCCGTGACCGGATTCGGACACCCGACAACTTCTAGCCCCTCGAGCAGGCGTCACCGTAAGGTGGCGCCTGCTTGCTTGTTCCTCCCCTGCCCCTAGTTCTCCCCTGCCACCGTCCACCGAAAGGCAGAGATATGGGTAAGAGAAGGATCGTCGGCCTCGCCCTGCCGGCGTTGCTGATCGCTGGCGCGCTGGCCCCGGTCAGCGCAACCGGCACCGTCCTGGCCGTTCCACAGACACCGACCAACGTCACCACCGGATTGACGTTGCCTTGGGCAACTTCTTTCCTGCCGGACGGCCAGTCCGCACTGATCACCGAGCGGGACAGTTTCCGGGTCTCCCGGGTCACCCTGACCGGCACCCGCACCACCATCGGCACCGTGCCGAATAGCATCACCACCGGCGGTGAGGGCGGCCTGATGGGCGTCGCGGTCTCACCGACCTGGAACGGCACCACCAACCAGGCCGTGTACTTCTTCCACACCTCCAACGACAACGGCCAGAACCAGAACCGCATCGTCCGGATGAACTTCAACGGCACCTCCCTGTCCGGCCGGACCGTGATCGTGTCGGGGATCGCCAGCGCCCGGTACCACAACGGCGGTCAGCTCAAGTTCGGCCCGGATGGCTACCTGTACGCCACCACGGGTGACGCGCAGAACACCGGCACCGCCCAGAACACCAATTCGCCCAACGGCAAGATCCTGCGCTTCACCACAAGTGGCCAGGCCGCGCCGGGTAACCCGTGGGGCAACCTGGTCTACAGCCGCGGTCATCGCAATCCGCAGGGCCTCGCCTGGGATTCGGCCGGCCGGCTGTGGTCCTCGGAACTCGGCAACACCTCGCTCGACGAGTTGAACCTGATCATCTCGGGCCACAACTACGGCTGGCCGCAGTGCGAAGGCCCTTGCAACGTGGCCGGGATGGACAACCCGAAACGCACCTGGACGACGGCCGAGGCCTCGCCGAGCAGTCTTGCCATCGTGGACGGCGCGGCGTACGTCGCGGCTCTGCGTGGGCAACGGCTCTGGCGAGTCCAGCTCAACGGTGACAGCGCCGGCGCCACCCAGGCGTACTTCCAGGGCACGTACGGTCGGCTCCGCTCGGTCGTGAAGGTGCCGAACCAGAACACCATCTGGATCAGCACCTCCAACGGCAGCAACGACCGCCTGCTCCGCTCCGAAATCCGCTAACTCTTCGTCGAAGGACGCAGGAGCTGGTGCTCCAGCAGGTCGCCGGCCCATTGCTCGAACTGGGCCGGCGACCAACCGGATTCCTCCACCAGTTCGCGATAGACGCCGCCCGCGGCGAGGGCACGGTAGA
This sequence comes from Kribbella sp. NBC_01245, assembly GCF_036226525.1. Classification (NCBI taxonomy): domain Bacteria; kingdom Bacillati; phylum Actinomycetota; class Actinomycetes; order Propionibacteriales; family Kribbellaceae; genus Kribbella; species Kribbella sp. NBC_01245. The sequence goes on from NZ_CP108487.1 coordinate 3,932,615, forward strand.
TCGCCTGCGCCTGGTCGAGCGGCACGGCCAAGTGGTCTTTCAGGGAGGCGATGAGCAGGTCCATCACCTCATTGCGGCCCTCGAGTTTCGAGCGCAACAGCGCGCGCGTTTCGGCGTCTTCGTCGACGGCCGCTTCGAAGATGAGCACGACCGCGAAGTCCGCCTCATACAACGCGCGCAGCCAATTCGCGGCACCCCGAAGCCGCTTGATCGGATCCTCCTCGGCAAGCACCTGGCCGACCCGCTCGCGGGCACCGGATTGCTCGAGCCAACGGTCGCAGATCCGGGACAGGATCTCCCGCTTGGTACCGAAGGCCGAATAGACCGTTCGCACCGCGACCCCGGCCGCCGCCGCGATCGCGTCGATGCTGGTAGCGCCGTACCCCTGATCCGCGAACAGCTGTCGCGCGGCCGTAGCGATCCGGTCCTGGGTGGCGGCCGCCTGCTCCTGCCGGTAGGTCGATCGCTTGACAGCTGGAGGCACATGGGCACACTATCAGTGCGCCGACTGCAGCATCACTGCATCGAATACACGACAACTGCATTTTCATTGGGGAGGGACTATGACCACCACAGCGGCGTACGACGTCGTCCGGCGGATCCTGGACGAGGGATTCGCGACCGGAGACACCTCGGCGGTAGACCGGTTGTGCTCGCCGGACCTGATCGAGCACCAGTTCGGCATGGCGGGCACCGGGCCGACGGCGATCGAGATGGTCAAGGAGGCGGTGCGTTCGGTACATGCCGCGATACCGGATATCCGCTACACGATCGAGGACTCCGTCGAGCGCGACGACCTGGTCTGGGTGCGGGTCCGCGCCCAAGGCACCGCGACCGGGCCGTTCTTCGGGCCACCGAGCGGGCAGCCGATCGACATCCAGGTGTTCGACGTCGCGCGCGTACTCGACGGACGCATCACGGAGCATTGGGGCTGCCCGGACCGCTTCGCCCTGCTCCAGCAAACGGGCGTCCTCGAGCGCCTCGCGTAGGGTGGAAGGCGCTGCCGGGTGCTGGAGGTACCAGGATAAGTAGGCTCTCACTACCTGGATCGGAGCAGCGTCAAGCTGAGCGGTATGACAACAGAGACCTTGCGGCCCGCCGGCGAGGCGGATGCACCGGCACTCGGACCGGTCGCCCTCACCACCTTGCTGTTCGGCGCCTTCCTGCCGATGCTGTCGTTCTTCATCATCAACGTCGCGCTGCCCGCGATCGGATCGGACCTTCGCGCCGGCACGGGCGAGCTGCAGTTGGTCGTCGGCAGTTACGGCATCGCCAACGCCACTCTGCTGGTGGTCGGCGGCCGTTTCGGCGACGGATTCGGCCGGAAACGCCTGTTCTTATGGGGTTTGGCCGGCTTCACCCTGACGTCACTGCTCTGCGCGATCGCGCCGAACATCGGCGTACTGCTCGCCGCCCGGGCCGTCCAGGGCGCGGCCGCCGCCGCGATGACCCCGCAAGTCCTGTCGAAGATCAGCAGCCTGCTCACCGGTGCGCACCGGGCTCGCGCGATGGCGATGTTCGGTGTCGCGGGTGGTCTGGCCGCCGCGCTCGGGCAGATCCTCGGCGGCGTACTCGTATCCGCCGACCTCTTCGGCCTCGGCTGGCGGGCGGTCTTCCTGGTCAACGTCCCGGTCGGTCTGGTGGCGATCGTCCTCGCCGTACGTCTGCTGCCGGAAACGCGCGCGATCAACCGCCTCCGGGTGGACGGAGTCGGTGCGGGTCTTCTCGCGCTCACGCTGGTCTTATTGCTGCTGCCGCTGACCGAGGGACGCCCGCTCGGCTGGCCGCTGTGGACGTGGGTCTGCCTGGCTGCCGTCATCCCGGCCGTGGTCGCACTCGGGCTATGGTCGCGCCGCACCGAGCTTCGCGGCGCCGCGCCACTGATCCCGCCTTCCGTGCTGCGGCTTCGGCCGATGCGGATCGGGCTGATGCTGGCGGTCGGGTTCTTCACGACGTTCGGCGGTTTCATGTTCGTCTTCGCGCTCGCGACTCAGGGTGAAGCCGGAATGTCCCCGCTGGAAGGCGGTTTGAGCCTGCTGCCGATGGCGATCGGCTTCCTGATCACGTCGATCTACGGCCCGCGCTTGCAGACCCGGTACGGCGCTGGGCTGATCGTGCGCGGTTGGCTCGTACAGAGCGTGGGGTACGCCGGGCTCAGCGTTGTCGCCCTGACGCTCTGGCCCGACGTGACGCCGTTGCGGATGGCCTTGCCGATGCTGGTGGCCGGGTTCGGCGGCGGTCTCGTGATGGCGCCGATGATGGGCGTGGTCGTCGGCCAGGTGCCGCCGCAGCAGGCGGGCCTCGGCAGCGGGATGCTGCTCACCACTCAGCAGACGTGTATCGCCCTCGGCGCGGCCACGGTCGGCACGGCGTACCTGGCCCTCGCCTCGACATCGTGGGGCCAAGGCGGCGCACTGGCCGCCGTCTGCCTAGCCATCGTCGCCATCAGCCTATTGATGGCCCCTGTGACCACCCGGCTGTCGCCGCGTTAGTTGGCGTCGGCGGCCGTCTGCCCGGTGCGGCGCCAGCGGATGCCGGCCTCGATGAAGTCGTCGATCTCACCGTCGAAGACGCCGCTGGTGTTGCCGGACTCGTAGAGCGTGCGGAGGTCCTTGACCATCTGGTAGGGGTGCAGGACGTACGACCGCATCTGGTCACCCCACGAACCCTGGACGTCACCGCGCAGGGAGTCGAGGTGGGCGCGCTCTTCGGCCTTCTTCAGCGCGAGCAGCTTGGCCTTCAGGATGACCATCGCGGAAGCCTTGTTCTGCAGCTGGGACTTCTCGTTCTGGCAGGAGACGACGGTGCCGGTCGGGATGTGCGTGATCCGGACGGCGGAGTCGGTGGTGTTGACGCTCTGACCGCCGGGACCGGACGAGCGGTAGACGTCGATGCGCAGCTCCTCCTCCGGTACGTCGATCTCGTCGGTCTGCTCCAGCACCGGCACCACCTCGACCGCGGCGAACGAGGTCTGCCGACGGCCCTGGTTGTCGAACGGCGAGATCCGGACCAGCCGGTGCGTCCCCGACTCGACGCTCAAGGTGCCATAGCCGTACGGCGCCTTGATGCCGAACGTGGTCGACTTGAGCCCGGCCTCTTCCGCGTACGACGTGTCGTAGACCTCGGTCGGGTAGCCGTGCCGCTCGGCCCAGCGCAGGTACATCCGCTGCAGCATCTCGGCGAAGTCCGCGGCGTCGACACCACCCGCGCCGGAGCGGATCGTGACCAGGGCCTCACGCTCGTCGTACTCCCCCGACAGCAGGGTGCGAACCTCGAGGGACTGGATCGACTTGGTCAGCGAAGCGATCTCGCGCTCGGCCTCGGCCAGGGTGTCGGCGTCGTTCTCGTCGCGGGCCAGCTCGACCAGCACGGACAGGTCGTCCACCCGGGTCCGCAGGCTGAGGACGCGCTCCACGTCGGCCTCGAGCCGGGACAGCCGGGAGGTCACCTTCTGCGCGTTGGCCTGGTCGTTCCACAGGTCCGGCGCGGCGACCTGCTCGCCGAGGTCGGCGATCTCCCGCTGCATCGCGGGCAGGTCGAGAACTTTCTCGATGGACGTCAAAGTGCCGTCGAGAGCCTTCAGGTCAGCGTCAAAATCAGGTCCAGCCACAACGAGGTAGCCTACGCCACCACCAAAGCCCGGCGCGTCAGCTTTCCCAGTTGCCGCTGCAGAGGGCCTCGAAGACGCGATCGATGGCGACCTCCAGGAGCTTCGTCGCCCGGGCGAGCTGGCGGTCGGTCGCTTCCCCCGTCGGCATCAGGCGGGCGAGCTCCTGTTCGAGCACCTTCTGCGCGGCGCCGTACTGGGCGGCGACGAGGCGGGCGAGCAGGGGCGCCGTCTTGGGGTTGCGCTCGAGCAACGCCTCGGCGAGTAGATCCTCCATGGTCTGGGCGTTCTGCCTCACCCTTGCGACAAGGGCTGGGCTGCCCTCGATGGTCCGGCTAAACGCCGGCCAGCTCGCCAGGTAGCCGAGCTCGTGGCGCTGCCGGATGGCCGTCAGGTAGTGCTTGCGGAGGGTCTCCAACGGCGGCTCACCCGGTGGCGCCGTACGGATCGCTTCGGCCGGGCCGGTGACCCAGCTCGCATCGTCGAAGAACAGGTCTTCCTTGGTCGGGAAGTGGTTGAACACGGTCTGCACGGCCACGTCCGCCGCGGCCGCGACCTCCGCGACCGTCACCGCGTCGAACCCGCGCGCCATGAACAGCCGGGTCGCGACATCCGAGATCGCCTGGCGGGTCAGCTGCTTCTTGCGCTCGCGGCGGCCCATTTCAGTCATGGCGGAAATCTAGCTCATGTGCTTTACTCATTCCATTCATGTAGTCACTATATTTTTGGAGCAACACCATGACTGTTCTGATTCTCGGCGCCCGCGGCAAGATCGCCCAGCTCGTCGCGACCGGCCTGCAGACGGCCGGCACGCCCGTACGACTCGCCGGCCGCGCTGGTCGGCCGGCGCCCGACGGCGTACTCGAATACGACCCGGCCAACCCCGCACCGGTACTCGATGGCGTCAACCAGGTCTTCCTGTACGCCGATCCGTCGCACGCCGAGGCCTTCGTCACCGCGGCCGAGTCGGCCGGCGTCAAGCAGGTCGTACTGCTCTCGTCCGCCGCCTCGCAGGACGGCACGGCCGACGCAGCGACCGACCCGCACGGCGCCGCAGAGGCGATCCTCGCGACCGGGTCATTCGCGACGACGTTCCTGCAGCCGGGCGCGTTCATGACGAATGCCTTGTACTGGGCGTACCCGATCCGCGCCACGGGCGAGGTCCGGATGCCTTACCTGGACGCCGAGGAGGCCCCGATCCACGAGCGCGATATCGCCGACGTGGCTGTCGAGGTGCTCCGCGCGGGACCCGGCGGGCCGCATGACGGCCAGGGCTACGAGCTGGCCGGCCCGGAGTCGATGACCCGCCGTCGTCAGATCGAGCTCATCGCCGAGATCACCGGCGTACCGGCGAAGCCCGTCGACCTCACTCCCGCGGAGGGGCGTGCCGAGTTGGCCAAGGCGTTCGGCGACGGGCCATTGCTCGATTCGCTGATGTCTTACTGGTCTTCACGGGTGGGCATTCCGTATCCGCTCAACGACCGGGTCGCGCGGCTCACCGGCCACCCTGCCCGGACGTACACCGACTGGCTGACCGAGCACGCCGCCAGCTTCAGCGTTGGCGCCTAAGGCAGGATCGCGTCGACGTAGCCGCCGTCGACGCGGATCGCGCCACCGGTCGTCGCGGAGGCCAGGTCCGAGCTGAGGTAGACGATCAGGTTGCCGATCTCGTTCGGCTCGATCAGGCGCTGGATCAGCGATTGCGGGCGGTGCTCGCGCATGAACTGGCGCTGCGCCTCCTCCCACGGCCGGTCATCCCCGACCAGCTCGGCCACGAACTCCTCGACGCCCGGCGTATGCGTCGGTCCGGCGATGACCGAGTTCACGGTGACACCGGTGCCCGCGGCGACCTTCGCGAAGCCGCGGCTCACGCCCAGCAGGGCGGTCTTGGTCACGCCGTAATGGACCATCTCGATCGGGATCACCACGGCCGAATCGCTCGCGATGTTCATGATCCGACCCCAACCGCGCTCCATCATGGCGGGCAGGTACATCCGGATCAGCCGCACCGCCGAGAGCACGTTCACCTCGAAGTAGCGCGACCACTCCTCATCGGAGATCTCCAGCGCGGGCTGGCTGCCGAAGATGCCAAGGTTGTTGACCAGAATGTCGATCTGCCCAGCCTGAGCCTGGAGGGCGGCGGCACCTTCGGCGGTGGCCAGGTCGGCCGCGATGGCGACGACGTCCGCGTCCGGCAGCTCATTGGTGATGGACTTGGCGGCCTCGTCGGTCTTGTCCTGGCTCCGGCCATTCACGATCACGGTCGCGCCGGCCCGGGCCAGCTCGGTGGCGATCGCGAGCCCGATCCCCTGGCTCGATCCGGTGACAAGAGCACGACGACCAGTCAGGTTGATCTCCATAACGCCCATCCTGCCATCGGACCGCCGCCACCCAAGGGAGATCCGCCGCCGGCTACAGGATCAGGCATGTGGTGGTCGCGTGCGCGATCAATTTCCCTTGCTCATCAAGGACTTTGCCCTCTGCAGTCGCGGTACGACGCCCGGCGTGAATGACAGTGCCAGTCGCGGTAAGGGTCTGCCCGTTGGTCTGCGCCGTGCGGATGTAATTCACCTTGAGCTCCAACGTCGTATAGCCAACACCGGCCGCCAACGTCGTATGCACCGCACACCCGAGAGCGGAGTCCAGCAGAGTCGCCGCAATACCGCCATGGACCGTACCGAGCGGATTCGCAAAGTCCGGACGAGTATCGAGCGAGATGACAACGCGGCCGTGCTCAACCTCATCAAAACGCATACCAAGCAACCGCCCAATGGACGGAATATCAGCCGGCCGCTCCGTCTGCACCCACCGCATCAGCTCCAGCCCAGACAACGACGCGAAATCAATAGCCGTCATACTCACACTCCTTGTTCTGCAGGGAATTCTTGCTTAGCTCGTTCGCCTTGCTTTGCTCGGTCGCCTTACTTTGTTTCGGCGCCGCGATCTGGCCGGGCGTCTTGATCGGCGCGGGCGTTGGCTAGGGCGTGCAGCAGGAGGTCGCGGATCTCGCCGGCGGCAGCTTCCAAGGGGGCGATACTCCGCTCAGCTCGGCACATGACCACGGCCCCCTCGATCGCCGCGAGGACGAACGCGGCCAGCCGCTTACCTCGCTCGGCTGACAGCCCATTCCGCACGAACAGAACCACAAGCGCGTCCTGCCACCGAGCGAACACCGCGGCCGCAGAACGAGCCAACTGCGGAGCATCATCGTTCGCCTCCACCGCCACCGCCACGATCGGGCAGCCGGCCCGGAAGTCACTCTTGAGCAACCGCTCCCGCCAGACCGCGAAGAACGCGTCGATACCCTCCACCGGATCATCGGCCTGCGTGCCAGTCTCGATCATCCCCGCGATGAAGTCCCCGGCGTACGCCACCGTCTCGTCGATCAACTGCGCCCGACCGCCGGGAAAGTGGTGATACACCGATCCACGAGGCGCCCCGCTGTGCTCAAGCACCCGATCGATGCTGGTCCCACTGGCGCCGAACTCACCCAACAGCGCCGCCGCACTCAACACCATCCGCTCACGACTATTGCCCCTACGCGCATTCACCACGCACACCTCCCTAAGCCCTTCACGCGGATTACCGAAGGGTAACTATGTTGTATGCCATATTCAAGAAGACGAACCGTCCGACTTACCGCCTAGCCAAGACGGGGGTTCAGCGAGGGCGCGTCGCAGCCAAGATGGGACGACTCAGCCTGGGGCGAGGGAGGAGCTCAGTCGAGGCGGGCAGCTGGGGCAAGTAGCTGAGGCGGGCGGGCAGCCGAGACCGGAGGTTCAGCCGGAGGGAGGCTCAGCAGGAGTTGGGGGTCAGTTGAGGCGGATGATGGCGGCGGCGTTTGAGGTGATCTCCGGGGTGGTGTCCCAGCCGGGTGGTTCGAAGGGCAGGTCGACGGTTGAGGTCAGTGTGACGATGACCGTTTGGCCGTCGACCGTGGTGGACCAGGTCAGGCCGTCGAACGTTGATTCCGCGTTGACTGCTTCGAGGTATTCGCCGGTCAGGCGGGTCGCCTCGTCGAGGTCGATCTCGGCGGTGGCGCCGGTCTGGTCGCGGTGGAGGGCGAGGCCGTTGGCGGCGGCTAGTACGGCGCCGTCTGCCGTGGCGTCGAGGTCGCGCCGTACTAGGAAGGCCTTCGAGATATCCGTGACTACGGCGACCATCAGCAGTACGACGGCTGCGAAACCGATGATCAGCACGGTCATCTGTCCCCGCTCATCCCGTCCACGCGCAAGACGGGCACCACGCGCAGGACGGCCGGGACGGGTAGGACACGCAAGACGGTCAGGACTGTCAGGACGCACAGGCCGGGCAGGGCGCGCGGGATGGCGGGTCATCGGTCGGCCTTTGATTCGCGATAGTCGCCGTATGACTCGGTGTGCTCGGACTTGATCTGTACGGCGGGTCGATCGTCGCCGATGAAGTCCGGAATGAGCGGCAGCGGCACGGAAGTCGACAACACCACCGTCACCGTCGATCCAGGCTCAAGGCAGGCCGGTGAGCAGGTGATGGCCAGTTGTTCGCGCGCCAGGTCCATGCCCTGGTCGGCCATCGCGAGGCGGGCCGCTTCGAAGGCGCGCTCCCGCGATTCGGCCACGCCGCTCTCGTCAGGTCCGATGATGAAGGCGCGCCCGGCAGCCCGCGTCGCGGCGGTCGCGCCGTACGACGCTCGTTGCACGTCGAAGACCGCGAGCAGTACGTAGATCAGCGGCACCAGCAACAAGATCGCGAGCCACGAGAACTCGACGACGGCCGTACCCCGCTCATCCCGACGGCGGACCGTCATTGGCCGGTCTCCTTCGAGGCGCGGGCCGTCATTGGCCGGTCTCCTTGATGGCGTGGCCGCGGACGGTGAAGGCGAGGCCCGGTCCCCACAGCCCTAGTGGCGGCATGTGCGCGTTTACGACGACGCGAACGGCGGGTTGGCCGTTGAGGTCGATCGCCTCGGCGCGGATGTCGTCGATCAGTTCATCTTGTACGACACCGCCGATGAGTGAGCGGGTGCGGAATTCGCCGTCGGACGCGTCTCGGTCGATGACGGCCGCGTAGTGGGCGCCTTCCGAGGCGGCGGCTGCGATGGTGTTGCGCACGTATAGGTAGAGGCCGAGTTGGAGCAGGCCGACGAAGAGCGGGACGACTAGTAACGAGACCAGCACGAAGTCGACCACGGCCGATCCACGCTCACCCCGACCGCGATCGCCCAGACAGCACCCACGGCACCTACGGCCGGACATGGCTTAGTTGCCGGCTTTGGTGACAGCGTCTAGGGCTCGGCGGAGCATGGATTGCAGTTCGGGGCCGACGAAGGCGATGAGGCCGGCTACCAGGCCGGCCGTCATTACGGTGATCAGTACCCAGCCGGGTACGTCGCCGCGCTCGCGCCGGGGTGCCGGGAACAGGGCCAGCTTGAGGCCCACCAGCAGTCTCGTCATCAGCAGTGACATCTCGATCTCTCCTTGCCTAACCGGCCATCAGCCGAATCCCGACAGCGCCGGGGAAGAACGCGAAAACCACGGTCACGGGCAGAACGAGGAACACCACCGGCACCATCATCGCGACCTCGCGACGGGCGCCGTTCTCGATCAGCTCCCGGCGGTTCGCCTCGCGAATGTCGCCCGCCTGGGCCCGCAGTACGTCGGCCAGCGGCGTGCCTCGCTCCAGCGCAACGGCTAGCCCATCGGCGAAGCGGGACAGCGCCACCAACCCGGTCCGATCGGCCAGGGCGTCGAGTGCGCGGACCAGCGACTCCCCCGCACGGGTTTCTGCCAGCACGCGCTGAAGCTCCTGCGCCAGCTCGCCCCGGCTCGATCGCGCTACCCGGTCGAGCGCCGCGGCCGGACCCTCACCGGCAGCGACCGCCAGCGCGAGCATCTCGGCCACGGTCGGCAGCTCGGCCAGCAGGCGCCGCTCGCGCCGACGGACCTGGGACGTCAGATAGGTGTCGCGTGAGAGCACGCCGAGCACCCCGGCCACCGCGCAGAAGATGATCAGGCCGAGCGGATTGCCCTTGCCCGCGGTCAGCGCGATCAACGACATGACCAGGGCGATACCGAAGAAGGCCGCACCCCAGAGGACCTGCTCGATCCGGAATTCCTCAACGCCACGGTCGATTCCGGCTCGCGCGAGCCGTTTTCGCACCGACGCCGCACCACCCAGCAGGCGCTCCAACCGCCTGGCCCCATTGCGCAGCGACGGCTCGAACAACCGCATCAACGCGTGGAACGGCGAGGACGAACTGGTCACCCCGACGAAGACTTCGGGCCCACTGAGATCCCGCAGGTACGGGCTGATCCGGTCGTCGACCGACGGCTTGTGCAGGAATGGCACGCGTCGTACGACGAGCAGCAGGCCGATGCCGAATAACGTGCCGAGCGATCCGCCCAACCACCACGGGCTCATCGCAGCACCCGCTCGGGCTCGGGTAGTCGGCCGATCCGCAGCATCACGCGGTACGCCAATAGGCAGAGAACGGCCCCAATACCGATCACGACGGCTCCGGCAGGTGAGTTGTAGCGCCGGATCACCTCGCCCTGGAACGAGAGCATCGCCAGCACCAGCCACGGCGCCGCGACCGCGACCCGGGCGCCGTTGATCGACCAGGACTGGCGAGCCTCCAGCTCGGATCTGGTCCGCGCGTCGTCGCGCAGGAACGTCGAGAGCGAGCGCAGCAACCGCCCGAGGTCGCCACCGCCTACCTCGCGAGCAATCCGCAAGGCCTCGACCACCCGATCGCCAACCGGATCGGCCAACCGCGCCTTCAACCGGTCGAGCGATTCCGCGAACCGCCCGGTCGAGGCGTAATCCGCGCCGAACCGGCGGAACGGCTCCCGCAACGGCAACGGCCCGCGATCCCCAACCTGCGCGAGAGCCTCCGACAACGAGAGCCCGGCCCGTACGGCGGAGGCGATGTTGTCCACCACGTCCGGCCAAAGCTCACGGAATTCGGCCCGGCGACGACGTACGCGACCCTTGAGCAACGTCACCGGACCGCCGCCAGCGAGTACGCCGAAGACCAGGCCGATCGGCAGCGCGCCCGATACGACGAACATCAGCAGGAATCCGGTCAACCCGGCCATCGCGCAGACCCCGATGAAGGCCCCAGGCGTGACGCCCTCGACGCCGGCCTCGGCGAGCAGCTCGCGACTGGCCGAGGTCAATCGGCCATCAGTCCGCGGGCCGGGCGACGGCGGCACCACGAATGACCAGGCGATCAGCAGCAGGCCGACCCCGAGGAACAGCCCGAGCAGCAAGCCGATCAACGCGCCACTCCCCGCCGATCGGCCAGCAGCGAGTGTGGCGAGTATCCCGCGCGCTGGAACCGCTCCGGATGGGGCAACTGGCCCTCCGCCCGGACGAGCCTGCCCTCGACCGTACTGAAAAGGCTCTCGGTCTCGATCGTCTGCTCCTCGATACGACCGCTGACCGCGACGATCTCGCGGACCCGGCGGTGTCCATCGGCCGCGATATCGAGATGGACGACGAGATCGATGCAGCCAGCCACGGTCGGCAACACGAAGCGGGAGCCGATGTTCTCCCCGGCGAGCAAGGGCAAAGTGCACATCTTGTTCAGCGCCTCGCGAGCCGAGTTCGCATGCAACGAGCACATCCCAGGCAGACCACTGTTCAACGCCAGGAGCAGATCCAGGCACTCCTCACCTCGAACCTCACCGACGATCAGCCGGGACGGGCGCATCCGCAGCGACTCCTTGACCAGGTCGCGGAGCCGGATCTCACCAGTGCCCTCGAGCCCAGCCTGCCGCGTCTGCATCGGCACCCAGTCGGGGATCGGCAGCCGGATCTCGAAGACCTCCTCGCAACTGATCACCCGCTCACTGCCAGGGATGGAACCGGCCAGCGCGTTCAGCATGGTGGTCTTACCGGCTTGCGTGCCACCCGAAACGAGCACGTTCAGCCCGACCGCGACCGAGGCCTCCAGTACGGCGGCCGCGTGCGGCGTGAGCGAACCGAGCGCGACCAGATCCGCCAGCCGGGTCGCGCGCACGGTGAACTTGCGGATGTTGATCGCCGGATGACGATTGGTGATACCGCCGAGCACAACGTGCACCCGGCTGCCGTCGGGGAGACGTGCGTCGGTGAACGGCTGGGACACGTCGATCCGGCGCCCGGTGGTCTTCAGCATCCGCTCGACCAGGTCGCCGACCTCCTCCTCGGTCAGCACCGTGGTGGTCAACTCGTGCCGCCCACCGCGGGCGATGAACACCCGGGACGGCTCGTTGATCCAGATCTCCTCAATTTCCGGGTCATCCAGATAACGCTGCAACGGCCCGAACCCCGCGACCCGGTCGTGCACCTCGCGATGTACGGAGTCGGCGTCCTCGATAGGCGGCACCAGCCCGGTCAGACTGCGCTCGTCGTACTCCTTCACGACCGACGTGACGATCGCCTTCACCGCGCCCGGATCACGCAGTGGGTCGATGCCCTCGCGGCGAACCACGTCGCGCACCTGGGCGTCGATCAGCTCGATCGCACTGCTCCACCCCGGCCGGCGAGCGGCAACTCTCTCCGCGGTCATCGTCTCCCCCGTCTGCTCGGGCCTCCCCAGCGCCTGACGGGTACATCCTCTCAGTGACCACCCCTCTACAGCCAGTCACGATCGCCACCCTGTGGATAACCCTCCCGTCACCCAACATCCGGAGAACCACCTTGGGCGGCTCTCCGGACGGGTGGGTGGCGCTATTTCGCCGGCTTGGCCGGGGGGTTGAGGATGGCGAGGGCTGGGGCCCAGGCGGGTTTGCGGGCCATGGTGGTGAGTTGCTCGACCGTGTACGGCGGGAGAGCGCGGGTCTTGGGGCTGTCCTTCTCGTCGACGGAGTTGAAGGCCATAATGTTCACCCTGAGCCCGTCTGGGCGATAGACCTCAACGCTGTTCGCGACGACGCCTACGTCTCGCGGGTCACCCGGCCCGTAGCTCGGTTCGAGCTTCCTCGAGACCACCAAGGTGCCGTCGGCCAGCTTCCGGCAGGACGCGGGAAGGTCGTCGTCCGTGCAGTTCTTCAAGCTGTGCCGCGCGATCATCGCGTTGACCTCGGCTAGGCCACCGCCATCGTCGATCGTCCAGCTGCCGCCGTTGAAGTCGCCCTTTTCCCCCCAGACGTGCGGGTCGCTGGTCTTGACCTCAGCAGGCAGCACCTTCCGCAAGGTATTGAGGGCGAACCTCGGCTGCCAGGGTTTGGTCGTCGGCTTGGTGGCAGTCGGCCGAGGCGTGGGCTTGGCGGTCGTCTGGCCCGCCACCTGCACCCCACCAGGGGCGGTGTTGCCCGGGCCGATGGACTGGACGGCGACCGCGAAGCCCGCCGTGGCGATCACTGCGCCGGCGGCTGCCGCGGAGACCAGCACGGTACGGCGGCGGCGCATTCGCAGGCCCTGAGCCATTCCACGCTGGACCAGATCGGGTGATTCGGGTGCGAGGCCGTCGGTGGCCCGGCGCATCAGGTCGGAGATGTCGGTCATGGTCTTCCCTCTGTCATCAGGTCTGGTCAGGAGAGGCTGAGGTGGAAGGCATCCGCACCGAGCACGTCGCGCAGCTTGGTCAGGGCGCGGGAGGTGCGGTTGCGGATGGCGCCGGAGCTCTTGCCGAGATCACGCGCGACCTGTTCGACGCTGCGATCTTCGAAGAACCGCAGCACCAGCACGGCACGATCCAGCGGGCTGAGCTCGGCCAGCGCGGCCTGCAGGGATACCCGCAGGGCCTGATCGACCTCACCACTCGCCTGTTCCGGCAGCTCCGCGGTTGGCCGCTCGGTCGAACTCCGCCGCCGCCGCTGGGTGATGAAGGTCCGGGCCAGTACGGTCTGCGCGTAGGCTCCCGGGTTCTCCACCCGGTCGATGCCCTTCCACGCCCGGAACATGCGCGCCAGCGTCTCCTGCACCAGGTCCTCGGCCTGATGGCGGTCACCGGTCAGCAACCAGGCCGTACGGAAGAGCTGCGGTGTTCTCGCCACCGCGAACTCCTCGAAGTCCGTCGTCGGTCTCATCGGCGCCTCTCCGTCGGGGTCTTACAACCCCTTAGACGCCATGAACCCCGAAATGTGTCACACCAAAGATCAGCGGTGGACGAGGGTGTGCTCGAAGGCGTAGCGCGACGCCCGGAACAGGTGGGAGCCGTACTCCACCGCGCGGCCGTGGTCGTCGTACGTGATGCGGGTGGTGGCCAGGAGCGGTGCGCCGGGCTGTTCGCCGAGGAGGCGGGCCTGTTCGGCGGTCGCGGGCAGGGCCGAGATGGTCTGGTGGGCCACCTTCAACCGGACGCCTTCCGCGCGGAGCAACTCGTAAAGGCCGTTGGCGGCGAGGGTGGCGGCGTCGGTGTCGAGCACCTCGGTCGGCAGCCAGTTCCGCATGATGGCGAGCGGTTCGCCATCGGCGCGGCGCAGACGCTCGATCCGCAGGACCCGGTCGCCCTGTTCGCATTGCAGGGCTGTCGCCACGTCCGCGGTAGCGCCGACCGGCCCGAGCCAGAGCACTTCGGTCTCGGGTTTGCGGTTGGTCGCGGCCAGGTCGTCGTACAAGCTCGTGAGTTCGAGCGAACGGCGGACCTGGCCGGCATTGCCGACGACCTGGGTGCCGACACCGCGCTTGCGCACCAGCAGACCCTGGTCGACCAGCCGGGCGATGGCCTGGCGAACCGTTGGACGGCTCAGGCCATACGCCTCGGCGAGGTCGACCTCGTTGCTCAGGCGTGAGCCGACCGGCAGGTCACCTCCGGTGATCGCGGCTTCGAGTTGCTGCGCGAGCTGGACGTGCAACGGCGTTCGACTGGATCTGTCGACGGTGACCTGGACGGTGTTCATCCGGACATCATGGGAGGCTTACGCAGGGTTGTCCAGCAGGGTGCGGACCAGTCGGAGGCCGACCGAGAGGTGGGCCAGTTCCGGGCCGTCGGTCTCGACGATCTCCTCCATCATGGTGGAAGCCCGCTGCAACGCGGTCGCATTGAGGTCCTGCCAGGCGATCACGCGCTCCTCCGACTCCAGCTGGGAATCCGTGCTGGCAAGCACTTGAGCGGTCAACCTCGCATGTACGGCGTGCAGGTCGTCCCGCAACGCCGCCCGCGCCATCGTCTGCCACCGGTCACTGCGCGGCAGCGCGATGATCCGCTCCAGGAAGACGCCCAGCTGCAGGCGTTCGCCCAGTGCGAAGTGGACCCGTGCCACTTCGAGTACGTCGAGACCGTCGCGGGCCGAGGTCTCGACGATGCCGAGCGCGGCGTACGCCGGGGGCAGGATCGCGATCCTGGTGGCGAATTCCGCGCCGACGCCCTTGGCCATCAGGTTCTCCCGGCGCTGCTCGAACAACGCGAGCTCGCGTCCACGCAGCAGATCGGGCAGAGCGTCCTTGACCGTCGCGATCCCCGGACCGAAGTGGTCGACCAGTTCGGCGATATCGACCGGTGGCCGTCGATTGCTGACGAGCCAACGAGTCGCGCGCTCGACCAGTGTGCGGGTCTCCAGCCGCATCCGGCTCTGCGTTTCGGCGTCGACAACGTTGTCCAATTCGGCGTTCCGGGCCAGCAGATCCGGCTGCGCGAAGATCCTGCTGGCGGCGAGGTTCGCCCGGACGACGTCCTCGACCGAACCGCCGGTCTCCAGCGAGAGCCGGTGGAACGCGGTGATACCGGAAGAGTTGACGAACTCGTTCACCACCTGGGTGACGATGATCTCCCGGCGCAGCTGGTGCGCCAGCATCGGCTCGGCGAACCGCTCCTGGATCACCTTCGGGAAATAGCTGACCAGCTTCGACTTCAGGTACTCGTCGTCCGGCAGCGAGGTCTTCAGCAGCTCCGACTCGAGCACGATCTTCGTGTAGGCGATCAGCACGGACAACTCAGGCGCGGTGAGCCCACGCCCGTCCGCCTTACGCCGCTTGAACTCCGCGACACTCGGCAAGAACTCGAGCTCCCGGTCGAGCAGCCCCTGACGCTCCAGCCGCCGTACCCAGTCCTGATGCACGTGCAGCAGAGCCGGGGCCTGGGCGGTCGCGTTGGCCAGGGCGATGTTCTGCCGGTAGTTGCTCTTCAGCACCAGGTCCGCGACCTCGTCGGTCATCGACGCGATCACATCGTTGCGCTGCTTCTCGGTCAGATCGCCATCCGCGACGACCTTGTCCAGCAGGATCTTGATGTTGACCTCGTGGTCGGAGGTGTCCACCCCGGCGACGTTGTCAATGAAGTCGGTGTTGATCCGGCCACCGGTCGCGGCGTACTCGATCCGGCCGAGCTGGGTCAGACCCAGGTTGCCGCCCTCACCGACCGCCTTGGCGCGCAACTGGGCACCGTTGATCCGGATCGCGTCGTTGGCCTTGTCACCGACATCCGCGTGCGTCTCGGCTGCCGCCTTCACGTACGTGCCGATACCGCCGTTCCAGAACAGATCGACCGGCGCCTTCAAGATGGCCTGCATCAGCTCGGCGGGCGTCATCGAGTTGACTTGGCTCTCCAGCCCGAGCGCCTGCGCCACCTCGGCCGAGATCGGGATTGCCTTGTCCGTGCGCGGGTAGATACCGCCACCACTCGAGATCAGCTCGGGCGCGTAGTCCGCCCAGGAAGACCGCGGCAGGTCGAACAAGCGCCGGCGCTCGGCGTACGACTTGGCGGCATCGGGCGTCGGGTCCAGGAAGATGTGCCGGTGGTCGAACGCGGCCACCAGCCGGATGTGCTCCGACAACAGCATGCCGTTGCCGAACACGTCACCCGACATGTCGCCGATCCCGACGACGGTGAAGTCCTCGGCCTGGCAGTTGTGCCCCATCTCGCGGAAGTGCCGCTTGACCGACTCCCAGGCACCACGCGCGGTGATACCCATCGCCTTGTGGTCGTAGCCGACCGAACCACCCGAGGCGAACGCGTCACCCAGCCAGAAGCCGTACTCCTTGGCGACACCGTTCGCGATATCGGAGAACGTCGCCGTGCCCTTGTCGGCCGCGACCACCAGATACGCGTCGTCGGAGTCGTACCGGACCACATCGGCCGGCGGCACGATCTTGTCGCCGACGATGTTGTCGGTGATGTCGAGCAGACCCGAGATGAAGGTCTTGTAGCAGGCGATGCCCTCTTCCATCCAGGCATTGCGGTCCGGGCCCGGCTCGGGCAGTTGCTTGGCGTAGAAGCCGCCCTTCGCACCGACCGGCACGATCACCGAGTTCTTCACCATCTGCGCCTTGACCAGACCGAGCACCTCGGTCCGGAAGTCCTCGCGCCGGTCCGACCAGCGCAGACCACCTCGCGCGACCGCGCCGAAGCGCAGGTGCACACCTTCGACGCGTGGCGAGTAGACGAAGATCTCGTACGCCGGGCGGGGCTCGGGCAGATCCGGAATGGCCTTCGGGTCGAGCTTGAACGAGATGTAGCCACGGTCCTGGCCGTCGGGGCCGGGCTGGAAGTAGTTCGTCCGCAGGGTGGCCTTGATCGCGGTCAGGTACGACCGGAGGATGCGGTCCTCGTCCAGCGACTTCACCGTGTCGAGCGCGGCGTTGATCTCCTTGACCAGCTGGCCGGCGGCGGCCTCTCTGGCCGAGTCGTCGGCCGCACCCAGCGCCGGGTCGAACCTCGTCTCGAACAGCTTGACCAGCAACGCCGCGATATCGACGTGGGCCAGGAAGCTGTTCTCGATGTAGTCCTGGCTGAACGGCGTACCGCCCTGGCGGATGTACTTCTGGTACGCGCGCAGCACCGAGACCTGCCGCCAGGTGAGGAATCCCTTCACCACCAGCGCGTTCAGGTTGTCGCTCTCGGCGCGGCCGTCCCAGACCGCCTGGAACGTCTCCGAGAAGAGCTGCCGCAGATCCTCGTGCACTTCCTCGGTCTCCGGCGCGCGCAGCCCGAAATCATAGATGTACGCCGTGGTGCCGTCGGCGCGGCGGAACTCGTACGGCCGCTCGTCGATCACCTCGACACCCATATGCGTCAGCTTCGGCAGCACCTGCGACAACGACAGCGACGAGCCGGTCCGGTACAGCTTGAACCGTTTCTCGTTGCCCTCGGCATCGATCGGCGAGTAGAGCGACATCGCCAGGCCGTCCGTGGCCGGCAGGTCCTTGAGCTTGCAGACGTCCGCGACGGCCACCTCGGCCCGGAAGTCTTCCTTGTACGCCTGCCCGAAGGAGTCGCCGTACAACCTGGTCAGCTTCGTCGCCGCGACATCCCCGACCTCGTCGTGCAATGCCGCGGCGAAGTCGTCCTCCCAGGCCCGGGTGGTCTCGATCACCTGGCGCTCGAGGTCCTCCGCGTCGTACTCGCCGACCGTCTGGCCCTGCTTCATCCGGACGACGAAGTGCACCCGCGCCAAGACCGACTCGGTCACATGGGCGGCGTAGTCGACCGAGTCCGCGCCGATCGCGTCCTTGAGGATCTCCTGCATCTTGAGCCGGACCGCGGTGGTGTAGCGGTCACGCGGCAGGTAGACCAGGCAGGACAGGTAGCGGTTGTAGACGTCGCGGCGGATGAACAGCTTGACCGCGCGCCGCTCCTGCAGGTGCAGCACGGTCTGGACGATCGGCAGCAGGTCCTCGACGGGAGCCTGCAGCAGCTCGTCGCGCGGGTACGTCTCGAGCACGTCGAGCAAGCCCTTGCCGCTGTGGCTGTTCGCCTCGAACCCGGTCAGCCGGAACAGGTCGAACGCCTTGCGCCGCAGCACCGGCACCTGCATAACGCTCTCGGTGTACGCCGTGGAGGCGAGCAGGCCGATGAACCGCTGCTCGCGGACGGGCTCACCGTTCTCGTCGAAGGTCTTGATGCCGACATAGTCCAGGTACGACGACCGGTGCACGGTCGAGCGCGAATTGGCCTTCGTGAGGATCAGGAGCTTCTTCTCCCGAGCCTTCGCGCTGACCTCGGGCGGCAGCAGGCCGGCGTTCTCGCCTTGTTTCGAGTCGCGGCGCAGGATGCCGAGGCCGGTGCCGGGGACGCCGCGCAGGATGCCCTGGTCGCCCTCCATCGTGAACGCGTATTCGCGGTAACCGAGGAACGTGAAGTGCTCGTCGGCGAGCCACTCGAGTAGCTCCTGGGTCTCCTCGACCTCGGTGTCGTCGACCGGCAGCTCGGACGCGACCAGGCCGGCCGCGATCGCGACGGCCTTGTCGTGCATCTTGGGCCAGTCCTCGACGGCCTCGCGGACGTCGTTCAGCACGCGGCTCAGGTTTTCCTCGAGGCGACGGTGCTCGGCGAGGTCGGGGATGCGATCGATCTCGAGGTGCATCCAGCTCTCGCGGACCAGGTCGTGCCCGTCCGCTGCGGCCGTCTCATCGGCGATGACCTCTTGCAGCGCGCCGGCGATATCGCGGCGGACCACGAACTGCGGGTGCACCAGCAGGTGCAGCGCGATGCCGTTGTCGGCGATCACCATGGAGGCCGAGTCGACCAGGAACGGCATGTCGTCGACGACGATCTCGACCACGGTGTGCCCGTTCGCGGACCAGCCGTGCTCTTCCACGGTCGGGGTGAAGACCTGCACCTTCGCGGTGCCCTGTGGCCGGTGCCCCGCCGACCGGTAATGGTGTCGCGCCGCCCCCAGCACGTCGGTCGGCTGACGACGGCAGATGTCCTCCGCCGCCACGTAGCGGTAGTACCTCTCGAGGAAGGTGGTGAGCTTGGCGGGGTCTACCGCCTTCTCACTCTTCTCGTGCAGGTGTGCTCCAGCCACCACCGCCTTGCCCAGAACGTCCGCCTTCAGAACGTCCAGCTTGTTCTGCATCCCCACTCGTCTCCACGCGAAACCGCGGCGCCCGGCGCCGGGGCGTACGCCCTTGTGCGCCCACCTCCGAGACTAGTCCTCTCGTGTCACTGGTGTGATGCCGGGACGGTCCTTAACTTTTGCCTACGGCTTAATTTTGGTCGGCGCTTTTTGGTTACCCGCCGGTTCCTTTGAGCCGCAGGGCGAGGGCTGGGCAGGCGGCGGCCGCTCGGCGAGCGTGCGGTACGTCGGCCTTGGCGATCTCGCCGCGCGGTATGACCGGGAACCCCCAGTCGTCCAGCGTGACCTTGCCGGCCAGGAGGGTTGCGCAGAGGCCGTGGCCGTCACATCGCGTCCAATCGATGTCGAGCCTCATCGCGAACCTCCCAGGCTGGCGCCGTACGCCGTGACTGGGCGGTTCCGCAGCTGCTGGCCGCCGCCGAGCGGGAGGACGCCTCGGACCGGGAGGACGCCTCGGACCGGGCGGCCGCAGCCCGTGCCGAGGTGGTCGCGGACGTCGTCGCCGAACGCGTCGAGCGCTGACGCCAGGAACCTCGCCGCGCCGTCCGGATGCGCGCACGCCCCGCGCCCGTCGACCAGGCCGAGGTGCCGGCGGGCGTCGTGCCAGCCGTTCGGGTCGCCCGCGAGCAGCCGGCCGAAGTCGTCGACGATCGCGCCGAGGCCGAACACGCACGGACCGCATTGCTTGGCCGACTGATCCGCCAGCCATTGCGCGACGCGATGAACCTCGCCGAGTGGGCAGGTGTCCGGCCCGAGCGCGAGCACGATTCCCGCGCCAAGCGGGATCTCCTTGACCGTACGACTCAGCAGCACGCCTTCGGTACGCGGCAGCCAGATCCCGTGATACCCGCCGAGCAACGTCGTACTGCCTGTCGCGGCACCGGATGCGGCCAAGATCGTGTCGAGCGGTACGCCGGTGGGCACCTCGATCACGCCGGGACGTTCGACGTCGCCCGCGATCGTGAGGAGCTGGGTGCCGGGCTCGGCCGCGAGACCCGTGCGAGCGTATTCCCGCGCGCCCAGACGGGCGAGTACGGCGATCTGGGCGAACGTCTCGACGTTCGAGAGGAAGGTCGGCCGACCCTGGTATCCCTTCCGGCTCGGCAACGTACGCCGCCCTGGCGGAACCGCCTTTCCGCCTTCAAGCCCCCGCAAGACTGCCCGCGCCTCGCCCGCTACGAACCGGCCGGGCGACTCGTCGACGCGGATATCGAGTCTCGCTTCTGTGGACCGGGCTGCGGCGGACCGGGCTGCGGCGGATCGGGCTGCGGCGGATCGGGCTGCGGCGGATCGGGATGTGGCGGCTGCTCGCATTGCCGCGGCGGCCGCCGGGTCGTGCACCGAGACGATGACCAGCGGGGCGCGGAGGGCCTTGGCAATGCCGATCGCGCCGTCGAGAACCAGATGCGGCGCCATGGTCATCAGCAGGCGATCCTTGCGGCTGATCGGCTCGCTTTCGGACCCGTTCACCACCACGGCGGAACTACCGTCGGCCGGCAGATCGGCGAGCTTCACCGACACCGGGAACCCGGCACCACCCCGACCGCGCAACCCGACGGCCGCCACCAATTCCTGGTACGCCGCGCGAGTCAGCTCAGGCATCGGCCCCTCGACTTCGCCCAGCAATCTCGCCGGCCCGATCACCCTGGTCATATCCATCACGCCCCTCATCTCTGCACCAACACGGGCGCTGTTCGGAATGTCGTGCGGGTTTGGGCGGTTCGATGCCTGAGCCGGAACGCCACGGCCGCGGCGACGGTCAGCACGCATCCCACGTTGACGGCGAACATCCACCACGTGCCGGCATCGGTCCCGGCCAAAAGTCCGTGCCCGACCGACAGCACCCACCCGGCAGCCGCGACGAGGTGGACCCCGCGCCACCACTTGGTGAGGCCTTCCGACCGCGCCATCCGCCCGCGTGCCGCGCCAACGACTGCCGCGAGCACCAACCCGTACAAGGCGAGCACTCCGATCGCCATCGCGACGGGCCGGTAGCCGGACCCGAACGGCCAGACCAACACCGACAGACTGATCTGAACGTTGCTATCGGCAACCACCGCCGCCACGTGAGCGGCAATCAGCACCAGCCCGGTGACCGCCGCCGAACGATGCACATACTGCAGCAGGAACCGTCTACCCGGATTGTTGCCCGCAGCCCCTAACGCGCCAAGCGCCGCGGACACCGTGAAGAACACCAACGCCATCACCCCGGCCGCCCGCGCCAAATACCAAAGCGTCATTCGCGGACCCCCTGCTGCTCGGCGCGGGGCGTCATGAGGCGGCCTTGTTCCGAGTGGGCCAGCCAGCGAGTTCGAAGATCTCGCCGTCCTGCCCAACCAGCCGGGCGGGATGACCAGCCAAGGTCAACCGTCCGAGGGCCGCATCCCCTGTCGCGACGAGCGCCGTACTAAAGGTGTTCGCCCGCACAGCCGTCGGCGCCCACACACTCGCCGTTCGCCAAGGACCCTCAGCCGGCCGCCCGGTACGCGGATCGATCAGGTGATGCCCGGTAGCCCACTTCCGCACGGTCGTGGTCGACGTGGCGAGCCCGCCATGCGCAAGCGTCACCGCCGTACCCTCATCCCCGGCCCGCTCGGCAACCTCGATTACCCATGGCTCCCGAGACTCGCCCGCCGCCCGAAGGTCACCACCGATCTCCACCAGTACGGCGCATCCGTATCGCTCGGCGAGTACCGTCGCCGCCCGATCCGCCGTCCAGGCCTTACCGATTGCACCAAGGTCAAGCGTCACCCCAGGCGGTACGCCAATCCGCGCAAGCTTCCGGTCCAGCCGAACCTGCCGCCACCCCGGCACCGCCCGCGCCACCTCACCAGGCCCACGCCCCGGCGCAAGCGCCCGGCGGCGACGTACCAGCTCGATGTCAGCGTCATACCCAGCCGAGATAACGGCCGCGCCAACCGTCGGATCAACCGCACCCCCGCTCATCGACGCGGAAACCAACGCCACGTCCACCATGTCGACCAGCAGCCGCGAAACCGGCACCATCATGCCCGCGCGCCCGTTGACCACCGACAACTCGGAGTCCGGCAGGAACCGGCTCGACGCCCGTTCCACCCGATCCATCATCGCCTTCAACGTGCCCGCACAAGCGCCAACCACCTCCGGATCATCAACAGTCACCCGAACCTGACAACTCCACGCCTCCCACCCCCGCGTCCCAACCACCCGCTCTCCCTTCCCACCCCGACTCGACGGAACTCGCCCAGTCCCGGCTTTCAGGGTTGATGTCTCGACGGCTCGCCCTTTCCGGGCTCTGGTCTTCGAGATCGACGTCTCGGCGGTCATGAGCCGTTGCTCCCACCCTGGGCCGGCTGGTCCTGCTCGGCCTGCCCCAGCCCGCCCTCGCTCTGGCTATCGGTCGAACCGGCACTAGCAGCAGTACTGGACGTGGACCCGGCGGCCTCACCCGAGTCGGTATCAGACGTACTAGACGTACTCGACGTCCCGTCCGATCCGGTCCCGCTACCGATCGCCTGCCGGCCGGTCAGCACCGCCACCGCGAGCCCGGTCCCGCCGATCCCGATCACGGCCGTCGCTACCGCCGTCGCCGCCGAACGCCGCAACCACCGCGCCCGAACGACCTGAGCATCCTCCGCATGATTGACCATGCGCCAACCCTCGCGCCGGCCACGTCAGGCGGACCTCAGCAAACCCTCAAGCCAGCATCAAGTTCCCCTGAGAACTGCCTGAACGCCCACTTTCAGTTGGCTCGATTCATGGCGGCGACCGCATCGCCAGGCGCACCGGCACGCTCGTTAAGCACAGTCATCGGGCAACTCCTCTGGGGTAAGGCCGATTCGGGTCAGGCGAGTGTTGGCATTCTTCTTTCGCCCCTTCTTCCCGCCGATCGTCTTGGTGGTCGTGTTGGTGGTCGTGTTGGTGGTCTTGTTCGTGTACTTGCCAGTGGGCTTGGCTCCGTTCTGCTTTGGTGGGGTGAGTTCGCCGGTGGTGAGGTTGACCTGGCCGAGGTAGTAGGTGCCGGTGTGGTCGACCAGGTACCGGGCGCCGCGCGGGGTGGTCCATTCGACGCTGCCGTCAGGCAGCAGCGCATTACGCAGGCCACCGTGGGTTTTCGCCCGGTGTGGCGTGCGTGTCACCGGCAACAGGTTCCGTGTACTGGTCTGTCCCGGTGGACCGTTCTTGTCGTACGGCACCACATGATCAAGATCGGTGGAGAAGGTGGTTTCGCCAGTGGCCCACGGCTCCATCGGCGTCGGGTAGCGCAGTTTCACCCACTCCCTGATCCGCTGCGGCACTTGATAGGTGTCAGCACTGAGGGGTTCGCGCAGGTCGATGACGGGTTTGAGGACCACGGCCTCGTGGCCGATGAGTTCCTTCAGTTGCGACACCAGCAGCGGACCAATCCCCTCGACCCACGCGACACCGTCACCACTGGCCAGTGCCTCCTGCGAGATACGCACATAGAACGAATGTGGCGCCCGGGCGCGGTTCGGGTTGCGGGCCTTGAGGCCGGCGAGGAACTGATCCACCGGCACGTCGTCGTCGCTGTCGGTGCCGTACCAAGGCTGTTCGTGCTCGCTGCCGGTGCCGTACGCGTCGCCCTTCCCACCGCTGTCGCATTCGCCGTATTCGCCGCGTTCGCCGTACTCGCCGCGTTCGCCGCGTTCGCCGTACTCGCCGTATTCGCCGCGTTCGCCGTATTCGCCGCGTTCGCCGTACTCGCCGCGTCCGCCGCGTTCGCCGTACTCGCCGCGTTCGCCGCACTCGCTGTCATTGCCGCCCTTGCTGTCGTTGCCGGGCTCGCCGTTGTTGTTGTGGTGGGCTGCGGCGTTCTGGGCGGCGTTCTTGCGGGCTTTGCGGCGGCCGTGTTCGCGCAGGTCCAGGGCGACGGCGGGGTCGGCCAGCAGTCCGACGGCTTTGGCGCGGAGTTGCTGGTGGGAGCCGGGCTCGCCCTCTTGCGCCATGATGTCGGCGAGTTCGTCGACGGCGGCATCGAAGCGGATCGCGTCACCGGTTGCGGTGCGGGCGATGACGGATTTGGTGCCGTGGTCGTTGGATTGGCCGAGCCAGACGCCGCGTTGGCGGGCGTAGAGGTCGGCGTCGGCTTGGGCTTTGGCGGGGTCGGCTTGCATTTTGGCCGCCTTCACGAACACCTTCAGCCGTGACGGGGTGACGGTGTTGATGATGGCGTGGATCTTGGCGTCGACGATGGCGGCCGCGGCCAAACTCAGGGATAGGCAGGTGCGGGCGATCGAGCGGGCCCGCCAGGCTTCGGCGTTGCCGGCCAGGACCTGGGCGAGGGTTTTGGGGAATCGGTGCCGTAGGGCGAGGGCTTCGCCGAGGTAGGCGGCCGCGGCGCCGTGGGACATGCCGAGGCGCCAGCCGAATTCCTGGGCGCAGAATTCGGCGATCGGCGGGCAGCCTTCACCGCCGTACACGCGCAGCCGTTCCACTCCCGGCACGATCTCCCCACCCGGCGGTGGGTCGACGGTGGCGTTGAGGTCGGTGTAGTGCAGGGCGAGCAGCAGCGACTCGGCCTCGTCGGCGGCGATGCGGGCGCGCGAGGCGGCGGCGCGGTCCAGGGTCTGGTCCACGTCGAGCTCATCAACACCGTTATCGAACATACTAGCGATTATACAGACTGCGAGGCGGCGATTTCCGTTATCCACAAGGGAAATCGCCACCTTGCGGACGGGGCCGACAGGGAAGGCCATCAGCAAACGCCGCGTCGGGCTGGCGCGAAAGGAGGCGGCGACCGTGTCGCGGGGTTGGCGAAGAGTTAAGGGGCGCCGAGGTGGAGTTCTACTACGGCGTGGGGTTGGGTGGGGCGGATTACGAGGTGGCCGCCGGAGGCTTCGGCGCAGCGGCGGGCTATGTCGAGGCCTAGGCCGGTTGAGCCTCGGTCGCTTCGGCCTCGTTCGCCGGCTCCCAACGGAATGCCCGGCCCTTCGTCAGCCACCGTCAGCAGCGCACCACCAGACGCGCCGACCCGAGCAGACGCAACCGACAACCTCATCGGCACCCCATCAGGCGTATGCGCGACAACGTTCTCCACCAAGGCGTCAATGGCCGCCGCCAGATCCTCGCGCGCAGCACGCACCGGCAACGGCCCAGGCGGCACGTCGACCACCAACTCCCGCCCCTGGTCCTCGAACAACGGCGCCCAGAACGCCGCTCGCCGCCGAGCCACCTCGGTCGCGTCGCAATGCGGCACTCGGCCCTCCCGCTGCGGACGACGGGCTGACCGGATCACCGCGGTCAACGCCCGCTCCAGCGCGTTGACCTGCGTGTTCAGCTCCTCGGCCCGCTCGCGATCCGGTAAGGCCTCCACCTGCAAGCGCAGGGCCGTCAGCGGCGTACGCAAACGATGGGAGAGGTCCGCGACGGCTTCGCGTTCGACCGAGATCACCTCGTCGATGCGATCGGCCAGACCGTTCAGCGCGGCACCGACTTTCGCGACCTCGGCCGGACCGGTTGTCGGTGCGCGCGCGTCGACCTCACCACGGGCCAGCCGTTCCGCCGTACCGGCCGTCTCTTCCAGCGGACGGGTCAGGCGGCGCGTGACCAACTCGGCGCCGGCGATGCTCAGCAGCAGGACGAGCAGACTGCCCGCCCCGAGCACCAGCAGATCCGGCACCAGGCCTTCGCGCAGTTGGGCGTTGGTGAGGTAGATCCGGACCGCCGCGCCGTTCTCGCCGCGGTCGACCTGGATCTCCTTCACGACACCACCGGCGAGCCGTTTGACCTTGGTATCGGACAACTTCGGCGGGCCTTTGCCCTTACCGGCGCCGCCATAGCCGGAGCCGGAAACGAGTACGTCGTCCTGGTCGGGCGCGGCATCCCCCAGCACGGTCCCGTCGTGCAGGCAGACCGAGATCGCGCCCGGGCCCTGGGTCTTCACCTCGGCCAGGAAGTCGGTGATGTCCTCGACAGACTTGTCCCGATCGCCGACGTAATACGCGACGGTCTCCAACCGAAGACCGGCTCGTTCCAGGGCATCGTCCTCGGCGGCGGAACGCATCAGCAGCATCAACGGAATCGCAAAGGCCAGCACGACCAGCGTGGTCATCCCGACCGAGAGCAGGAGAATCCGGCGGCGCATGTCAGCCGCCCTGATCCGGCAGGGCCAGCTTCACGCCAACCCCGCGAACGCTGTGCAGATAACGCGGAGCGGCCGCGGTCTCGCCCAACTTCCGGCGCAACCAGGACAGATGGACGTCGACCGTCCGGTCACCACCTCCCCACGGCATCCCCCACACCTCGGCGAGCAGCTCGCGCTTCGACACCACCGCGCCGGGCCGTCGGGCCAGCGCCAGCAGCAGGTCGAACTCCTTCCGCGTCAGCTCGACCGAACCGCCACCGACCGTCACCTCCCGGCTGCGCGGATCGACGACCAGCTCGCCCAGCCGGATCGTCTCGTCCTCCCCCGAGCCATTGCCGCCGCGCCGCAGCACCGCGCGGATCCGGGCGTCGATCTGGGCCGAGCTGAACGGCTTGATCACGTAATCGTCCGCGCCGGCATCGAGCAGCCGGACCATACTGTCGTCGTCATCCCGCGCGGTCGCCACGATCACCGGCACTTCGCTCACCGCCCGCATCATCGCGAGCACATCCCGCCCGTCGAGATCAGGCAGGCCGAGATCGAGCAGCACGACGTCCGGCTTGTCCCGCGCGACCGCCGCGATACCGTCCGCGCCGGCCGCCACCGCGGTCAGCACATGCCCGGCAGCCGTCAGCGAACGCACGAGCGATGTACGAATCGCGTCGTCGTCCTCGATCAGCAGTACCCGGGCCATGGCAAGAGATTAGCTCTCCTGATCCAATTCCCTAATCTCGTTGCCCTCGGCAATAAGACGGGCTGGTGCGCGCAAGCCGACCGAGCGCAGTTCCAGGTTGGCCAGCTGATTCATCACCTCGGGGTCGCGCGAACGCCAGGCCGAGACCGGGTCGTCGCTGATCTTCGCGAGCTTGTGCATCGGCTGGTTGGCCATCGCGCGTAAGGCGAACAGCTCCAGATCGGCATCCGAGTCGATGAAGCGTTGCGCGGCCGTCGCCCGCCGGGAGAACAGGATTCGCCGCGGCAACCAGATCAGCAACGCGAACAGGACCGGCAAGAGAACGGTCACCCCGCCCAGCACGTACGCCAGTTGCTCGACCGCCGCCGCCTGATCCCGGCCGGCATCCGCGAGCTTGGTCGCGGCTCCGGCGGCACTGTCCAGCGGCGCGCGCAGCTTGGAACCAACGGCCGGTACGTCGCCCGCGGGTTCTGCCAGGCGGCGCAGATCCCCCGACAAGGCGTCACCGGCCTCGGCCACCTTGCGCCCGGGCACGCCGAGCAGATTGGTGACCTTGAAGACCAGATATCCCAGGCCCGCACAGAACGCGATCCAGGCGACCAGAAACAGGTCCCCGATCACCTGTCCGGCCCGTTGGGTTCCGACGTCGGAGTAAAGCTTCACGATGGTCACATCCCGGCTCGCGTGGATCAGCGCGAGCCACGCTACGGGTTCTGTCGGTGGGCGTCGTTACGCTGACGGCGTGTCCGAATTTCCGCTCGCCTTGCAGCCGCTGGCGTATCACCGATCCGTGCTGACGCAGGTCCGCCGGACGGATGAGTCCGCCTGGCGCTCACTGCTGTCTGAACCAGGGCCAGGATCAGCCGCCGCGGACGATCCCGAAGTGACGCAAGCCCTGCTGCGCAACGCCTATCGCCTCGAGCCCACCGGCCATCCGGAGCTGCACGAAGCCGCCGATCGAGCCTGTACGGCGCTGGGTCTGACCGGCCCGATCGAGTTCTTCCAGGTGGAGGGCGGTTCGGCCAACGCGTCGCTCCTGCACCAACCTGGCCGAACGGTCATTCTCTTCTCGGGAAGCTTGCTCGACCTGCTCGACGCCGACGAGTTGACCGCCATTTGCGGGCACGAGCTGGCCCATCGCCTGCTCTGGACGCTCGACGACGGCGCGTATCTCGCGATCGACCGGCTCCTCGACGCGGCGGCCGGTGACGCGCGTACGCCGGGGCAGTACCTCGAGACCGCCAGACGTTGGGCGATGGCGTGCGAGCTGTTCGCGGATCGGGGCGCGCTGACGGCCTGCGGCGATCTCGCAACCACCGTGCGGGCGTTGCTCAAGGCTCACACGGGTCTGGCGCAGGTCGATCCCGAGGCGTATCTCCGTCAGGCCGCCGAGATCGACCTGAGTTCGGGCAGTCGCGGCACTAGTCACCCCGAGGGCGTCGCCCGGGCTTGGGCGCTGCGCGGCTGGCTTGCCGGTGAGGACGTCGAGAGCATCGTCACCGGGCCGCTCGACGTCGACGCGCCGGACGTGCTGGACGCCGCGATCCTGCGCGACCTCGCCGGGCGATTCGCCGGCCATATCGCGGCTGAGGAAGAGCTGCGGACGCCAGTGGTTGCCACGCATGCGGCGGCCTTCTTTGATCCACCTCCGGCCGAGTTGCCCGCGCTGACCGGGTCTTTCCCGCGTTTCGACGAGCCGCTCGCGATGCGCCCGGTGGATGGCGCGCCGATGCCGAAGCCGCGCGCGTTGACTCCGGCGACCCTGCGTTTTCTCGGCTATCTCCTGCTCGACTTGGCGACCGCCGATCCCGAGACGGGTGATGCGGGATTGGCCGCCGCGATCCGGATCGCCCGGCGCGCCGGCCTCACGACGTACGACGATCTGGCTGACGACGAGCTCGGCTGGACAAGCAAGCGGCGTGCCGAGCTGGTAGCCCTGGCTGAGGAACGACTGTGGTGAGCCGCGCGTTCCAGATGGCGTGGGGGTGGTCATCGTGAGGGCGGCGGAGCTGGTCGCATTGGCCGTCGACAAGGGCGGTCTGGGCAGCGACGCCTTGCTGGCTGCCGTGTTGCCGCTGTTCCGGCAGACGGCGGAGATCCACGAACGCGGGTTGGTCGCGCCGTTGCGCGGGCTGGATCAGCTCACGCTCGATGAGCAGAGCCGGCTCGAGTTCGCGCCCGAGCAGGCGATCCGGCCGTTGCTCGCGCCGGAGGAGCTGACCGCTCGCGAAGGCCGTAGGGCGGATGCCGTCGAGATCATCCGGGAGCGGCGCCTCGAGACGGACCTGGAGCGAGCGGGCGGTTCCGCGCAACTCCTGGTCGCCGAGCCGACCCCGGCCGCGATCAGTTCCCCCGTGTTCGTGCCTGGTTGGCAGAGCTGGGAGCACGTGGTCGGCCATCACGATCCGCTCACGGACGTCTTCTCTTTAGGGCAGTTACTGATCGCCCTGGCTTGTGGGCTGGACTTCGACCGCACTGAAGACGTCGCGCGCCTGATCGATGCCCAGGGCAACCTTTTCCGGATCGGTACGCCGGTGCATCCGGTCATCGCCGCGGTCGCCGTGCAGATGGCCGAGCCCGATCGCCATCGCCGGGCGCAGGACCTCCGCTCGCTGATCGATCGACTCGAGGACTATCGGGACCAGCCGCTCGACTTCGACCTGGCGGCCATCACCGAGCGCGAGACCGATCGCCGGGCCGCCGTGCTGACGGCCTTGCGGCACCGGCTGTTCGACCTTTCCCGACGGAACAAGCTGGTCCAGTTCCGGCATACCGCGCAGAGTCTCAACCTGACCGAGGCGTCGGTGCCGTTGATGCTCGACGTGCGTACGATCCGGCCGGAGCACCTCTTCACGTGGAGCGCCGATCTCGCCGGCGGCAAGACGTACTCGCTGGGTAAGTGGGTGCGCTACGAGGAAGCGCCGTATGCCGCGAGCTCCCTGGACAAGCTGATCTCGACGGCCCGGCGCGATCGGGCCGAGTTCGGGCAGGACCAGTTGCGGCTCGTGCCGGTGTTCCTTCGTTGGCATGACCTGAAGAACGATCCGGACACGCGCCTGACCTCGCCACTATTGCTGCTCAAGGTCGAGCTGGCGAAGAAGCGCGGCGTCCGCGACTCGTACACCCTGCGCGTGGCCGACCCCGTCGCCGAGGTGAACCCGACGCTTCGCCATCTCCTGCACGAGTTGTACGGCGTTGAGCTGCCCGAGCACATCGACCTGAGTGAGCAGACGGCGATGACCGATTTGCATGCCAGGTTGACCGCTCAGTTCCAGGCGTCGGAGCCGGGTCTCACCTTGCGGTACCAGGACAAACCGCGCATCGACCTGGTGCGGAACCGCGCGATGGTCCGCCTGCGCAGCTACCGGCGCCACCAGCATGGCAACATCGCGGACGAGTTCGGCGGCCGCAGGTACCCGTACTCCTATCGGCAGACCGACTACCAGCCGCTGGGCGTGCAGATCTTCCGGCACCAACTGGCTGTGCAGGAGCTGCCCATCGGCGTGCTGCTCGGTGAGCCCCGCACGCAATCGGTCAGCGCGCCCGGGCCGATCGAGACTGACACCTACACCCTCGATGAGGGCGCCGGCGCGAGTCCCTACGCGTGGGACTTCGACCTTTGCGCGGTGGCGCTGGCCAACTTCAACTATCGGACTCTCGGGTTGGTCCGCGATTACGACGAGCTGCTCGCGAACGGTCAGTCGTGTGCGTCGTTCGAGCAGTTGTTCTCCGACGATCCGCGGCCGCTCTCCACCCAACCGCCCGAGCTGCCGACGGCCGAGCGGCATCTGGTGGTGCCGGCCGACGGCTCGCAGGTCGCAGCCGTCGCGCGGGCAAGGCGGGGCGAGAGCTTTGTGATCCAGGGGCCACCGGGCACGGGCAAATCCCAGACCATCACGAACATGATCGCCGACTTCGTCGCGCAAGGTCGTCGCGTGCTGTTCGTCTGCCAGAAGCGCGCCGCCCTCGACGTGGTGCACGCCCGCCTCGCCGGCCGCGGGCTGGACGAGTTGTGCACGCTGATCCACGACTCGCAGACCGACAAGAAGGCGTTCGTGCACGGGCTGCGCGATACGTACGAGCGTTGGCTCGCGGCCGGCGACGACCTGGACCAACTGACCATCCGCCGGGACGAGGTGATCACGCGGATCAACGGGCTGCTGCACACGGTCGCCCAGTTCGAGGCATTGCTTGCCTCCGGCAACAAACCGGCGCTGCGCGAAGTGGTCGAGCGGCTGGCGGCGCTCCGCGATCAGGCGTGGGGCGACGACTTGGGCCTCGAGGACCGCGGGCTGGTGCCGACCGAGGGCGATTGGTGGCCGGCGCGCGGCGTCGTGGCCGAGTTGTCCCGCGTCTTGCAGGCGGTGGACCCCAGTAGCGAAGGTGTGCTCGCGCGGAGTCTGCTCGCCCGGGTGCAACCTACGCTCTGGAGTGCGGCCGGTGCCGACCTGGAAATCCCCGCCCGCGCCGCGAGGGCCCGAGACGCCTGGAATCCTGCGACCGAGCGCTTTGCCGACTTGCCTGTACGTCGATTGCGCGAGCTCGTCTCGGCGGCCGAGGTGCTCGCGCCGCTGGTCGAGCGTGGACGCGGGCAGGCGCTGGAGCCGGGATCCCCTGCCGCTCGTGAGCTGGCCGAGGCGCGGGATGACCAGCAGCGGCAGCGTACGACCGCGGCCCGCTGCTGGCACGACGCGCGCGGTTGGCGGGAGCCACCACCTTCGGCCGCGGAGGCCCAATCGGCGTACAAGATCGCCCATCACCAGGAGCCGCGCACCTTCCGTTTCCTGAACCGCGACTGGCGCCGGATCAAGTCGATGGTCTCGAGCCGGTTCGACCGCGACGCCACGACGGAGCACGCCTCCGTGACCGACGCCCTCTACCTCCTGACCGAGGCACACCACCACGGCGAGCTCGCGCGCCGGTCCGAGGAGGAGGCCCAGCGGGTTTGGGGTTCGGCCGATCTCGTCGCGTTGTCCGACGACCTCGCTCGCATCCGTCAATCCGACCTGGCGGACTGGCATGCGGAATTGACGGGCGGCCTGGCCGAACCGCTGGCGCAGATCGCTCCGGCTCTGCGCCACGCCGAACAGCTTGGCGCCGAGTTGCTCACCGCGTTTGACGACCTCACGCTCGGCGAATTGCGGGCGCTGCTCGATCGGTTGGCCTCCCCCGGCATCGTGCCGACGCTCCAGGCGCTCGCGGCACCACTTCAAGCCCTTGGGGCCTGTGAAACGACAGTTCAGGACGCCGTACGGCGATTGAGGGGGACGCCGGAGCAGTTGGAGTACGCGGTGAGCCGGCTGGCGTGGGATCGGGCTCGTGCAGGTGCGCCCGAGTTGTCGTCGGGAAGGCTCGATCGCGTCGTCGGCCAACTCGGTCTCGCCTATGACGAGTTGACCGATCTCAACGCGGCGGCCGTCGTTGCCCGGGTGCGTCGGCGGTTCCACACGGAGCTCGCGCATTCCGAGTTGAGCGCTACCGGGATGTCCAGCGAGGACCGCGATCGGAAGAAGGCGTTCAGCACCGGACGTCGCGAGCTGGAGCACGAATTCGGCAAGGTGATGCGCTACAAGTCGATCCGTGAGCTGTCCTCGGGCGCCTCGGGCTCGGTCGTCTCGCTGTTGCGGCCGGTTTGGCTGATGAGCCCGTCGTCGGTGTCGGACACGTTGCCGCTGGGGACGACGTTCGACGTGGTCGTGTACGACGAGGCGAGCCAGATCCCGATCGAGGAGGCCGTGCCCGCGTTGCACCGGGCGCCGCAGGTAATCGTGGTCGGCGACCAGATGCAGCTGCCGCCAACGCAGTACTTCCGCGTATCCACAGCAGTCCGCCCGGACGATGATGGCGACTTCGGTGCCGAAGCGGAGCAGGTGGGCGTCGTACTCGACGAGGACAGCTGGCTCTCGATCAGCGCTCAGCGGCTCGCGTCAACGATGCTTACCTGGCACTACCGGAGCAAGTCCGAGGCGCTGATCTCGTTCAGCAACGCGGCCTTCTACCAAGGGCGGCTCGCGACCGTTCCGGATCGATTACCCGCGCCGACGGCACCCCCGTGGACGGTGCAAGGGCCTGCCGGTGAGGTCGGCGAGATCGTCGACGGCCTGCTCGCGGGCAGTATCAGTACGGTCCGCGTGGCCGACGGCGTCTACCAGCGCCGGACCAATCCGGCCGAGGCTCGATGGATCGCCGCGATGGTCCGCGAGCTGCTCGGGCGCAGTACTGGGAAGAGCCTTGGCATCGTCGCGTTCTCCGAGGCGCAACAGGGTGAGATCGAGCGGGCGCTGGAGGAGCTCGCGCAGTTCGATCCGGAGTTCGGCGCCGCCTACGAGGCAGAACTGGTGCGGACGCGCGACGACCAGGACATCAGCCTGTTCGTGAAGAACCTGGAGAACGTCCAGGGCGACGAGCGCGACGTCATCCTGATGAGCGTGTGTTACGCCGCCGGATCCGACGGCCGCATGCTGATGAACTTCGGCCCGATCAACACCGCGGGCGGCGAGAAACGTCTGAACGTCATCTTCTCCCGTGCCCGCGAGCACATGGTCATCGTCTCCAGCATCGAGCCCGACGCGATCACCAACACCTACAACGACGGCGCCAACACCCTTCGCCGTTTCCTCACGTACGCCGAAGCCGTCTCCCGAGGCGACACCGCCGCCGCGAGTGCCGGGCTGGGCGTCCGTCGTGCCGGGACAGCCCGGGAGACGTCCGCGGTCGTACGGCAGCTGGCCGACGCTCTCCGTGAAGTCGGCGGCATCGAGGTGGAGACGGACGTGGGCGAATCCGTGTTCCGGTGCGACCTGGCCCTCCGGCGTACCGGCGAAACCGGGCACCGCCTGGCCGTGCTCGTCGACACACCGGAGCGCGTCGCCGCCGACTCACTGCTCGAACGCCTCGGCACGCATCCGCGCGCGCTCACCACTGGCGGCTGGCAGGTTCGCCACGTTCTCACCACCGACTGGACGCAAAACCCGGAGGCCGTGGTGGCCGGGTTGCAAGAAGTGCTGGCCCGGCCGACCGACTGAGGCTTAGAGGGTGCTGCGGAGAGACCAGAGGAGGGGGTAGTAGCGCAGCTCGAGGCGGCTGCGGAGGTAGCTGGCGCCGGAGGAACCACCGGTGCCGGGCTTCGTGCCGATCATGCGCTCGACCATGACGACGTGGCGGGCGCGCCAGGCGGCGGCCAGTTCGTCGTGCTGAAGGAGGGCCTCGGCAAGTTCCCAGACCGCGTCGTACTGAGACCGATCGTGGGCCACCTTCTGCAAGGCGCTGCGGATCTCGTCCTCGGTGCCGGTGTCGAACCCGGCCTTGGCCAGCACCGCGAGGAACGCCTCCCACAGGGTCGGCTCCTCCAGCCGCTGCGCTAGCCGGACCTTCTCCGCCTCGGACAGACCGCGGAAGCGCTGCACGAACGACGGGTCCTTCGCGCCGGAGAGGAACTCGATCTCCCGGAACTGCACCGACTGGAAACCGCTCGCCGGCGACAACCGGTGCCGGAATTCGCCGAAGTCCTGCGGCGTCATCGTCTCCAGGATGTCGACCTGCTGGGTCAGCGTGCGCTCGATCGTATGCACCCGGCGGAGCAGGTGCTGCGCGAGCCAGAGCTCACCGGTCAGCATCGCGTCCCGGGAGGCGGTCATCTCGTGCAGGATCTGCTTGAACCAGAGCTCGTAGACCTGGTGAATCGTGATGAACAGCAGTTCATCGTGGGCGGGCGGATCGGATTCCAGGCGCTGCTGGTCGAGCAGCTGGCCCAGACGCAGGTAGCTGCCGTAGGTCAGGCGGCCACCTTCCTCACCGAAGTGGACGTCGACACCGTCCCACTGACCCTTGACGGCGTCTGCGGTTGGCTCGGTAGTGGACTCGTTCGGAGTGGTCACGGACCGAGCGTAACTCTGCCTATTACTAGCGAGGGTCGCGAGGCCAGTAGCGATCGAGGAAGTCGTTGCGGAACTTGCCGTTCGGATCGGACCGCTCCAGCAGCTCCGCGAAGTCCCCGGCGTGCTCGTAAAGCGCCCGCGGCGAGTCCGTCGCGAAGACCTTGCCCCAATGCGGCCGGGCGTCGAACGACTCCAGCGCCGCCTCGATCTGCTCGACCACCTTCTGCACGGCAACCGGTTCCCGCACCCAGGTGAAGTGCAGCGCGACCGTGTCCCGCCCTTGGCTCGGGCTCAACCACAGGTCCTCGGCCGCGATCGTCCGCACCTCGGAGATCTGCAACAACCCGGCCATCTGCGAGCCAAGCCTGGTCAACGCCTCAAATGCGGCAGGCGCCATCGCCCGCGGCACGAAGTACTCCGACTGCAACTCCTCGCCCGTGCTCGGCGTGAACCGGAGCTGGAAATGCGGCAGCCGCTCGAACCAAGGCCCGGGCACACCCAACTGCTCGGTGCTGTACGTCGCGGGCATCCCCGGCACCGGGTGGCGCGGGCCGTCCGCCGGGGTCGACCCGAGCCAGCCCGGCTCGAGTGGCTCCTGATCCGCGAGCGCCTTCCGCCAGATCTGGGCCGGCTTCTGCCAGTCGGTGAAGGCGCTCACGCTGTACGCGCTCGGCCAGATCTCCTCGAAGTCCGTGCCGAGGCGCTCGAGCGGCACGCCCTCGTACACGAACTGGCGTACGTCGAACGCGGGCACGGCGTCGAGGGTCAGCCCGACGATCACGCCCATCCCGCCCAACGCCAGCACCGACCCCGGGAAGTCCGGCTCGCCCCGGCGTACCCGAGTGAGCGAGCCGTCGGCCCGGACCAGGTCGATCGCCGCCACGGCGGAGGCGAGGGTGCCGTTGGCATCGCCGGAGCCGTGCGTACCGGTGGAGCAGGCGCCTGCGATCGAGATGTGCGGCAACGAGCCGAGGTTGTGCAGGGCGAGACCCGAGGCGTGCAGGCGGGTGGTGACCTCGCCGTACCGCAGACCGGCCGAGACCGTCACCTGCCGCGCGTCGGTGTCCACGTCGATGACGGGTGGCAGACCGGCAACCGAAAGGAACGTGCCAGTGGTGTCCGCGATGCGGTTGAACGAGTGCCCGCTGCCGAGCACCCGCACCCGCTCGGCGGCCGCCACGACCTCCTGCAGCTCTTCCACCGAGGCGCAGCTCACCAGCTCCCCGGCCGAGAACTCGATATTGCCGGCCCAGTTCCTCAACACCACGGCATCTCCCTCACAGGTCTTTTGCGTTCGTTCGTCGGAATACGGCCTGTATCCACGTTGTATACAGGCCGTATTCCGACGAACGAATGTCAAGACGAAGCCTAGGTGGTCCTCTCCGGGTGCTACTGCGGCTGTCCAGGAATCGCTGGAGCGCCTGACACCGCCTCGTCGCCGGATAGCGGCCGCAAGGTCACGCCGTACGAGTGGGGCCTGGTCGGGTCCACCCGGTACGGCGGCAGGGTGCTGTTGGGGGTTTCGCCCATGCCGGTCTCGCGAGCGCCTACGTGCATGGTGACCCAGCCCTTGTTCCGCACGAGTGGGAGCTGGAAGTCGTACTCCGCGCGGTCGAGCCGGTCGTACGGGGTGACGCTGACGTCGACGGTCTCCGGGGCTGCCACCAGCAGTCCGTTGCGGCCGTCGCCGAGACTGGTCCACCGGGTGTCGGTGTGGTTGCCGTACGCCTGCGGCCGCGAGTAGCGCACGTACTGCTCGTCGACGGTGCTACGGAATACCCCGATGCGCGTGCCGGAGGCGCGGTCGTTGTAGTTCTCCTCGGGCCCACGGCCGTAGTACGCGAACCGGCTCAGCGACTCGGGCACACGCATCGAGAAACCGAGGCGCGGGAGGTATGGCAGGGTGCCGAGCTTGGTGCCCTTCGGCGTGACCTGATGCCCGAGGGTGATGGCACCACCCGCGTCGATCGTGTACGTCATGGCCTGGTCGAACGACAGCTCCGCCTTGTGCCCCGGTGCCGCGGCAACGCTCTTCACCACGATCCGCGCGCTCCCGTCCGGGAGTCTCGTGGTGTCGATAGACGAGACCTTGGTTTGCAGGCGATCGAGGCCGATCGCGTTCCAGCGTTCGCGATCCGCGACACCCCAGCCGTACGTCTCGTTCGAGGTCGGCGGACGCCAGACGTCGAGCTCCGGTCCACCTTGCAGCAACTCCTTGCCCCTGGCAACCATCGACGCCAGCGTTCCGGTTGTGCGGTCTAACGTGTAGCGGAATTGCTTGCCCGAGACAACGGTCTTTCCAGAGACCTCACTGATCCCGACGGCACCGGTCTTCGGAGGTTCGGCCACACCTGCGACGACCGTGCCACCGAGGCGGAACTGGCCGCGTGTGGTCATCGCGCCATCGCGGAAGACCGCGTCGAGATCTAGGAATCGCTCAAGCGAGCGGGGGTTTTCGGCCGCGACCGGTAGGCGTAGCACCTGCTGTGAAGCGGGCGGCAGGGTCAAAGGAACGCTGCCCTGCCGGATGACCTGATCCGCCTGCCGAACGGCCCAGCGGACGTCGATCGCCAGCGGCGCGAACTGGCGCTCGTTGGAGACCGTCACCACGCCGGGTTCGGTCGAACTGAACCGTACGGGCGAATGGGCCCACGCCAGCTCGGCCGTCTCGGGCTGGAGGTATCGATCGGTTCCCACCAGGCCGTCCGTGCCCGACAGACTGACGCCGAGGCTCTGGAAGTCGCCTACCGCCTTCGACTCCTCGAAGTCCAAAGCAAGCACGGCCTCGCCCGACTTGTCGGCCGTCAGCTCATCGGCGGTCAACGCGCGCGAGTGGATCCGGATCTGGTCGAACACGCCGTGCGCCAACCGGGTCTTGGTCTGGTCCTGCTGGGTCTGCGCGTTCCGTCCGACGTTGACCTCCCACAGACCGGGCTCGATCCGCCCGGCGGCTTCGAGACCGGCGGCGCGCACCCCGTCGACGTACAAGGTCAGGGCCCGGCCGTCGTACGTGCCGGTGACGCGATGCCAGCTGCCGACCCAGCTCGCCGGTACGGCGGCGGAGACTGCACGCTCGACGCCGTTGATCGTGACGCGGAACTCGACGGTCGAGGCGTTCGGCTGTTGCAGGGCGTACTGCTGCCCCTTGGTCACGATCGGGAAGGACCCGGCCCAGCTGCCGGGTTTGACCCAGGCGTCGAGGGTGAGACCACCCGTCATGTCGTCGAGCGAGGCGTCGCGGAAGACGTTCACGAAGTCGTCCAGCCCGGACAGCTCAACGCCCTTGCCCTGATGGCCTTCCACCAAAGAAGGTTTGCCGACGAAGAAGGTCTGCAGCTTCGCGGGCGTCATCACCAACGGCTGTTCGAGATTCTGCTCGGCCCAGTCCCAGATGAAGCCGCCTTGCATCGACGGGTACTTCCTCGCCAGCGCCCAGAACTGGTCGAAGTTGCCCAGACCGTTGCCCATGGCATGCGCATACTCGCCCATCACGATCGGCTTGGCGAACGTTTTCGCCTTGTTTTCCAGGGATGCCGGGGTTGGATAGCGCGGCCCGGCAACATCCGCGAACGGCGCGTCCCCATCGGGCCGGTTCGGCTGGTGATAGAGCAGCCGGGTCGGCTCGTTGGCGTCGGCCCATTCGGCCATCGCGAAATGCGCCGTACCGAGGCCGGCCTCGTTGCCGGTGTCCCAGAAGACCACGCTCGGGTGATTCTTGTCCCGCTCGACCATCGCCACGAACCGGTCGTGGAACGCCGCCTGCCATTCGGGTTTGCTCGCCAGACAGTTCGACGGACACGACTCGCGCGAATGCGTCTCGATATCGACCTCGTCATCGATCAGCAGACCGTACTTGTCGGCCAGCTCGTACCAATACGGATCGCTCTCGTAATGCGAAGTGCGCACGGCGTTGATGTGCAGCTTCTTCATCAACCGGACGTCGCGCTCCATCGCCGCGCGGGTGACGTGCCGCCCAGTCTCGGGATCGGTCTCGGCTCGGTTGACCCCGCGGAACAGGATGCGTTTGCCGTTGAGCAGCACCTGCTTGTCCCTGACCTCGATCTCGCGGAATCCGACCTGCTGCCGGGTCGAATGCACCACCCGCCCGGCCGGATCCACGAGCGAGAGCACAAGCGTGTAAAGCGTCGGCGTCTCGTCGGACCACTTGGCCGGATTGCTGATCACCCCGCTGCCACCTTGGATGGTGGAGACCAGCCGGCCGTTGGCGTCATGCAGTTTGCCGACGACCTTGTAGTCGTTGCCAGGCGCAACCACCTCGGCATCGACCTTCAGCGTTGCGTCACGATAGGCCGAGTCGAGATCCGTGGTGACGTAGGCGTCCTGGATACGGGCTGTCGGCAACGAATAGACGTACACGTCGCGGAAAATGCCGGCGTAACGCCATTGGTCGTAGTCCTCCAGGTACGCCCCGGCACCCCAACGATGGACCTGTACGGCGATCGTGTTGCGGCCGGGCCGGACCTTCGAGGTCACGTCGAACTCGGCTGGGCTGTAACCGCCCTGGTCATACCCGGCGTACTTGCCGTTGACCCAGACGAAATACCCGCTGGTGACGCCCTCGAACCTAAGCAACTGCTGCCGCCCATCCCACGATTGCGGCAGGTCGAACGTCTTGAGGTAAGCGCCGGTCGGGTTCACATCGCGCGGCACCTTCGGCGGTTCGTCGGGCCAGAGCTCCTCGGGCACGTTCCGGAAGACCGGGTGATCGATGAAGTCGCTCTGCCACGTATGCGGCACCTGCACCGACGGCCAGCCGGACGCGTCGTACCCGGGCTCCTGGTACCCCGCCGGTACCTCGCCCGGCGTCTTCGCGATGCGCAACTTCCACGCCCCGTCGAGCACTCGCACGTACGGCGATTGGCCTCCGTGGGCGGCAGCCGTCTCGTCGTCGTACGGCCGTAACCGGGTATGCGGCGCGACCTGTCCCTCGGCCACTCGGCCCGGGTCTTCGAGGTACGCGTGCACCGCGTCGCTGGTGACCGGCCCGTCGACGGTCGGAGTCGTCATCGACGCGGCAACGCCGGTCAGGCCTGCCACCAGGGCGACCGTGCAGAGCAATGGCAGGTGGCGGCGCAAAGCGATCTCCTCATGGTCGAACAAATCCCTCGCCAGGGTGTCATGCTTGGTGCGTGAGAATCGCCTTTGGCGCGGACGACGAGAACGAGTGCACGCGGGCGGTCGTGGCCGCGATCGAGGAGAGCCACGAGTTGGTGCGGCCGACCGAGTCTACGAGTTGGCCTTCGATGTCGCGCGATGTCGCCGTCGCCGTGGTTGAGGGCGACTGCGATTACGGCGTGCTGATGTGCTGGACGGGCACGGGGACCGCGATCGCCGCGAACAAGGTCCGAGGCGCCCGCGCCGCCACCGCCGCCGACGCCTGGACCGCCAAAAACGCCCGCCTCTGGAACGACGCCAACATCCTCACCCTCTCCCTAAAACGCCTATCCCCCGACGTAGCCGTCGAATGCCTCCACGCCTTCCTCAACGAGCCCGCCCCCGACCCGGCCGAACTCCCCACCATCCACTCCCTAGACGACTAACCCCCACCAACACCGGCACACGCTCGCGGTCCGCACCCCTTCAGCACCGCGCCAACACCGGCAGACGCTCGCGGTCCGCATCCCCTAAGCACTGCGTCGATTGGTCTGCATTCGACCGCTTGAGCGGCGAGTCAGCTGCAAGCGGACGGTCTGCGGTCGAATGCTGACGAATCGTCGCTAGTGCCCCGCCCCGAATCACGCCTGCCCGGGGTGTTCTGGCGTCGTACGCCGAAAACCATCCGGGGAAGGCCATTCGTGGACCGGCATTAGCGACGATTCGTCAGGATTCGACCGCATGACCCGAGTTGACCAAGGTGGGCCGCCGCGGGAGCGGGTCGAATCCAGACCAATCGACGCAAGGCTTAGGGGATTGCCGGCCGCAGGCGTCTGCCGGTGTTGGCGTGGTGTGGGGTTTACGAGGCGTTCATTAGGTCTAGGGCGCTGTGTTGGCGGGCGGAGTCGGCCTTGTCCCAGGGGCCGGCCCAGCGTAGGCCGTACTGGGCGAGGGCGTTGCGGTTGTTGGTGAGCGCGCTGTCGCGTTGCCTTGAGAGGTACGTCGTGTAGGGGTGGTCCGATAGGGCGGCGTTGAGTTTGCCGAGGCCGCGGACGTGGGCGCCTTTGAAGGACATTCCGTCCGGCTCGCAGCTGCTCGGCTCACAAGGCTCGCGGAGAATTCCGTTGCTGTGCAGGCCTGCTGCCGTCGTGGACGCGTCCGCGATCCCCCGCGCCGCGGTTAGCAGGGACGCATCGCCGGTAGCGCGGTTGAGCTCGGTCAGCGCGCCGATCAGGACACCCTGGTTGTACGTCCAGACCGTGTCGCCGTTGTTCTTGCAGGTGGAGAGGCTGATGCCGTCGTTGACCAGTTTCGACGAGTTGACCATGCCCGTGCCCTGGAACCACGTCCACGCATTGCGCGAGCGGTTCAAGTACGTCGTATCGCCGGAGATGCGGTTGTGCAGCGCGGCCGTGAGGTGGATGTAGAGCGAGTTCGTGATGGCGTTCTTGTAATTGCGCGACGTGTGCCACCAAACGCCGCCGCCGCAGGTGTTGTCCCAGTACGCCGCCATGTGGTCGGCGTCGACCCGGGCCGTCTGCAGGTAACGGCTGTCGCCAGTGAGGTCGTACGCCGCTATCCAGGCAAGGCCCCACCAACCGGTGTCGTCGAGGTAGTCGTTGCGGAACTGGCCGAGCTGCGCGTTGAGGTTCAGGTCGTACGTCCGGCCGACGGCGTACCGGTAACTGCCCATGCCGGTGACGCGGGCGTTGTCGATGATGGCGGTCAGTGCGTTCGCGGAGTTCCACCAGCCGGAGGTGGCGAACAGGCCCGTCGAGTAGTTGTAGAACATCATCTGCGCGGTAGCAGCGGCGGTACGTCGATCCCCCGCGTTCCAAGTCGTCCGGGCCCACGGCGTACAGGTGATGTCGGGGCGGTCGGACGCCTTGCCGCAGGCCCTGAGTGCGCCGACGCCGTGGTTGTTCCAGTCGTCGACGTTGTACATGTTCGTACGCCAACCGGTCTGGCCGGCCGGGACGGTCGTCGCGCCGAGGCGGCTACCCGAAGCCCAAGTGCGGCCGCCGTCGAACGAGCGGTCGAGCCAGACCTCGTCGCCGGGACTGCCGTTGC
This sequence comes from Kribbella sp. NBC_01245, assembly GCF_036226525.1. Lineage (NCBI taxonomy): Bacteria > Bacillati > Actinomycetota > Actinomycetes > Propionibacteriales > Kribbellaceae > Kribbella > Kribbella sp. NBC_01245. The sequence continues at coordinate 3,974,766 of NZ_CP108487.1, forward strand.
CGACCGAACCCCAGCCCATCGCGTCCGCGTCGTCGAAGTGCAGCACGAACGTCCGGCCGAACAGCGTCGACGAGACCGGCGCCCGATCGCCCGGCGACAACGCGGGATCCCGGGAGTCGCAGTACTTGTTGCAGATCGTCGCCTGGATCGCGTGCGTCTTCGGGCTCGGATCCGGCACCGGCGTCGGAGCGCCGAGCGGAATCAACGCGGTGGACAGTAAAACGGCAGCCATCATCATGCTGGGACTCCCCGGGGCGGGCCGTCGCGGTATCACCAACGACAGCAGGGATGCGAGCGCTTTCAAGACGGTACGACCCCACCCCAAACCCGTCAACGCCTCACCCCAAATTCCTGGAAACGTTTCTATCAGGCTCGAATGGTCCACCCCTCCCACGCATGGTCGCGTCCGTGTCCCCGGCCCGGTCGGTCATGGGACGTACATGGTGCATCCCCATTTCCCAACCCGCTGGTCGGATTTGTGGACAACCCACAAATTGCTCGTCTGCCGTACGTCGGACCGGATTTCGGTGTACGTCGTACAGCGGGGTCAGTGGGGAGGGGTGGTGGAGTTGCGGATGACTAGTTCGGTGGCCAGTTCTACGTGGAGGGCTTCGACTTCGTGGTGGTCGAGGAGGCGGATTAGGAGGCTTACGGCCATGCGGCCCATCTCCTGCAAGGGTTGACGGACGGTCGTGAGCATGGGGAAAGTCGCGCGGCTTAGGTCGATGTCGTCGAAGCCCGCGACCGAGAGGTCGTCCGGTACGCGCAGGCCTCGCTCGGCCGCAGCCTGGAGGGCGCCGACCGCGGCCTTGTCGTTGAAGGCGACCAAGGCGGTCGGACGCGGCGAGAGGTCGAGCAGTTCACCGGCGGCTTGGCAGCCGTTCTCCATGGTGGGCTCGACGTAGCGGACGAGCTTCGGATCAGGCAGTACGCCGGCATCGGCCAGCGCCGCGTTGTGTCCGCCCAGCCGGGCCTCGCTCGCCAGCCATTCGCGCGGCCCGCCGATCACGCCGACGCGGGTATGGCCGAGCTCGACCAGGTGAGCCGTCAAGCGACGCGCCCCGGCCGCGTGTGCCGCGGAGACGCCGGCGATATCGCGGGGCAATGGCGTCCGCGGATCCACTACCACAAAGGGAAATCCCTGCGCCCGAAGGTGAACCAACTCCTCCCCCGATTCCGGTGGCAAGATCAGAATCGCGCCCGCCGTGCCATCCCGCGACGGCAGCTGAGGCAGTACGTCGACGTGTTGCGCGGCCTCGCCCGCGTTCAGCACCAGCGGACGACCATGGCGATCCAGCGTCTCCGCGATCGACGAGACGATCACCCCGAAGTAGTCCGTCAGCACATACGGACAACGGACATACACCGCTCCCTCGATCGGTCCCCGCCGACCGCTAGCGCCCAGACGTACTGCTGCCTGCTCGACGAGTTCCCGCGTCTGCGGCGTCACGCTCGCATGCCGATTGAGCGCCCGGGAGACGGTGGCGATCGACAACCCGGCCTCCGCGGCGATATCCCGGACGGTCACCCGCCCGCTCGGACGGCTAGGCATTTGTTACATCGATCTGTTTCATTCCTGCACTCTAGCGCCGACCATCAATACCGGCCAGACCTCAAGAAACAACCTATTGACAGGGCTATTGCAAACTTGTTTCCTTGAGCCGCTACGGGGATCGCTTGTTTCATTTGTTTCATTGCAGTGCGTGAGGAGAACGATGAAAAACCAGCTGACCGTCGCGATGACGGTTCTGGCGCTGAGCGCCCTGACCGGATCGACCGCCTTGGCCGTCACCCCCGCCACGGAAAATCCCGCCCTGGACGAGGCACCGAAGGCGCGAGTCTGGGTGACCACCGTCGACCGGTCCGAACTGCTGACCGAGCGGGCCCCGATCGCCTTCAAGCGTGGCGCGAGTCCGGAGACCACGATCACGGTCGATCCGAGCCAGACCTTCCAGACGATGGACGGTTTCGGCGCATCCATCACCGACTCCTCGGCCGACGTTCTCTACCGGCTCAGCCCGGCGGACCGCGAGAAGACCGTGCGCTCGCTGTTCGATCCCCAGCAGGGTATCGGCGTCAGCTTCCTGCGCCAGCCGGTCGGTTCGTCCGACTTCACCGCTGCGACCGAGCATTACACGTACGACGACGTGCCCGCCGGTCAGACGGATTTCGGCCTGCGGCACTTCAGCATCGCCCGCGACCAGGCACAAGTTCTGCCCTTGCTCCGCAGGGCGAAACAGCTCAACCCGGCGTTGAAGGTGATGGGCAGCCCGTGGAGTCCGCCCGCCTGGATGAAGACCGGCGATTCCCTCGTCGGCGGACGCCTCAAGGATGATCCCGCCATCTACAACGCGTATGCGCGCTACCTGGTGAAGTTCGTCCAGGCCTACACCGCGGCCGGCGTACCGATCGACTTCCTCACCATCCAGAACGAGCCGCAGAACCGCACGCCCGGCGGCTACCCCGGCACGGACATGCCCGTCCGGCAAGCCGTGAAGGTGATCGAATCCCTCGGCCCGATGCTGCGCGCGGCCAGTCCCCGCACGAAGATCCTCGGGTACGACCACAACTGGTCCACGCATCCCGGCGACATCGCGAACACCCCGCCCGGCGAGGACCCGGAGACCGACTACCCGTACCAACTGCTCGAAAGCCCGGCCGCGAAGTGGCTCGCGGGTACGGCGTACCACTGCTATTACGGCAATCCGGCGGACCAGAGCAAACTGCAGAAGGCCTTTCCCAAGAAGGGCATCTGGTTCACCGAGTGCTCCGGCTCGCACGGGCCGAACGACACCCCGGCGCAGATCTTCCGCGGCACGCTGACCTGGCATGCGCGCAACCTGGTCATGGGTACCACTCGCAACTGGGCGAAATCCGTCATCAACTGGAACATCGCGCTCGACAGCACCGGCGGCCCGCACAACGGCGGCTGCGGTACCTGCACGGGTCTCGTCACGTTGCAGCCCGACGGTTCGGTCACGACTGACGCGGAGTACTACACGATCGGCCACCTGGCGAAGTTCGTCCGGCCGGGCGCGGTGCGGATCGGCAGCACGTCGTACGGCACGACCGGGTGGAACGGCCAGATCCAGGACGTCGCCTTCCGCAATCCCGACGGCTCGACCGCTCTCGTCGTCCACAACCAGAACGACGCACCGCGCACGTTCGCCGTGGCGGTAGGCGATCGCACCTTCGAGTACACGCTGCCCGGTGGTGCGTTGGCGACGTACACCTGGCCCAAGTCGCCGTCCGTCGACCACAAGGCTGTGCCGTTGACCGAGGCAACCGTGACGACCTCGCCGGCGGGGGTCGGAGCTGAGTTCGCGGTTGACGCGGACGGCTCGACGCGTTGGACCAGTGAGGTGGCGCAGGCGCCGGGGCAGTACGTGCAGGTCGACCTCAAGCGCCGGCGCGAGTTCAGCCGGGTCGCGATCGACGCAGGCGGTTTTGCCGGCGACTACGTCCGCGGCTGGCAACTCGCCACCAGCAATGACGGCGCCACGTGGCGCACGATCGCCAGCGGTGAAGGCAAAGGCCAGCTCACCACCGTCGACGTACGACGGACCAGCGCCCGCCACCTCCGCATCACCTCGACCGGCACCGCCGGCAACTACTGGAGCATCGCCGATCTACGTCTTTACCGATGACGCCCTTTACCGCTGAGTGACCGACGAGTAATGCCATGATGTGCGGCATGGATCTCAACATGTCCGCGTCCTACGACGCGACCCCTGAGGAAGTGTTCGCCATCATCACCGACGCGACCTTCCGGGAGCAGGCCTGCGAGAAGACCAAGGCGTTGTCGTACGACGTGTCGGTGACCGAGTCCGGCGGCGACACGGTGGTTCGGGTGCAGCGGGAGATGGCGTCGGACGACGTACCGGATATCGCGCGCAAGTTCGTCGGGCAGACCCTGACCGTGGTGCAGACGGAGACCTGGCACCCGGCCGGGGCCGACGGCGCTCGCACCGCCGAGGTGAAGGGTGAGATCACCGGGACGCCGGTCACGCTCAAGGGCAACGCGCGGATCGTGCCGCAGGGCGCGCAGACCGTGCAGGCGATCGACCTGGACGTGAAGGTGTCCGTACCGCTGATCGGAAAGAAGATCGAGCCGTTCGTGGTCGAGGCGATCCGCAAGGGCCTCGAGACCGAGCACCAGTTGGGCGCCTCCTGGCACAACGGCCACCTCTGAGACGCACTCTGAGTGTCGCTCCGCAACAGACCGGGCCTCCGGTGGCACGCTGAAATCAGTGGTGCCACCGGAGGAGGCAATCCCCATGCGGAGCAAACACCGGACTCCCACCGCCCTGAGCAATGACGGCGGCGACGCGCAGTACTGCGTCCTGTGCGAGGCCTACATGCTGTTCGAACGCGTCGCGGCCGAAGACCTGCCCACCGATGACGCGATCACCGAGTGGATCTGCGTCCAGTGCGGGTCAGCCGTCTTCCTCGATCCCCCCGCCCAACCCCTCGACGAAACCGGCTGAGTCGCAATCCTGGTCGGGTCGATCCGTTCAGGGGGCTGGAATCGACCAGCCGAACTCGGATTCGTTGTACGAGTCACGAAATGCGCAGTCAGCCCAGCGAAGGTCTCCGGCACCCAGTGTCAGAGGTGTCAGGGTGTAGGTCGCCTCTCGGCTTTGGCCCTTCCGTAACGGCTGGTCGAGCTCCCGGCCACGCCAAGCCATCTTGGCCTCGACTTGCGGTGCGAAGCACAGTTGATTGGCAATCGAGCGCACCTCGCCCCTGATTACCGTCACCCGGACGGTGGCCAGCAGGCCGATGGTGTTGTCCCCGAACACATACTCCTCGGCGACCGGCCCCCACCGCGCCGACAATAGAGTGACGCGGACACTGCCGGTGGTTTGCTTGGGCATCCCGATGGGGGCGGTGAAGGTGGTTCCGATCGGGGCGCCGGTAGCGCCTGTGCCGCTGGGCTCGGGGGATACCTTCGCCGATGGATCTCGCGCGCTAGTAGCGGAGGTGCTAACAGTTGGGCTGGCCGTCGGTGTGCTTTCAGCTCGCGGAGCGGCGTCACGCTCGCCGCAACCGGCCACGGCGGCGAGGAATAGCAGCGCGGATACGGCGGCAAGGCTGGTGTGGGCAGGCAAGGTGGTCCCCCTCGGCTCGTGTGTAGATCCGCGGTCCACGCATCGAAACGAACAACTGGGTTGCCATCCCCCACTCCGTCGAGCTCCGCGGCCGGACCACGCGCGCTGACTCACCCTGTCCATCCCCCAACCCCGGTGAGCACGCGAACTCTCAGCCTCTATACGACAGGTCGTCGGCACCGAGGCTGGTCCGTGCATCCTGACAGCGCCGTCCGCGGTCGGTCAATTGCTCAAGCGGTTCCAGATCCGGCGGTCTTTATGGCTGTAGCGCCGCGGTAGGTAACCTCGACCAGTGCCGCTTCAAAGGTTCGAAGCGGCACTGGTCTCCCAGACCTCCCACGCGGGCAGCCGCGGGTCAGACGATTGGGCCGACGCCGCAGATGACAGTGCGGGCTCCCGCCGGGTCGAGGGCGTTCGCGACGAGTTGGGCGACGCTCGGGTCGAAGGCCAGGCCGACGTGGCCTACCGGGTCGAACGGGCAGGTGTCCTGGACGAAGGAGTTGTGCACGCCGGGTTCGCGGATGAACGACGTCTCGTGCGGGGTGACGAGGGCGTCCGCGCGGCTGGCGATGACGGTGTAACTCACACCAGGCTGGGCGATCGGGCCGGTCGTGAGGGCCTCTACCGCCGAGCCGCCGACGATGAGCTCGCTACAGGCGGGACAACCGAAGTTCTTCAGGATGTAGTCGACCTGCGCGCGCAGACCGAGGTAGTCGCCGACGCTGACCAGCCCGCCGAACGTCGTACCGTGCGTGGGCGGTGCCATCGCGACGACCTTGCCGACCTTGTTCTTCCAGCCGCGGACCTTGGGCCCGTAGATCGCCTGGAACGCCCCTTCGCTGTGACCGACCACGTCCACCTTGGCCGCACCAGTGGCCTGCCGGACCCGGTCGACGAGTGCTTCGATCTGGGCGGAGGACTGGGTGATCGAGATGGTGCCGCCGACCGGGATCGACGCGACGGCCTGGCCGTACGTCTCGGCGAAAGCGCAATAGCCGCGGGCCGCGAGGTACGGCCCGAGGTAGGAGTAGTTGCCCGGACCGTTGCCTCCGAGGCCGTGCAACAGGACCAGCGGGTTGGGATGCCGGCTGGACGGCTTGCAGGTCCAGTCGTTGAATCCCGAGGTCGGCGCGGCGGCGGCCACACCGGTCAAGCCGGAGCTGAGGAGGGTCAGCGCCAGAACGGCGAGCACGGTACGACGGAGTGCGGATCGCATGGGCTACTCCCGAGGGGTGAAGGGTGACTCTCAGTGCAGCACGATAGCGAGTTATGAACAAGAGCTCGTGTTCAAAACACGAACCCTGGTTCCGAGCACCTGATTGCGGGTAGTTTCAAGGGCATGGCGGAGAAGACGGGACGGCGCATCCGGGGTCTCGACGCGGAACAGCGACGGGCCGAGCGCCGGGAACTACTGCTCGACGCCGCCCTCGACCTGTTCGCCACCAACGGCTACCTCAACACGTCGATCGAGCAGATCTGCTCGACGGCGTACGTCGGGACGAAGAGCTTCTACGAGGTCTTCGACTCCCGCGAGGCCTGCTACATCGCCCTCTTGCAACGTACGACGGAGCGCCTGGTCGCGGGCATCGTCGAGACCGCCAAGGGTTTGCCCGATGACGAGGACGAGGCGGTGCCGCAATTGGTGGCCGCCTTCGCACATTCGTTGCTGGACGATCCACGGGTCGCGGCGGTGACGTTCGGCCAGGCCGGGGCGATTTCGCCGGCGGTCGAGCGGCAGCGTCGTACCAACCGGCGCTGGGCCGCTGGATTCATCGAGTCCATCTGGCATCGCTATGAAGAGAAGACGGACGACGCCGATCGGCACGGGGTGGCGATCGGCGTCGTCGGAGGTCTTTTCGACCTGGTCTCGGACTGGCTGCTCGACGCCGATCCGGGTGATCCGGCCGACGTCGAGCGGCTCATCGACGACCTGACCCGCTTCTATCGGGTCGTCCGCCGGGGTATCAGCCCTGGTGGGGGTAGCGGTAGTCGGTAGGCGCGTTGAAGGTCTCCTTCATCGACCGCGGGCTAGCCCAGCGGATCAGGTTCCACATGGAGCCGGCCTTGTCGTTGGTGCCGCTGGCGCGACCGCCACCGAAGGGCTGCTGGCCGACGACCGCGCCGGTCGGCTTGTCGTTCACGTAGAAGTTGCCGGCCGCGAAGCGCAGGAAGTCGCTCGCCTCGGCGACGGCATGCCGGTCCTGGGCGATGATCGCGCCGGTCAGGCCGAACGGTGCCGCGCTCTCCATCTGCTCGAGCACCTTGCGGTAGTCGGCGTCGTCGTACACGTGCACGGCGAGGATGGGCCCGAAGTACTCGGTGGTGAAGATCTCGTCGGTCGGGTCCTCGCAGGCCAGGACGGTCGGCCGGACGAAGTAGCCCTCGGAGTCGTCATAGGTGCCGCCGGCCACGACCTCGATCGCGTCCGACTGCTGGGCCCGGTCGATGGCCGCCTTGTGCTTGGCGAAGGCCTTGGCGTCGATGACCGCGCCGATGAAGTTCGACAGGTCGGTGACGTCGCCCTGGGTCAGGTCGTCGGTCTCGGCCGCGAGGTCGTCGCGGATCTGGTCCCAGACGCTGCGCGCGATGTACGCGCGGCTGGCGGCGGAGCACTTCTGGCCCTGGTACTCGAAGGCGCCGCGGACCATCGCGGTCTTCACCACGGCCGGGTCGGCGGACGGGTGGGCCACGATGAAGTCCTTGCCGCCGGTCTCGCCGACGAGGCGCGGGTACGTCTTGTAGCCGGCGATGTTCTCACCGACGGTCTTCCACAGGTGCTGGAACGTCGGAGTCGAACCGGTGAAGTGGATACCGGCGAGGTCCGGGTGGGTCAGCGCGGCGTTGCTGACGTCGATGCCGTCACCGGTGACCAGGTTGATCACGCCCGCGGGCAGACCGGCCGCCTCGAACAGGCGCATCGTCCAGTGCGCGGCGAACTGCTGAGTCACCGACGGCTTCCAAACCACGACATTGCCCATCAGCGCGGGCGCGGCGGGCAGGTTGCCGGCGATGGCGGTGAAGTTGAACGGGGTGATCGCGTAAACGAACCCCTCCAGCGGGCGGTAGTCGACCCGGTTCCACACACCCGGCGACGACACCGGCTGGTCGTTGATGATGTTGCGGGCGAACGCCACGTTAAAGCGCAAGAAGTCGATCAGCTCGCATGCCGCGTCGATCTCGGCCTGCTGCACGGTCTTCGACTGGCCCAGCATGGTGGCCGCGTTGAGGGTGTCGCGCCACGGGCCGGCCAGCAGGTCGGCCGCCTTGAGGAACACGGCCGCGCGGTCGTCGAACGAGAGCGAGCGCCAGGCCGGAGCCGCCGCGAGCGCCGCGTCCACGGCCGCCTTGCCGTCGGCCTCGGTCGCGTTGCCGAGGGTGCCGAGCACGTGCTTGTGCTTGTGCGGCTGGACCACGTCGATCCGCTCGCCGCCACCGAGGCGCTGCTCGCCACCGATGGTGCAGGTCAGCTCGATCGGACCCGCGGCGTTGAACTCCTTGAGCTTCGCTTCCAGGCTGGCCCGCTCAGGCGAACCCGGGGCGTAGGTCCGGACCGGCTCATTGACCGGGGTGGGTACGGCGGTGACGGCATCCATGGTGCGGTGCTCCTCGATTCAGGCCTCGGTGGACGCGGGCCCGATCGGGGCCCGACGCGACTGGTTCGCGCCTCGCGACGCTCACAAACAGCATGCTGCCACGCCTGACCACCCCAAGACGAAACAGATCACTTTCGCTCTTGGTCCGGTAACTCAGCGTTACCGCTTTGTGGCTGGGAGCGCGAGTGCCACCGCGAACGACTCGTCCTGGAACATCAGGCCGCGTTCGGCGAACCCTGCGAAGGCCTCCTCCACGACCTCGACCGGGAGACCCAGCTTTCGCCGTACGGCCTCCGCGGTGGTCGGGCGTTCGCTGCAGGCGAGGTAGACCTCCGCCAGGGTGTTCACTCGAAGCACTACGAGCACGCGGGCTTCCAGGGCGCCGCACTCGGCTGGGACTACCCGGAGCGCGCTGGCCTCGGCAGCCTGGACGACGAGATCAGCTCGATGCAGTGGTCCTGACCGGATCTGTGGACAGCCTGATCGCCTCCTCGGAGGGGATCAGGCTGTTCCACGTTCTGGCAGGTGCTACGCCGACTTCTTCTTGGCGGCGGCGGTCTTTTTGGCCGGGGCCTTCTTGGCGGCGGCTTTCTTGGCCGGGGCCTTCTTTGCTGCCGACTTCTTGGCGGGTTCGGCCTTGGCGGACTCGGCCGTCTTGCCGGCGCGGCGGGCCTTGGCGGCTTCGACGGAGGCGCGCAGGGCGGCGACCAGGTCGACCACCTCAGCGCCCTCGGTCTCCTCCTCGGCGGATTCGGGCAGCGGAACGCCGGCCGCCTTCGCCTCGACGACCTGCTCCAGCGCGTGCCGGTACTCGTCGTGGTACTGGTCGGGGTCGAACTCGCCGCGCAGGGTGTCGATGTACGACTCGGCCATCGCCTGTTCCTGCTTGCGGATCTCGATGTCCTCGTCCGGGGCCGCGAACGACGCGTCGCGAACCTCGTCCGGCCAGAGCATCGTCTGCATCACCAGCACGTTCTCGTGCGTACGGAGCAGGCCGAGGCTCTCCCGCGAGCGCAGCGCCACCTTGACCAGGGCGTATAGCTCCGAGCCCTCCAGCGCGTCCCGGAGCAACACGTACGGCTTGGCGCCGGGGCCGCCGTCCGCGGCCAGGTAGTACGACTTACCGAGGTAGAGCGGGTCGACCTGGTCGGCCGGCACGAACTCCAGCACGTCGATGACCTTCTTGCTGCTCAACGGCAGGTCGGCGAAGTCGTCCGGCTCGAGCACGATCATCCGGCCGTCGGGCATCTCGTAGCCCTTGCCGATATCGGAGTACGGGATCTCCTTGCCGCACTCCTGGCAGGTCCGCTTGTAGCGAATCCGCCCGCCGTCTTCGGTGTGCACCTGGCGGAAGGAGATGTCCTTCTCCTCGGTCGCGGAGAACACCTTGATCGGGATCGTCACCATCCCGAACGAGATGGCACCCTTCCAGATCGCCTGCATCGCCCATCAGCTCCTTCCGCTGCCGGCCTCAGCCGCCCGCCCTTGCCGTTCGCCTTCTAGCCGCTGCCGACCTCTTTGAGCAGGTCGGGTACCTCTTGTGTCGCATACCACAGCAGTTCTTCACCTTCGCATGCGTCGAGGGCGAACACAGCGTCCTCGTCGCCTTTTTGCGCCGCATCCCACGAATCAGCCGCTTGCGTGACGACCTCGATCGCCTGCGTAGCGTCCACATGGGCCGCCTGCACCGCCGACCACGGCAGCCCCGCGGTCAGGTCGAGCCGCGCGTCCCCGAGCTCGCGGTCTCCCCCGGCCGCCAGCACGGATTTGACCTCGCACGCGAGCACCACGCGGCGCCGTACGGCGGTGTCGTCCGCGGCGATCAGGCCGACCGACGCGCGAGCGGCCTGCGCCATCGCGGCGTACTCCAGCTCCTCCTCGTCGCCCGCGGCATACCACTCGCGGAGCGCGGGGGTCACGGCATACGCCGTCAGCGGCGCGGGTAATTCGCCCGCGCTGTGTGCGGCGGTCAGCCCGCCGAGCGTGAGTGGGACGTACAGCCTCATGCGCCTGCCTTCTTGGTTCTCGGCTTGCTCTTCCGGCCACGGGCGGCGCGGTTCCGGCTGCCCTTGGTGGTATCGACCAGCTCGTCCAGCGCGTCGGTCAGGCACTGCGCGAACACGGCGAGATCGGGCATCGCGGTGCGATCCGCGTTCAGCCCGAACGACACCTTGCCGTCGTACGACGTGACGCCGACCGCGAGCCCTTGCCCCTGCAACAACGGGACCACCGGGTACGACGCGAGCATGCGCGCGCCTGCCGCGAACAGGGGGAACTGCGGCCCCGGCACGTTCGTGATCACCACGTCGTCGGCCGGCCGGATCGTGGTCGCCGCCACTCGGGCCGCGAGCGCGTGCAACGTGGTCGGCGCGAACCCGGCGATCCCGACCAGCGAGCGCGCACTGACCGCCCGGCCGGTGTCCTTGTGCGCCTTGGTCTGGTACGAGATCTGGTGCAGCCGCATGACCGGCGAGTTCTCCCCGACCGGCAGGTTGACCGTGGAGGCGATCACCCGTGAACCCAGCGAGGTCGGCTCGCCGTCCTCCTCGTCGTCCCGGATGCTGACCGGTACGACGGCCCGCACGCCGCGGGTCGGGCTGACGCTCTCGCCGCGGGTCATCATCCAGGCCCGCAACGCCCCTGCGACGGCCGCGAGCACCACGTCGTTCACCGTGCCGCCGTGCATGGCCCGAACGGTCCGGTAATCCTCGAGGGAGGTCTCGACCGTGGTGAACCGGCGTTGGCCGGACGTCTTCACATGCAGGGAACTCTCCTGCACGTGGCGCTGCGCGACGACCGAGCCGACGACGTCACCAAGGACCTCGCGCACCGAGGTCTGCCCGGTCAGGCTGGCCATCTCGGCACGCGCGAGCTCCAGCACGGCGGTCGGATGACGCATCGCATCGGAGAAGACGCCGGCCAGCAGCTCCAGCGCGGATGGCGGGTGCTCCGGCTGCCAGGAATCGACCGGCGTCTCGCGCGGGTGGGCCGTCGAGTCGAGCACGACCTGGCCGATATCGACCGTGCCGCTGCCGTCGACCAGGGCCTGGTGGGACTTGGCGATGATCGCGAACCGGTCGCCCTGCAGGCCTTCGACCAGGTACATCTCCCAGAGCGGGCGGGCGCGGTCGAGGCGGCGCGACATGATCCGCGCGACCAACTCCAGCAGCTGGGCATGCGTCCCGGGGCGTGGCAGGGCGGAGCGCCGTACATGGAAGGTGATGTCGAAGTCCTCGTCATCGACCCACACCGGGCCCGCGAACCGGCCGGGCACCTGCTGGACCCGCTGGCGATACCGCGGCACGAACGCGATCCGGTCCCGGATCAGCGCCACCAGGCTCTCGTAGTCGAACCCCTCTTCGGTGTGCTCGGGCGGTTCGAAGATGTCGACCGTGCCAACGTGCATAGGGGTGGCCGCGCTCTCCGCGGCCAGGAAGGTGAGATCCAGCGACGTCAGCCGATCCGGCATCCGGCACCTTCCTCTCTGGGCGTCTCGTTCCTTAAGTCTTCTGGCTTGAAGTCTTCTGGTCACCCTAGCTGTGGGGTCGGACAGTTTGTGGCGACACTGTGCACCGGCTTGAGAGGTGACTGTGACATTGTCGATGGCGAATGCCGGGAACACCGCCTGCCGCGCGTTCGTAGTCCTTCTGTAAAGCGCTTGCGCTTCGCAACTAATTGACGAGTCAGTTGAAAGGCACCGGTCTCATGCGTTCGACGTTCACCCGCGGCACCGCGCTCGCGCTCCTCCCCACCCTCGGCATGCTCGTGCTGGCCGGTTGTGGCAACGAGGGCGACACCGGAGCCGGCGGAACGCCCAGCACGACCCCGTCGAGCACGCCTTCCAGCACGCCTTCCGCCACTCCCTCGACGTCGACCCCGCCGAAGGCTTTGACGCCGTCCAACACGGCCGACCCGTCCGGTGAAGAGGCCGACGTGACGATCGACGTCGTGATCGCCAACGGCAAGGTCTCGCCCAGCGGTGTCAGCGTGAAGGCCAAGGCCGGCCAGACCGTGCGCATCACCGGGACCAGCGATGTCGAGGAGCAGTTGCACGTCCATGGCTACGAGAAGGAGCTCGATCTCGCTCCCGGCAAGCCGAAGGCCGTGACCTTCAAGGCCGACACCAAGGGCGCCTTCGAGATCGAGACGCACGAGTCGGCGAAACTCGTCGCCAAGCTCGTCGTGTCCTGACAGGGCAGAATTCGCCCGTGACCCCTCAACTGCTGCCCCTGCACGGCATCGGCGGCCGCCAGGACCTGCCCATTTCGCTCGACCTGGCCGTCGGTGGCGCGGCCGTCGCGATCGCGCTGTCGTTCGTGATCCTCGGCTTCGCCTGGCGTACGTCGAAGTACCGCGGCGACCAATCCGGCAGGCCGCTGCCGGCCTGGCTCGCGCGAGTGCTCGACGCGGGCTGGTTCCGCTGGGCGCTCCGCGTGTTCGGCCTCGCCACTTTCCTGTACGCAGGGGTCGCGCTCGTCTTCGGTATCGACCGGCTGATCAACCCGATCTTCGGCTTCGTCTACATCCTGGTGTGGGTCGGCCTGGTCCCGATCTCGCTGGTGTTCGGGCCGGTCTGGCGCGTGCTCAACCCGCTGCGCACGCTGCATCTCCTGCTGAGCAAGGCGATGCGCCAGCCGCCGTCGAAGGGACTCTTCGAGCTGCCGGCGTGGGTCGGTCTTTGGCCCGCCGCCGCCGGGATCTTCGCGTTCACCTGGCTCGAGCTGGTCGCGCCGGAGCGTGCGACCCTGCCGGTGCTGCAGGCCTGGCTCGCGCTGTACGTCGTGATCGTGCTGTTCGGGTCGGTCCTCTTCGGCGACAAGTGGTTCGCCCAGGCCGACCCGTTCGAGGCCTACGCGACGTTGATGGCGCGCCTGTCTCCGCTGGGGCGCCGCGCGGACGGCGTACTCGTCGTACGTCGTCCCTTGGAGAACCTGGACGGCATGAAGCCGCAGGCCGGGTTGGTCGGTCTCGTCGCCGCGTTGCTCGGCTCAACGGCGTACGACGGCTTCTCCCGGGCGACGTTCTGGATCGCCTGGGCGCAGAACTCGGGTTACTCGATGCCCCTGCTCGGCACCCTTGCCCTGCTCGGATTCATCCTCTTCGTGCTCGTCACGTACTCCGGGGCGACTCTTCTCGCGGGCAAGTTGTCGGAGAGCTCGCGGGCGCATCTGCCCGGATTGTTCGCGCATTCGGTGGTGCCGATCGTGCTGGGCTACGTGATCGCGCATTACCTGACGCTGTTCATCCTCGAGGGCCAGCGCACGCTGAAATACCTGAGCGACCCGTTGAGCAATGGCGCCAACATTTTCGGTACGGGGCTGCTCGGCCTCAACGCCGGAATCGTCGACCACACCACGGCGATTGCGGTCATCAAGGTAGCCGCGGTAGTCGGGGGCCACCTCCTGGGCGTCATCTCCGCCCACGATCGCGCCGTGGCCCTCTTCCCCCGCAACAAAGCCCTCGTCGGCCAAATCCCCCTGCTGGTGGTAATGGTCGGCTACACCACTGGCGGCCTCCTCCTTCTCTTTGCCGAGTAGCGGCCCTTAGGGCTGGAGTGCGGGGGTTTTGGTGTGGCGGAGGGAGTGGATCGCCACGGCCGCTGTGGTGAGGAGGATCAAGAGGTAGAGGTTGCCCGTGATGAGGTGGAGGGGCTGGGGCAGCTCAAGGGAGATGACGCCGGTGAAGGGGGTTCGGGCGGCGTTGCGAGGCGGGAAGCTGACCAGCCAGGCGAAGGTCAGGACGTAGAAGGCGGCGAGGTACGACCAGCCTCGGGCGCCTCCGTTGACCGCGTACCTCAACAGCAGAAGGCTTAGCGGGACGAACCAGACCCAGTGGTGATCCCAAGAGAACGGCGCCACGGCCGTAGCGGTCATACCCACCAGGCAGAGCGCAAGCAATTCCTCCCCGCGACGTGACGTCCACGCGGCGAGCAGTACGCCCGCTATGCCGACCGCTCCCGCGACGAGGAACCACGCGAGGCCCGAAGGCGTGTCCGTGTTGGTCAGCCGGGCGATGAGGCCGTTGATCGACTGGTTACTACTGGCCGATGCCGGGCCGACGCGGTTTGAGTTGAAGAAGGTGTGCAGCCAGAACTGCTTCGCGTCGCCGGGTAATACCGCCCACCCGATCAGTACGGTCGCCGCGAAGGCCGCGACGGCGACGCCGGCCGCGCGGAAGCGGCGGGTGACCAGCAGGTAGACCACGAAGATCGCCGGCGTCAGTTTGATCGCTGCCGCCAGGCCGACCCCGACGCCCTTCCAGCGGGACGAATCCGGCTTCAGCAGGTCGACGAGCACCAGGACCATCAGCAGCAGGTTGACCTGCCCGAGGAACATCGTGGTCCGGACCGGTTGTAACCAGAACAGCGCGCCGGTGAGGAACAACGTGCCCGCGATCAACACCCGACGATCCTGGGCCAGCCGCAGATGCCGCAGCGTGAAGTAGACGGCGAGCCCCAGCAGGACGATGTTCCCGACGCCGGCGAAGATCCGCGCACCCCCCAACGGCATGAACGCGAGCGGGGTGAAGAGCAGAGCCGCGATCGGCGGGTACGTGAACGGGAATCCCGCGACCAGGCCACCGGCGTACAGCTCGTGCCCGTTGAGAACGGCCCGGGCGCCGGCGCGGTAGACCTCGGTGTCGATGAGTACGCGGTGCGCGGGCCAGATCGCGATGGTGATGCCGTGCAATACCAGACCGGCGATCAGACCGACCGGGCCGAATTTCACCAGCCACGCGGGCAGCCGTCCTGTTTCAGGCATGCGGCGGAGCCTACCCGGTACGTTCGGCCGGACGCGTCTTAACCACCAGCACGGTCAGTACGGCGAGTCCGGCGATACCGCCGAGCAGGTACGAGTTGCCCGGGATGGCCTGCCAGAACGTCCAGTCGAGCTCACGGTCATTCGTGTTCGGCACCCACCAGATCGGCCGCGCGACGAACAGCCCGAACCACAACACACCGATGACTGCGGCCCACGGCATACCCCAGCGCGCGTACGCCCTACGGACCAGAGTGACGCCGAGCGGGATGATCCAGACCCAGTGATGACTCCACGACACCGGCGACGCGTAGATCGCTGCCATCGCGCAGACCGATACCGAACCCAGCCGGTCGCCGGTGAGCCAGAGGCGACGTGACAACCAGAGCAGGAGTAGCCCGGTCGTTGCCGCTAGCAAGAACCAGAGCGGACGCCAGTGGTTGTAGTCGCCACCGAAGCGCAGTAGGAATCCGTTGATCGACTGGTTCGACGTGTACGCGATGCCGCCGAGGCGCTCAGGGTTACTGACCGACTCGGTCCAGTACTCCCAGGACTCCTTCGGCGCGGCAGCGAAGCCCACGGCGACAGTGGCGAGCACACCGAGCACTGCGTTGCGGAGGGCCTTCCACTGACGTGTCACCACCAGTAGTGCAAGGAAGACCAGCGGCGTCAGCTTGATCCCGATCGCGACGCCCACCCAGAAGCCACGCATCCGGCTGCCGTCGGCCCGGCACAGATCGGCCAGGATCATTGCCATCAGCAACAAGTTGATCTGGCCGAGGCTGAAGGTGAGCCAGACCGGCTCCAGCACGAACGCGATCAACGTGAGAGCGAGCAGATAGGGCGGTTTCACCTGCGGCAGGCACAGCCGCCAGACCAGCAGGAGGCTCAGCAGCGAGATGGTCGACCAGGTAACCGTCGCCACCTGCAGGGGCAAGGCCGCCAGCGGCACCATCATCACGGCGGCGAACGGCGGGTACGTGAAGACCAGGAGTGTCCCCGGCAGTTGGCGCGTGTAGAGCGGGAAGTCGTGTAGTAGCGCCTCGCCGCCCATCCGGTACACCAGTAGGTCGATGGCGAACGCGAACAGCCCTGCCGCGTTGGCGACCGCCATCAGCGCCGCTGCGCCCAGCACGACCAGTACGACGGAGAGGCGCCGGGTCGTCGGCTTAGCCTTCGTCGGGGAGGGCAAGGTGGCCGTCACGTCAGATCGGTCCCGAGCAGGGCCTCCAGCTCGCGCCGCGTCTCGTCGTACGACGTGTGCAGAATCGCGGTCATCCCGAGCTTGCGGGCGCCATCGACGTTGGGCTGCATGTCGTCGACGAACACGCACTCGGCCAGTTCGAGACCGAGGCGCTCGGCGGTGAGCTGGTAGATCTCCGGCTCGGGTTTGCGCAGGCCGACCTCGCCGGAGATGACGATGGTGTCGAACATGCCGTCCCAGCTGTCGCGCGGGTAGGTGTTGCCCCAGGAGTTCGAGAGCAGGGCCGTTCGCAGCCCCTTCGCCCGGGCCCGCCGTACCAGCGCGGACATCTGCGGCGCGTGCTCGAAGTGGGCGAACATCCGCTCGATCAGCCCCTCGGCCTCAACCGGCCGGCCGTCCCTGCGGAGCAGTACGGCGGCGAGCTTCCGCTCGAAATCCGGTACGGCGATGAGGCCTCGCTCGAGCGCGTGGATCGGGTTCAGCTCGGCCTCGACCGGGGTGGCGGCGATCCAGTCGGTGATGGCCGTGTAGTACGCGTCGTAGTCGAGGTCGTCCTTGTCGGCCCATAAGCGAAGCGCGTCGGTAAGACCCGAGGTGAGCACACCACCCCAGTCGACCAGGAGACCACGAAGCTCAGACATGGCGGAAAGCCTACGGCCCGGCGTACTGCAGCTTGACGTCACCCGACGAGCTCTTGGCCCGGATCTTCCTGGTGGCGGCCGGGTCCTGCTTGAGTCGGTTGTCGGTCTCGCCTGAGTTTGTCTTGACGTCGACCGCGTAGGTGTCGGCGCCTGGCAGCTCGATTTTCACCTCACCCGAGCTGGTTTCGGCGTCGACCGACACCGGCGCTCGGGCGAATTCGAGCCCGATCTCGCCCGAGCTGGAATTGGCCCGGTATTGGCCCTCGCCCAGGGTCTGCCCCTCGATATCGCCCGACGAACTCTCCGCCGTGATGTCACCGCTGACCGTGTGCAGCTCGATCCGGCCGGAGGAGGTCTTGAGGTCGGCGCCCTTCTCGAGGCCGATCGCGAGGATCTCGCCGCTGGACGTCTCCACCTTCACCGCGAGGTCCTTCGGGATCTGGATGAGGTAGTTGGTGTCGCAGCCGCCGAACGAGAGGAAGCCGCAGCCGGTCTTCTTGAGCTCGAGCACGCCGTCTTCGTAGTTCTCCTCGGGATCATCGGAGAAGACGTTTCGCTCGGCCTTGCGGGTGACGGTGATCTTGCTGACGTCGGCGGTACGGATCTCGATGTCGTTGTTGCTGGTCTCGACTCGCAGCGACGTACCGCTGACGGGGAATTCGAGCTGCTTGGTCTCGTCGGACTGGGTCAGCTGCGAGGCGGCCCACCAACCGCCGCCGAGGATCAACGCCACGGAGACCGTGACACCGATCCGACGCTCAGGAGTCATCGACGAACCCGGACGGCTCTCCACCTCGGACATACAACCCCACCCCTTGTCAGCCTGCAGGTGCACCAGCCTGACATAGGTGGGTGTCGGTCAGCGGCAGGTTTATTGGCCAGCCGATCAGGTGAGCAGGTCGGTCAGGTGAGCCGGTCGGTCAGGTGAGGTCGGCGCGAGGTCGGTCACGTGAGGTCGGTCAGTCAGGTCAGGTGAGTAGGTCGGTCGTCACGTTGCTCGCCAACTGCTGCAGCCCCTTTCGCAAGCGGCTCGACTTGGCCGCCTCCGCCAGACTGCGGCCGTGGCTCAGGGCGGCATCACACGCGGCTTGGTCGAACGGCAGCAGCGCCGACGGCTTGACCCCCGCATACCGCCCGAGAGCCTCGGCCGCGGCGTCGCCCGGAGAGGAGCCGAGGGAGCCGGATCGGACCCGGTTCACCACGGCCCGGGTTGTCGCTGACGGAACCACTGACCGCAGGTCGTGCAGGGCGCGGATGAGTCTGGTCAGCCCCACTGGGTCCGCGCTGCCGACCACGATGATCTCGTCAGCCGCCTCGAGCGTGACCAGGGTCGCGCCGTTGCGCCGCGGAGCGAGCGTGTCGAACGAGATCTCCTCGTCGCTCTCTAGGCAGAACCCGACATCAACGATCGTGCAAGGCGCCAGCGATCGAGCCGTGGACCAAACGGCCTCGATCGCGCTCGGTCTCAGCTCGGTCCAGCGGTCGGCCCGGCTCAGACCGGTCAGGACCAGCAGATGCGGATCAACCTGTCGCGCCTGCCGGGCGAGCACTGGCACGTCGAGCGAACCACTTCCCGCCGAACGCGCCGCCGCCGCGAGGCCCGAGGTCTCGTCGAGCATGCCGAGCAACTGTGCCACCGTTCCGCCGTACACATCGGCGTCGGCCAGCAGGGTGGAGACACCCGCGGCGGCCAACTCGGTGGCAAGCCCGACCGCGACCGTACTGCGCCCGGGCGCTCCCGTCGGACCCCAGACCGCGATGAGCCGGCCCGTGCCGGACAACTCGTCGTACCGCGTGGGCTCGGCCGCGGCGACGGGCCCGGGCGTGGGCACGAACCCGCCGGCGAAGTGCGACGTGATCACCGGCGGCCCGGCATCGACCGCATCGGTGATCGCGCGCCCGAGGTCCTCCGGCCCGGCGTCGGCCGGGAGGATCCGCTCGATCCCCATCCGGCTGAGGCGATCCTCGCTGCCCGGCATCCCGCCCGGGCCGTCGGGCGGACCAGCGGGATCGATCAGCGCGATGACCGCGATACGCCGGGCCTGCAGTGCGGCGACCGCGTCTGCCGTCAGCCTGGGCAGATCTTCCGCGAGGAGCACCGCCCGGGCCTGACCGCTACCCGCGGCCGCGAGCACGTCAGCCATGTCCACGCAGCGCCGCACGACACGGAGGCCCGGAGCCCGCTCGGCACGGCGGACCACCTCCGCCTCCCAAGGTGCGCCCGTGATCGCGAGCAGGATCGGGACAACCATCAGTGACCTCGCCGGACCAGCACCGGCTCACCGAGCGCAATCGCGCTCAATGCGGACGGCAGCTTTTCCGCGTCGGCCGGATCCAGACCGATCAGCACCTGGCGCCGGGACGCACCGCTGGTGACGCCCTTGGACGCGTCCACCTGGACCACGCGGACCTTCTCCCACACCTTGCGAGCGGGCGGATCCGAGGTGTTGCCTGCCGCGGCGGATTTCGGCGCGACCCAGAGGTCGATCTCGTCACCGACGGCCAGATCCGCGGGCAGGCGGCCGACCTGTGCCGACACCGGGACCTCCAGCAGCTCGGAGTCCCGCTCGGCAGCGGTCGCCTCCTTCGGCACGAACTCGCCGGCACCGATCTGGCGAACAGTGATCAGACCGTCGAGCTTCGAGTCGGCGGACACGTACTGCCCGGCGGAGTCGCCGGTGGTGAATCTCACCCGAGCCCTGGTCAGATCATCAGCGCTGATCCGCGCCCCGGCCGGGATGGCGCGTTTGGCCGCCCAGATCGCGGTGGTGTCGTCAGCCGAGGACAGCAACTTCGCGCCAGCCAGCGCGGTGACCGCGACCAGCAGGATGCCGAGGACGAGCCGGCCGTCTTTCCAACGGGCACGGGTATTGCGCCGGCTGGGCGTCGACGGCGCGGCGAAACCGCTGCGATCGGCCACGGATCTCCCCCTGTCTGCTTGTGTCGTCACGCGGTGGGATCGAGTGATGACTGTCCGAGACGACATTCTGCCTTGTTTGGGGCCGGCGCCGCGGAAGTTGTCCACAGGCACCTCTAATGGGGACAAACGCTGCGAATCGGAGGCTAGGCATGCCAAACTGGTTCAAACGAGGATGACTTGACGAATCGAAGGTCCCGTATGCCCGCACCGCGTTTCCTGCTGCTGTCCGATGTCGCCGAGGTGCTGAACATCTCCGCGAACCAGGTCTACGCATTGGTGCGGCGAGGCGATATTCCAGCGGTCAAGATCGGCGGGCGGGGCCAGTGGCGGGTCGAGGCGACCGAGCTGGAGAAGTACATCGAGCGTCTCTACACCGAGACCAAGGAATTCATCGACGCCCACCCCTTCGGCGAGGACGCCGACCAGCCCGAGGACGTCAGCTAGCCCTCTCTTCGCCTGACCGCGGCGAGCCCTGTCGTTGGCACCAGCCGGGTGTTGTAGACCTCGCCCCGCCGGCGCGGCGCGTCGAGCGGATGCTCAGCCATCTCCAGGAAGTCCGCGCCCACCCGATCGATCGTTCCCGTCACTGAATGCTGGTCAACGCCGACGCAGAACACCGTCACCGGCGATCGATCCCGCGCGATTCCCCGCAGCAAATGGGCCAGACCGAGCTTGGCCGCGACCGCACCCTGCTCTGACTCGGCCCACGGACCCAGCCCATGTACGCCGGTCAACGCCGTCGCTGGAATCAGCCATTCGTCGTACCGCTCGGCCGCCAGCAACAAGCAGTCCTTGCCGACACGACTGAGCACGCCCTGAACCGCATTCCCTGAACCGAGCTCGACCCGAATCGTGCCGCCGACCCCGCCACGCAACCGGTCCAGCACGGTGATCCGACCGACCTCCGCGCGAATCCTGTCGGCGACCTCGCCATACAGATCCCCCTCGGTGAGGGCGTCGAACTGGGACTCAAGGTCCTCGAACAGCGCATCCCATCGCACGCCGCGAACCTACCCCCTCAGCTATCGATCAGCCACGCTCAGTGACCGCCACTTCACAGATCCGACTTGCCAAACCGTCGTTAGTCAGGTCTATATTAGTCGAACGGATGCAAACTCAAGCAAACTCATAGATTGAGATGGAACGGGGTCGATATGAGGATCAGAGCGGTGATCACACTGGGCGCCGTCGTCGGCGCGGGGTTCGGCCTGCGCTGGATGACGGCCGGTTCGCTGGTCTCGGTCTCTCGCGACGACCTCGCCTCCCTCGCGGTCCTGGCCGTCGGCGCCGTCGCATGGTGCGCCTACACCTGGCTCGCGGTGGTGACAGCCGCAACCGTGCTCGAGCAACTCCCAGGCGCCCTCGGCAACGCGGCCGGCCTACTAGCCTCCGGCCTCACCTCGGCCGGCTCCCGCGCCCTACTCCGGTCCACCCTCGGCGTAGCCGCCGTCACCCCCTTGACCATCGGCCTAGCCCACGCCACCCCAACTTCCCCCACGTCCTGGACCGCCTCTCCCGCCCCCACACCAACCGGCCTACCCACGCCCCAGCCACACCAACTCGCCCATCGCCCCCCACCCCAACCCGCGGACCACCTCACGCGTCAGTCGCCAGGTGAGCTCGTGGTTAGGCCCCTGAACCAACCGCCAGCCCACGTCGCACGCCAGTCGCCAGGTCTGCTCCCTGGCGGGTCGATGGAGCCGTTCGCCGATCCCTCTCGCCGCGGTACGGCGTATGCCGACCACCGCGTCCAGCCGATCCCCATCACGGACCCAGCCGCGAGCCAGTCGACCGAACAACTCGCCGATCCCTCTCGTCGCGGTACGGCGTATGCCAACCGCCTCGTCGAGCCGATCTCGACCGTGGACCTGGCCGCGAGCCGGCCGACGGAGCAGCTCACCGATACCTCTGGCCGCGGTCCGGCGTACGGCAACCCCCACGTCCAGCCGATCTCCACCGCGGACCCAGCCGCGAGCCAGTCGACCGAACAGCTCACCGATCCCTCTCGTCGCGGCGCGGCGTATGGCGATGGCGGTGTTGAGCCGGTCTCGTTCGTGAGCCTGGATCCGAGCCGACCGTCGGCCGGAGAAAGTCGTGCGGCGTACCTCGGTGTCGAGCGGGCCACGACTGTCGGACCCGGCGATGGGCGAGGCCACGGGCGCTCGCTGCCGGGGGTGGAGGGGCAGATGGTTAGGCCGGATCGGCCGGGGGTGGAGGGGCGGGTGGTTGTGCCGGATCGGCCGACGGTTGGGGCGGCTACGCGGTATACGCCGATCCGGGCGCCGCGGCGAGTGGTGGTGCGGCCTGGCGACACGCTCTGGTCGATCGCCCGCGCTGAACTCGGCCCGAACTGCACCGATCGGGCGATCGCGGCCCGCTGGCCCGACTGGTATGCCACGAACGCCGCCGCCATCGGACCGGACCCGGACCGCCTCGAGCCCGGGCAGGTTCTGCAACAGCCGTCGCCGTCAGCCGAGGTACTTCGGCTTCCCTCCAGCTCACAGGAGAATTGATATGTCGTCCGATAAGCCGCGACTCGTATCCGTACCTCCCGATGCCGGGCCGACTCGGTCACGTCCGCGCCGCCGGGCGACTGCGCCGCCGACCGACGGCTCGCTCGCACTCCGCTACCCGGCAGAGCCGCCCGCACCGGCAGTAGCGGCAGCACCGGCAGTAACGGGTGTGGTGGCGGCGCCGGCAGTGGCGGCTGTGGCGGCGGCGCCGGCGGTAACGCCGACGTCCTCGGCGGCACCGGCAGCGAGGTCGATGCCCGCGCTTCGGCTGGTGCCTGATCCCGCGTCGACCCGCAGGGCCTCCACCACCTCGGCCGAGTCGCGCCAGGTGGGCGAGGGAGGCGGCCTGCCGGAGGTGTCGGCGTGGGCGGCGCGCCTGGTGCAGGCGATCGCTGAGGTGGTTGTCGGCGATCGGCCGGTCGGCCAGTTGGTGCGGTGGGTGGAGCCGGCGGTTTATGCCGATCTGTATCGCCGGGTTCGGTTGCTAGGGCTGACCACGTCGGCAGGGATACGTACTGCGTCCGACCGTTCGTCGATTCGCTCGGTTCGAGTCTGCGCTCCGGCCGAAGGTGCCGTGGAGGTGGCGGCGCACGTGCGGCATGGCGCCCGGTCTCGCGCCATCGCCTTACGCCTGGAGATCCACCGCGATCGCTGGATCTGCACCGCCCTCGAGATGGGCTGAAGGCGACCGACTCCCATGCGCAGGGAATGGGAGTCGGCCGCGGGCGAGGTGGGCGGGTTGGGGGCTCGTCGACTCGCGCGGTGGTCTTGCCGGGCGCACTTGTGACGGAATGATGGCTGTCGCGATACGGGCGGCGGGGGAAGGCGGGTGGGCGTGGGGGCGGGGCTAGCTTGGGCGATTGGTCAGGCGGGTCCGGGCTGGACGAGGGCGACGGGGAATAGGCATGGCGCAGGCAGCGATCGAACTTTCGGCCGCGGAGCTGGCAGCTCTTGCACCACGGCTGGGCAAGGCGCGATGGTCGGAGCGGATTCCTGCGCTTTATCCGGTCGCGGTGCGGTATCACCGGGTGCGGCGGCGGATTCAGTGGATGCGTTCGCCGTTGACGTTCAGCTCGTCGCGGCAGGCGGAATCCCTGCCTGTGCGGGTGAAGCAGCACAAGTCGTTGTTGCTCCGCTCGCTTGGCGAGACCGAGATGTGGTTGCAGCACAACAAGGTGACGAATCTGCGGTTGGCCTGTGCGCGGGTTGATGGCGTACTGATCAGGCCGGGCGAGACCTTCTCGTTCAATAAGGCGGTCGGCAATGCGACTCGGCGGAAGGGGTACGTCGCAGGGATGCGGTTGTCCAACGGTGAGGCTCGTCCCGGAATTGGCGGCGGTATCTGCCAGTTGGCGAACCTGCTGCATTGGATGGTGTTGCATTCGCCGTTGAGGGTGACCGAGCGTTCGACGCATAGCTTCGACCCGTTCCCCGATAACGGCCGGGTGCTGCCGTGGGGTGTCGGGTGCAGCATCGTCTACAACTACGTGGATCTGCAGTTCCGGAACGACACCGATCAGACCTTCCAGCTCAAGGTGTCCGTCGGTGAGCGTTATCTCGAAGGGGAGATCCGCGCGGCCGTACCGACCGAGTCGACGTACCGGGTATTCGCCCGGGGTGAGCGGTTCTTCCGGTCTGGCGATCGGTATTTCCGGCGGAACGAGATTTGGCGTACGACTATCGACCGGCGTACCGGTCAGACCATCGATGAGGAGCTCGTTCGCGAGAACGTCGCACTGGTGAAGTACCTACCGACTGACGTCGACATCATCGAATTGCCGCCGGTGCTCCCACCGCTCGGACAACCGCTGCCGGTCGACGCGCGCTGACGACCAACTGACCCGGCAAATCGGGATCACCCGCACGGGAAACCAGCGGAACGGAAAGTGTCGGAGGTCTGCGGCAGACTGGCGGTATGAGCGAGCGCCTAGCTGCTGACTGGGTTGCGTATCGGGAGCGGCCTGCGCGGCTTGGCGGCGGCACCACCTTGTGGACCGTGTGTACCGACGGCGCGCCGCATCGCGTGCTGCCCGACGGCTGCATGGACCTGATCTGGAACGGGGACGAGCTGGTCGTCTCGGGTCCGGATACGCGCGCGTTCCTCACCGCTTCGCCGGCCGGTACGACGGTTGCGGGTGTGCGGTTCGCGCCGGGGATCGCGCCGGCCCTTCTCGGCGTACCGGCTCGGGAGCTTCGCGATACGCGCGTCGCCTTGGCCGATCTCTGGTCGCCTGCGCGGGCGCGGCGGCTCGCTGATCGGATCGCTCGCGCGCCCGGTCTGGCCTACGCGCTGGAGTCGGAGGCGTTGGAGCTCGCGGGTGATAGACCGGCGGCGTTACCACTCGGCGGCGGTACGGCGAGTGCCGTCGCGAGCGTCCGTCGTGGCGAGGCGGTGCCGGCCGTGGCGGATGCCCTTGGTCTGAGCGAGCGCCAGTTCCATCGGCGCTGCCTCGACGCCTTTGGGTATGGCCTCAAGACCCTCGGGCGGATCCTCCGGATGACCGACGCCCTCGATCTCGGCCGCACCGGTCTGCCGCTCGCCGACGTGGCGATCCGGACCGGCTACGCGGACCAGGCCCACCTGACTCGCGATATCAAGGCCCTTACCGGCCTTCCCCCAGCCCGCCTGCTATTGCCGGATACCGAAGACTTCTCCCGAGCCCAGGCCTCCTGACTGACTGATCGAGCGACCCCGGCATGACGCGCCGAGGGAGCACGAGGGGTCAGCGGGTGGCGGAGCGGAGGTCGGCGCGGAGGCGTTGGGCGTCGCGGTCGGTGGGGTCAACGGTGATGGTGGGGTTGGGGCGGCGGCGGTGGGTGCGTTCCAGGGCGATGATGAGCACGAGGACGAGCACGATCGGGATGAGGATCATGGCGAAATTCCTTTACTGGCAAGGGCTTTGAAGAAGGTGTAGTGCAGGACACCGCCGGGCTGGGCGGTCCGGTGGAGGTCGGCGATGCCTTGTTCCCAGTCGCGCCGCCCGGTGAGTCCGGCGGCGACGACCTCGTCCCCGATCGCCTCGAAGAGCGCGATGAAGGTGTTGCGGGTGAACCCCTCGACCAGGTCGGGCCGCGATTCGTCGACGTACACCGGCACGGGTCGGACCCGCACGGCGTCGTAACCGGCTGCGGCGAGCAACGGGTGGAGCCGGCGTCCGAGCAGAGCGTTGCCCCCGGCAACGGATTGCAGGTGGACCTGGTGCCCGATCGCGGCCCGTGCGAGCTCGCTGTCCGGGTGGAAGAACGCCGAACCGTGATCGCCCTCGATGACCGTGATCGTGCCGCCGGGTTTCAGCACCCGGCGCAAATCCGACAGAGCGCGCACGGGATCGCGGAGATGTTCCAGTACGAAGCAGACGAAAACGTGGTCGAACTCGTCATCCGCGAACGGCAGGTCGAATACGTCGGCCTGGTGCCACTCGACCCCCGGCACGCGGCGTCGCGCTTGGGCCAGCGAGGTGGCGGAGCGGTCGATCGCGACGACCTGCGCGCCCGGGCTGGACGCGACCAGGTGGGCGGTCTGGGCGCCGACACCGCAGCCGGCTTCGAGAATGCGACTGCCGGGCGGGTACGACGTACCGGCGTGCAGGAGGGCGGCCAGGGTGTTGGCCTGATCGTTCAAGCGCTGGGCCTCGTCCGCCGAGTACCCGTGCACGTAGGTGGTTTCCATAGCTCCACCTTGCTGCCAGTATGGACCAATGAACAGGTCCAATCAGGGCGCACTCCACCAGTCCAAAGCTGGCTCGGACTTCCTCCAGTTGTCCGCGGAGGACGCTCCCGAAGGCGGTTTGTCCGATTGGCTCGCGGCCAGCCTGCGTACGGCGATCTCGGACGGGCGGCTCCCGATCGGCAGCCGCTTGCCCGCCACCCGAGTGCTCGCGGCGGACCTGCGGGTTTCGCGCGGCGTGGTGACCGAGGCGTACCAGCGACTGACCGAGGACGGGCACATCGTCGGCCGCGGCCGGGCCGGCACCGTCGTGGTCGCGATCCCGCACACCCCAAAATCAGGGCCACCTAGCAAGACCCAGCCCAGGCCAGAGCGTCCCAAGACCGTGTTCGACAGCCCGCCAGGCGTCGAGGTGTTCGAGGCGGCCCGGGCGGCGCCAGCGCGGATTGACCTCTCCCCCGGCGTACCGGATCTTGCGTCGTTCCCACGGACAGCGTGGCTACGGGCCGAGCGTGCCGTGCTGAGCGAGTTGTCGGCGGTCGACTTCGGGTACGGCGATCCGCGCGGCGCCCCGGCGATGCGGGCGGCAGTAGCGACTTGGCTCGCCAGAAACCGCGGAATCACCGTGGATCCGGCTGAAGTGATCGTGGTCGCGGGAGTTGCCCAGACGCTCGACCTATTGGCACAGATCCTGCAGCGGGATGGCGTGAAAGAACTGGCTGTAGAGGACCCCGGGTCTCTCGGCACCCGGCAGCAGTTCCACAACCGGGACATCGCTACACCGCCTGTAACCGTTGACGAAGACGGCATCAGAGTGGACGAGCTACGGGCGACAGGCGCTCCCGCTGTGCTGCTTACTCCGGCACACCACTTCCCGACCGGCGTAGTCCTCGGTGGCGAACGCAGGCGCGAGTTGATGCAGTGGGCCAGCGAGGGCGGGTTGATCGTGGAGGACGACTACGACGCCGAGCACAGGTACGACCGACCGCCAGTACCGGCCATACGTTCAATGCTGGTCGAGCAGGTCTGCTACACCGGCAGCGTCTCCAAGTTGCTGGCGCCGGCACTACGCGTCGGCTGGGTTCTACCGCCGCCGAAGTACCGCGAGGCGTTCGTGGCCGCTAAGCGATTCGCCGATCTCGGCAACGCCGTACTGCCTCAACTGGTGCTGGCTCATCTCATGGAGTCGGGAGAGCTCGAGCGCCAGCTGAGGTTCCTCCGCCGCAGGCATCGGCAGCGCCGGGACGCGATGATCACGGCCATCCGGGAGTACCTGCCGGAGGCCAAGGTGCATGGAGCCGCGGCCGGGCTTCACCTGATGATCACGTTCGACAGCAGCGCCTTCAAAAGCAACGACGCCAAGCTGGCTGCGGAGATTCTCGCCCGCGGAGTGAAGGTCCAGCCGCTCTCCTGGCACCACCAACGTCCGGCCCGCCCAGGCCTTGTTCTCGGCTATGCTGCGAACAACCAGTCAGACCTGGCCGAAGGCATTGCAACCATCGCGGAGGCTCTACATCACCAGTAAGTGTTGAGGTTCTGCATGAGCGCAGAGACGGCTCCACCTTCCGGCTTCTGGTAGAAGTCGAGCGCAACGAAGTTCGGCTTGCGGCCGGCTACAGGACCACAGACCCGGGTCAACCGGTCCGAGAGCTTAGAGCCGTTGTCGGCTGACGCAGCGCCTTCAGTCGGGATATCCCGGTAGTGGTTCATCACGTGCAGACGGCGGAAGCCCGGCTCCTCCTTGGCCAACGGAACCTCGTCCCAGCGGCTGTAGCACTGGGTGTCACCGCCAGAGCCGAGAGACCAGTAGTTCTCCGCGGTCCAGTCCCGGTCGAACATCACGCCGTACGACTCGCGGCCGGAGCGCTGGGAGAAGACCAGCAGGCGGCGGTTCTGGGCGATGAGCTCGGAGATGCGCGGCCAGCCGTTCTGCCGTACGCCGGCCTGATCCGGCCGGAAGACGCGATCGGCGAAACCGTTGACCTTGGCAACAGCCGTTCGCAATTCCTCGACGCTGGTGTAGTCCTCGATGAAGAGGCTGACCACGGCCGACGGGTTGGCGTTGAGGAAGTTGACGACATCTTGGAGACCGGCGGTGAGCGTGCGTTCGTTGCCCCAGCAGCTGCCGTGACACATCCGGACATCGCCGTTGTAGGGATGCGCGTCAATCTGCAGCCCGCGCACACCTTGGCTGAGCTGATCCCGCAAACGGTAAGACTGGTTGGGGAATCGGCCCCAGAAGCCTTCGTCGGTATTGGCCATCGCGTTGTGGGCGACGAGGTAACTGACCTGGTCGAGGCGCGGATCGGCGGGCATGGGCCGACGCGGTACGTCGACGCCGTTCACGTACCACTCGGCGCCGGGGCCGGCGTCCGCACTGACCACCAGCTCGCGCCCGGTCGAGGGACTCGTAGCGACAACGCGGAGGTAGCCGCCAGTCGGGCTCTTGATGCGAAAGCGGCCGCCAAGATCCTCGAAGAGCCAGGCGGAGGCGGCGTTCGAGCAGGGACGGAGAACGGCTTTCGCCGCGTCGCTCCGGCCGAGGCACCAGGCCGAGTTGGCGACGAGCGTGATCTTTACGTTGCCGCTATCGGACTGGAGCCGCCATTGCTGGGCGGCCGAACCGTTCGCGGCCCACTCCTGGATCTTGTGCCCATCGTCGATCCCACCACCGTCGAGATCGGCCACCCGGCCGTTCGGCACACTCACCAGAATCACCGACGACCCCATCGGCGGATCCGCAATGGCTGAAGCTGAAGCCTTCACCACCTGACCGGAAGCCAGACCGAGCGCGAAGGAAAGGGTCAAGCCGATCAAGCGGGCAGAAGGAACGGCCATCGTATGCCTCCGGGACGCTGGGCGGTGCGGACTCGGATGTGTGTGCGCACACAGCGTCGCCAACCTGTAGCCCCGCGTCAACCCGATCGGCGCGGCGTCACCGTCCTACCTCCGCCGTCAGGGGCGGCGGCGGTCGGCGGCGGCGCGGAGTAGGTCGTCGGCGGCGGCGAAGCGCTGCAGTACGTCGGCGGCGGTGGTTTCGGCGGTCAGGGCGCCTATGCCTTGGCCGGCGTAGAGCGGGGCGGTACCGACGTCGCCCGCGCGTACTCCGGCCATGAACTCGTCATGGGCCGCGTCGTCCGCACCAAGCTCCTTCTCGTGCCCCTGCCATTGCACGAAGAAGGGATTGCGCAGCGCCCGGCCGCCGAATTCGTCCGGCCAGCCGGCCCGCGAGGCCTGATCGAAGACCGTGCCGTACGACGTTGATGTCTCGTCCGAGGCGATCAACTGCTGCCGGGCGGACGCGCTGTTGATGGCTTCGCGGCACGTCAGGAAGGCGGTGCCGATCCAAGCTCCCGCGGCACCAGCAGCCAGTACGGCGGCCAAACCGCGGGCGCCGGAAATACCACCAGCGGCCAGCCCGGGTAGTTCCACTTCGTCCAGGATGGCCTGAAGCAATGGAAGAGTCGCCACCTCGTTACGACCATGCCCGCCGCCTTCACCACCTCTGGCGACCAGTACGTCGACACCGGCGGCGACGGCCTCGCGTGCGTCCGCGAGAGTGCCTGCCTGCGTCGCGACGGTTATCCCTGCATCCTGAAGCCGTTTCACGTACTGCGGGTAGTCCCCAAAGCTCAGCGAGACCAATGCCGGTTTGAGCTCCAGCACCGCGTCGAGCTGCTCAGGCTTTTCCGAAAGCGCCCACGCCATCAGCCCCACGCCGTACGGCTTGCCGCTCTCGGCCGCGATCGCGCCCTGCTCGCGGATCCAGTCGGCCGACGCGAGGTTCCCGGCGCCGATCATCCCGAGCCCACCGGCCGTGGAGATCGCCCCGGCCAACGCCCCACCACTGGCCCCCGCCATCGGCGCCCCCACCACCGGCACCGCGACCCCGAACCGCTGCATCAACCAAGTCCGCATACCGCCATCGTGCCATCCGGCATAGAAAGACCCGCCGCCCCTCGATGAAAGGGACGGCGGGTCTTCTTGCAAGGCGAAATCAGTGCTGGTAGTGCTCCGACTGGGGGTCGCCGTGGCAGCGCTTGTACTTGCGGCCGGACCCACACGGGCAGACCGCGTTGCGCGGGGTGCCGGCGTACTCCAGGGCGCCACCCTCGACGGCGTCGGCGTGGGTCGACACCTCGTCGTCACCGTCGACCGTCGGCGAGGTGTACGTCAGCCGCTGCGGACGGCTGGACAGCAGACCCTTCGCCTGGATGCGCGGAGTGTCCTGCTGACGCGGCTCGACGTGGCGGCCGGGGAACTCGGCGACCGGTGCACCCGGCACCAGCACGTCCTCGACCTCTTCGGCGGGCACGACGTCCTGTACGTCGTCCTGGACCGGCTCGTCCTGCAGGTCGCTGACCGTGACCTCGAGGTTGAAGATGTACGCGACGGACTCCTCCTTGATGGACTCCATCATCGCGGCGAACATGTCGAAGCCCTCGCGCTGGTACTCCACCAGCGGGTCGCGCTGCGCCATCGCGCGCAGGCCGATGCCCTCGCGCAGGTAGTCCATCTCGTAGAGGTGCTCGCGCCACTTCCGGTCGAGCACGCTCAGCACCACGCGACGCTCGAGCTCGCGCATGGCCGGAGCGGACAGCGCCTCCTCGCGCCTCGCATACGCATCGTGCGCGTCCTGGGTGATGCGCTCGATCAGGAAGTCCTGGGTGAGGCCGGAGCGCTCGCCGCCGACCTCCTCGATCAGGTCCTCTTCGGTCAGCTCCGACTGGTACAGCGTGCGGAGGCCGGTGAAGAGCACCTCGAGGTCCCAGTCCTCGGCGAAACCGTCGGCGGTGGCGCCGACGACGTAGCCCTGGATGGTCTCGTCGAGCATGTCCTTGACCTGGTCCTGCAGGTCGGCACCCTCGAGCACGCTGCGGCGCTCCTTGTAGACCACGTGCCGCTGGCGGTTCATCACGTCGTCGTACTTGAGGATGTTCTTCCGGGTCTCGAAGTTCTGCGCCTCGACCTGGGCCTGCGCGGAGGCGATCGCCTTGGTGACGACCTTGTTCTCCAGCGGCACCGTGTCGTCCTCGTTGCGCGACATCGCCCAGTCGACCATCTCGCGCTTGAACAGGCGCATCAGGTCGTCCTCCAGCGACAGGTAGAACCGGGATTCGCCCGGGTCGCCCTGACGGCCGGAACGACCGCGGAGCTGGTTGTCGATCCGGCGCGACTCGTGCCGCTCGGTGCCGAGCACGTACAGCCCACCGGCGTCGCGGACCTCGACCTGCTCGTCCTTGACCTGCTGCTCGAACTGCTCCAGGACCTTCGGGTACTCCGCCTCATACTGCTCGGCGTGCTCGACCGGGTCGATCCCGCGGGCGCGCAGGTCCTTGTCGGCCAGGTGCTCGGGGTTACCGCCGAGGATGATGTCGGTACCACGGCCGGCCATGTTGGTGGCGACCGTGACCGCGCCCTTACGGCCGGCCTCGGCGACGATCGCGGCCTCGCGCGCGTGCTGCTTCGCGTTCAGCACCTCGTGCCGGATGCCGCGCTGCTTCAGCTGGGCCGAGAGGCGCTCGGACTTCTCCACGCTGGTGGTACCGACGAGGATCGGCTGGCCGGTCTCGTGCCGCTCGACGATGTCGTTCACCACGGCGTCGAACTTGGCGTCCTCGGTGCGGTAGATCAGGTCGCGCTGGTCCGCGCGCACCATCGGCTTGTTGGTGGGGATCTCCACCACGCCCAGGCCGTAGATCTTGCCGAACTCGGACTGCTCCGTCATCGCCGTACCGGTCATGCCGGCGAGCTTGTTGTACTGACGGAAGTAGTTCTGCAGGGTGATGGTCGCGAGGGTCTGGTACTCCTCCTTGATCTCGACCTTCTCCTTGGCCTCGATCGCCTGGTGCAGACCCTCGTTGTAGCGGCGGCCGTGCAGCGTCCGGCCGGTGTGCTCGTCGACGATCAGCACCTCGCCCTCGACGACCACGTAGTCCTTGTCGCGCTTGAACAGGTCCTTCGCCTTGAGGGCGTTGTTCAGGTAGCTGATCAGCGGGGTGTTGGCCGACTCGTACAGGTTGTCGATCCCGAGGTGGTCCTCGACCTTCTCGATACCGCGCTCGAGGATGGCGACGGTGCGCTTCTTCTCGTCGACCTCGTAGTCGGTCTCCGGGCGCAGCCGGTTCACCAGGTTGGCCATCTCGACGTACCAGCGCTGGCTGTCCTCGGCCGGGCCGGAGATGATCAGCGGCGTCCGGGCCTCGTCGATCAGGATCGAGTCGACCTCGTCCACGATGGCGAAGTTGTAGTCGCGCTGGACGCAGTCCTCGATCGAGGTGGCCATGTTGTCGCGCAGGTAGTCGAAGCCGAACTCGTTGTTCGTGCCGTAGGTGATGTCCTTCGAGTACGCCACCCGGCGCTCGGCCGGGGTCATCTCGGGCAGGATCACGCCGTAGTCGACGCCGAGGAAGTTGTACACCCGGCCCATCCACTCGGCCTGGAACCGCGCCAGGTAGTCGTTCACCGTGACGACGTGCACACCCTTGCCGGACAGCGCGTTCAGGTACGTCGGGAGGGTGCCGACCAGCGTCTTGCCCTCACCGGTGCGCATCTCGGCGATGTTGCCCAGGTGCAGCGCGGCGCCGCCCATGATCTGGACGTCGTAGTGGCGCTGGTGCAGCGTCCGCTTGGCGCCCTCGCGGACGACCGCGAACGCCTCGGGCAGGATCAGGTCAAGGGACTCGCCGTTGTCGACCCGCTGCCTGAAGTCGGCCGTCTGGCCGCGCAGCTCCTCGTCGCTCATGGAGACGAAGTCGTCCTCGATCGAGTTGACCAGCTTCGCGATGCCCTCGAGCCGGCGCAGGGTCTTGCCCTCGCCGATCCGCAGGACCTTGTCGACGATCTTCATCGTGGGGAGTCCACTCCTTGACTATTGCAGCCTTGTATACGGCGGGCGTTAGCCCCTCGGCCCAGGGCAGGGCAGAACGGCCGCCCGTCTGACGGGCGCAACCCATGGTACGGGGCGAGACGAGTCAACCCACCCCGCCCGCGTGAGTCGCCTCTCCTTGTCCCCACGCGCGAACCCGCCGAAAAGTTCCACGGACAGTCCGTCAGGCGGTGCGCAGCGCGATACTCAGGGCCGGCGCCAGGTCTCCACCCCCTGCCACCCGAACCGAATCGAGGCCCATCCACCCCGCCATTTGGACCAGCTCGGCGGCCAGCTCGTCCGGCGTCTCCAGCGGTGCCCCAGGCTCACCGTGCGCCGATTGGACCAGCAGCACGCCGCCGGCGCGATCCGCTTTCAGGTCGACCCTGGCCACCAGCCGATCCCCGAGCAGGAACGGCAACACGTAGTAACCGTGGACGCGCTTCTCCGCCGGGACGTAGATCTCGATCCGGTAGTGGAAGTCGAACAACACCTCCGCCCGGGTCCGCTCGAAGACCAGCGAGTCGAACGGGCTGACCAGCGCGCGGGTATTGACCCGTCGCGGCAGCTTCGCGTCGCGATAGAGGTACGCCGGACGCTTCCACCCCTCGATCCCGACCGGCTCGAGCTCACCCGACTCGACCAGTTCGCCAATCGCCTGCGCGGTAGCGGCCGGCGCCGTACGGAAGTAGTCCTTCAGGCATTGCGCTGTCGCCACCCCATGCGCCTTGGCCGCGATCAGCACCAACTGGCGATGGGCCTCCTCGGACGTCGGGGTAGGCGTGTTGACCACGGCGGACGGCAACACGCGCTCGGGGATGTCGTACATCCGCTCGAACTGCTGGTTGCGCTTGGCCACGGTGATATCGCCCGCGAAGAAGAGGAACTCCAGCGCGCGTTTGACGTCCGACCAGTTCCAGCCCCAGTTCGACTTGTCGCCACGCTCGATGTCGTCGTCGATCTCCCGCGCGGTGAGCGGACCGTTCGCGGCGACATCGGCGAGCACCTGTTTGACCAGGTCGGGCCGTTCCTTCGCGATCGTGCGCGGACCGCCCCAGGCCTCCTGATGCGCCCGCGCCATCCGCCATCTGAGCAGCGGATGCGTCTCGACCGGCACCAGCGAGGCTTCGTGCGCCCAGTACTCGACCATGCGCCGGGGCGCCTTGCCCGCGGCCTTGTCGAGCACTTCGCGCGGGTAGGGCCCGAGCCGCGAGTACAGCGGCAGGTACTGAGCTCGGCTGAGGACGTTGACCGAGTCGATCTGGATCAGCCCGATCCGGCTCAGGACGCGGGTCAGCGCCCGGCTGTCGGGCACCCCCTTCGGCCGTGGATCGGTGAAGCCCTGGGCGGCCAGCGCGATTCGCCGGGCCTGGGCCTGGGAGAGCACCTGAGTGGATGTCGAGGTCACCCGTCAGATTGTGCCGGGCGGCACCGACAAAATTTCGGCATAACTTGATTGTGACCGCAAGTGAAGGGTTGGGCACACGCCGTTGGCAGGACAGGCTGCTGCAAAGCCACGTCGCCCACGTGGCTCAGACAAACCTGGAGTGTGAGGCATGACAGGACGTTCCCGCGCAGGTCTGGCGGCCGCCACCTTGTTACTCGCGTCGATCGGCGCGATCGGTACCGCATCCGCCGCGGTCCCACCGGAGGTGCCGAAGGAGCGCATCGTCGGAGGTGAGCTGGCAAAGACCGCGGACACCCCGTGGGCCATCCAGCTGTCCAACAGCGGATCTCCCGCGCCCAACAAGGAGTACTGCGGCGCGACGCTGGTGAAGGCCAACAAGATCGTGACCGCCGCCCACTGCGTCACGAAGGCCATGGAGACGTACACCGCGATTCAGGGCCGTGACGACTTGTCGGACAAGTCGGTCGGCAAGGAATCGGCCATCTCGAAGATCTGGTTCGACCCGGCGTACGGCAAGGAGTCAGGCCACGATGTCGCCGTACTCACGCTGACGACGCCGTTCGAGGGCGTGCCGACGCTGGAGTTGGAGAAGAGCGCGGAGGCTGACGCGGTCGGCGCGGCCTCGATCGTCTACGGCTGGGGCGCCACCGAGGGCACCGGCCCGGAAGAGGTCTTCCAGAAGGTGGCTGTCCCGGTCCTCGGCGACTCCTACTGCGGCGAGGTCTACGCATCGCAGAACTACGTGGCGGCCGGCGAGATCTGTGCGGGTTACAAGGAAGGCGGCAAGGACTCCTGCCAAGGCGACTCGGGCGGCCCGCTCGTACTGAACGGCCGGCTCTTCGGTGTCGTCTCCTGGGGTATCGGTTGCGCGGACGCGAACAACCCCGGCGTCTACGCGGAGGTGGCCACTTACGCCACTGAACTGCAGGCCCAAATCGACAGCTGAGACGCAACCTCAGACAGCGAGGGCGCCGGCCTAACCCCCCGATGGGCCGGTGCCCTCGCACAGGTTCTCCAGAGGCCCGCGCGGGTTATCCCTTGCGGGGTTGTGATGGTGATCTGGCTGGGACACAGGCGAGCGGTGATCGAGATCTTGCTGAGGCCCGCAGTCGTTGGTTGGGCCGTCAGAGTTCTCGAACGACCGTTTCCCCCGCCCGGGGTGCGGCGTACCGTCCTGAGGAGTTCCAGATGACTGTGAGGCTTAGTTCCGCCCTGGCAGCGGGTTTGCTCGCTGCCGGCTCTATCGCTTCCGCCACCACCGCTGTCGCCGCCCCCGGACCGGACAATGTTGTTGTCAAGGGCAAGGACCCGCGCATCGTCGGTGGCACATTGGCCAAGACGGCAGACGCGCCGTGGGCGATCGTTCTCACGAACCCGGTCTCCCCGTCGCCCAACGACCAGTGGTGCGGCGCGACACTGGTGAAGGCCAACAAGATCGTCACGGCGGCGCACTGCCTCACCCAGCCGGTCAACACCTACACGGCTATCCAGGGCCGGGACGACCTCAAGGTGAAGAACGGCAAGACCTCCAAGATCAGCAAGGTCTGGAAGGACCCGCTGTACGGCAAGGAGCCTGGGCACGACGTGGCCGTCCTGACGCTGGCCAAGCCGTTCACCGGCGTACCGGTGCTGGCGCTGGAGACGAGTGAAGCTGCTGACGTGGAAGGCGCGAAGGCCGTCGTCTACGGCTGGGGCAACACGCAGGGCACCGGCCCGGAAGAGGTCTTCCAGAAGGTTGACGCGCCTGTGCTCGGCGACGCGTACTGCAGCGACGTCTACGCGGAGAACGACTACGTGGCCAAGGGTGAGATCTGCGGCGGCTTCAAGGAAGGCGGCAAGGACTCCTGCCAGGGCGACTCAGGCGGCCCGCTCGTCCTGAACGGTCGCCTGTTCGGTGTTGTGTCCTGGGGTATCGGTTGCGCGGAGGCCGGCCACCCGGGCGTCTACGCCGAGGTAGCCACCTACGCCAAGGCGCTGCAGGCTCAGATCGCCAGGAAGTAAAGGGGATCCGGCTCGCGTCGCCCACCTGTGTGCGACGCGGGCCGGACCTTTTCCCAGTCGGGCCTTTAGACGGACAGCCGGATGACGCCGTAGTCGTAACCGTGCCGGCGGTAAACCACACTCGGCAGGTTCTCGTCGGCATCTACGTACAGGTAGAAGTCGTGACCGACCAGTTCCATCTCGTAGAGCGCCTGGTCCAGCGACATCGGCTTCGCGCTGTGGGTCTTCTCGCGCACCACCAGCGGGCCGTCACCGGTCACGGTCAGCGATCCGACCT
Organism: Kribbella sp. NBC_01245; assembly: GCF_036226525.1. NCBI lineage: Bacteria > Bacillati > Actinomycetota > Actinomycetes > Propionibacteriales > Kribbellaceae > Kribbella > Kribbella sp. NBC_01245. The sequence goes on from NZ_CP108487.1 coordinate 4,011,727, forward strand.
TGTGGGTCGGCACCGCGTTGTCATCTTCTTCTTCGGTCGCCAGCGCGGTGCCGTTGGCCGAACCGTTCGCCGACTGCATGGCCATGGCCTGCTTCAGCGACATCGGCGAATGAGCGCCACCCCGGTGCACCCGGCGGCGGTCGGCGGCCTTGCGGACCTGGGCACGGAGCCGGTCCAGGCTTACATCGAAGGCGGCGGACTTGCTCTCGCCGGTGGCCTCGGCCCGGACGATCGGGCCTCGGGTGTACATCGTGAGTTCCACTCTCATCGCACGATCGCTCTGTCGCGGGTTCTTCTCCTGGGAGACCTCTACTTCGCATCGCAGCACCCGATGATCGATTTTCTCGATCCGCGCGAGCTTTTCCTCGACGTACTGCCGGAAGCGGTCACTGACTTCGCAGTGGTGGCCTTTGACGACAACGTCCACGGAAACCTCCATCGATCGGCGATTCTTTTACGTCTTCGGACCCCGTTCTGTGCTCGCGGGCAGCCCGAAAAGCAAACACCCGCTCAACGGCCCGTCGGAGCCGGTGGTGAGGAATCCGGTCTGTCCGGTCCTGGACCACAACTGCTTCCGACAAGCCCCAGCGGGTGTCATGGGCCAACGCTAGTCCGCTTCTGGGGAAACCGGTAGGGAAGATCTCATGAACCGTCGCCGGGTCGCCGCCACCACGGCACAACCGAGCGGCGGTATTCCCGCCACACTGAGTGCGCGACACGCCTCCGTGAGCGTGGCGCCGGTCGTGATCACGTCGTCAACGGCCAGGATCGGTTGACTCGTCAGCCGTTCAGCCCAACGCGAACGCGCCCGGAAAGCGCCCGCCAGATTGGTACTCCGGTCCGTCGCGGTCAGACCGGCCTGGTCCGCCGGGCGCCGGACCACCCGCAGGACCGGCGCCACGCGAACGTCGTACCCCTCGTGGCGAAGGCGACGGGCTGCCGCGGCCGCGATCCGGCCGAGCGGGTCATGGCCGCGGGCGCGGATCCGGGCGCGCGGTGATGGCACCGGGCACAGCCACGCGGCCCGGCGCTCGCCCAGGCTGGCCCGTACGGCGCTCGCGAGGGCCTCCCCAAGCGGCCGGGCCAACTGGTACCGCCCGTCCTCCTTGTGCGCGAGCAACACCGCCCGCACCACCCCGTCGTACGCCGCACACGCCATCGGTGGCGCCAGCCCATCCGGCACCGGCTCAGGCCACGCCTCGAACGGCCGCGCCCGCAACACGGCCTGGCAATCCGGGCAGACGGCCACACCGGGTCGCTCGCAGCCCGCGCAGACCCCACCCAGCACCAGGTCCACGAACGGGGACAGCAACACGTCCCGCACCGACACCGAACCAACGATCACCTGCCCACCCCATCCCCCGCAACCCGCCCAACGCCCCCTGTGGATAACTGGCCCTCCTGCCGCATGTGTGGGTCACCAACACCGCCAACGCCAACGACGGTCGGACGCGAAATGCGCCTCCTGTGCCTGGTGCCGCTGCAACCTGCCGCGCGGACTCGCCGTACGGGCGCCACTTCCAGCGCAAACACGCCGCCTCGCTCGTCTCTGCACAGCGTGCCTGCGCGGTATGAACCGTCCGTACGGCGTGTGCGCGCGGTAAGTCGGGAAGGCCCGAGCGACTGGTGTGGTGACCGGGGTTCCTGCGCGGACTCGCCGCAGCGGACCGGGTGTTGCCGCGCGAATACCCCGCGCGGGGTCGGTCTTGCCGCGCAGGCACGCCGTGCCGAGGCGAGCGAGGCGGCGTTTTTGCGCTGGAAGTGGGGGGTAACGCGGCAGGTCGGACGCGGAGCCAGTGGCGCCGATTCGCATGCGGCCGGCGGCAAGAGGTGCGCAGCCGGAAACCCACTGACGCGACCGGAGAGCCGGATAACTAGCCCTCCTGTCTCCCGCGAATGGACGCGTCGTGACCTGACCACTCACGTCAGGACGGGACGTGGAGGACGGCCGTTCGAGCCGTACGTCGCGCAGTTCGCGTCCGACCGTGGCGAGGGTCGGGTGTTGCGGACGCGCAGGTCCACACGGTGGCCGATTTCGTCCCGGTCGGGCGTGTTTCGCGCCATCGTGTGGACCTGGCGGTCCGGCCGCTTCCTCTTGGTCCGCGCGTGGTCGTGTCATGACGCGAGGGTCAGAGGTGACCACTAGTCCGAAAATGACTGTGTTGGGGCGTGCGTGTGTTCCGGCGGAGCGCAGCGGAGCCGGGAGGTTGTGTGCTCGGTGGTCAGGCGACGGGTTCGAGGGTGACGTTGTAGCCGAGGGCTTGGAGTTGGCGGACGTGGTTGCGTCGTTTCCGTTCGGGGTTGATGCGGTTGTCGTAGAAGTCGGGGCCGAGGTCGTGGAAGTGGGCGTCGGGATCGGATAGCAGGTGCCAGACGATGACCAGGATGGAGCGGCCGACCGCGACGATGGCTTTCTTGCGGCCGCGGCGTCTGGCGATGCGCCGGTAGCGTTCGCCGAGGAAGGTGTCGGTTTTACCGGCGCAGACGGCGGCCTCGCCCAGGACCCGGGCCAGGTAGGAGTTGCCGTGGCCGGTGGCGCCGGTGCCTTTCTTCTTCCCGGCCGATTCTTTAACCCCGGGGGCGAACCTGGCCCACGACGCCAGGTGGCCCGGGGTGGGGAACCGGGTCATGTCGGTCCCGATTTCGGCGATGATCACGTGCGCGGTGACCCGCCCGATGCCGGGGATCTCATCGAGTCGTTCCACCGCCTCGGCGAAAGGGGCGATCTGGTCGCCGATCCTGTCTTCGAGGTCGGCGATATCGGCTTCGATCTGGTCGATCCGGGCCAGCATCTTGGCCAGCAGATAGGCGTGGTGGTCGGTGAAGTATCCGGTGAAGGCTTCTTCCAGGTCACCGATCTTGGCCCGCATCCGGGACCGGGCCAACTGCGCCAGCACCTTCGGGTCCCGCTCACCCCCGGCCAGCGCGGCCAGCATGTCCCGCCCCGACACCCCGAAAATGTCCGACGCGACCACCGACACCTTGATACAGGCATCTTCCAGCAGCTTCTCCACCCGGTTCTTCTCCGCAGTGCACGCGTTCACCAAATCAACCCGATACCGGGTCAGATCCCGCAACTGGCGGATCGGCAACGGCGGCACGAAACTGGCCCGCAGCATCTGCCGCTCCGCCACCTTGCACAACCACACCGCATCCAGCCGGTCGGTCTTCGGCCGACCCGGCAAATGCTTCACATCCTTGGCGTTCACCAGCCAGGTCTCCAACCCGGCCGCCTCCAGCAGATAGAACGGCGGCTTCCAATAGTCCGAGGTCGCCTCCATCACCACCCGCGACACCCCCAGCTCGACCAGCCGGTCAGCCAGCCGCAACAACGACCGCGTCATCGTCGAATACCGGTCCACCTCCTGCAACCGGCGCCCCGGCCGGCCCGGATCCGGAATCCGCACACAACACACCAACTCGGCCTTACCGATGTCCAGCGCCGCGACCCGCGCGATGATCTCCTCGACATCCTGCGTCTGCTCCAGCACCACAACCCACCTCCACACAACGCACCGGCAAACACGGTGCCCGCAGGAGCTGCAAGGATCCGGCGAATCTAGTCCGCGTGCTCAAAGGCAACACTGAAAGGCCCACAACGCAACTCCCGGCGCCCGACTCGCGGACGGCCTCAAACGAACCACAGTGATACGGCGTCAACGGGCACCACCCCAATTTTCAGCCCGGAACGGGCCGCCCACCAGAGCAGTGCCAGACTCGCGGGAGGAAAGGTGTGGGAGGTTAGCCGGGGTAGACGGGGTAGACGTTTTTGACGTTGTCGTCGAGGGGGTCGTCCCATTGGAGGTCGCGGGAGCGGCGTTGGAGGCGGCCGTCGTCTACTTGGAGGACGAGCAGGCTTTCGACGTTCGGGGTGGCGGCTACGGCGTGGACGGCGTGGGTGCTGACGCCGGCGACCGGGCCGGGTAGGGAGCCGTCGACGTTCACCTCGAGGGCCTGGGACAGCGCCTCGCCCTTGCTGCCGACCACCGTGACGCGCTCGGCCTTGGACCAGGCGGCGTCGACCAAGTCGTCGAGGGGTACCTGCAGGGAGTAGAACCCGGTCAGGGAGCGGCGGTTGTTCTCGCCGATCTTGACCCGGCCGATCCAGAGCGCGGACTTGCCGTCCTTGCGCACCACCGCCAGCACCCGGACGCCGTCGGGCGCGATCCGCAGCGCCTCCACGTCGTACCCGTTGAAGTCGGCCTGGACCCGGATCTGCTTCCTGTCCTTGTCCATCATCCAGACCTGCGGGTCGTCGTCGGCGTGATCCACGAACCAGAGGTTGCCGGCCCAGTCGAACGTCGGCCGGGTCACCTCACCCGAGGCCTGCAGGCGGGTCTCCTTCTCGCCCTCTTCCTTGCTCAGCCGGGCCACGATCACCTTGCCGCCGGTGACGATGGCACCCAGCTCGCTCTTCAGGCTGATCGCGAACGAGGTCGCGAAGAACGGTGACAGCAGACTGGCCTGGCCGAGCGGCTCCAGGGTGATCTCGCCCGAACCGTCCAGCCCGTTGAAGCGGTTGATCTTGCCCTGACGCAGAACGAACAGCTGGGTCAGGTTCGCCGCGGGAACGGACGGGTCGTAGGTGGAGAAGTTCTCGAACATCCGCTCGTCGTCGTTGCCCTCCTGCAGCGGTGCGCCCTGCACCGTGATCCGGACGGCGGACACCACCTGACGCAGCGTCCATGCGATCTGGGCGGCGAGCTGGTTCCGCTCGAGCGGGCCGACGTTCTTGACCGCGTCGTCCAGGTCGACGTTCGCGGCGCCGTCGGTGATGGTCACGTTGCGGACCAACTGGGTGTTCGGCGGGGCGGCGGACAGCACCGAGTCGCCCAGCCGGCTGGTCGGTCCCCGCAGCAGGGACTTGATCAGCAGGTGCGCGAGCTGGGCCTGCGACCGGCTGATCGGCAGGTAGATCGGATCCGGTACGAGCAGGTCGTTCGTGGGGTTGAGGAAGTACAGGTTGTACGGGTCGTAGTTCGTCTCGCTCAGGTTCTTGTCCAGGAAGACGCCTGGCGGCGGGGTGCTGATCCGCCACTCCCCGGCCGCGTTCTTAACCACCACGAAAGTGAAGGTGAGCTGCTCGCCCGGCGGGGCCGGACGCCAGGCACTGCGCTCGTCCAGAGTCGCCACCAGCGGCGCCGTCAGTTTGAAGCGGTCCGTGCTCGCGTTCACCGGCAGCACGACGCCACTGCCGGCCCGCGGGTCGTAGATCCTGGTCTGGCTGACATCCCAGGCGCCGGAGGCCTCGGGCGTCAGGTACTCCCTGGCGACGTTGAGACTGTCGAGGTTCGACATGGCCTCCATGAAGCCGCTGACCACCGCGGCCGGCGATGCGCCGGGCTTCGGCGGATCGGCGAGCACGCCGATTCCGCCCGGCGACGTGCTCTCGTTACTCGAGTTCCCGGATCTGACCAGGCCGCTGGTCGGCACGGTGGCGCATCCGCCCAGCAGCGCGACGGCCAGACCGGCCGACAACCAGGAAACGATTCTCACTGAGCACCTCCACCGTCACCGGTGAGCTTCTGGTACGGCGCGCCGACCTGGACCAGGCCGATCTCGGGCACCACCCGGCTCGCGTCCGGCGGGCGGGTCGGCAGCGGCGAACCGATCAGCGGTACGCCGGGCTGCCGCGGCAGGGTCAAGCGGAAGTAGGCGCCATCGCCGGGTGCACCCCAGGCGTCGAGGCGGCCGCCGTGCAGGCGCGCGTCCTCCAGCGCGATCGACAGGCCGAGACCCGTGCCACCGGTCGTCCTCGCCCGCGCCGGGTCGGCCCGCCAGAACCGGCTGAAGACCATCTCGGCCTCTTCGGCCCGGAAGCCGATGCCGTGGTCGCGGACGGCGACGGCGGCCGCGTCGTCGTCGGAGGCGGTGGTGATCTTGATCGGACGGCCCTCGCTGTGCTCGATGGCGTTGCCGATCAGGTTGCGCAGGATGCGCTCGATCCGGCGCGAGTCGACCTGGGCCCGGCACGGCCGCGGCATGTCCAGGACCATCTCGGCGCCCTTGCGCGCGAGCAGGGTCTCGTGGTTCTCCAGCACCCGGGCGACGACGTCGCGCAGGTCCACGTCCTCCAGGTCCAGGGCGGCGGCGCCCGCGTCGAACCGGCTGATCTCCAGCAGGTCGGCGAGCAGCGCCTCGAACCGGTTGAGCTCGTTCTGCATCAGCTCGACCGAACGGCGCGAGACCGGATCGAAGTCGTCCTTGGCCTCGTGCAGCAGATCGGCCGCCATCCGCACCGTGGTCAACGGCGTCCGCAGCTCGTGTGAGACGTCCGAGACGAAGCGGCGCTGCAGCCGGGACAGCTCCTCGAGCCGCCGGATCTGCTGCTGCAGGTTGCTGGCCATCTTGTTGAACGAGACCGCCAGCCGGGCCAGGTCGTCGGTGCCGCGGACCTGCATCCGCTCCTCCAGCCGGCCGGCCGCGAGCCGCTCCGCGATCCGCCGGGCCATCCGCACCGGCGTGACGACCTGCCGGGTGACCAGCCAGGCGACCGCGCCGAGCAGCAGCACCAGCAACAGGCCGGCCGTGATCAGTGCACGCTGTACGACGCCGAGCACCTCGGCCTGCGGCGTCAACGGGAACAGCAGGTACATCTGGAAGCGCTCGTTGGTGCTTTCCATCCGCAACTGCGAGCCGACCACCAGACCGGGCTCGGCCGAACCGTCCTGGTACCTGATGGTGGTGTAGGTGTCGTAGAGCTTCGTGGGGTCGGCGACGACCGACGACCGCAGCACCTGCGGCACCGAGTCAGGGTCGACGTCACCGCTGACCCGGGTCGCCTGGGTACTCGACGAGACCGAGTCGATCGGCGCCACCACGGCCTTGAAGGTGCCGCCGTTGGTATTCGAGAGCAGCCGGGTCAGGGCCCATTTCGCGTCCGGGGCGTCACCCGCGTTCAGCTCGGCCTGGGCGCTGGTGACCTGGGCCGCGGCCTCGGCGTACGCGGTGTCGCGACGGGATTCCAGCACGCCGTCGGTGACCTGCGACATCATCACCCAGCCGACCAGGAAGACCACCACGGCCGACATCAGCAGCGTGCCGGTAACGATCCGGGCCTGGATCGAGCGGCGCCAGAAATCCGGCCAGTGCTTGGGCGACGTACGCCAGATCGGCTTCGGGTAGGCGTGCCAATCCACCCCGGTGGCGATCTGCTCGACGGGTTCCAGTTCGGAACCGGTCGCGGCCGCGGGGGTTGGCTGTGACGCGTTGTCGCGCCCGTACTCGATCAGTCCGCACCCGCCTTGTAACCGACACCACGGACCGTCACGACGATCTCGGGGTGCTCGGGATCCTTCTCGATCTTGGACCGCAACCGCTGGACGTGCACGTTCACCAGCCGGGTGTCCGCGGCGTGGCGGTACCCCCAGACCTGCTCCAGCAGGACCTCACGGGTGAACACCTGCCACGGCTTGGAGGCCAGGCAGACCAGCAGATCGAACTCCAGCGGGGTCAGCTGGATGGTCTCGCCACTGCGCTTCACCGAATGCCCGGCCACGTCGATGGTCAGGTCACCGATCGTCAGCGACTCCGGTCCCGGCTCGTCCAGCCGCCGCAGCCGCGCCCTGATCCGGGCCACCAGCTCCTTGGGCTTGAACGGCTTGACCACATAGTCGTCCGCGCCGGATTCCAGCCCGAGGACGATGTCGACCGTGTCACTCTTCGCGGTCAGCATCACGATCGGTACGCCGGATTCGGCCCGGATCGCCCGGCAGACGTCGATTCCGTCCATCCCGGGCAGCATCAGGTCGAGTAACAGCAGATCCGGCTTGAACTCACGGAACGCCCCGACCGCCTTGTCTCCGGTGGCCACCAGATGTGTCTCGTAGCCCTCGTTGCGCAAGACGATGCTGAGCATCTCCGACAACGCCAGGTCGTCGTCGACGATCAGGACACGCCCTCGCGTCGCCCGGTTACCTTCAGCCACGCCCAACTCCTTGCCGGTTTCTGTTGTCACACGTTCGACTGCCAGTGTCCCATTCGGCACCACCAAATGCCGGTTGGCACCCCGGTGAGTGATCATGGACCACACACAGCCGAGGGGTAGGGACCAAGCGTGGCGCCAGACGGTATCTCCGAGAGCGAGACGTTCTCCGAGCCGCTGCGTCCTTGGTTGCCCGTGGATCTGCTCGACAACGCCGCGCGGACCATATCGGACAACAAGACCATCATGCTCGGTCTGCCCGTAATCGCTGGCATCGGTCTCACCGCGGTGCAAGTCGGTCTGACCCAATTGGCGGTGCCGGGCGGCCTGGCCGGCTTCTTCGAGGCGGACGATCCGTTCGGTTTCGGCGGTCTGCCCGTGCTCTTGATGTACGCCGCCCAGGCCATCCTCTTCACGATGGTGGCGAGCATGCTGAGCGGCATCGTCGCGCTGGCGGCGGTGCGCAGCCAGCTGGGCCGTCGGCTCGGCGCGCGCGAGCTGCTCCGCCTGGTGCGGCCGGCCCTGCCGTCGCTGGCCGTTGTCGGTCTGGTGCAGTCCGTGGGCTTCGCGTTGCTCGCGGCCGGCTGGCTGCTGGCCTTGTTCGGCACCGCCGCGGGCGCCGAATCGGCAACGAACGGCGCGATCGCGGGGCTGGTCGCGCTGGCGCTGATGGCGACGGGCGCCCTGATCGCGGTTCTCGTGGGCATCCGGATCTCGCTGGCCGGCACCGTCGTACTGCTCGAGGGCAAGCACGCACCGGATATCGGCCTCTACATCCCGGCACCGGTGGGCATCATCGGTTCGCTGAAGCGGTCCTGGTATCTGGTCCGCGGGCGCTTCTGGCGGGTCTTCGGCATCTTGCTCTTCGCCGGGCTGGTGATCTACATCGTCAGCAACGCGATGCAGCTCGGCATCACCCTGCTGATCGGCGCGATGGCCGGCTGGAGTGGCGCGACCGAGGGTGAGGCCGGCGCGGTGGCCGTCACGATCGCGCTCGCCGCTGCCGCCGGCGCCGCCGCCGTACTGACCACCATCGCCAGCCTCGCCTTCATGTCGGCCGTGCAGGCGCTGATCTACCTCGATCTGCGGGTGCGTCGCGAAGGCCTCGATCTCTGGATGCGTCCCTCGTTGAAGGGTCCCCGATGAACCTTCCGCTCGAACCACCGATCGACATCAGCCGCGACCAGGCCGCCGAGGAGGCGCGTCGCGAGCTGTCCAAGCCGTTGTACAGCCAGGACGAGTCGATCTTCACCCGCGCGCTGAACAAGCTGCTGGACTGGATCACGGACGCCTTCGGTGAGATGGCCATGCGCGCGCCGGGCGGTAACAAGGGCCTGCTGATCCTGCTCCTGCTGGTGATCCTGGTCGTGATCGTCATCGTCTGGCGCGCGGGCGTGCTACGTACCACCCGGGCGATCAAGCAGGAGGCCGTCTTCGACACCGGGCGGATCCGGTCCGCCGCGGAGTACCGGGCCGAGGCCGAGGCGGCCGCGGCGAGTGGCCAGTTCGGTCCGGCCGTGCGGGCGCGGTTCCGGGCCTGCGTGGCGGAGCTGACCGAGCGCACGATCCTCGACGACCGCCCCGGCCGTACGGCGTATGAGGTGGCCGCCGACGCGACCAAGGCCATCCCCGAGCTTTCGTCTTCCCTGCAACCAGCGGCTGAGGTCTTCGCCGAGGTCGTTTACGGGAGCAGGACTCCGACGACCGAGCGGTACGGCGTGGTGGTGGCCGCGGATGAGGCGGCCCGCAAGGTCTCCACCCGGTCGATGCTGAAGGCAACGGCCGGATGAGCGCGACCGTGGAGCAGACGTCGCTCGAGCGGACCGGCGGTGAGATCTGGCGCTCGCTGCGCAAACCGCTGCTGATCACCGTGGTCATCGTGGTGGGCGTGATGGTGCTGTTGATCGCGAACGGCGCCCGCACCACTGGACCCTTCAGCCCCGACTCGGCCAAGCCGACGGGCGCTCGCGCCCTCGCCACCCTGCTCGAGGACCACGGCGTGAACGTGAATCCCACGGCCGAGCTGTCGGACGCCGTCGTCAACGGCTCCGGCCGGACGTTGCTGGTGGCACCGGGTGGTGCCGTCGATCGGGACGACTGGCAGCGAATCGCCAACGCCGGTTGGGATCACCTCGTGCTGGTCCAACCCTCGCGAGCCGCGCTGGAGGTGCTCGCACCGGGCGTGACGAACACGAACAGGCTCAGCGAGGACAGCCGTGCCCCGCGCTGCGATCTGCCCGCGGCGACCAAGGCCGGTACGGCGACCATCTCCGGTACGGCGTACTCCGCGCCCGCGGACGCCATCGGTTGTTACGGCGACGGCATTCACCACAGCATGGTCCGGCTCGAGGTTTCGTCCCGGACCGTCGACGTGCTCGGTTCGCCTCGGTCGTTCGACAACCAGGGCCTCGCGACCGACGGCAACGCGGCGTTCGCGCTGAACCTGATCGGCACGAACCAGGAGCTGGTTTGGTACGTGCCCGGCTTCGACTCGTACCAAGGTCCTGACGACACCGAGGGTGATGACCCGGTGGTGCCGGTGGAGACGCGTTACGTCGCCTGGATGCTGGCCTTCGCCATCGGCGTACTCGCGTTGTGGCGTGGCCGCCGCCTCGGTCCGGTGGTGGCCGAGCCGCTGCCGGTGATCGTGCACGCGGCCGAAACCACCGAAGGCCGCGCGCGCCTCTACCGTCGTTCCCGGGCTCGCGATCGGGCGGCCGACGCGTTGCGCGAATCGGCCCTCGGTAAGTTGCGCCGGGCCCACGGCATCGGCCGGCGGACCGATCCGCACGCGGTCGTCGCCACCATCGCCGCCCGGACCGGCCGTGACCCGGTCGCCCTGAACTACCTGCTCTACGGGCCGCCACCGCCCGATGACGCCACGCTGCTCGCCCTTTCCCGTGAACTGGATGTACTGACCCAGGAGGTTCGACGCCCGTGACCGAAAGTCCCACCACTGATGTGGTCTCGCCGGAGCGGGCCCGGCAGGCCCTGATCGACCTCCGCACGGAGATCGGCAAGGCCGTTGTCGGCCAGGATGTCGCCGTCAGCGCACTGGTCCTCGCGCTGCTGTGCCGCGGCCACGTGCTGCTCGAAGGCGTCCCTGGTACGGCGAAGACGCTGATGGTCCGGGCGTTGTCGATGGCCATGCGGCTCGACACCAAGCGGGTCCAGTTCACGCCGGACCTGATGCCCGGTGACGTCACCGGTTCGCTGGTCTACGACGCGAAGACCTCCGAGTTCGCCTTCCGTCCCGGGCCCGTCTTCACCAACATCATGCTGGCGGACGAGATCAACCGGACGCCACCGAAGACCCAGGCCGCGTTGCTCGAGGCAATGGAAGAGCGCCAGGTCACCGTCGACGGCATTGCCCGGCCGCTGCCCATTCCGTTCGTCGTCGCCGCCACGCAGAACCCCATCGAGTACGAGGGCACCTACCCGTTGCCCGAGGCGCAGCTCGACCGGTTCCTGCTCAAGGTGACGCTGGACATCCCACCACGCGATGCCGAGATCGCCGTGCTCGCACGCCATGCGAAGGGGTTCGACCCGCGCGATCTGGCCGCTGCCGGGCTCAAGCCCGTCGCCGGGCCGGAGGATCTCCTGGCCGGACAAGCCGCCGTACGACGCGTGGCCGTTCGGGAAGACGTCCTGGCGTACATCGTCGACCTGTGCCGCGCCACCCGGCAGTCGCCGTCGCTGCAGCTCGGGGTGTCCCCGCGTGGCGCGACGGCCTTGCTCGCCGTGTCGCGGGCGTGGGCGTGGTTGTCGGGCCGGGACTACGTGATTCCCGATGACGTGAAGGCGATGGCCCGGCCGGCGCTGCGGCACCGGGTCGAGGTTCGTCCGGAGGCCGAGTTGGAAGGTGTCACGTCCGACGCGGTGCTGGAGAGCGTGCTCGCCACGGTGCCGGTTCCCCGCTGATGGTCGTCACCGGCAGGGCCGCGATCGTCGCGCTGGTCGGCGTGCCGTTCGTGGCTTTCGTCATGCCTTCGTGGGGCGGCGTCGGCGTCGTACTGGCGTTGCTGCTCCTGCTGGTACTTGTAGACGTGTTGCTCGCCGGATCGCCTCGCAAGTTGCAGTTGAGCCGTGAGGGCGACACGTCGGTTCGGCTCGGCCACCAGGCCACGGTGACGCTTCTAGTTGGTAATCCCGGTCGTAGCGTTCGCGGCGTTTTGCGGGATGCGTGGCCGCCGTCGGCCGGTGTACTCGACTCAAGGCACAAGCTGGACCTGGGCTCGGGCGAACGCCGTCGGCTCACCGTACGGCTGGTGCCGACGCGTCGAGGCGATCGAGAGGCCACACGCGTCACTGTGCGGGCAATCGGTCCACTGGGTATCGCAGGACGTCAGGGTTCGCACCGAGTGCCTTGGACGGTTCGGGCGCTTCCGCCGTTCAACAGCCGCAAACACTTGCCGTCACGGTTGGCCCGGCTCCGGGAGCTCGACGGCCGTACGGCGTTGCTGGTGCGCGGCCAAGGTACGGAGTTCGACTCGTTGCGGGACTACGTGCCCGGGGACGACGTACGCAGCATCGACTGGCGTGCGACAGCCCGTCGTTCGGGTGTAGTCATCCGGACGTGGCGGCCCGAGCGGGATCGCCAGGTGGCCATCGTGATCGACTCTGGCCGGTTGTCGGCGGCACGAGTCGGTGACGCGCCCAGGCTCGACCATGCGATGGACGCGGCCCTCCTGTTGGCTGCACTCGCCACACGCGCCGGTGACCGGGTGAGCTTGCTGGTATGCGATTCCGCCGTCCGAGCCGACGTACGACGTGCTGCGCCGGAGGACGTGCTGCCGTCGTTCGTAAACGCTCTAGCGACTGTGGACGCCGAGCTGGTCCAGACGGACTTCCGGGCGGTCGTGTCGAACGTACTCGGCCGTCTGCGCCAGCGGTCGCTGGTAGTACTTCTGACCGGCCTAGAGCCTGCCGTGGTGGAGGAGGCACTACTGCCGGTCATCAGCCCACTGTTGAAGCGCCACCTCGTCGTACTGGCGTCAGTCGCCGACCCACGCCTCGCGGAACTAGAGGCGTCCACTGCCGACATCATCGAGGTGTACGGCGCTGCCTCGGCCGCCCGCACCAGGCTCGACCGCGAACGCGTCACGGCCGTACTGGCCCGTGCCGGCGTCACCGTCGTCGACGAGGACCCGGAGAAAATCGCCCCGGCCCTCGCCGACACGTACTTGGCCCTGAAGAAGGCCGGCCGTCTCTGACCTAGGAGGTCGTACATGCAGGAGCCCGCGCAAGTTTTCGCGTCGCTGATGGTGTCGGACGGGCCCAGGCCGGAGCTGGCGGAGGCCTTCGCGGCGAGTGGCACTTCTCGTGGGCGCTGGACGGGAGGGCTGTCGCGGACATCTGGATCACCCCGAGCCGCGAACGCCGCCCGATCGACGGAGACGGCGAGTGGGGCCTGTCCGTCCGCATCTACGACCCAGAGCTGGCCGCGTTCCGCTCAACCTGGCTAGGCCCAAAGGCGGCCTTCGTAATGCCGTTCATTTCCTTCCTCGGCCCGGTTTCGCGATCTCCCCGAGTCTTTCACTTCTTCGCGTTGCGGGCCCAGACGAAGCAGTAGACGCCGAAGCAGGCGATCCCAAGAGCCATCGCCGTCAGCAGCCCCGTACCGAACGGCTGGCCTTTCAAGGTCCGCAAGGCAGTGTCGAGCCCGCCCGCCTTCGACGGCTCATAGGTGATCGCCGCCCACGCGATGAGCCCGCCCACGATGAGCAGGGCCGCACCCTTCACGCCGTACCCGATCCGCCCGAGCAGGATCGTGCCCGACGAGACGCCTCCGGTCAGGTCCCGGGTGAACTGCCTCGTCACCGCCTTGTAGAAGTGGCGTCCGGCCACCGCGATGACCACCAGCCCGGCCAGGCCGACCAGGATGCGCCCGGGCGTCTCGGCCATCAGGCGCGCGCTCAACGTCTTCTGCCCTGCCTCATTCGAGCTCGAACCACCCGAGCCTGTTGCGACGCGGAGCGCGCTGATGCCCAGGGCCAGGTAGACCACGATCCGGCCGGCGGCGGACCATTTGCGCTCTCCGAAGGCCAGCTCGAGGCCTTGCCAGATGACCAGTGAAAACAGGCCGATCGCGACTACCCAGAGCAGGATGCCCCCGAACGGCGTATCGGCTAGCTCGCGCATTGCGCCTTGCTGCGACGCCTCCTCACGACTGCCACCCCAGGCCACTTGCAGGGCGAGCCAGGCAATGAGCAGGTGTACGAGGCCGTACGCGAAGAGGCCGACCGTGACCGACGCTCGGTAGGCCGGGTTGGTGCGCGCTTGCTGGACGGACTTCATCTTTCGGACGATCCACGTCGGACGTGCTCCGGGCAAGCCCTCGCACGTCAGGTGGCGAGGGGCGCGGACGCTTCCCGGTCGATGGCCTCGATATCGCCGTACTCGCCGGCTCGAACGGCACGACGGCCCAGGGTCCATACGTAGACCAGGAAGGCGACTTCAGCGAGTACGCCGATGCCTACGCGGAACCAGGTCGGCAGTGGTGCCGGTGTGACCATGGCTTCGATCAGCCCGCTGATGAGCAGTACGACGGCCAGGCCGATCGCCATCCCGACAGTGGCTCGACCGGTTTGGGCAAGGGCCTGCATCCGCGTCCGCGCTCCTGGCACCACCCAGGCCCACCCGAGGCGTAGACCGGCCGCACCCGCCACGAAGACGGCAGTGAGCTCCAGCAGTCCGTGGGGCGTGATGAGGCCGAAGAACACGTCTGACTTGTCGTGGCCGATCATGATGCCTGCCATCAGTCCGAGGCTTACTGCGTTCTGCCAGAGCAGCAGGGCCGTCGGGATGATCAGGATGCCCAGGGCCAACGCAGCGGCCGCAAGGGTCGCGTTGTTCGTCCAGACTCGTAGGGCGAAGTCCTGGGCCGGGTTCTCCGAGTAGTAGCTGGCGAAACTCTCGTCGACGATCTCCTGGATCTCCGCAGGCGTCGCCACCGAGCTGAGGACCTCAGGCTTGGTGATCACTCTCCAGGCGATCCAGCCCGCTACGAGGTAGAAGGCCAGGCCGATGGACAACCACCAGCGTCTAGACGCGTAGAGGGCGGCAGGGAAGCTCACAAGGAAGTAGCGCGAGATATCCCGCCACACCGGAGCCTGGACGCCAGTGACGGCTCCACGCGCGTCAGCGATCACTCCGGACAAGCGGCCGATTGTGACCGGGTCGGCGCCTGCGGCCCGCAGTGCGGACAGGTGCGTGCCGACGCGCTGGTAGAGCGAAACGAGCTCGTCAGCCTCGGCACCGGTCAGCTTGCGCTGTGCCCGGACTAGCGCGGCCAGGCGATCCCACTGCGGCTGGTGGACCGATACGAACGCCTCGACGTCCATACGTTCCCCCTTCCCGTCCCCCGGGTGGATCCCGGCGCTGGCAGACTATCCAACGCGGGTGTCGCACTAGCGAGCCTTGGGAGGGGAAACGGATGTCGCAGCTTGTCACGGGGGAAGCGGTTGTCCTCCAGGTTCGGCTCGCCCGGATGCCCACCAGGTCACTGGCCACGGCCATCGACGTCGCTCTACAGCTGACCGCGCTCGGTCTGTTGCTGGCGGTGCTGCTGATCTGGCTGTTCACCGGCGCCAGTCCCGCCCTGGCCGCGGCGGTCATCGTCTTCGTGGTGCTGCTGGTGATGGTCGGCTACCCCACCGTGATGGAGACACTGACCCGCGGGCGCACGCTGGGCAAGATGGCGCTCGGGCTCAGGGTGGTGCGCGACGACGGCAGCTCGATCCGGTTCCGGCAGGCCTTCGTCCGTTCGCTGATGTGGCTGTTCGTCGACTTCGCGCCCTGGTTCGGGTGTTGCCCGGGCATCGTCGCGAGTGTGATGAACAAACAGGGCAAGCGCCTCGGCGACATGGTCGCGGGCACCGTGGTCATCCGCGAGCGGCACCAGCCGATCCCCTCGCCACCGCTGTTCGTGCCCGGCCACCTGGTCGAGTGGGCCCAGTCGCTCGAGCTGTCCCGGCTCACCGACGACCTGGCCAACACGTCGCGCGAGTTCCTGGCCCGCTACACCGAGCTGGAGCCGGCGGCCCGCGAGGCGCTCGGCAACGCACTGGCGTACCGCGTCAACGAGGTCACCGCGCCAACCCCGCCGATCCCTATCTCGGCCCCGGCTTACCTCTCCGCCGTACTGGCCGAACGCCGCCGCCGCGACGTGAACCGGCTCGAGGCCCAGCGCCGCTTCTACGCCCAGCCGCCGAGCCCCTTCGGCCACCGCTCGGCGTACGGCACGCCAACCCAGCAGTTCTAGATGACTTGGGTCGGGCAGACGCGGCAGACGCCGGGACAGCTGCGATTCACCGGCACTCTCGGCAGTACCGGCCTACACGCGCACGCCGCGATCCAACTGCTACACATCCGCACCGGCCACGTCGTACTGCGTGACGCCGCTGGGCGCGAACAAGCCGTCACGGACGCCGCCGCCATCCCTACCGGCGCGGCGCACGAAATCGTTGCCGTACCCGGCACGACCGGCACCATCACCTACCTCGATCCTGACAGCTCACAAGGCGCCGCGTACGCCGCTGCCCTGTCCGATGATCCGGCCAGCTGGACCAGCGTGCCGCCACCCCAGCCATCGGCAGTGGAACTCAATCCGGCACTACGCCGAGCACTGCAGCTGGCGCCACAACACCTCCACGGGCCACTACTGCTCACCGAGCTCGCCCAGCTGGCAGGGATATCGGCGACCCGCCTCGGGCACCTGTTCACCGACGAACTCGGCCTCACCTATCCCACCTGGCGACGATGGGCCCGGCTTCAGCACGCCCTGGCCGAGGTCACCGCCGGAGCATCGCTGACCACGGCAGCCCACGCCGCGGGGTTTGCCGACAGCGCCCACCTCACCCGCTCATGCCGCGCCATGTTCGGTATCAGCCCGAGCCAAGCCCTCGCGGCCACCCGCTGATCAGCAGATCTGTTCAAGTCCAGCGGGCGCCCTGGGAACCAGGCTGGCGGGTATGCAACTTCTCCCACCACTGGTCCGCTACGGCTACGCCCCGCTGATGCTGCTCGGCATCAACGGCACCGCGATCTGGCTCGCCTCCAACGGAGCACCGAAGGCCTGGCTCCTGGCCGTGCTCGTCGCCGCGATCGCCTTGTCGTTCGCCGCGGAACGGATCCTGCCGTACAACGATGCCTGGAACCAGCCCGCCGGTGACGCCGGTCGCGACGTTACGCACAGCGCGGTCAACGAGACCCTCATCCTGGCCAGCGTCGCCGCGATCCCTGCTCTGGCCGCGATCGTTCCCTCCCTCGACGTCTGGCCCCACGATTGGCCGTTCGTCGCACAGGTCGTCGTGGCCGTTCTCGCCGCGGACGCCGGCATCACCCTCGTACACCTGGCCAGTCACAAGGTCGGCGTGCTGTGGCGCTTCCACGCCGTCCACCACTCGGTCAAACGGTTCTACGGGCTGAACGGCTTGATGAAACACCCTCTCCACCAGACGCTCGAGATGACTGCCGGCGTCATCCCGCTACTGCTCATCGGGCTACCCGTGTCCGTGGCGTCAGCGCTCGCGCTCGCCGTCGCCGTACAGCTGCTCCTGCAACACTCCAACGCCGACTACCGCGTCGGCCCGGTCAAACACGTCCTCGCGCTCAACGAAGGCCATCGCTTCCACCACCTCAAATGGGCCGGCATCGGTGACGTCAACTTCGGCCTCTTCACCCTGATCTGGGACCGCCTGCTCGGCACCTACAGCCACGACCCGGCGCGACGCTTCACCAGCGACGACCTCGGCATGGCGGCCAAACCCAACTACCCCATCCAGTACCTGCCGCAACTAACCGAGCCCTTCCGCCCCACCGGCTCCTGCGACTAGTCGCGTTCCCCTTCCCCGCGAGTGGTCGGGTAGGTGAAGCGAAGCGCCCCGCCTCCCGGGTGGGAGACGGGGCGCTGTGGACGCGGTTGCTCAGTAGCGGTAGGCGTCCGACTTGTACGGACCCTCGACTGGGATGCCGAGGTATTCCGCCTGCTCCTTGGAGAGCTCGGTCAGCTTTACGCCGAGCGCGTCGAGGTGCAGCCGGGCGACCATCTCGTCGAGGTGCTTGGGCAGCACGTAGACGTCGGTCGGGTACTCCGCGGTCTTCGCGAACAGCTCGATCTGCGCCAGCACCTGGTTGGTGAAGGAGTTCGACATCACGAAGGACGGGTGGCCCGTCGCGTTGCCGAGGTTCAGCAGCCGGCCCTCGGACAGGATGATCACGGTGTGACCGTCGGCGAAGCGGAACTCGTCCACCTGCGGCTTGATGGTGATCCGCTCGATGCCGTCGGTCTTGTACAGACCGGCCATGTCGATCTCGTTGTCGAAGTGGCCGATGTTGCCGACGATCGCCTGGTGCTTCATCTGCGCCATGTGGTCGGCGGTGATGACGTCCTTGTTGCCGGTCGTCGTGATGAAGATGTCAGCGGTGCCGACGACGTCCTCGATGGTGGTGACCTGGTAGCCGTCCATCGCCGCCTGCAGCGCGCAGATCGGGTCGATCTCGGTCACGATGACGCGAGCGCCCTGGCCGCGCAGCGACTCCGCACAGCCCTTGCCGACGTCGCCGTAGCCACAGACGACCGCGACCTTGCCGCCGATCAGTACGTCGGTGGCGCGGTTGATGCCGTCGATCAGCGAGTGGCGGCAGCCGTACTTGTTGTCGAACTTCGACTTGGTGACCGAGTCGTTGACGTTGATCGCCGGGAAGAGCAGCGCGCCGGCCTTGTGCATCTCGTACAGCCGGTGCACACCGGTGGTGGTCTCCTCGGTGACACCCTTGATCGCCTGACCGATGGTGGTCCAGCGCTGCGGGTCCTCGGCCAGCGTCCGGGTCAGCACCGACAGCACGACGGCGTACTCCTCGGACTCCGCGGTCGAGGGGTCCGGCACGACGCCGGCCTTCTCGAACTCGGTGCCCTTGTGCACGAGCATCGTCGCGTCGCCACCGTCGTCGAGGATCATGTTCGGACCCTCACCGCCCGGCCAGACCAGCGCCTGCTCGGTGCACCACCAGTACTCCTCGAGCGTCTCGCCCTTCCAGGCGAAGACCGGGACACCCTGGGGAGCGTCCGCCGACCCGTTGGGCCCGACGACGACCGCCGCGGCGGCGTGGTCCTGGGTGGAGAAGATGTTGCAGGAGACCCACCGCACCTCGGCGCCGAGCGCGGTCAGCGTCTCGATCAGCACGGCGGTCTGAATGGTCATGTGCAGCGAGCCCATGATCTTGGCACCGGCCAGCGGCTTGCTCTCGCCGTACTGCGCGCGCATTGCCATCAGACCCGGCATCTCGTGCTCCGCGAGCCGGATCTCCTTGCGACCGAACTCGGCGAGGCCGAGGTCTGCCACCTTGTAGTCGAACGTCATCTGGTAACCGCTCCCTGAGGATGTGGTGGGCTGTTCGGTGAAGAGCCTAGAGGCGGTAGGCCCCAGACCGGGCGACCGGGTTCGAAACCTGTCGGTAAAATGTCAAGATTGGCGTATGAGGATCTCTGAGGCGGCCTCGAAACTGGGCACCACCCCGCGGATGTTGCGCTACCGGGAAGCGCTCGGCCTACTGCCGGCAAGCCGTTCGACCGCGCATCGCCAGTACGACGCCCGCGACCTCGCCGCGGTCCGGCTCGCGCTCGAACTCGAGCAGCGGTACGACGTGACGCCCGCCGCGCTCGCGTTCGCCCTCAAGGCCCTGGCCGAACCGTCCGTCGCGGCCGACCTCCGCAACCTCGGCTACCGCACCGGCCGCCTCAGCACCCCGCCAACCGCCTCCGACATCGACCGCGAACGCGCCCTCCACTGGCTAGGCCGCAGCGGCGTCCTCCCCCCACCCCGCCAACGCCCCCGCTGAATCTTTTTTGCGTTCATTCGTCGGAATCCGCCCTCTCAGCACCGCCTGCCTGTGCAGGTCAGCGGCGGAAGAGGGCGGATTCCGACGAATGAACGCAAAAAAGAACTCGCCGTGGTCCCTAGTGGGAAGGGGCGTCGGGGGCGACCGGGCGCTCTTCGGGCTCGTAGCCGGGGACGAAGATGTCGGGTTCTACGTAGATGTGGACGGAGGTGGGCTCGGCCTCGCGGACGGCGCGCTCGACGGCGTTGATGGTGTCGGCGACGACCTTGGCGTCGGCGGTCTCGGCGACGGCGATCTTGACCGCGACGAGCACCTCCTCGGGACCGATGTGCAGGGTCTTCAGGTGGATGATCCGGTCCACGCCGGTGGTCGCCTCGATGGCGGCGGTGATGCGCTCGGAGGCCTCGCGGGTGGCGGATTCGCCGATCAGCAGCGACTTCATCTCGATCGCGAGGAAGATCGCCACCACGACCAGCAGCGCACCGATCGACATCGAGCCGAGGCCGTCGTAGATGCCGTTGCCGGTGGCGAGGGACAGCACAACGCCGGCCAGCGCGAGCACCAGACCGGTGAGGGCCGCGAAGTCCTCCAGCAGGATCACCGGCAGCTCGGGCGACCGGGCGTTGCGGATGAAGTTGCTCCAGCTGGCGCCGTGGCGCACCTTGTTCGTCTCGACGATGGCGGTGCGGAACGACAGCGACTCGAGCACGATCGCGACCACGAGCACCGCGACCGGCACCCACTTCCACTCCGTGATCGCCTCGGGGTGTGAGACCTTGTGATAGCCCTCGTACAACGCGAACAGACCACCGACGCTGAACAGCACGATGGCGACGATGAACGAGTAGACGTACCGCTCGCGGCCGTAGCCGAACTGGTGCAGCTCGGTCGCCTCGCGCTTGGCCCGCTTACCACCGAGCAGCAGCAGCGCCTGGTTCCCCGCGTCCGCGACCGAGTGGATGGACTCGGCCAGCATCGACGCGGATCCGGTCAGGGCCCAGGCCCCGAACTTGGTGATCGCGATTCCGGTGTTCGCCAGCAGTGCCGCGACGACCGCCTTGGTACCGCCACCAGCCATCTGAAGATTCCTCGACTTTCGGGGAGAGGGGTTTGCTACGTTCTCAGGTCACGGAGACGACGAACGCCGTTCCGGCCCCCCGTAACTTACAGGGTTCTTCGGGTCCAGCCACGAACGCGGACGAACCAGGGGCCAGCGGCAACGGATCGCCATCGGTCCACAACTCGACCTGACCGTCCAGGCAGGCCACGATCCGCGGGCCGGCGGCGTCGACCGTCACCTCGTCACCGGTCAGATCGACCCGGCGCAACGCGAAATACTCGCACCCGGTTTCGTAGACCGTGACCGGGCCGTTCGTCGTACCGCGCAAGATCGGATCGGTCAGCGGCGCGAAGTCCACGACCGACACCAGCTCCGGTACGTCGATGTGCTTGCGGGTCAAACCGCCGCGCAGCACGTTGTCGGAGTTGGCCATCACCTCGAAGCCCGTGCCGGACAGGTACGCGTGCACGTTGCCGGCCGGAAGGTAGACCGACTCGAACCGCTCCAGCCGGACCCGGTTGAGCAGCAGCGCCGCGAGCACACCCGGGTCGTCCGGGAAGTCCTGCGCGAGCCGGTCGAGCGTCTCGGCCTCCAGCGTCAGCTCGCCCTCGTAGCGACGGCAGGCCTCCCCCAGCACCGCCACGAGCGGACGGATCGCGTCGCGGTCCATCGCCATCACCTCGGCGAAGACCTCGGCCAGCTTGCCGTCGCGCAACGCCGCCGCGATGAACTCCAGCGCCGGTACGTCGAGGGCCCCGATCAACGCGGCTGTCTGGGCCGGCGGGCGGAATCCCACCAGCGCCTCGAACGGGCCGAGCGCCACCAGGATCTCCGGCTTCGGCCATTCGTCGCGATAGTTCCGCTCGCCGGCATCACGCGGTACGTCGTTGGCGTCCTCCCGGGCGAACCCCTCGACCGCCTGCGCGGGCGACGGATGGGCCTGGATCGACAACGGCTGCGCCGCGGCCAGGATCTTCGCCAGGAACGGGAAACGGCCGTCGAACCGCTCGGCCACCTCCGCGCCCAGCACCCCGGCGGGATCCGCGGTCACCACGTCGTACAGCGAGCTGCCGTCGGCCAAGACGGAGGACGCCGACTCGTGCGCGCCCATCCACAATTCGGCCTGCGGGCGCCCGTCCGTCTCGATCCCGAGCAGCGAGGGAATCGCCGTCCGGGATCCCCAGGCGTAGTCCCGGACGGTGTTCAGCAGGAGGCTTACCACGCAGGGTCCTCCGCCGGGTTGAGCGAACCGGTGCGGCCGGTGCCGGGCATGCCATACCGCTCGAGGCCGAGGCCCAAGTACGCCGCGGCGTACCGCCCGGACTGCATCAGGGCCGCGTAGCGCGCGACGTCCGAGCCGTTGTCCTGGGTGAGCACCTTGACCCGCACGTCGTGGCGCTCGGCCGTCCCCTCCAGTTGGCGACGGGCCTCGAGCACCGGGGCATCACCCGCGCCGTCGTCGAGGATGACCAGGCCGGGGCGCAGATCGTCGGGGGCGGCGTCGTCGAACGGGTCGGCGAACAGGTCCCGCGGGGGCTGGTTGGCCAGCACGGGCAGCAGGTGGCCCGCATCCGCGGCGAGGGCCGGGCGACCCGAGGCCAGCCGGATCGCCTCGACGACCCGGCGAGCGGCGCGGGCGGCCAGCACCGTGCCACCCCAGACCAGGGGCATCCTGTCGGCGAGCATCAGAGCGAGATCCTTGGCCGGGTTGACGGCGACGTCCCGGTTCGGGGAACAGGAGACGGCGACATCGTCCAGCGTCTTGGCGACGGCATCCGCTTCAACGGCCGGGCCGAGCTCGAGCTGGTGCAACGCCTGCAGTACGGCGATGGCCGAGGCGAGCTGGTCGTCGGACTGGGACGGCAGCCGGATGGCGTGCCGCGAACCGGCCGAGGCGACCGCGATCGGCGACTCGTCCGGGCAGGCCACCATCAGCCCGCAGCCGCGTCGTACCGCCTCGGAGGCCGCCGAGACCGAGCCGGCGTCGGCGTTCATCCCGCCGAGCACGACGACCAGGTCCAGCGGTCCGGCCCAACCGGGCAGACCCGGACCGGGCCAGGCCACGAACGGAACCGGGCAGACCGGCTCCAGCACCGCCCGGACCAGGCGCGCGTCCCGGCCGGCGGCGACCACCGCGCGCGGGCGGAAGCCGTCGGTGTCGAGCGCGGTCAGGGCGTCGGTCGAGGCGTCGATCTCGGCCCGGATCCGGGCGCCGGCGCTGGCGAGGCGGCGCAACAGGTCGTCGGCCGCGGCCAGTGCGACCGGATCGTCCAGGCGGGTGTCGTCGAAGGCGGTCATTTGGTCGGTCGGGCCTCGTCGATCAGCAGCACCGGGATGTCGTCCCGGACCGGGTAGGCCAGGGCGCAGTCCGGGTTCGTGCAGACGAGCTCACTCGCCGCGTCGTCGACCCGGAACTCCGAACGGCACTTCGGACAGACCAGGATGCTCAACAGGTCGGGATCCAGGTTCACAGCCATCGCTTCTCCTTGTTGATCACAGCATTGAGGCCGGCAAGAGTTCGTCGATCACACCGAGGTGATCAGAGCGAGCACCTCGTCGCGCAGCGCCGCCATCGTCGGGGCGTCCGCCGCCTCGACGTTCAGCCGCAGCAACGGCTCGGTATTGGAGGCCCGGACATTGAACCACCAGTCGCCGCCATCGACGGTCAGGCCGTCCAGGTGGTCGACGGTGACACCCTCGCGGCTGCCGAACAGCCGCTCGATCTCGGCGACCACGGCGGCCTGGTCGGCGACCGTCGAGTTGATCTCGCCGGACGCGACATACCGCTCGAACTCCGCGAACAGCTCGCTCGCGGGCAACTCCTGCTCGCCGAGGGCCGCCAGCACGTGCAGCGCGGCGAGCATGCCCGTGTCGGCACGCCAGAAGTCGCGGAAGTAGTAGTGCGCCGAATGCTCGCCGCCGAAGACCGCGTCCGTCTCGGCCATCAACTGCTTGATGTTCGAGTGGCCGACGCGGGCGCGGATCGGACGGCCGCCATGCTCCGCGATCAGCTCGGGCACCGCCTTGGAGGTGATCAGGTTGTGGATCACGGCCGAGCCCGGGTGCTTGGCCAGCTCACGAACGGCGACCAGACCGGTGACGGCACTCGGCGAGATCGGGTCGCCCTTCTCGTCGATCACGAAACAGCGGTCCGCGTCGCCGTCGAAGGCCAGGCCCAGATCGGCTCCGACCTCGACCACCTTGGCCTGCAGATCGACCAGGTTCTTCGGGTCAAGCGGGTTGGCCTCGTGGTTGGGGAAGCTGCCGTCGAGCTCGAAGTACATCGGGACGACCTCGATCGGCAGGCCCGCGAACACGGCCGGGACGGTGTGCCCGCCCATGCCGTTGCCTGCGTCGACCGCCACCTTGAGCGGACGGCTCTTGCGCAGGTCGACCAGGTCGTTGAGGTGATCCGCATACGCCGGGAGGAGGTCCTCGGCGGTGATCGAACCGGTGATCGCGGGCTGCGGCTCCGCGTCGGCCAGGGCTTTCTCGACCAGGTCGGCGATGTCGCGCAGGCCGGACTCGGCGCCGACCGGTGCGGCGCCCGCGCGGCACAGCTTGATCCCGTTGTACTGCGCGGGGTTGTGGCTGGCGGTGAACATCGCGCCGGGCAGACCGAGGCGGCCGGAGGCGAAGTACAGCTGGTCGGTGGAGGCCAGACCGATCATGATCACGTCGGCGCCGGTCGACGCGGCCCCCTCGGCGAACGCCTGCGCGAGGGCAGGGCTCGACGGGCGCATGTCGTGACCCACCACGACCGCGCCGCCGTCGGACAGCACGTCCAGAACCTCCACGAAGGCGGCCCCCGTCGCGCGCGCGACCGACTCGTCCAGCTGGTCCGGAACGACCCCGCGGACGTCGTACGCCTTGAAGATCGCAGCTACGTCAACCATGCGGGGACCCTATCCTGGACGTCCGACAAGCCCATTCAGAGGCTAGCGCGTTGGCTCGGGAGTTGTTCGGTGCTTGCGGCACTTAGTCGGGTGCCGCGGAAGTGCCGGGGTCCTGCAGCATGCGCAGGTGCCGGCGGCGGGCCACCTCGACCGGCGCACCCGGTACGTCGCGACTCGGCTCGCGCGGTGGTGCCAGGCGGGCAGCTTCCCGTACGGCGTCCGCGAGCGCCTCGAGATCGTCGTGCGACGGTCCGGCGGCAGCGGGGTCCGGAGCCAGCCGGATCACCTCCCAGCCGTTCGGCGCGGTCAGCCGGTCGGCGTGGTCGGCGCAGAGGTCGTAGCAGTGCGGCTCGGCGTATGTCGCCAGCGGACCCAGCACGCAGGTCTGGTCGGCATAGACATAGGTGAGCGTCGACACGGCCGGGCGATGGCAGGCGGCGCGCGAACAGATCCTGGCGATGCTCACGAGCTGACGCTACTCCCACTAGGCTTCTGGCGTGACCGAGGCTCGCCGTCATCGCAGGCACATCGACCGCCACGGGCGTGGCATGCTCGGACCGCTCAGCCGTCCGAGCACCTTCGCGCCGCGTGGTTTACCCCTGCAACGCTCCGCCGCGGCCCAGTTCGACGAGGTCGTCGCGATCGAGGTGACGCGGCTGGAGAAGCGACTACCGCAGGTGGTCACGCGGGTCGAATTCGCGATCGAGGACGTGCCGAATCTGGATGGGCATGTGGGCGAGGTGCCGCTGACGCACTCCAGCGGGGGTACGTCGCACGAGCCCTACCGCATCGTCGTCTTCCGCCGCCCCATCGAACTCCGCGCCGAACGAACCGGCCACACCCTCCCCTGGCTAGTCCGCTCCGCCCTAGTCCACGAACTAGCCGACGTCCTAGCCCTCTCCCCCGAACAAATAGACCCCGACTTCGACCCCGACGACGAATAACCCCACCCACCAGCTGCCGGCACCAACGGCCCGCTCATGCCTTCCGGCGACGCCACTGCACGGCCACCACGGCGGTTCATGAGGTGGGTGCCGCCACTAAGCCGGCCAGTAAGGGCGGATCATGATGAGGGTGGTGCACTGCACGGCGGCGATTGGGCGCAATACAGCAGCATTTTGGATCCCAAGCCTTCAAAGATCCGGATGCTGATGTTGCGACGATTCGGCGCATCTCGCGCCCCATCGTTCAAAAGCTGTTCCTAAAATTCACCCTCACCCGGCTGGGAGTAGGGCGCGAGATGCGCCCAATCGTCGCCGTGCAGTGACGGCACCTTCACCGGTTGGTCGCCCTTTGGTGGCTGGAGTGGCGCCGTGTTCCCGTGCAGCGGCACTCCCACCGGCTGGTCGGTACAGGGATTAGCGGAGGGCGGCGTTTACGTTGGGGGCGGCGCCTAGTTGGGCGCGGAAGACCAGGGAGGTGGCTAGGGTCCAGGCGGCGAATTTGTTGGTGGGGGTTGACGTTTTCGTCGGGGGCCCGAGGACCACGCCGGCGACCAGATCGCCCTTGCGAGGCGTCACCGTGAGGTAGTTGGCCTTCGGGACCGGCTTGAGCGCCACCACGCTCGTAGCACCCTCAGCCACATCCAGCTCCCGCGTCTGCACCACCTGCCCACCGGCATCGCGGATCTCGAGCTGCAAGGCCGCACCCTTATCCGGCGCCGTCAGCATCAACACCAACGTCTCCGTATGCGCCGGCAACGCCAAATACGCAGGCCCGGTCAACGGCAACGCCGACGCACTCGCCGCGAAATCCGTCTGCTTGGCATCGACCATCCGCGCCGACGCGGTGAGCGGCTGATCCGACTCGATCGATACCCCGCCCCCGTCACCCTTCAACGCATCGTCCAACCGAACCACCCGCGTCGACTTGGCCGGGATATCCAACGTCTCCTTGCGCGCAGGCTTGAACCGCCCGTTCGGCCCATGCAGCGTCAACGTCGCAGTCGCCTGCACATCCCCCGGATTGACCACAGTCAAAACCCGCAGCCCCTTGCCAGGAGCAATCGCCGGCACGATCACCCGCTTGGTCGGCTCACCCGCAGCCGGGATCCAATCCACGCCGGACGGACCGTCCTTACCCTGCACGTTGTCGCGGAACGTGGCAGCAACCCGTCCCGACCCGACCTGCACATGCAGCGCAAGATCGCGCGCATCGGGCAGCACCGTGTTCAGATAAACCTCGGTCTGACCACGAGCCTGTACGACGATCCCCTTGGCCGCCGGCACATCCGCCTCGCCCTCCGCCCCATGCACGTAAACGTCCACGCCGGCCGGTTCCTCGTCGAGGTTGGTCAGCGTCAACACACCCCGACGACCAGCCATCGAGCTCACCCCGACGAACCAGAAGTCCGACGTAGGCGCGACACAAGGCGAAGCGGCAACGCCACGATTGGCCCCGGAGTCCGAGGTGGCCATCACGGTCGCAGCAGCGCCCGCCGCCAGCGGCCCGTTCGCCCGTACGGAGATGATCTCGCTGTTGTTCGTACGACTCAGCACGCCGAGCTGGCCTCGTTCGCGAACGCTGGTGTAGACGCGGCCCGAGTCCGGATCCAGGTCCGACAGGGTCAGAGCGGTCGTGGGGTCGTCCGGCATCGGCGTACCGTCCGGAAGCAAAGGCGAGACGGCCGTGACGACGGAGTTCACCTTGCCGCCGGTACCGAGCACCGGGCAGGCGACCGTCGTACGGCTGACAACGGCCTTGCCGTTCAACGCGGCGCCGCCCGTACTGGACTTGACCGCGGGCGGTCCGGCCAGCACACCGAGTAACGCGACCACCACCAGGACGCCGACGCAGAGACCTACGCGCAGGCGGGGATCGGTCAGCAGACGGTTCACGCGACCCTCCTCGCATGGGTTCCGGCGACGCTACGCCGGGCGGTCGGCAGGCAGAACACCAGGGCCAGCAGCCAGCCGACGATGCCGAGGATCCGCCAGATGTCGTGCGTCACCTCGCGCATCGGGCTCTTGCCGTCGGCACGCACCTCGACGGCCCAGGCCGCGGCGCCCTCGTTCGCGCTGGAACGGTTGAGACCGGGCACGGAGTCGATCGTCGAGACCAGGCCCGGATCCAGCGGCGGCACCAGGTACACGTAGTCGATGTCGAGCTCAGCCAACCGCTGCGCCTCGTCCCCTGCACCACCACCACCGAGCGCGGCCAGCACCTCGGTGATCGACTGGCTTTGCCGCGCCGGCGCCTCGGCCTCGACCGCCCCCATTCGCGGACCGCCATTGCGGACCAGGGTGAACTCGATCCCGCTGTCGGGCTGCTTGGTGGCGACAACGATCGACCTGTTGAGCGGAGGTTGTTGCGCCGAGACCAGGTACGCCGGGAGGTCCTGCGCGGGTTCACGCCGCAGCGGCCCGTCGTCCCCGCGAACGATCCACCAGCCGGCTGTGACGACACTGCTGAGCAGTACGACGGTGAGCACGCCTCGGACGATCAGCTCGGCCGAACGCCCCAGGGAATCCCAAGTGACGGTGATGACGCCGATCCAGCCTGCGGTCATCAGGAACATCAACGGACCACTGCCACCACCAAGACGGCTGGCGGCCAACGTGCCAACCAGACCCGTCAACGCGACGGCCCAACCCAACAGCTCGAACTTGCTCCGCGTGGCCCGCAACATGCTCAGCAGTGCCACCAGCACCAACGGGATGCCCAGGAACCACGGCACGGGCGCACCCTCGGGTATGCCGGTCAGTAGCCGCCCAATGCTGTCCCCAGGCCCAATGGCGGCTGTAGGCGAACCACCAGCCTCCTGACCGATCCGCGACGGGTGAAGCAATAGCTCGATAGTCCAGGGCAGCACGAGCAGTAGAGCCAGCACCGACGAGAACAACAGCTGCCGGCTCTGCCGCGACCAACCGCGTGCAAGCAGTCCACCAACTCCAGCGCCTACAACCGCCAGCAGGCCCAGGGATGGCGTAAACGCCAACAACACGGCCATGCAGGCGCCAGCGAACCAAGCCGCCCGCCAACTGCCCTGCAGCGCTACACGCCGTCGACGCGTCACCGTATGGATCGCCATCCCCAAAAGCGGGAGAACGACCGCGGCCACACAAGTCCCAAGACGGCCCTGGCTGACGGCACCACCGGCGAAAACCGACAGCCCGTACGCCGTGGCGCCCCAGGCGCGAGCCATCCGGTCGAGCACGATCTTGCGCAGGAACGACCACGCCGTCAGACCCGCGAGTGGCACCGCGCCGAGCACCATCAGGTCGGTCGCCAAGGACGGACTGCCAAAACTCACGAAAGCCCAAGCCGCGAATTGGCCGAGCCAGGCCGGCGGGGTCACGCCCGGTGGTGCGGTGGCGGCGGCATGCCAGAGGTCGCCGAGGGTGTCGTGCGGCGGCGGCATCACGTCGGACCGCAGCACGCCCGAACCGAGCACGCTGCGCGCGGACAACACCGCTCCGACGACCAGGAAGATCCAGCCGATCAGGAACGGCCGCCGGATCAGCTGACGACGCCAGCGCGGTTGATCGACGGCGACCCGGGTCGACGTACGGGCTCGCCGGGCCGTTGTGACGGTCTGTTCCTCCGGCTCATCCGCCCAGGCCTCGCGCAGTCGCTCGGTGATCGAGCTCCCGGTGTCCTCGACGATGTGCCGGATGGCGGTGATCGAGCGCGCGAACAGCTGTTTGTGGCTGTCATGCGGCTGCCGGTCGAGCTTGCGCCGGTCCTTGCGGGCCTTGGTCCAGCCGCCGGCCAGCAACGTGCCGAGCAGGGCGGTCCATTCGTCGACCGCACCCGAGGGCGCCTTGCCGATCAGGAACCAGACCGAGCGGAAGATCGTGCCGAGCAGGAAGCGAACGATCAGCAGCGGCAGCAGTTTGCCTGGGGCGTTCGCCAGCACGGTGTAGTAGGCGTGCGCGCGGTCCAACTGGTACGCGTGCCGCCGGGTCCCCGCGAGCGGGCGCTCACCGGTCGCGGCGGCCTGCGCGTGGTACACGACCGACTCGGGCGCGACCGCGACCCGGACGCCGGCCTTGGCCGCACGCCAGCCGAAGTCGATGTCGTCGCGGAACATCGGCAGCCGCGGATCGAAACCGGCCAGGCCTTCCCAGACCTCGCGGCTGACCAGCATGCCGGCCGAACTGACCGCGAGTACGTCGCGCATCTTGTCGTGCTGGCCCTGGTCCAGTTCGCCGGGCTCGATCCCGGTATCGCGACGGCCGCCCAGCGAGGTGCTGACGCCGACCTCGAGCAGCTCACGGTCGCGCGGCCACAGCCGCAGCTTGGGGCCCCAGATACCGATCTCGGGGTTGATCGTCGCCGCCAGCAACAACCGCTCGAGCGCCTTCGGAGCCGGCGCGCAGTCGTCGTGCAGCAGCCAGATCCATTCACGGACCGGAGTGTTTTCGTCACTGCCGTACGGCCCGACGGCTGAGGGGATCGCGGCGAATCCAACGGCATCAAGACCTCGGGCAACCGCTGTCCCGAAACCTGTGCGGGCGGAGAGGCTGACCACGGGTTCAACACCGGGCAGGCTCGCGAGCAGTTCAGCGGTCTCGTCTGTTGAGCCCGTGTCGACGGCGATCAGGCTGTCCGGGCGTCGTTCCAGTGCCCAGAGCGCCTCGTTCAGCCGGGGCAGCCAGGCTGCGCCGTCGTGACCGACCACGATGGCGGTGACGACGTGACGAACCGGCGCGCGCCCCAGTGGGTCGTCAGTGCCGTCGGCGGGAAAATCGACCGAGTCGAAAAAATCCCAGCCGGCCTGGGCTTCTGTTTCCATGCGGTGTAGTTGCACCTCGTACGAAGTGGTGGGCCTGCCGCCCACGCCGTTGCCAGGCCGGGGCGCGGACTACCCTACGCGACTTCTGAAGTTGCGCCAGCGCTGGAAGGCTGGCATCTCGAGGGAAGGGGCGGGCGACGGCGGCTGGGTGGCAGGGCACCAGCACGCCGGACGCCGGCACGGGCTCAGGCGGAACCCGTCATCTTGTACGAAAGCGGGCTAGACGGCCCGCTTCTTCAACTTGCGCCGCTCCCGCTCCGACAAACCGCCCCAAATACCGAAGCGTTCGTCGTTCTGCAACGCATACTCGAGGCACTCGCCCCGGACGTCACAGCCGAGGCAGACCTTCTTCGCCTCGCGGGTGGATCCGCCCTTCTCCGGAAAGAAAGCCTCTGGGTCGGTCTGGGCGCACAACGCCCGTTCCTGCCAGTTGAGTTCCTCTTCGATCGCCTCACCGTCGACAATCGCCATCAGCTCTGTCACGGTACGACCTCCTCGACCCTGTTCGTTCCCCTGTGCATGTGGGTTTGCGGTCCCACATGCCTGACCTCGTCCGTCCTGCGCTCTGCAACGGTCCCCGATACCGAGTGTCCTAACGAACGACACGACTGAAATTACATTCCTGCAATCCCGCAAAGTCAAGCCGTGGTCTGCTAGTGGCAACATCCGCAACACGGCTGCAAAACAGCGAGAGGCCCGCCGGACGATGCCGACGGGCCTCAAAAGCGCAGTTACCGATGGGTCACTGCGAGGGCTGAGACCACCAACCCTGCTGGTCCCCACCCGGCTGACCACCCTGGCCACCCGGCTCGCCGGGCTTGTCCTCGACCGGCGGCTGGATGCGGGTCGCGTCGTCGTCCTCGGTGTCGGCAGCACCTTCAACCGGGGCGGCCGGGGTCTCGGGCGTGCCTGCGGCAGCACCGCTCTCCCACGACTGCTCCGGCTGCTGCCAACCCTGCTGGCTCCAGCCCTGCGTGCCCTGGGCGCCCTGCTGCTCGCCCTGTGCACCCTGCTGCGGCCACTCCTGGCCGTACTGCTGCTGGCCGGCTTCCTGACCCCACTGCTGGCCAGCCTCCTGCGACGGCCACTGCTGGTTCTGCTCGGGGCTGTACTGAGCCTGCTGGCCCCACTGCTGCTGACCGGCGTCCTGACCCCACTGGGAGGCCTCGGCGGCCGGAGCCGCGTCACCCTGCTCAGTGGCCTCAGTCTGGCCCCAGGCGGGCTGCTGCTCGCCCTGGCCCCACTGCTGGCCTTCGCCCTGCTGTCCAGCGGCGTAACCCGCAGCGCCCGCGACACCAGCCGCACCGGCTGCACCCGCCGCAGCAGCGCCGTAGCCGCCGTACTGGCCGCCTGCCTGGTCACCCTGGCCGTACTGACCCTGGGCGCCGTACTGACCCTGCTGGCCCTGGGCACCGTACTGCCCGCCGGCCTCGCCGTACTGGCCCTGCGCCCCGTACTGCTGACCGCCGTACTGCTGGTCGCCGTACTGGCCGCCCTGACCGCCCTGAGCGCCGTACTGTCCCTGGCCACCGGCGAACTGGCCGTGCGGCCCCGGCTGCGGCGCACGGACCGGCGCGGGCAGCGCCTTGAAGGTGTTGTAGACGAACAAGCCGACCGGCGCGTACAGCGCCAGGCCGCCGAGCGTGTAAAGGAAACCGACGATCTTGTTGCCGGCATCGGCCGGACCGGAGAATCCGGCGATCGCGGTGATCAGGGCGATCAGCGCGAGCAGACCGGTCAGGATCAGGGCCACCAGGGTGACCGTGCGCGCGTTGGCCGTCCGCTCACCGGACTCGGCCACCAGGTAAACGGCGCCGACCAGTGCGGCGAGCAGCGCCAGCCCGGACAGACCTGGTGGCGTTACGGCCCCTTCGACGGCCGAGGCCGCCAGTGCAAAGGTGTCCCCTAGGAACAGCCGGATCAGCGAAGCCAGCGCGACTAGTCCGGCGAAGGCTATGAGTGAATACGCGACCGGCTCTCTGAGCTTCTTGGTTGCGTCGGTGACCACGAGGGCTCCTCGGAAGATGTTGGGGCCAAAGACTGCCCGGAGCCTTCGACGGGACGGCGCGACTTCCCCGGACCCACCGCAGCATAGTCCCGCGCCGGTCCGTTGCTTTGGCGACTCGTGCAGACTGCTGCCATGCGATTGACAGTCCTGGCCGGTGGCGTCGGCGGCGCGACGTTCCTTCGTGGCCTGCTGGCGGCCCGCCCCGACGCCGAAATCACCGTGATCGGCAACACCGCCGACGACATCACCCTGTTCGGGCTGCGGGTCTGCCCGGACCTCGACACCGTCATGTACACCCTCGGCAACGGCATCTCCACCGAGCGCGGCTGGGGCCGCGAGGACGAGACCTGGGTGGTGAAGGAAGAGCTCGCGGCGTACGGCGTGCAGCCGACCTGGTTCGGCCTCGGCGACCGCGACATCGCGACCCACCTGGTCCGGACCCAGATGCTCGACGCGGGCTACGGCCTGAGCGCCGTGACCGAGGCCCTCAGCGCCCGGTGGAAGCTGCCCGTGCGGCTGCTGCCGATGAGTGACCAGCGGGTCGAGACGCACGTGGTCGTCGACGATCCGGAGCACCCGGGCGCCCGCAAGGCCATCCACTTCCAGGAGTACTGGGTCCGCCTGCACGCCGAGGTGCCGGCCCACGAGATCGTGGTCGTCGGTCAGGAGCAGGCCAAACCCGCACCCGGCGTGCTCGAGGCCATCGCGGACTGCGACGTACTGCTGCTGCCCCCGTCGAACCCGGTCGTCTCGATCGGCACCATCCTCGGCGTGCCCGGTATCCGCGAGGCAGTCCGTGCCACCAAGGCGCCGGTCGTCGGCGTCTCGCCGATCATCGGCACCGGCCCGGTTCGCGGCATGGCCGACAAGGTGCTCGCGGCGATCGGCGTGAAGTCGACGGCCGCCGCGGTGGGCCTGTTCCATGGATCGCGCGACGACCGTGGCGTGCTGGACGGCTGGCTGATCGACACGTCCGACGTGGCCCAGGTGGACGAGCTCAACGCGGCGGGGATCGCCTGCAACGCCGTACCGCTGTGGATGAACGACGTACCGACCACGGCCGCCATCGCGACGGCCGCCCTCGACCTGGCGGAGCGGTTGCGTTGATGCGGAAGAACCTGGAGATCGTTCCCGTCATCGGCCTGCCGGAGGTCGCCGCGGGTACCGATCTGGCCGCGCTGATCGGGGAGGCGGCCGTCCTGCTCGACGGCGACGTCATCTCCGTCACCTCGAAGATCGTCAGCAAAGCCGAGAACCGGATTCTCACCGGTACGACGCGAGCGGAGGCGATCGACGCCGAGCTCGTGCGGGTCGTCGCCCAGCGCGGTGAGACGCGAATCGTGCAGACCCGGCACGGCCTCGTGATGGCCGCCGCCGGGACCGACACGTCGAACACGGCACCCGGCACGATCCTGCTGCTGCCGCTCGACCCGGACGCGTCGGCCCGGGCCCTCCGGGAGGCCCTGCACGAGCGGTACGACGTGAACGTGGGCGTGGTGATCACCGACACCCTCGGCCGTCCCTGGCGCAGTGGCCAGATCGACCTGGCCATCGGCGCCGCCGGCGTGACCGTCATCGAGGACCTGCGCGGCAGCGCCGACAGCCACGGCAACACGCTCGCGGTCACGCTGCCGGCCATCGCGGACGAGATCGCGGCCGCCAGCGACCTGGTCAAGGGCAAGGCCGAGGGCATCCCGGTCGCCGTCGTGCGAGGCCTCGCGGACGTCGTACTGCCCGTGGGTGAACACGGCCCCGGCGCCGAGGCCCTGGTTCGCGATGCCGAGTCGGACCTCTTCAGCCTCGGCACGCGCGAATCCGCCCTCGCCGCGCTGTTCGACCGGGTGCCGCCGACCGGCCCGCGCCCGCTCGAGGCTTCGCTCTGGCGACGACTGCTGGCCGATGCCGACGGCCTGCACATCGAGGTCGACGGCGGTACGGCGACGGTGTTCGGCGCGGACCCGATCGCGGTCGGTCAACTGGCTGAACGCCTCGCCGTCCTGCTGCACGCCGAGGGCTATGGCGTGAGTGTTCGGACGGGTCCGGGGAGTGAGGCAACGGTCACGTTCGGCTCACGGTGAGCGGAACGTTCTAGGCAACCTCTCAGATTGCCTGCGTACACTTCATCCGCACGGCGGCAGTGGACCGCCCCTGAGCCGGGAAGACCAATCACTGTGGGTAAGACGCAGAAGTCACGTCGCGAGCTGATCGAGAAGATGCAGCGCGACCAGGCGCGGTCGGACAAGCGCCGTACCTGGACCATCGTCGCCGTCTCGATCATCGTGGGCCTCGGCATCATCGCTTTCCCGGCGATCAAGCTGATCCAGGACTCCCGGACCAGGAACATGGCGATCACCGACATCGGCGCCAAGGCCGGTAGCGCGGGTTGCGACGCGATCATCGACGACAAGGCCTCCGGTCTGCTGGACCACAAGCCTGACGGCACCAAGATCACCTACTCGGTGTCACCGCCGTCGTCCGGTCCGCACTACCAGAACTGGGCGCCCTTCGGGAAGACGTTCTACGCCCTCTCGGACCGCCCCGCGATCGAGAACCTCGTGCACAACCTCGAGCACGGCTACACGATCCTCTGGTACAACGAGGCCATCGCGAACGACAAGGACAAGGTCGGCGAGATCGAGCGCATCGCCAAGGCCAAGTCGCCCGACAGCGCGCGTGGCAAGTTCATCGCCGCGCCCTTCAAGTCCACCGACGGCGCCGCCTGGCCGGCCGGCAAGAACATCGCCTTCTCCCACTGGAGCGCCGGCGAGGCCAACGTCGCCAAGGGCCACCGCCAGTTCTGCGCCGAGCCGAGCGGCGACGCCCTCAAGCAGTTCATGGACAAGTACCCCGCCACCGACGCCCAAGAGCCCAACGGCGGCTGATCCACCAGCCTTACAACGAGCCGCGCTTCCCATCATGGGGAGCGCGGCTCTTTCTTTTGTCGGGATTAGTCCGGGTGGTGGATGGGGGTTTGCTCTGACATGACGTGGGTGCGAAGACTGCGGGTATGAACGATCAAAGAACGCTGCGGGTGGGTGTGATCGGCCTGGGTTTTGCCGGGCAGGCCGCGATGGAAGGGTTTGCGGCACTGCCCGGGGTGTCACTCGAGGCGGTGGCCGGACTGGAGAAGGATCGACTGGAGGAGCTTGGCGAACGGTTCGGTATCCCCCGGCGGTACGAGCGCTGGCAGGACCTCATCACGTCCGGCCTGGATGCGGTCAGTATCGCCACCCCGACGCATCTGCATGCCCCGATCGCCGTCGCCGCGTTGGAGGCCGGCCTGCACGTGTTGTGCGAGAAGCCGCTCGCGCGTTCGGTGGCCGAAGGCGCGGCCATGGTCGCGGCGGCGGAGAAGGCCGGGCGGGTGCTGAAGGTGGTGTTCAACCATCGCGAACGCGGCGACGTCGCCGTACTCAAGAAGCAGATCGACGCCGGCCAGCTCGGCCGGATCTACTACGCGAAGGCGCATTGGATGCGCCGCAACGGCATTCCCGGGCTCGGCGGCTGGTTCACGAGTCGCGAGATGGCCGGTGGTGGGCCGCTGATCGACCTGGGCGTGCACATTCTCGACCTCGCGCTCTACCTGCTCGGCGAGCCGTTGGTCGAGACCGCCAGCGCGTCGACCTTCGCCGAACTCGGGCCGCGCGGCCTGGGCGGTTCGGCGTACGGCGTGGCGCAGCCGCTGGGGTCGGAGTTCGAGGTGGAGGACCTCGCCACGGCGTACTTGCGGCTCGAAGGTGGTGGCGCGCTGCACCTGGAGACGAGCTGGGCCACGTTCCGCGCGCCCGGCGACAACTTCGGCATCGAGCTGTACGGCACGGAGGGTGGTGCTCGCATCGAGGTGCAGGACTATCGGCACGGGGATACGTTGCGGATCTTCACGGATGTCGGTGGCGTACCGGCCGAGGTGCGCCCGGCCGTTGGCAAGGGTGAGGGCCATCGCGCGGTGGTTCGCGAATTCGTCGAGATCGTCAGCAGTGGCAATTGGGCCGAGCACAACGGTGCCGCCGGATTGCGTCGTACCAAGGTGATCGAAGCCTGCTACCGGTCCGCGCTCAAACACCGAGAGGTCTCCGTCAATGCCTGAGCCGATCCGCGTCACCGTTTGGGGCGAAAACGTCCACGAGCACCGCGATCAAAGCGTCAAGGAAATCTATCCGGACACCATGCACGAAACGATCGCGGCCGGATTGCGGGCGTCGCTCGGAACTGACGTCGAGGTTCGTACGGCGTGGATGCAGCAGCCCGAAAACGGATTGACCGAAGAGGTGCTGGCGAATACCGATGTGCTCACCTGGTGGGGGCATGCCGCGCACGGGGATGTCACCGACGAGGTGGCCGAACGGGTGCAGCAGGCAGTGCTTGCCGGGATGGGCTTATTGGTGTTGCATTCGGCGCATTTCTCGAAGCCGTTCATCCGGCTGATGGGGACTACGTGCACGCTGGATTGGCGGAGCGACGGGACCGATCGCGAGTTGCTCTGGACGGTGTCGCCGGGGCATCCGATCGCCTCAGGAGTGCCGCATCCGATGGTGCTGGAGAAGGAAGAGATGTACGGGGAATTGTTCGATATTCCTCAGCCGGATGAGCTGGTTTTCATTAGCTCATTCAGTGGCGGCGAGGTATTTCGGTCGGGCTGCGCCTACCGCCGCGGACGTGGTCGGGTGTTCTATTTCCGACCGGGCGACCAAGAGTATCCGACGTACCACGACGGCGGTGTGAAGAAGGTTATTGCCAACGCGGTGAAATGGCTGGCGCCGGACTCGCCGCGCGCTATTCCTGAGGTTCACCACCGGGCGCACCGGGAGTGGTTCACCAAATAGGGCTGATCCCGCGCCGACTTGGGCAATCGGCGCGGGGTTCAGGTGTATTTGGCGGAATGCGTCGTTTGGACGTGGGCCACTAGGTCTTTAACGCGTTCGCCGTCGACCAAAGGGCAGACCATGGTCACGTCGCGGGTGTGGACGATGATGTGCTCGCGGAGGCCGACCGTGGCGATCAGGTGGTTGGGATCGTCGGTGACGATGACGTTGTCGTCGGAGTCGAGCAGGCAGACGAGGGCGTTCTCGTCGCGGCGGTTGCCGCGGTCGTCCGCGTTGTAGGTGCCGGCCAGCGCGGCCCAGGAACCGACGTCCAGCCACTTGACCGGCATCGGCACGACGACGACTTCGGCATCGACCTTGCCCTGCGAGACGGGCTCCATCACGGCGAAGTCGACGCTGATCTTCTGCAACTGGGGATAGACCTCAGCCAGGACGGCATCCCGCTCGGGCGTATCCCACCCGGCCGCGACGCGACGAAGCTCGGCGGCCGAGGCCGGGAGCAGGTCGTCGAGCACGCTCAGCAGGGTCTCGGCACGCCAGACGAACATGCCCGAGTTCCACCAGAAGCGCCCGGTCGCGAGGTATTCCTCGGCGGTGGCGCGATCCGGCTTCTCCCGGAACCGGTCCACGACGTACGCCGAAGTGCCCTCGATCGGCTCGCCGCGTTCGACGTACCCGAGGCCGGTGTGCGGATGCGTCGGCTCGATCCCGAAGGTGGCCAGCGATCGCGGCCGAGCCTCCACGACGTCGAAGGCGGCCTCGATCGCTGCGCGGAAGTCCTCTTCCGGCGTGATCAGGTGGTCTGAGGTGAGGATCGCGAGCGTGGCGTCCGGGTCGTCGCGGCCGACCACGGCCGAGGCCAGACCGACGGCATTCGCGGTGTCGCGCCCGATCGGTTCGCCGATCAGGTTGCCCTCGGGCAGTTCCGGGATCTGGGCCCGAATCTGCTCGCCGTACGCCGCCGCCGCGCAGACGTAGATGCGCGAAGGATCGACAAGTCCCTCTAGCCGGTTGTACGCCACCCGGAGCAGCGACAAGCCGCCCGTCAGGGGCAGCAGCTGCTTGGGCTTGTCGGACCGGGACAACGGCCACAACCGCGTCCCCGACCCGCCGGCCAGAATCACCACGTTTCGCATGACGAGCCAGCCTAGCCGTTCCCGGACCACGCGCTGGTCAGGAACCTGCGGGTACGCCGAACCGTTGCCGGTGAAAGGCGAAGGAGCCGGCGAATGCATTGGGCGTTGTGGGTGGCGAGCGGGCTGGTCGGGTTGTTCCTGCTCGACCGGCTGCTGCTCTGGGTCGAGGGCAAAGGCTGGCTCTACTACCGCAAACGCCGTCCCGAGCGTGGTGCGCATGGCGTCGGCCTTGCCTTCCTGGAGATGTACCAGGGGTACGACGACAACCGCCGCATCGCCAACGAGCAACGCGTCAAGGACGCGACCATCCGTCAGACCAAGCGAGCCTCACCGCCCATCGACCTCGACACCTGACGCCTTTCTCCTCCTGCCGCCCTTCTCCTCCTGCCATGAGTGGTCGCGTCTGACACCTTCTCCTCCTGCCGTCTTTCCTTCCCCTGACACCTCTCCTCTGCTGCCGCGAGTGGGCGCGTCTGGTCCGCTCTGCCACGGGCAATTGGCGCACCTTGGCCGACCGTCGCGCCAATCTTGGACCACTTCATTGCCAATTCGACCCGCGCGACTTTTGGCATACAGTGCAGCCGATCAGGCGGCATACGTCGACGCTATATGGCAGATGCCGCGCTCATTCAGGAAACGTTCGGTCAACTCTTGACCACTTCTTGTCCAGTGTGAGACGGTCCTCGGCACACGACCGGGACACCGGGTGCCCCCATCGAAGATCCCGAGTGCCCGCTCAAAGACCGGAGGTGTCATGAAACGAATCCGCCTGACGGCCGTACTGCTTGCGGCCGCCGTCGTTTCACCCGCTCTGACCACCGCGCCCGCCGGCGCCTACGACAAACCCGAGCCGCGACGGACCCTGGCCCTCACTTGGCAGGACGAGTTCAACTCGGCGGGCGGGACGCGGCCGAGTACGAGCAAGTGGAACTACAACCTCGGTGGTGAACCCAACTGGGGCAACGAGGAATGGCAGTACTACACCAACCGCCGCGAGAACGTCTCCACCGACGGCGCGGGCAATCTCGTCATCCAGGCGCGCAAGGAACGCCTGCCTGGCATGGAGAACTGCCAGTTCGGCACCTGTGACATCACCTCGGGCCGGATCACCACAAAGGCCAAGTTCGAGCAGGCGTACGGCAAGTTCGAGGCGCGGATCAAGGTGCCGGACGGCGCGGGGTTGTGGCCGGCGTTCTGGATGATGGGCAACAACATCGACGAGGTCGACTGGCCGAACAACGGCGAGATCGACATCATGGAAATCATCGGCAGCGAGCCGTACACGCTCTATGGCACGGTGCACGGTCCCGGCTACCACTCGGAGAACGGCCCGGGCGGCGAGACCGGCAACAGCCGCAAGTGGGCGGACGACTTCCACCTGTTCGCGGTGGAGTGGTCGCCGTGGGAGATCGTGTGGACCGTGGACGGCCGCCGCTTCCACAGCGTGACGCCGGACGACATCCCCGAAGGTGCCGACTGGGTCTTCGACCATCCGTTCTACCTGCTGCTGAACCTGGCCGTCGGTGGCGTCTGGCCGGGGCCGCCCAACGCGTCGACCCGCTTCCCCGCGAAGATGCTGGTCGACTACGTTCGCGTCTACAGCTAGACGTCCAGCTCGGCGGTAAACAGTTCGACGGCATCAGTTGGACGGCATCGGTTGGACGGCATCGGTTCGACAGCATCGGTTCGACAGCATCGATTCGGAAGGGCAGCGGTGACAGTCAGTCTGCGGAAGCGCGATCGCGCCCGGGAACACCTGATCGGCCTGATCGAAACCAGGGCGGTCGGGCAGGCGATCCCGTCCGAACGACAGCTGTCCGCCGACCTCGGTATCTCCCGGCCGACCCTGCGATCGGTCGTCGACGAGCTGATCCGCGACGGCTGGCTGGTCCGCCAGCACGGCCGGGGCATGTTCGTCGGCACCCCCAAGATCGCGCAGAAGATCGTCGGCGGCCCCTCCCACACCGGAGGGGCCGCCTACCCCCCAGCCCCCGGCACCTGGACCAGCCGCGTCCTCAGCCACTCCGTAGTCCCCGCCGGCATGGCCATCGGCAGCCGCCTACGCGTCAAACCCGGCACCCCCGTACTACGCATCGCCCGCCAACGCCTCGTCGACGGCGAACCCATGTCACTCGAAACCATCCACGTACTCGACGAGCTAGTCCCAGGCATCGACATCACCGCAGTCGAAACCGGCTCCTTCTACGCCCTCCTGCGAGACCGGTACGACGTGATCCCAACCGAGGCAGAGCAAATCCACGAAGCCGCCGCGGCCGAC
This sequence comes from Kribbella sp. NBC_01245, assembly GCF_036226525.1. Taxonomy (NCBI): domain Bacteria; kingdom Bacillati; phylum Actinomycetota; class Actinomycetes; order Propionibacteriales; family Kribbellaceae; genus Kribbella; species Kribbella sp. NBC_01245. The sequence goes on from NZ_CP108487.1 coordinate 4,052,430, forward strand.
GCCACCGAAGCAGCCCTCCTCGGCCTCACCGAAGGCGCCCCAATCCTCACCCTCGAACGCATCACCCGCGACCAACACGGCCGCCTCTTCGAATACACCCGAGCCTCCTACCGCGGCGACCGCTACCGCGTAACCTCCCACCTCTCCCTAACCACCTCCCCCACCCGCCACCACACCCGCATAACCCCCGCCCCCGCCGCTCCCGGCCACCCCTGACGCCGAGACCCGACCCGCCGCGCACCCGGTCCATCGGGCTCAAGTGACGCGGCGCCTCGCTGTTCATCGGGCCCTAGCGACACGGCGTGTCCCGGTTCATCGGGCCCTAGTGACGCGGCGTGTCGGCATTCATCGGGCCCTTGTGACCACGGCGCATACAGTGCTGGGCCGCTGAAACGCCGTTTCAGTACTACTAACACGCTGTCTCAGTGAGCCGGTCGACCTTGGCCCAAGGGACCGATGAACGGCAACACGCCGCGTCACAAGGGCCCGATGACGCGCCGGGGTGTGGTCAGAAGGGGCCGATGAACCGCGACACGCCTGGTCACAAGGGCCCTATGACGCACCATGGGTACGGCTAGTTGAGGCGGGTTTGGAGGGTGGCGGCTTCGCGGTACATGCGGGCGAATTCGGTGCGGAAGGCGGTGCGTTCGGCGATTTGGGAGTACCACGGGATGACGACTTGGATGGCGTCGCCTTGCGGGCGGCCGACGGCGTAGACCGCGCCGGCTGGGTCGATCGCGGTCAGCGCGACGCCAACGGCGTCTGGTACGCCGCCGAGCATGCGGACGATCAGCAGGCAGTCATCGGCGTGGTCCTCGTTCATGTGCTGGAGTACGGCGTCCACGACGTGCGGCGCGAATGGGTTCGGCCGGAGTGGATCCGGCCGCCACTGCTCGGGGGACGGGGGGACGCTCATGCGGTCGGCCCGTTCTCGTTGATCGCGAGCTGACTGGACTTACGTCGGCGGCGGGTTAGAAGCAGGAGCGAGGCGCCGGCTGCAAGAAGTACGACGCCGGCCACGAGCGGCCCGGTCGACGTACCGCCCGTCTCAGCTAGGGACGACGGCGGCTTGAGCTGCTTGTCCACACCGTCCGTGCCGTCGGTCCCGTCCGACCCATCTGAACCGTCGGAGCCATCGGAGCCGTTGCCGTCGGGGTCTGGTTGGCCGGCGCCGGGTTTCGCCTTGACGGTAAAGGAAGTGGCGGCGAGAGTGCCGGCCGGTCCCGTCAGCGCCACCGTGTGCTTGCCGACCGCGAAGGTCGTCGGCACCGTCCATGTCAGGCGTACTTTGCCGTCGGCGCCGACCGTCTGAGCGCCGACCTCCGTCCCCAGCGCCACGGCAGCGCTGGTCGTCCCCTGTGTGGTGGAGGTGGTGGGGGTTGTGAAGTGGAGGGGGACGCGTATGTCGAAGGTGCGGTTGCCGGTTGAGCGGTGGTCGGTACGGACGTAGAGGACGCAGCCCTTTGCGGACTTCGCGCAGTCGTTGAATTCGTCCGACGAGGACACCTTGATCGAGGCGAGTGCGGAGAGGTCGGTGCGGATCGGGACGACCACGTTTTCCGAGCCCGGGTACGGGAAGTTCGTGATCCACTGCGACTGGCCCGACTCGCCCGACATGTCGACGCCACCAATGGCCGGCGAGGCCTGCTGCCCGGGTCCATTGTCGAACGCCGTCAGCAAGTAGAACCCACTCGGCGCCGCGGCCGTATTCGCTTTGCTGTTCCGCAGACCAGTGACCTTCACCGTGACCGTCGCACCATCAGGGACGACAAGCTTGCCTCCCGCAACGGACACACCTGCCACGGCCGTGACCTCCACCGCCTGGCCCTTGCCATTGGCAAACGTATGAACGGCCGCCTTCCCCGGATCCACCACAGCCTTCACCCGCTGACCAACCGGCAATCCCTTGCCCTCAACAACAATCTGCTTGCCCTGCACAACCGTCAACGGATTCACCACGACAGAAGCCGGTACCGTAACGGTCAACGCCGCAGCGGAGCTCACAGCCGAACCCGCTGAGTTACTAAAGACCGCCCGAAAACGCGCACCGTTGTCACCGGCAACGACTCCAGCCACCAAAAGCGTGGAGGTCAGCGCCGAAGGTGAGGAAACGGGCTGCCAGATTTTGCCCTGGTCGTTACTGCGTTCCCATTGCACGGTCGGCGCAGGCGTCCCGGATGCCGCCGCCACAAAACTGACCGAGCCCCCTGCCGCAACCGCGACGGCCTTCGGCTGAGCAGTCACAACCGGTACGACAGGTTGCGGCCCGGGCTGCTTGAAGGTGATGGCACGGAAGACGTCCTGAGTACGGTCCTTGGTCAGATCCAGCAACGCATTATCGGCCGGAACCGGCGAGTGGAAGCTCGCGATATGGCACGCCACCCGCAGACAGTTCACGTCCGCGTTCCGGAAGGTCGCCAGCACCGGCACCGACGCCTCAAAGGTCCCCTCGGCCGTGGTCTCGACGCGCTGCGCTCCCGAGAACGGCGACGGATGCGCCGTACCCGATGAACCAACCGGCGTCTGCGCAACGTACAACGCGCGGCGAGGGGCGAACCCGCTACCGCGCACGGTCACGAGCTGCCCATCCGCGAGCTCCGTCACCGGGTCCACCACCAACGTCGGCGTACCGGTGTTGCCGAAAGCAACGGGTTTGAGCACCTCCTGCGACGCGTTCGCCACCGCCCCTCCGGCCGCATACGTGGCGATGCCGAAGGTCCCGACCGCCTCGGCCGGAACGCGCAGGTCAAGCGTCGTCTCGAACGAGCCGTCGGCCTTCAGGGTCACGTACGCCGGATTGGGCTGACCCGGGCGAGACGAATCCGGCAACGCCCACTTCTGGTCGACCACCCGGCGACTCGACGGCGCCGCGCTCTCGGACGGACGCCAGACCGGGTCGAAGTTGCCGAACACGACGTACACCCCCGCCGGCAGCCCAGGCGTCACCGGCGGCCGAGTCGAGAGGTTCGCCGCCGGGTCGAAGCCCGAACCCTTGACCGTGACCCGAGTGGTCCCAGCTGCCGGGACCACGCCGAGTGGTTTACCGTCCGCGCCGAGGATTTCCAGCTTCGGATTCCAGCCCGGCGCCGGTTCGTCGTCCACCTCGACCGAAAACGTGATCGGGTCCATCGCGGCACCGGCCTCGTAGAAGTTCGCGAAGGCGGGCACCCCGGCCGCGGTCAACTTCGTCGGCGCACCGGTCACCCGGGCCACGCCGTCCTTGATCACCAAGGGCTTGGCCGAAAGGTCGATATCGGCGAGCTCCACATCGTCGTACGTCGTGGTCTGCCCGGTCTCGGGGCTCTTGCTCGCGACATCCGCGACGACCTTGCCGGCATTGCCCTCGACCTTGACGCGCAGCTGCGAGACCTCGACCTCGAGCAACGGATTGCCCGGCTGGCTCTCATGCCCCTTGAAATACACTCCTCCCCCGAACGCAACCTGCACGCGCCCGCCACCAGCTGTACCCGAGCCCTCGGGAAAGCGGAACGTGCCATCGGTACTGCGCAAAGCAGGCGGACGCATCGTGATCGAGCCGTGCGCGATATTCCCCTCGATGTACTGCCGGAACGACGCCTTCAACCCCCAGTCGAGCGCATTGGTGACAGGCACTTCCGGATCAGAACCACCAGCAAACGCGACCGGCACTGCAAGCTCATGCGCAGCGTTGACCGCACCACCACCCGGATAGGTGTAAACGCCATAGTTGCGCGGGTTGTCCGCGACCACCTTGGCATTGACCTTCACCTCGAAAGTCCCATCCGCGGCCAACGGCACCAGCCGCGGCGCCTGCGCCGGGAAGTCCCGAGTGACCTGGTCGTACGACGATTGCGGCAGCGCCCACTTGGTATCGATCAGCGTCCGTGTGGCGGCAGTGGCACCCTTCGACGGCTGCCACTCGTCGGCGAACGACCCGAAAACGACGTACACGCCCGCGGGCTGCCCAGGCGTCACCGGCACCCGCAACGACGTGTTGGCCGCCGGATCGAACCCCGACCCCTTGACCGTGATCAGCTCGCCATCGCGGTTGAGCCCAGACGTCTTGGAGACCTCGATCCGCGGCGTCCATACCTGCGCGGGCTGCACTGTCAGCGTCGCCGGGTTGCTCGACGCATGACCGGTCGCGTTCATGAAGACGGCGCGATATTGCCGACCACTCGACGCGATCTCGACGGCCGGCAACACCAAGCCAGCAGTAGTTGCTCCCGGCAACAACTCCCACGCGCCACCCGGCCCGCGCGTTTGCCAGGCAACGGACAACGCGCCCGAAGCCGTCGCGGTGAACGTCGCAGCCTGCCCGGCCGTGACCGTCGCGTCAGCGGGATGGGCGGTCACCACAGGCGCCGTACCGGCCTCAGTGAAAACGATCGGCACGCGCAGGTCGAAAGCCCGGTTGCCGGTGGCGCGATGGTCGACGCGCAGGTAGACCACGCAGCCGGTCGCGACGATCTTGCAGTCCGTGAACTCGTCAGCCGAGGACACCTTGATCGAAGCCGTCGCGGTCAGGTCGGTCGCAATCGGAACGGCCGGCGTACCCGGATACGGGTTGTTGGTGATCCACTGCGACGCACCACTCGCGCCACTCGTATCGGCACCACCGATCGCCGGTGACGCGACCACGCCAGGCCCTTTGTCGACGGCCGTCAGCAGGTAGAACCCGCTCGGCGCGGCTGCTGTGTTCTGCGGGCTGTTGGTCAGGCCGCTGAGCTTCGCGGTGACCTTCGCGCCATCAACCACGACGAGCTTGCCGTCCTGCTGGACCAGCGGGTTGGCATCACCCGAGCTCAACACAACGGTCTGACCGTTCGCATTGCTGAAGGTGAACTCGTCAGCAGCAACCGCAGCAGCAGCCGGTACGACGCTGAGGCCGCCGCTGGTGACGGTCGCGATCGCGGCGAGGGTCGCGAGCAGGCGCCTGGCGGTCATGCCGAGGTCTCCTTGGTATCGGTCTTACGGCGACGGGATGCGACAACGAGTCCAGCGCCGCCGGCAAGCAGAACCAGCGCGACGATGACGGCCCCAAGGGCGGTACCACCAGTGCTGGCCAACGACCCGTCCTTCTTGCCAACCCCGGGCCCAGTGGTGGGAGCGGTAGTAGTAGGCCCAGCAGAAGGCGTCGTGCTCGGGGAGGAGGATCCAGCAAAGGTGACCGGGATCAACACGTCAGCACTGCGGTCAGCCGTCCGTGTGTGATCCGCCCGCGTCCCGATCACACACCCGTTCGGCGCGACCTTCTTGTTCAGGCAATCCGTGAACTGATCCTTCGACTTGATCTTGAGTTGCACACTGAACGACCCCTTGCCGCCCTCCTGGGTGAACGGTTTCGCCAGCCCCTCGCCGTACGACGGCGGGTTCGACGAGATCCACGCCGACGAACCGGACGCACCCGACTGGTCAACACCGCCCAGACACGGCGACGGCATCTGCCCCGCGCCCTTGTTCACGCAGAAGACGACGTAGATGCCTTTGCTCAGGTCGAATCCACGCCCCGTGATCGTGACCGTCTCGCCGGCCGGATCCAGCCCGGACGATTTCGAGACGGTGACCTCCTGGCCCTGCGGTCCAGGCGCCGCAAACGCGGACACCGGCGACACCAATGCGAGCAGTACAGCTCCCAGGAATGCAGAGCGCCTCAAGATTCCTCCCCAGCCGCAGCACCAGGCGCGTCGACCCGGCCAATGCAGGTTAGCCTCACCTAACTTGTGACGAGTTAGGCTAACCTAACTCCTGTGACCCGACAATCGGACTCGATGGCCCAGCTGCCGCTCTCGGCCCGCTTCCGCGAGCAGAGCCGGCAGGTTCACCGTGAAGCGGCGGAGAGTCGCTTCCTCGCCGCCCTGACCGACGGCAGCCTCGACCTGGCGGGATACGCCGCGCTGGTGACCCAACATGCGGCGATCTACCGCGGGATCGAGCAGCTCGCCGACTCCTTCGCCGGTCATCCGGTCGCCGGCGTCTTCGTCTTCCCCGAGCTCTACCGGACGCCCGCGCTGACCGCCGATCTCAAGTTCCTGCACGGGACCGGCGCGAAGCACGAGAGCCTGACCCCGGCCACCGAGCGGTACGTCGCACGCCTGGCCGAGCTGACCGACTGGCCGGGCGGTTTCGTGGCGCACCACTACGTGCGCTACCTCGGCGATCTCTCCGGCGGCCAGGCGATCGGCCGCTCCGTCGCCCAGCAGTACGGGCTGACCAACGGCGGTGACGGCCTGCGGTTCTACGACTTCGACAAGGTGGCGTCGCCCAAGTTGTTCAAGGACCGCTACCGCGAGCTGCTCAACGAAGCCGACTGGGATGAGGCGGACCAAACCCGGATCCTCGGCGAGATCGACCTCGCGTTCCGGTTCAACCTGGAGTTGCTGATCGACCTGGCCGACGAGGTGCTGCCGCGGTACCCCAAGGTCGCCTCGTGACCTTGCGCGCGCTCCCCCTCGTCGTACTGTTGCTCGCGACAACGGCCTGCGCAGCGGCGGATACCGAACCGGTCTCCGCGCCGACCATGGTTGAGGCCTGTCGCCCTGCGGTCAAAGGGTTTGCGGTGCAGAACGATGCCGACGGCAACCCCTTGCCTAAGGCAACTACCATGCCGACCGGCCGGGATCCGCACGCCATCACCGGCCCGTCGACCGCCCGGTTGAGCGACCACGACGTACACCCGATCGAAGGTACGGCGGCGCCGCAGTTGCCGGTCAAGGTGAAGTCCTGCGACGGCAAGCAGGTCGAGGTCACGGACGTCAGCCGGATCATCCCGGTCGACCTCTACGGCACGCTCGCGGAGATCGTGTTCAGCCTCGGCCTCGGCGACAAGGTGGTCGGGCGCGATACGTCGACCGGCTTCCCCGCCGCCGCAAAGCTGCCCAAGGTGACGCCGAGCGCTCACGACTTGAACGCCGAGGCCATTCTCGCGCTCGACCCGACCGTCGTCCTGACCGACAAGTCGATCGGCCCACCCGAGGTCCTGGCGCAACTCCGCGCCTCCGGCGTACCGGTCGTGTTCTTCGACGACGCCCGCACGATGGACGGGATGCCGAGCCAGATCCGCGCGGTCGCGGCCGCCCTCGGCGTAGCAAAAGCCGGCGAGAAGCTGATCGACCGGACCGAGTCGGAGATCGTCACCGCCCTCGCCAAAGCCGGCAAAACCGCGAAACCGTTGCGGATGACCTTCCTGTACGTACGCGGCTCGGCCGGCGTCTACCTGATGTCCGGACCGGGCTCCGGCGCGGACGCGATGATCCAGGCCATCGGCGGTGTCGACACCGGAACGGATATCGGTCTGACCAAAAGCTTTGTGCCGTTGACCAGCGAGGCCCTGATCAAGGCCCAGCCCGACGTCATCATCGTGATGACCGAGGGCCTGAAATCGGTCAAAGGTGTGGACGGATTGGTGGCGCTGCCGGGTATCGGGCAGACCCCGGCGGGCCAGAAGCGCCGGGTGATCGACATGAACGACTCGGACCTGCTCGGGTTCGGCCCGCGGACCGGCGCGACGGTCGAGGCGCTCGCCAAGGCCGTCTACCAGGGCTGATTCGTTGATCCACAAGCTCCGCTCGGCCGGTTTGCTCACCGGCCTGGTCATCGCGTTGTTCGTGATCGCGATCGCCGCCGCCGGGATCGGCCAGCTCGAGATCCCGCCCACGGAGATCGTCGGCTCCATCCTGCACCGGCTGCAGCTGCCCTTCGACGTACCACTGCCAAGCCACCCGCAGGGCGAAAACGCCTTGTGGAAGGTGCGATTCCCGCGCGTCGCGTTGGCCGCGCTGGTCGGCGCCTCGCTGGCCGGCGCCGGTGCGCTCATGCAGGGCATCTTCGGCAATCCGCTGGCGGAGCCATCCGTCATCGGCGTCTCGTCCGGCGCGGCCGTCGGCGCGAGCCTGGTGATCGTCACCGGCACGGTCGTCCTCGGCAGTTGGACGATCGCCGTCGCCGCTTTCGTAACCGGCCTGCTCACCACGCTGCTCGTGCACAGCCTGTCGCGCTCGGGCAACCGGACCGAGGTGGTCACCCTGGTACTGACCGGGATCGCGGTCAACTCGCTGGCCTTCACGCTGATCTCGTTCGCCACCTTCATCGCCGATACGAACGCCCGCGAACAACTCGTCTTCTGGCAGCTCGGCAGCCTCAACGGCGCCACCTGGCAGGCGGTTTCGGCCGTCGCGCCCTTCACCGCGGCCGGGCTGCTGGCCTCGTTCGCGCTGGCCCGGCGGCTCGATCTGCTGGCACTCGGCGATCGCTCGGCGTCCCATCTCGGCGTGGACGTCGAACGCCTGCGGCTGGTCGCGATCGTCGTGGTCGCGCTACTCGTCGGCGCCAGTGTCGCGTTCTCCGGCATCATCGGCTTCGTCGGTCTCGTCGTACCGCACCTGATCCGGATGATCGCAGGCCCGGCACACCGTTTGTTGCTCCCGGCAAGCGCTCTCGGCGGCGCCGTACTCGTGATCAGCGCCGACCTCTTGGCCCGCACGCTGATCAAGAACGCGGACCTGCCGATCGGCATGATCACCTCGCTGGTCGGCGCCCCCTTCTTCTTCTGGCTGCTCCGCCGAACCCGTACGCGCCAAGGGGGTTGGGGATGAGACGTCGCCTGCCAACGATCGTCCCCACCGGCACGGTCATCGCCGAGGCTCGTGAGCTGTACGTCGAACTCGGCGGCGCGCGCATCCTCGACGGCGTGAGCCTTTCCGTCCGTACCGGCGAAGTGCTCGCGCTGGTCGGACCGAATGGCGCCGGCAAGTCCACCCTGTTGAGCGCGTTGTGCGGTGACGTCGCCCTTCACGGCGGCAGCGCGCAGCTTGCCGGCGAGCCGCTCGGTCATTGGTCCCAGGTCGAGATGGCGATGCGGCGGGCGGTGATGCTGCAGCAGTTGACGATCTCGTTCCCGTTCGCCGTCGAGCAGATCGTCGCGATGGGTCGTTCGCCATGGGCGGGTACGCCGTTCGAGGATGAGGATGACCAGGCCGTACGAGCCGCGATGACGTTTGCCGACGTCGTACCGTTCGCCTACCGGACCTTCGGATCGCTGTCGGGTGGCGAGCGCGCGCGAGTTTCGTTGGCTCGCGCGTTGGCCCAGCGCTCGCAACTGCTCCTGCTGGACGAACCGACCGCGGCCCTCGATCTCCACCACCAGGAACACGTCTTGCAATTGGCCCGCGAACGAGCCCGCGAAGGCGATGCCGTCGTCATCGTCCTGCACGACCTCAACCTCGCCGCGGGCTACGCCGACCAGGTCGCCATCCTGTCCGCCGGCACCCTCGCCGGCTACGGCCCGCCGAACGAGATCCTCACCGCCGACCTACTCACCAAGGTCTACCGCCACCAAGTGGAAGTCTGGCCCCACCCCACCACCGGCGCCCCGGTGATCCTGCCGCAGCGCTAGCTGGAGAAGCGGCGGATCAGGACGGCCAGGCGGCGGTCGTGGCCCTCGTGACGGAGCCTGCCATCGCGCATCAGCGTGACCAGTCCGTGCAGCCCACTCCAGAACGTCTCGGTCAACGTCTCCAGCTCGTCTTCCCCGGCAAACGCCCGCACGGTCTCGCGGAACTCCCCGAACGCCTCCTGTAAGGCGGCCGGCGCCTCCGGAGTGGCGAACGGCAAGTCGACGGCATGCGTGAACATCACGTCGTACAACGCCGGCCTCCGTTCCGCGAAGTCGGCATAAGCCGCGGCGACGCCGGCAAGCGCCTGCTTCGGATCGCCCGCCGCCGTACGGGCCTGCCGAAGCTCCACGGCCATCTCGGCGCAGCCTTCGACTGCCACCGCCGCCATGATCGCGCCCTTGCCCGAGAAGTGGCTGTAGAGCACCGGCTGGCTGTACTCGATCTCGGCCGCGAGCCGTCGCGTAGTGACCGCGTCCCAGCCTTCAGCCTCAGCCAACTCCCTTGCGGCCGTGACGATCAGCCGCTCCCGCTCGGACCTTTCGCGCTCGCGTCGCTCTTGGATCGACATGACCGGATCCTAGCATCGCTAGATGTTTTGCCAGAGCTATGTTAGCGTCGATCTTGTTCCTAGCACTGCTAGCCATTGGAGAAACCCCATGCTCACGCCCATCGCATACGGTCTGGCGATCCTGCTCTGCTTGTTCGTCGCGTTCATCGGCTTCCGGTTCCTGAGCGTTCCTCAAGCGGCCGCCGCCGGTTATGGCGTGCCGGCGAAGGACGGCGATTCGGTGTACCTGACGGTCAAGGGCCAGCGGGACCTCGTGTACGGCATCCTCGGGCTGGCGCTCTTGGCCTTCGCCGACGCCAGTGCCGTGGGTTGGTACATGGTCGCCGTGGCCCTCATCCCACTCAGCGACACCCTCATCGTGCTGCGCCACAGCGGTAACAAGGCGGTGGCCTTCGGCATTCACTTCGCGACCGCTGTCGTCGTACTGATCAGCGGGGCCTTGATGTTCCTTGTGTGAGCCCATGGCGTGCCTAGGCTGGCGCCAACCAGAGGAGGGGATCGGCTTGTCGACGCCGACGTTGTACGAATGGGCGGGCGGGGCACCGGCTTTGCTGCGGTTGACCGAGGTCTTCTACGACCGGGTGCTGACCGATGACATCCTGGCGCCGGTCTTCGCGCACATGAGCCCGAAGCACCGCGAGCACGTGGCGATGTGGCTCGGCGAGGTGTTCGGCGGGCCGAGTCGCTATACCGATGAGCTCGGCGGCTACCCGGCCATGCTGAGTCACCACCTCGGCCTGAACCTGACCGAGGAGCAGCGCTCCCGCTGGGCCGCGCTCATCGCCGGCAGCGCCGACAAGGCCGGCCTGCCGGACGATCCCGAGTTCCGTTCGGCCTTCGTGGCGTACGTCGAATGGGGCACCCGGATCGCCCTGGCCAATTCCCAGCCCGGCGCCACCCCGCCCCCGGCGGCCCCCGTCCCGCACTGGGGCTGGGGCGAGGCGCCTCCCTATAAACCTTCCTAGGTACGCTCCGGGCATGACCGCTCGGAAGATCCTGCTCATCGGTATCGGCGCCGGCGACCCCGGCCACCTGACCATTCAGGCGGTCGAGGCGCTGCGGCGTACGGACGTCTTCTTCGTCCTGGACAAGGGCGAGGTCAAGCAGGAGCTGGTCGATCTACGGCAGCACATCCTCGACACCTACGTACCCGGGCACCGGGTCGTGACCGGGCGCGACCCCGAGCGGGATCGGACTGCCGAGGCGTACGTCGAGGCCGTGGACGACTGGCGCCGGCGCCGGGCCGACGTGTGCGAGGCGATGTTCCGCGCGGAACTGGCCGACGGCGGCACGGGCGCCTTCCTGGTCTGGGGCGACCCGACCCTGTACGACAGCACCCTGGCCATCGTCGAGGACCTCCGCTCCCGGGACGGGTTGCACCTGGAGATCGAGGTCATCCCGGGCATCAGCAGCGTGTCCGCGCTGGTCGCACGCCATCAGGTCAGCCTCACCCAGACCAGCAAGCCGGTCCAGGTCACCACCGGCCGCCGCCTCGCTCACGCCTGGCCGTCCGACGTCGACGATCTCGTGGTGATGCTCGACGGCCAGACCGCGTTCACCGAACACCTCGGCACCGGCGCCACCATCTACTGGGGCGCCTACCTCGGCACGCCGGACGAGCTGCTCATCGCCGGCCCCCTCGACGAAGTGGCCGACGAAATCGTCAAGACCCGCGCCGAAGCCCGCGAGCGCAAGGGCTGGATCATGGACACCTACCTCCTCCGCCGCTAACGCCTCCCTCCCTCCCCTCTTTGCCGCGAGTGGTCGCGTCTGGTCCTATGCCGCGAGTGGTCCCCCTGCTTTCCGCGAGTGGGCGCGAGGTGGTGCCGAACGCCCAGGTCCACTCGGCGACCGATTTGGTCCTCTTCGGTCTGCTAACGAGCCACCGTGTGGACCTGGTGGTCCGCTGCTGTACGGCTTCATCGATGCGTCATCCCGGTCCACTTGGCCGGATTCGGTTGGGCGATCGGCCCGTGGTCCAGGAGCTTGTTACCTACTTCGGTATAGCTCTGGCGCATCGACTCCGCCATCGTCGTACCGCGTCGCTGGGACCACTCGATCTGGTAGTAGACGGCATGCCCCTCGTACAGCCAGAGGTCCGCCCAACGCTCGGGTGAGACCGAGTTGCCGAACCACTCGTGCGCGAGCTCGTGCAGCACCACCCCATCCGTGCCGTTCGCCTCGAAGCCCTCCTTGGTCATCGCGTCCGCCGACAGCAGGGTCAGCCCCTGCGTCTCCAGCTCACCGCCGATCGCCGTCGCGGACGAGCCCGGGCGGGAAGGAGTCCGTGCTGCGGTTGGGCAGGCTCTTCTTCACGCCAACCTGGACGACGAATCGGCTCCCGCGGGCGAGCGCCTTCGTGGGGGTGATGACGAGCTCCCCTTGCTTGGTCGTCGTCCAACGCGCGCTGACGCCGTTGACCTTGACCGATGTGACGGACGGCCCGAGCAGATCCAGGTCGAACCGGTTGAGCGCCTGCGTGGCGCGACCCGTCAACGTCGTACGGGCCGCATTAGTGCAAGGAGGCCGGCGATCGCCGTACGTGGAGTCATACCCCGAACCCAGGTAGCGCGGGAGCTGCACACATCGGTCGTGGGTCGCGCCTTCTCCTCCACCTACGGTCGTACTTACAGGCCGCGTCGTAGGGTGCTCGTATGGCCCGGACGCTTCCCGATTTGTTCAGTGCCGCCGTACGACGCGACGGCGCGAGCCCCTTCCTCACCTACTACGACGACACCTCCGGCGAGCGGATCGAGCTGAGCTATCTCACCACCGCGAACTGGGTGGCCAAGACGGCGAACCTGCTCGTCGACGAGTACGAGCTCGAGCCGGGCGAAACCGTCGCCAGCGGTCTGCCGCCGCACTGGCTGGGCGTGGTGTGGGCGCTGGCGACCTGGTCTACGGGCGCCTCGCTGACCACCGGTCAAGGCGATCTCGCGATCACCGGGCCGGACTTCTCCGTCCGCGGCAAACGCGAAACCGTCGCCAGCGCGTTGCTGCCGCTGGGCGGACGCTTCCGCGAGCCCGTGCCGGACGGCGTTCAGGACTACGGCGCCGAGGTGTACAACCACCCGGACGGCTTCTTCCCGATGGACCCGCCGACGGAGGACTCCGCGGCGTACGACGAACGCACCCACGCGGACGTGATCTCCACTGCGAGTACTGTCCCGCGTCGCGTCTTGACCACGAAGGACCTCATCGCGCCCGACGGCCTCGACCTGCTGGTCGGCGTGATCGCGGGCGGCGGCTCGATCGTGCTCTGCCGCAACCTCGATCCGGCCAAACTGGATCAACGCGTCGCGGACGAGAAGGTCGACGAGGTGATCAACTGATGCGCCGGTACGACGAACGGGTCGCCCTGGTGACGGCGGCCGGTCAAGGAATCGGCAAGGCCGTCGCCGAGCGCATCGCGGCCGAAGGTGGTTCCGTCGTGATCACCGATCTCGACGGCGACCGGGCCGAGGCCGTCGCTTCGGAGATCGGCGAACAGGCGTTGGCGATCCGGGTCGACGTGACTTCGCGGGACGACATCGACGAGGCCGTGGCGGCGGCGATCGAACGCTTCGGCAGGCTCGACCTGCTGGTGAACAACGCCGGTGGTTGCGTGGTCACTTCGCGGCCGGAGCGAACGACCGTTGACGAGTGGCACCGCCAGCTCGACGTCACGCTGATCAGCGCGGCTCAATGCATCCAGGCGGCGCTACCGCATCTGCTGGCCGTCCGGGGCAACGTGGTGACGATCAGCTCGGTCAACGCGTTAGGGGCCTTCGGCAACGTCGAGTACTCCGCGGCCAAGGCCGGTCAGCAGAGCATGACGCAGAACTTCGCGTCCCGGTACGGCAGCAGCGGGGTCCGGTTCAACGTCGTTGCCCCAGGCACCATCCGGACTCCCAACTGGGACAACCAGCCGGGAACCCTGGAGAAGTTCAAGGCGATGTACCCGCTCGGCCGCGTGGGCGAACCCGAGGACATCGCCGCCGCCGTAGCCTTCCTGGGCTCCGCCGACGCCTCCTGGATCACCGGCCTGACCCTCCCGGTCGAAGGCGGCGCCCTCCTAGGTCCCACCCTCTTGGACCTAAGCCCCTCCGGCCCGGCCGGCTGACTACCCCTTGGGCCAGGCTTCCCAGGCGGAGCGGAACATGTCGTCGACTGTGTGGGTGTTCTTCCAGCCGAGGTCGCGGGCCGCAAGCTCACCGGACGCCACTACACGTGACGGATCACCCGGACGGCGAGGAGTCTCTCCGGGCGTGAAGTCGATCCCGGTCACCCGGCGAGCCGCATCCATGATCTGGCGCACGGAGGTGCCACTACCGCTTCCGAGGTTGTACGCCGGCTCCAGCGTCTTGCCGGACTCCAGCGCCCGGGCGGCCGCCACGTGGGCGTCAGCCAGGTCCCCTACGTGCACGTAGTCCTTGACCGAGGTGCCGTCCGGAGTCGGGTGGTCCGTCCCGTAGATGCTGGGCGTCTCACCCTTGCTCAGGAGATTGCAGACGATCGGGAAGAGGTTGTACGGGCTTGCGTCGTACACCTTCGGGTCAGCCGAGCCGACCACGTTGAAGTACCTGAGCGAGGTGTGGTTCAGCTCGACGGCCTTGGCCTGGTCCGCCAGCAACCACTCGCCGACGAGCTTGGTCTCGCCGTACGGCGATTGCGGCCCGGTGGCGGTGTCCTCGGTGACCAGCTCGACGGCGGGCGTGCCGTAGACGCCGGCGCTCGACGAGAAGACGATGTTGTGGATGTCCTGCGCGGCCATTTCGCTCAACAGCGTGACCATGGCCGTCACGTTCTGTGTATACGTGTGCAGCGGACGCTCGACCGAGACGCCCGCGTACTTGTACCCGGCCAGGTGCACCACACCGGTCACACCCGTCAGCGCGCGCCGTACGGCCTCGGCGTCGAGGAGGTTCGCCTCGATGAACGGAACACCCTCGGGCACGAAGTCCGCGTGGCCGCTCGAGAGGTCGTCGATCACCACCACGTCGATCCCGTTGTCGCGGAAGGCGCGCACCACATGCGCCCCGATGTACCCGGCACCACCCGTCACAAGCCATGTCATGAGGGCAGTCTTTCACCCGTACCATGGCTCGCCATGATCGGTCTCGTACTTGCCGCCGGTGCCGGGCGCCGCCTTCGCCCCTACACCGACACCCTGCCCAAGGCGCTGGTCCCGATCGATCCCGAGACCAGCGTGCTCGACCTGACGCTGGCCAACTTCGCCGAGATCGGCCTCACCGACGTCGCGATCGTCGTCGGCTACGCCGCGCAGGCCATCGCCGATCGGCAGCAGGACCTCGAGGCCAAGTACGGCGTACGGCTCGAATTGGTGCACAACGACAAAGCCGAAGAATGGAACAACGCTTACTCTCTGTGGTGTGCGCGTGACCTGCTCGACCAGGGCGTGATCCTGGCGAACGGCGACACCGTGCACCCGGTCTCGGTCGAGGAAACCCTGCTCTCGGCTCGCGGCCAGGGCCGGATCATCCTCGCCCTGGACACCGAGAAGGCGCTCGCCGACGAGGAGATGAAGGTGATCTGGTCCGAGGCCAAGGGCGTCGAGCGGATCACCAAGCTGATGGACCCCGCCACGGCGACCGGCGAGTACATCGGCATCACCCTGATCGAGCCCGGTGCCGGCGCGGACCTCGCGGACGCCCTGCGCACCACCTGGGAGCGCGACCCGAACCTCTACTACGAGGACGGCTACCAGGAGCTGGCCGATCGTGGCCTGCGCATCGACGTGGCACCGATCGGCAAGGTCGACTGGGTGGAGATTGACAACCACGACGACCTGGCCCGCGCGCGAGAGATCGTATGCCCCTCCTAGCCCGGATGATCCCCGCGCCACTCGTCGTCGACGTACGGCGCGGGGCCCTCGCCGAGCTGGGCGCGATCCTCGCCGACCAGCGCATCTCGCCCGGTGGCCGGGTGGCGATCGCGGTCGGCGCGACGTACGGCCCGACCGTGCGCAAGCTGTTCGCCGACGCGCTCGACGGGCACGGTCTTGCGGCCGCCGACTGGTTCACGGTCGAGGGCGGCACGATCAACACCGCCGTACGCCTGGTCGAGCAGGTCCGCCTGCGCCGGTACGACGCGATCGTCGGCATCGGCGGTGGCACCGTGCTGGACGTGACCAAGTTCGCCGCGGCCCGCCTCGGTTTGCCGATGGTCGCCGTCGCCACCAACCTCGCCCACGACGGCATCGCGTCGCCGATCAGCACTCTCGACAACGACGCCGGGCGTGGCTCGTACGGCGTGCCCGCGCCGATCGCCGTACTGGTCGATCTGGACCTGATCGCGCAGGCGCCGCCCCGGTCGATCCGCTCGGGCATCGGCGAGATCGTCTCGAACCTGTCCGCGATCGCGGACTGGGAAGCGGCGCACCAGCAGCACGGCGAGGAGATCGACGGCCTCGCGGTATCGCTGGCGCGGACCTCCGCCCAGGCCGTGATGAACCACCCGGGCACGATCGCCGACGACGACTTCCTGGTCACGCTGACCGAGGCGCTGGTGCTTTCCGGCCAGGCCATGGTCGTGGCGGGCACCTCGCGCCCGTCGTCCGGCGCCTGCCACGAGATCTCGCACGCGATCGACCTGATGATGCCGTCGCGCCGCGCCCACCATGGCGAACAGGTCGGCCTCGGCGCCGCCTTCGCCTGGTGGTTGCGCGGCGACGAACGCGCCTTCCACGCCACCGTCGACTGCCTGCACCGCCACGGCCTCCCCGTCCGCCCGGCCGACCTCGGCTTCAACCTCACCGAATTCGTCGAGTTCGCCACCTTCGCCCCTCAAACCCGCCCCGGCCGCCAAACCATCCTCGAATCCCTATCCCTCCCCCTCCCCGCCCTAACCACCCAAGTCCACGCCTTCGACACTCACACCCACACCCGCATAACCGAGGGCTCCGACCACCGGTAGCCTTGCTCGCGCATTGCGATCGCAATACACTGGCCTGGTGTTCCGCGAGATCAAGGAAAGCCTGTGGTCCTCGGAGCACATCGCACGCCACGGGGTAACGATGGCCGAGGTTCGCGAAGCCATCCTGGAGCGGCCGTATTACCAGCGGCTAGGCAAGAACGATTCCTTGCTGTGTTACGGAACGACCTACACGGGCAGACACCTCCTCGTGGTCACGGTGGAGGACAGCCCTGGAGTCGCGTTCGTCGTGACCGCACGCGAGATGACCAAAGCCGAGAAAAAGACCTTCCAGCGGGAGGCGCACTGAAATGACGAAGAGGGAACGACTGCCTCGATCTGAGGCCGAGCTCGAAGAGCTGGCGACCTACTACGGAGAGACCGATACCGCCGAGGAGATGGACCGCGACGGCGTCTGGGTCGAGCCGCCCATGGTCACCACCTCCCTGCGGCTGCCGAAACCGCTGATGGACGCGATCAGGGCGAAGGCCGGCGAACAGCACATCCGGCACACCGCCCTGATGCGGGACATCCTCACCGCCTGGTTCTCCTCCGACCAGACTCAGCCGAGCGAGATCATCGATCGGCTGGAACGAATCGAGCGTCTGATCAGCGAGGACCGCAAGGCCGGGTGAGCCCGGCGTTGCGGGTCACCCGGCCATCCAGTCATGGCCGTTGCCGATGGTTAGGCGGCGGCTTGGGTGGCGGGGGTTTGCAGGGTTCGGTGGGCGGTGGTGAGGCTGGCGGCGAGGGTTAGGGCGGTGGCGGTGGTGATGACGGCTAGGTAGATGGCCGTGCCTTGGTCGGGGATGACGGTGCCGGTGCGGGCGATGCTGAACGGGATGATGCCGGCGATGGCCGCCGCCGAGCCCGCGAGCACGCCGGTCAGGGCCAACGCGATGCCTTCGTAGCCGACCATCCGGAGGACTTGGCCCGGGGTTGAGCCGACCAAGCGCTGGCGGCCGAACTCCTGCCGCCGGAAAATGGTTGCCGCGATCAACGTGTTGACGAGCATGATGGCGGCGAACAGCGCGATCATGCCGACGACCACGAAGTTCAGGGTCTCGATCGCGTCCGCCTCCGCGGCCATGTCCGCCCCGGCCGCCGAAACGGGACCGCCGATCGCTGCAGCGGCAGCGGAGTTCTCGATGCTCTGCAGGTAAAGCGTGCCCGTGGCCATGCCGGTGAAGAGGATGATCGGGACCAGAGCGCCTGCCATCTGGTGAGTACGACGGCGCAGGTTCATCGTGGTGAGGTAGCCCGGCGCGCCCGCACCTCGCAGCGGCCCGACCAGCACGGCCGTCACCACGCGGAGCAGGACCGGAGCGAACAAGGCGAGCCCGATCGACAGCAGGATCGCCGTCTGCCCACCCGTGGCCATCGCCTCGATCCCCTTGCCCTTACCCGTGATCGCCGTGACAGCGCCACAAGCGGCACCCGCGGCGAGGAAGAACCAGCCCGCGATCATCCGGAGCCGGCCGAGGCGCGGCTCCTCGAGTGCGACGGCCGCGAGCGCCTCGCGAGCACCGAGCCGGGTCACCCGCCGAGTGGCGATCACAGCGGCCACCACAGCCGCCGTGAAGGTGATGCCGAGGCCGATCCCGATCGCCATACCCCCGAAGGCGGGAACGACCTCAGCCGGCACCTGGCCCGTGTCCTTCAGCACCGACAACAGCCAGCGACCCCCAACCACCGCTAGCGGAATCGCCAACGCGGCCGCGACGAGTGCCACCACCGCCGACTCGGCCACGATCATCCGGCCGATCTGCGCGGGCGTGGCGCCGATGCTCTTCAGCAGGGCCATCTCCTGCCCACGCTGGCGAACGGACAAGGTCAACGTGGCCGTCACCGCGAACACGACGATCAACAGCCCCCAACCGCCGACCACGACCGCCATCAGGAACAACGTCTCCTCGGCGGCGGCGTCCACCGCGGGACCGCCCGCCGTGTCCAGCATCGACGCGAACGTCATCAGGATGATCGCGCCCAGGAACAAGGCCAGAAAGCTCGCGGCGAACGCCCCCAGCCGATATCGCAACGAACGCAAGGCCAGGCCGATCACGCGGCACCTGCCGGAATGGCATCACCGAGGTGGGTCATCCGCTCCGCGACAGCTTCGGCCGTCGGCGACTCCAGCCGGCCCGCGATCTTGCCGTCGGCCAGGAAGACGACGGCGTCGGCGTACGACGCGGCGATCGGGTCATGGGTCACCAGCACAACGGTTTGCTCGTAGACCTGGACCGACTCCTGCAGTAGCTCGAGCACCTCGCGAGCGGCGCGTGAATCCAGCGCACCGGTCGGCTCGTCGGCGAAGATCACCCGTGGCTCGGTCGCCAGCGCCCGGGCGATCGCGACGCGTTGCTGCTGCCCCCCGGACAGCTCGGCCGGGCGATGATCCAGCCGGTCGGCCAGGCCCATCCGGCCAAGGATCTCCTGGCAGCGGCGACGGTCGACCCGGCGGCCTGCCAGGCGCAGCGGCAAGGTGACGTTCTGTAGAACGGTCAGCGTGGGCAGCAGGTTGAACTGCTGGAAGACGAACCCGATCCGTTTCCGCCGGAACTTCGTCAGCGCGGCTTCACTACCGCCTGTGAGCTGCTCACCCTCGATATAGACGCGACCACTCGTAGGTTGATCGAGGCCGGCCGCACAGTGCAGGAAGGTGCTCTTCCCGAACCGGAGGGGCCCATCACCGCGGTGAAACTGCCCGAAGGCAGGCTCAGCGTGACGCCGTCCAGCGCGGTCACCGGATTCCCGGCCGTGCCATAAACCTTACGGACGTCGATGAGCCGAACAGCTTCACCGTTAGTTGTCTTCATCACTCGAACTCCCTGCCGCGAACGCCGTGAACCGCCGCCCGCTGAATCTGCCGATGCCTCGACGTTAGGCCGCCCGATCGCCCAGCCCCATGGGGTTGAGCACCCAATTCAGGTGGGGAAAACCCCACCCCTACACTGCGGAAAACCGCCCACCAGGCGGCAATAGCCCTCAAGGTCTGACCGGCCAGACTGGGAACCTCACAGCGGGCCAGGGCGTTGGCTGGACGTGTCATGTTGCGACGAGGTCCTGAAACCGATTGGATACGGTCCGCAACCGCGCGAAGAGCGCGCCGGTTATAGATGTCCTGACGGACCCCAGTAGATTGGCCCGCATGTCAACCGCCCCCGAGTCGGTCGGGACCGCATCACTCGCGGCAATGGCCGAGCAGTTCGGGTTGTCGAAGAGTTCGGTGCGCCCACCTTTCGGCAGCTACGTCCGTGAACTCTGGGGACGACGCCAGTTCGTCCTCAGCTATGCCCGTGCCCGCACCTACGCGGCGTACGCCGGGGCTCGCCTCGGCTCGCTGTGGCAGGTGCTCACGCCGTTGTTCAACGCGGCGGTCTACTACCTTGCCTTCGGCCTGCTGCTGAACACCAAGGGCGGTATCGAGAACTACACCGCCTTCCTGATCTGCGGCATGTTCGTCTTCAGCTTCACCCAGCGCTCGATGATCGAGGGTGCCCGGTCCATCTCGGGCAATATGTCCCTGATTCGCACGCTGCACTTCCCGCGGGCCACGCTTCCGATGGCCTACGTACTGAACGAACTGACCCAGATGTTCCTCTCGATGGGCATCCTGCTGGTGATCGTGGCGTTCACCGACGGTTTCGCCGTGAGCTGGCTGCTGATCATCCCGGCACTCATCCTGCAGACCGGGTTCAACATCGGCATGACCCTGACGTTCGCCCGGATGGGCGCGTTCATGGGCGACCTGAACCAGTTGCTGCCGTTCATCACCCGCACCTGGCTGTACGCGTCCGGCGTCTTCTTCTCCATCCCGGACAAGCTGCGCGAAGCGGACGCCCCGGGCTGGGTCATCCAGGTGCTCGCGTTCAACCCGATCGCGGCGTACATCGACATCATGCGGCAAGCGATCCTGGCGAACCACGAACCACACCAGTTGCCCAACGCCTGGTGGATCGCCAGCGGCTGGACCGTCCTTGCCCTCGTCGGGGGCTTCATCTACTTCTGGCGTGCGGAGGAGAGGTATGGACGTGGCTGAAGCCGCAGTCCCGAGCCCGGTGACTGCTCCAGCGGCACAAAAGGTCCCGACGGTGATCGCGGACAACGTGCACATCATCTACAAGGTGATGGCGGGTGGTAGCAAGGGCACCGCGGCGACCGCGTTGTCCCGGCTGATCAAGCGCCAGCAGCGTCCGACCGTGCGTGAGGTGCACGCGGTCAAGGGCGTCACGTTCACCGCGTACAAGGGTGACGCGATCGGTCTGATCGGCCGCAACGGCTCGGGCAAGTCGACGCTGCTGCGTGCGGTGGCCGGCCTGCTGCCGCCCGCGAGCGGCTCGGTCTACACCAACGGCCAGCCGTCGCTGCTGGGCGTCAACGCCGCGATGATGAACGACCTGAGCGGCGACCGGAACATCGTGCTCGGCTGTCTCGCGATGGGTATGAGCCCGGAGGAGATCGAGAAGAAGTACGACGAGATCGTGGACTTCGCGGATATCGGTGAGTTCATCGATCTGCCGATGCGGACGTACTCGTCGGGTATGGGCGCGCGGTTGCGGTTCGCGATCGCGTCGGCCAAGACCCACGACATCCTGCTGGTGGACGAAGCGCTGGCAACCGGTGACGCGAACTTCCGGGTCAAGTCCGAGCAGAAGATCAAGGATCTGCGCGACGAGGCCGGCACGGTGTTCCTGGTCAGCCACAGCCTGGAGACCGTGATCGACACGTGTAACCGGGCCATCTGGCTCGACAAGGGCATCATCAAGATGGACGGCGATGCCCAGGAGGTCGTCGACGCCTACCTGGCGGAGACCACCACCAAGCGCTGAGAGCAAACGAAGAACCCCGCCACTCCAGAACCGGAGTGGCGGGGTTCTTCACGTAAAACTCAAGCAGTGGCGGCCAGGGCAGGCCCGGCAGGGCGCTCCTTGAGGCCGACGATGAAGCCGGCACCCCAGGTGACGTGCATCGTCGCGCAGACCAGCGGAAGCCAGAACAGGGCCTTCCAGGGCAGGTAGCGGCCTTCCACCATGGACCCGGCGATCAGGCCGAGCCCGTAGAACAGCGGCGCCAGGAACCCCAGCACCAGCCAGCTGACCCCGGTGGCCAGGCCGACGATGCCCAGGATCGTCCCGAGCACCAGCAGCGTCACGGCCACCGGCGGCGCCAGGTAGCGCTTGCTGGCGGTCTCCGGGTGGCGGCGGATGACCTCACGACGCCACTGACCGGTCATGTAGAACTGCTTGGCCACGGCCGTCAGCGACGAGCGCGGGCGATACGTCACCGACAGGTCCGGGCTGAACCAGATCAGCCCGCCGGTCTTGCGAATGCGGTAGTTCAGCTCCCAGTCCTGCGCCCGGTGCATGGTCTCGTCGAACCCGCCGACCCGCTCCAGCGCCGTACGCCGGAAGACACCGAGGTAGACCGTGTCGGCCGGCCCCGGCTTGCCGCCCTGGTGGAACGTGGAGGCCCCTAGACCGAGGCGCGAGCGGTAGGCGCAGGCCACGGCCATCTCGAACGCCGAACGGCCCTCAGCGGCCATCACACCGCCCACGTTGTCCGCGCCGGACTCCTCCAGCAGCTCGACCGCGCGTCTGATGTAACCCTGCGTCAGCACGCCGTGGCCGTCGACCCGGACGATGATGTCGTGGCTCGCGTTCGCGATCCCGACGTTGAGCCCGGCCGGCGTCTTGCCGGACGGGTTCGGCACGATGCGGATCCGCTTGTCCGTGGCCGCGATGCCTTCGGCGATGGCCATCGTGCGGTCCTTGCTCGGACCGATCGACAGCACCACCTCCAGCTCGCCGGGGTAGGACTGTTCGAGAACACGACCGACCGCCTCGGAGAGGTGTCGTTCCTCGTTCAGTACCGGCATCACGACGGATACCGGTGGCCAGTGGGACAAGGACATAATTCAGGCCGCCGTACAGATAGATGCGACGTCGTCGACGTCGGAGGTGGATTTGGAGGGAGTGCTCGTCGGCTTCTTGCTCGGTTTGGCCGTCGTCTTCGGTGGTGTAGTGGTCTTCTTGTCCTCACCATCTTCGGCTGCCTGGTCCAGCGCCTCCGAGCGGGCGATGGCCTGGGCGACCTTGGTGCGGATCAACGGGAAATCAGGGTTACCGGTTTTGATCAGGGGTGGTACCGGCGAGAAGCTTGACACCTTGAGCTTCTTCGAGTCCAGCGCGAGATCGACGAAGGTGCCGAGATGGCTGGACGGGATGTCGGTTTTCACCACCTGCTTGCTGGCCGCGGCGATGCCCTGGAACTTGGTCAGCACCGTGCGCGGTTCCAGCTGGTTCAGCATCGCGGTCATCACGCATTTCTGCCGGGTCATCCGCTCGTAGTCGGTCGCACCCGCGCGGGACCGCGCGAACCACATCGCGTGGTACCCGTCGAGGTGCTTGTTCTTCCCCGGAGTGATGTAACCGTAGATGGGGCTGCCGACGCCACCGATCGGGACTTTTTTCCCGACATCGAGGTTGATGCCACCGACCGCGTTGATCAGGTTCACGAAGCTGGCGATGTCGATCATCACGAAGTAGTTGACCTTCAGGCCCGTGATGCCCTCGACCGCCTGCCGCGTCGCCAGCGCGCCCGGGTCCGCCACACCGGGGAACAGGTCCTTGTGCTGGGTGGCATAGGTGTAGACCCCGTTCAGGAAGCAGTTCGCCGCACAGTCCTCCCACTGGAAGCCGTTCGGGAACTTGTCATGCATCGCCGTGCCCTCGGGGAACGGCACCTTGGCCATGTTGCGCGGCAGCCCGATCAGCACCGTCCGGCCGGTTTCGGCGTCGATACTGGCCAGCGTCATGCTGTCGGGGCGTAGGCCGGTCCGGTTCTTACCGGAGTCGCCGCCCATCAGCAGCACGTTGTAGCGGCCCTTGTCGGCCTTGGATTTCGCATGCCCGCCGAACACACTGGCGACGAAATCGGCCTGCGCCGAGACGAGCGTGCTCGCCCAGATCAGCGCGAACACCACCCCGAGCGCCAGCACGGCGTCGGTGATACTCGCGGTCAATCGGTGGTTTCGCTCGAGCAGCAGCGGCTTGCCGAGTCGATACGCGTCGACGAACAGCACCGCCCAGCCGATCGCGAGCAACACCAGCAAGACCTGGATACCCCGGAGGAACCAGGGCTGCACGATGAAGTTGATCGTCGGTCCACGCCAGATCAGGGCCAGCAACGCGATCAGCACGACGATCGCGAGCAAACTGGCGAGCAACCGCCAGACGAACCGGCCGACGCGCTTGTTACCAGCGGCGATCTGGGCCGATCCGGGTACCACCAGGGTCATCAGCAGCAGCGTCAGCGCCCGCTTGAAGCGGGTCGGCTCACTGAGGTTGCGCAGGTCAGGTTCCTGCGGCATGACGTCCTTCCGTTCGTCCCGTCGTCATGACGACGATCAGTATTGCCACGGTACGACGGTCGCCTGGGACAGGCGCGCCGCCACCGGCCGGTGGTGAACCGGACACCATGTTCGACGTTGACGAAGCTGTGATGGTTCGGATCTCCTGTTTCCGGAGACGAAGGGTAACAGGGCCAACACACCCTGCTTGCACCGCCATGTAAGCCCTTCGCACATCAGAAGTTCCCAACGTGAGGACAGGAACCCGCCCATGAAGTTGTTGCGAACACTCACTGTAGGCATCGTCACCCTCGGTGCCTGCCTGGTCGGTATCACCCCGGCGAACGCCGCCGTCGTGACCGACCCCGCCGCGAAGGCCGCCGCCCCCGGTGCCGATTTCGCGGGCATCGCGGCGCTGAGCAACTGCTCGGCCTCGCTCGTGCGGTACAGCGACTCCCAGCCGGCCGACAAGGCGCTGGTGCTGACCAACGGCCACTGCTACGAAGGAGGTTTCCTCAACCCGGGCGTGGTCCTAGTCAACCGCGCGTCGAGCCGGTCGATCACCCTGCTCCGGCCGAACTCGTCCAACGCGGGCACGGTCCGGGCCTCCCGCATCGTCTACGGCACGATGACCAAGACCGACATGCTGGTCTACGAGGTGAACGAGTCCTACGCCTCGATCCAGTCCCGGCTCGGCGTCGCACCGCTCACGCTGGCCCGCCAGGCCCCGGCCGCCGGCGCGGGTATGGCGGTCGTTTCCGGCTACTGGAAGCGGATCTACACCTGCTCTGTGCAGAGCACGATCTACCAGCTGCGTGAGGGCAACTGGCGCTGGTCCAGCTCGATCAAGTACCGCCAGCCCGGCTGCGAGACGATCGGTGGCACCTCTGGTTCGCCGATCGTGAGCACCAGCAACGGCGAGGTCATCGGCGTGAACAATACCGGTAACGAGGATGGCCAGCGCTGCACCGTGAACAACCCGTGCGAGGTGGACGCGGCCGGCAACATCACCGTCGACCAGGGGGCCGCTTATGGCCAGCAGACCTGGTGGATTTACACCTGCCTGACCAACCGCAAGCTCGACCTAGCGAAGTCCGGCTGCCAGCTGGCCCGGCCGGCACGCTGACCTACTGACAGCGCGTTAGCCGAGTAACAGTGCGTTAACGAGTGACGGTGGCGGTGCCCTCGCGGTGCCGCCACCGCCCGGCCAGCAACAAGGCGATCACCAGTACGGCGACCACGGCGAACAACGCCAGCACGAAGCCGAGGATCGACTCGTACCGGCCGACGGCGTACGTCGTACCGTCCGGGCTTTCCGCACAGCGCACGGTGTAGTCGCCGGCGGGCGCGGGGGACGCGGGCCGGGCGACGGCGTACCAGGACCCGATCCGCTCACCCGTCCGCGGCACCAGCGTGACGGCGCGCCCCTCGCGGTCGGTGATCACGCAAGCGTCAACCGGTGTGCCTGGGCGCGAGGCGAACAGGGTCAGCGCGGCGCCGTCCAGCCGCACGATCGCGCTGGTGCCGACGGCAACGGGCTGGTGCGGAAAGACCGCGACGGCGTGCTGGATTCCGAGACCGGCCAGTGCCAGTCCGGCGATCACCAGCACGATCCGCCTGCTCATTCCAGCAAGATTATGCTCAATTCAGGCCGCTTGCGCGGTCGCCCGTTGGCAGAAGTGACCCGAAGATCGGTAACGTCCGCACGATGACGAACCAGGAGCAGATCGACGACACCCGGGAAGCCTCCCCCGGCTCGACCGCATCCCCTTGGCACTCCCCCCTCGGCCCGCGACGACGTCTGGTCATCGCCAGTGCCCTGATGCTCTTCCTCGAGCTGGCGCTGATCCGGTGGACCGGGTCCAATGTCGTCCATCTGAGTTATTTCTCGAACTTCGTACTGCTCGGGTCCTTCCTGGGCATCGGCGTCGGCTTCCTGCGCGCCAGCCGCACGAAGCGGCTGCCGTACTACTCGCCCATCGCGCTCGCACTGCTGGTCGGATTCGTTGCCTGGAAACCCGTCTCCGTTGATCGCGGCGGCGACTCGAACGTCATCTACTTCACCAGCCTCGAGACCAGCGGCCCCTCGGCCCACGTGATCCTGCCGCTCGTCTTCCTCGCGGCCGCGATCGTGCTGGCCGGCCCGGCTGAACTGGTCGCGCGTTGTTTCGCCGAGCTGCCCCGGCTTACGGCGTACAGGTTCGACCTGATCGGCAGTATCACCGGAATCGTCACGTTCACAGCGCTGTCGTTCCTGGGCGCACCGCCGGTGTGGTGGGGCCTGATCGTGCTGATCGTCTTCGCGGTGCTGATGGTTCCGCAGCAACGCGCAGTGGCGACCGGACTGGCCGCTGCGCTCGTGGTCACGCCCCTGCTGATCGTGGTGGCGGTGCTCTTCAACGAGTCCACTCAGGACAACTTGCGCTGGTCGCCGTACTACAAGGTGCTGACCGAGGCTTCGACCTTCCGCAACGCTTTGGTGCTGACGATCACCGTGAACGGCGTCCCGCATCAGCAGGCGTACCCCGCGGCCACCCGGCTCGAGCTGGAATCGCAGTACGGCCTGCCCTACCAGCGCATCACCAACCAGCCGAAGAACGTACTGATCGTCGGAGCCGGTAGTGGCACCGATGTCGCGATTGCCCTGCAGAAGGGCGCACAGCACGTCGACGCCGTCGAGATCGACCCGTCGCTGCTGGAGATCGGCCGAACCCGGCACCCCGACCGCCCGTACTCCGACCCGCGAGTGACCACCCACGTCGACGACGGCCGGGCATTCCTTTCGCGGACGGACAAGAAGTACGACCTGATCCTGTTCGCGCTGCCGGACTCACTGACGCTGGTGAGCGGCGCCAGCTCCTTGCGGCTCGAGAGCTACCTCTTCACCAAGCAGGCCTTTGAGAGCGCACGCGATCACCTGAACCCGGGTGGCGCGTTCGCGATGTACAACTTCTACCGCGAGAGCTGGCTGATCGACCGGCTCGCACTGACCGCCAACGACGCCTTCGGCCACGGGCCTTGCGTGGACAAGGTCGGCGACGTGTTGCAGCAAGCCGTCGTCACGGTCGGTCTGACCTCGGCGGACCAGCAGTGTGGCTCAACGGCTTGGACTGCGGCCGCTGCCGACACTCCGCCGCCTGCGACGGACAACCGGCCGTTCCTGTACCTGTTCACCGACAGGATCCCCTCGCTGTACCTGGTGACGCTTGGGCTGATCCTGGTGGCAGGAATCGTTGCTGTCGGCATTGCCGGTGGTGGCGGCTCGTACCGGCGCATGCGTCCGTACGCCGATCTCTTCCTGCTGGGCGTGGGCTTCATGCTTCTGCAGACCAAGAGCATCACGAGCTTCGCGTTGCTGTTCGGTACGACGTGGGTGGTCAACGCGATCGTCTTCACGGGTGTGCTGCTGGCCGTGCTCGCAGCGGTCGAAGTGACGCGTAGGTTCAAGACACCACCTATGAAGGTGATGTTCGCCGTGTTGTTCGCGGGGCTCGCCCTGAGCTGGGTCTTCCCGGACAGCTGGTTCCTGGCGATGCCGCTGCCGCTGCGCATCGTCGCCGCGGTGACGGTCGCGTTCCTGCCGATCTTCGCGGCGAACGTGATCTTCGCGAAGCGCTTCAGCGACACGGCCGACGGGACTGCCAGCTTCGGCGCCAACCTGCTCGGCGCGATGGTCGGCGGTTGTCTGGAGTACCTCGGCCTGATGATCGGCTTCGACGGCCTGCTCATCATCGCCGCCCTCGCGTACGCCGCGGCCTTCCTCCTCCGCCCACGTACTTCCGTCCTCACCACGTAGCGGTTCGCCGTTCGCCGCCTCTGCCCGGACTCGCCGAGTGCGCGCCCGGGCAGAGGCGCGTCGTTTCCCACCTCCGCGCGCGGTCGCCCCCTATTCCGAGGGTCGACCCTCGGAATAGGGGGTGGACTCGCGAAATTTGGCAGGTCGACTCCCCATTCCGCGGGTCGACCCTCGGAATAGGGACGGCAACTCGAGCCCGCGGGGGGCGTTAGGGTCGGGGGGTGATCGCGGATACCACACGGCAATGGATCGAGCTCGAGACCGGCGAGATGGTCAAGGACGTCGTACGGCTGACGGGCGGCTGGACGTCCGAGATGCGCCGGGTCGAGACCACCGAACGATCGTTGGTTTTGCGGTCGTTCGTGAGCGAGTTCTACCGGCGTCATGCGGAGGGCCTGCTCACGCGCGAGGCCGATATCCTCACGCTGCTTGGCCGTACGGCGATTCCCGCCGCCTCGCTGGTCGCCGTTGACGCAGTCGGCGCGAGCTGTGCGGATCCCTCGTTGCTGATGACGTTATTGCCCGGGCGGATCTGCCTGGATGATCCGGGTATCGCCGCGCAACTCGCCGCCCAGCTGGTCGCGATCCACCAGGTCGAGGTCGACGAGAGCACTCGGCCGCGGGTCTACCAGGCGTGGACGTCGCCCGAGCGCGTGCAACTCCCCGCCGACGCCGGGACGACGTGGACGGCCGCGGTGGACGTCATCCGCGCGGACCCTCCGTCGTACGACCCGGTCTTTTTGCATCGGGACTTCCATCCGGGCAACGTGTTGTTCGACGAGGGCCGGATCAGCGGCATCGTGGACTGGGTCGAGACGTCGTGGGGTCCGGCCGATCTCGATGTCGCGCACTGCTCGACCGCGCTCGCGTTGTTGCACGGGCCTTCCGTTGGTCTCGCGTTTCCCGCGGCGTACGTCGCGGCCGGCGGGGTGTTGGCCCGCGACAAGTACTGGTACTTCCTGGATGCCCTCGGGTTCGCGCCGGACGCGGAGAAGGTCGCCGTGCCCTGGCGGCAATGCGGGCGCGACGACCTCACTCCGGATTTACTCCGGCAGCACCTCGAGGCCTATCTCGAAGGCCTTCTAGAACGCTAGGCGGGGAACCTCAAGCGCACGATCACGTTGTCGATCGTGCTGGGCGTACCGCCGTTCTTGTCGTTGTTGGTAGATGTCAGCCAGAGCGCGCCATCCGGCGTTCGCGTGACGCTGCGCAGCCGGCCCCACCGCCCCGAGAACAACGCCTGCGGGGTGCCCACGCCCGTACCGGTCGAGTTGATCTGCGTGACCCACAACTGGGCACCGGTCACGCCGGCGATGTAGATCCAGTCGTTCACGATCTCCACGCCACTCGGGCCTGCCTGCGCGGTCGACCAGGTGCGCTTCGGCGCGATGTAGCCGCCGCAATCGCCGATGGTCCCCTCACAGGCGGGCCAACCGTAGTTGCCGCCCTTCTGGATCAGGTTGAGCTCGTCCTGGCTGTTGTCGCCGAACTCCGCCGCCCACAATTGACCGCGCGAATCCCAGGCGAGGCCTTGCGGGTTGCGGTGTCCGAGGCTGTACACGTAGCGCGCATTGCCGCCAGTGCTGAAGAACGGGTTGTCGCTCGGCGCCGTCCCATCCGGGTTGATGCGCAGGATCTTGCCGTTCAGCGAACCGCGGTTCTGCGCGTTGGCGCCGCTCTGGGCATCGCCGACTGCCGCGTACAGCTTGCCGTCCGGGCCGAAGCGGATCCGGCCGCCGTTGTGGTACCGGTTCTTGGCCAGACCGGTGAGCACCGGTTCGGACGTCGTACCGAGCTGCCCGTTCTCGTATCTCATCCGCACGATCCGGTTGTCGTTCGCGGCCGAGTGGTAGAAGTAAACCCAATGGTCATTGGCGAAATCGGGTGACAACGCCAATCCCAGCAGGCCGCCCTCGCCGGTCGTCGTGACCGCGCCCGGGACCTTGCCGAGCGTCGTCTTCTGTCCGGTCGAGCTGACCCGCAACACCTCGAAGCGATCCCGCTCGGTGACCAATGCCGAACCTGAGCCGTCCGGCAAGAAGGCGACACTCCAACCGAGATCGACGTTCGCGATGTTCCGCTCGTACTCGGGGATGCCGCCGCCGCCCGTGCTGCTGGTGCGAACCGTGACGGCATTGCTGGCCGCGGAGGCGTTGTTGTCGGGATCACGCGCCTTGACGGCGAAGGTGTACGACGTGTTGGGCGCGAGGTTGGTGATAGTCGCGGTCAGGGAGGACGTCGTCGAGACCTTGGTGGTGCCTTGGTAGACGTCGTACCCGGCGATGGTGCCGCTGTTGTCGGTCGAGGCGTTCCAGGCCAGCGAGACGCTGTTCGCGGTCACGCCGGTCGAGCGCAGACTGCCTGGCACGGTTGGCGGTTCGGTATCAGTGCTGGGTGGGGTGGTGAACGTGACCACGTTGCTCTGCTGCGAGGCGTTGCCCGCGGCATCGACGGCGCCAACCGAGATGTCGTAGCTGGTGTTCGGGGTGAGCGTGTCCACGGTGGCGGTCAGCGTGGTGCCGTCGACCACCTTGAGTAGGTTGCCACCGCGGTTGACCTCGTAGCGGGTCACGCCGACGTTGTCCGAAGCGGCCGACCAGGTGAAGGTCGCGGCGTTCGACTTGATATTGCTGACGACGAGATTGCCGGGTGGCGTTGGCGGCTGGGTGTCGGTGCTGGTCGGGTTGACCGTCAGCTTGTCCGCGTTCGGGCCGCCGTCGGCCGTGGTGGCGCGGGCGCGGATCTTGTTGGTCCCGGCGGCGAGCTGGAGTTTGACCGTCTTGGTCTGCCAGGTCGACCAGGCGCCGGTGCCGGGGAAGGTGATGCCGACGGCGCCGGCCACGCCGTTCACGGTGAAGTCGAGTGGGCGGGATGCCGTTGTCCCGTTGGCATATCGCAGGGTCACGTCGGCCGGGCCTGCCGTTGTCGCGGGCACGGTCCATTCGACGTAACTGCCGACAAGGTTGTTGTAGTTGACGAAACCACGACCGGAAAAGCCGGCGTGATTCGACTCGACCACGCCTTGTGAGATGGTCGCGTCCTCTGCCTCATAATCGGTCGCCGCGGCCTGACTGGGAGCCGCGAAAGGCCCCAGCCCTGCCGAGATGACCGCGATGGCGAAACCGCATGAAACGGCACGCCAAACTGCTCGTGGTGCCACAGCTGCCTCCTACTATTCCGGTGCGGGGAACCGCGAAGGTCGGGCAGGGGACTTCTTGGACCAGCGCGTTTAGTTAGGAAGTATTCCTAACGATTTCGAAGCATGGCGACATCCTTGGCACACTGTCAATGGTTGGGGAACCGCTTACCCTTGCGCTGAGCCTTGCAATCGACCTTGTGCTGGGCCTTGCGCTGACCGGATGGGCTGTGGGCGCCCGTCTGTTGCCGGTCATCCCGGATCGCCTTGTTTTGTTGGGAAATTCGGGCGCCGAAAACTGTCGGTGGCGCCGTCTAGGGTTGGTTTTGTGGCCGTGCTGGCCTGGATACGGGAGGGATCTATGCCGAATGACGAGGAAGCCCGACGACAACTTGACGACCTACGCGCGAGTGGTGCGGCCGATGCCCGCTCGCGATTGCTGATCGACTACTTCACGGCGGTGATCGACGAGGAACAGGCGACCGGTCTGATCGATGACTGGCAACTCCGGTCGACTGCGCTGCGAAAACAACGAGACGACCGATACGACGTTGCGCTCGCGGATGCGCAAGCGCATGCGGATACCGATAAAGGCGATTGGTCCTGGCGGCACGGCCTGCCCTGGCGGTGGCACAGGCGCCGATGGTTCGAGCGGGTCGAGGAACTCGTCCGCCCCCAACGCGACGTACTGCTTGCCGAGTGGCGCGCCGAATTCGGCCCCGAGCTCCAACGCCTGGAGAACCTGACCACCGAAACCAGGCATCGCCGGTACGACGCTGTGCGCCGAAAACGCGTGGCGCTTCGCGACCTGGCCGCCCTCGGCCTAACTCCCCCGTCGATCGCCGACCTAACCGGCCCCGACGAGAACGACACCACCCGGCGATTCAGCGATGGCGTCGACGCGGCCCGCAGCTCCGACGTGGCGCGCAGCGGCGACTAGCGCCTGGCGTTGGGCGTAAGCCCTTGCGTTAGGTCGTCAGGGCGTTCTGCTGGTCGGTCATGCGGGTGCGGCGTTCGGGCAGCAGGCAGCGGAACTGCTGGTCGAGCACGGCGCCGGCCATGACCTGGTCGACGTTGAGGAGTTCGGCGATCTTTGCCAGCGCGTCATCCTCCGAGGCCGCGTCGAAGACGATGTCGACGATCTCGTGGCGACGGTCAATGGCGGCGAGGATCGTCTGGAGGATCACGCTCTGCGAGTGGGCCATTGGGTGACCTTAAATGGCCCACCCGCATCGCGGATAGCTACTTGCGACGAACACCGGCTACATCGTTGTCAGCCGCCGAAGTTCTGGACCCAGTGATTGGAGTGATGCCCGACACCGAGGAGCTTGTAGGTGCAGTTCTCGATGTTCGCGCGGTGGCCTTCGCTGTTCATCCACGCCTCGACTACGGCGGCGGCGGTGGTCTGACCGGCGGCGATGTTCTCTGCCATGGCACCACCTGAGTAACCAGCCTGCTTCATGCGGTCCCACGGGCTCCGGCCATCGGCGCTCGTGTGGCTGAAGTAGTTCTTGGCGACCATGTCCCTCGCGTGCCCCTCGGCCGCGCGGAACAAGGCGGTGTTCATCCGTAGTGGTCCACAGCCGGCTTTGGCGCGCTCCCTGTTGGTCAGCGTCAGGACCTGTTGCTCCTTGGTCCCCGGAGCCGCGGGCGGCACAGTCGGCTTCGGCGTGGTCGGCCGCGGCGTCGGCTTGGTGGTCGGCGGCGTCGTCGGCCGGGTCGTCGGGCGCGACGTGGGCGGACGGGTGGCGGGCCGGGTGGACGGCGTACGCGTCGGCTTGGGCGTGGTCGCCCGTGCCTTGGTCGGCGTCGGACGCGGCGTGGGCGTCGCCTTGGTCGGCGTCATCGTCGGCGTACCCGTCGAGTCGTCGCCCGGCGCCGTCGGGTCAGAGCCGCCCGCGTTGTCCGGATCAGTGGTCGGGGCGTCGGTCGATACCACCAGCGGGCTGTCCTGGCTCGACGGCGAGGTGTCGTTGCGGCTTGCGATCCAAGTGATTCCCGCGAGTACGGCGACGGTGGCGCCGATCCCGACAATCGGCGCCAGCCAACGACGACGCGGTCCGGACGGATCAGACGGATCAGACGGGCCGGAGGCGAAAGGGCTATGGCCGGACGAGGGAGGAGTGAACGGGTGCGGGTCGGACGGACGATTGGGCGGGTTCGTCATGTGTCAGCAAATCCCTTATGTGTCTTGACAAATCGAGCCCCGTGATGCCGTGGCAGCACCACGGCACGCCCGGACCGTAGCGGATTCGCTCACCCAGCGGGAACAGCCCGTCGCCGATTCCGCCAGCCTTGACGAACCTTTGACGTACGGCACCAGAACGAGCGCCGGCACGAGCGTCGGTCACTGCGCGTTGATGGCGGCCTTGCGACGGCGGAAGGCCCCTCTCCGCCCCCGTACTGCGGAGAGGGGCCGCTGGGCTTCAGTCCCGAGCGTTGAAGCCGCCCCAGCGAACGCCGTACGGCCAAGGGCAACTCACGTGGGATGCGCCTTGGTTGACGTTCACCCAGTTCCCGTAGGCGGTCGTCCACCACCCGAACCACTCACACCCGGCCACGGCCCGCACGCTGCCCGAACCCCCGGCACACCAGGCGGACACCGTCCCGAGGCTGCTGATCCCGTAGTGGCAGTTCGACGGATAAGCCGCCGCGGGCTGCGTACCCACCACGACCCCGCCCATCAACCCCGCGCTCACCATCAAACCCGCCGCCAACCGCCGTGTTCCTTTGCTCATCGCGCACTCCCTCGATCCGGTATGGCGACCTCCCGCCGCCGTGATCCAGGTTGCGCCCGCACCCACCGGCCGGCCCGGGCTCTTGCGCACGTGCGCCATCAACGCACAAACCGTTGCGACACCCCTTCGCCCGTGCTAGCGCCGGAAGAGAGCGTTGTGGTCCAAGACCTGGCCGGTCGGGTGGTATCCGAGAGCGGCCAGGAGATCGTGGAGTTCACGGCGACCTTCCGCGCGTTTGTCTTCGACCGGTACGACGCGAGGCTTCAACCGGGTAAGGGTTCGGCGGCCACCGGAGAGCGCTGCGTGCTCGGCGCCTTCGACGTCCAGCTTGACGACGTCGAGTCTGTCGAGACCATGTTCGGCCGCCCAGTCGTCGAGGCGCACCACCGGCACCTGCTGAACGATCTCGCCGTCGCCCGACAACGAACGCACCCCCGCATCGGCAACGTCGTACCGGCTGTCGGCGCGAAGGTCCGCGACCTCGGCGCGATCCCCCAGCGCAACCGGCACCACCTCGAGTACATCGCTGCCCGCGAGCCCGTTGGCGGCAGCCGTGGCGACCAACTTGCGCACGCAGTCGTCGGCCGGCTCGAACGCGATCACCCGGCCGCCGCCCAGCCCGCGCAAGCGCCGTACCGCCGTCAGCGTGTGCAGCCCGATGTTGGCGCCGACGTCCATCACGACATCACCAGCACGGAGTTCGCGGTGCAGGAAATCGCGCATCGCGGGTTCGTATCGCCCGGCGTAATAGAGGATCGCCTGCAAGTTGTCGCGCAAATCCAGCGCCAGACGCAACCCCTCACGTCGTACGTCCACGCAGGCAGCCCACTCCGGCGGGATCTTCACCAGCCCCGGATTGCGGCCCGCCAGGCGAGGCGAGATCCGGGTGGCCACGCGACTCACGCCGGCACCGCTCAAGCCTTCGAGCCGACCGACAGCCTGCGCGGTGATGCGGGCGGCACCCCGACCGGCGACCCGCGCCGCCGCATGCGGTAACAGCCAGGCCGCTCGGCGGAAAGATCCATCGCGAAGTTCCATTTGACCTCGGTACCCAAAGCGCCAATGCATATGGTCGAGGCATGCGAGTTCTCGTTATCGGAGGCACAGGGCATATCGGCACGTTCCTGGTACCGCAGCTGGTCGCGGCCGGGCACGACGTGATCGTGGTGAGTCGAGGCGCTCGCCGGCCATATCGTCCGAGCGAGAGTTGGCAGCACGTCCGGATCGTGGAGCTGGATCGGAAGGACGAGGAGGCGCGCGGGACGTTCGGCGCGCAGATGGCCGCGCTCGAGGCCGAGGCGGTCATCGATCTCATCTGCTTCACCGAGGAAAGCGCCGCGCAGTTGGGGGAAGCGCTGTGCGGGCGAGTACGGCATCTCCTGCATTGCGGCACGATCTGGGTGCACGGGCCGAGCACGCTGGTGCCGACCACGGAGGACTCGCCGCGGCGTCCGATCGGCTCGTACGGCGTTGCCAAGGCGGCGATCGAGGCGTCCCTCTTGAGCCAAAGCGGGCTGCCCGCGACGGTGATCCATCCCGGCCACATCACCGGACCGGGCTGGGCGCCGATCAACCCGGCCGGGCATCTCGGCGTCGAGGTCTTCCAGCGGCTCGCCGACGGCCAGAAACTGGCGCTGCCGCATCTCGGGATGGAGACCCTGCACCACGTCCACGCGGCCGACGTCGCCGGGGTCTTCCTCGCCGCGCTCGCGAACCCTTCAGCGTCCGTGGGCGAGAGCTTCCATGCGGTAGCGCCTGCCGCGATGACCATGCGGGGCTATGCGGAAAAGGTGGCGGACTGGTTCGGCCGGGAGGCGGACCTGGAGTTCCTGCCGTGGGACGCGTGGGCCAAGACCGTCGACGCCGACTCCGCGGACATCACGTGGAGCCATCTGACCCACAGCCCGAACTGCTCGATGGCCAAGGCCGACCGACTACTCGGCTTCCGGCCGTCGTACTCCGCTCTCGACGCGGTCGCCGACGCCGTCAGCGCCTTGATCGAGTCCGGTCAACTCACTGCGGAGCCGATTCATCCCTAAGAGCCATTGACACACCTAACGCCATTAGGTTTCTCTATAGGCGTGAAGAACGTAGGGCCGTCAGAGCTGGATCGGCGCAGCCGTCGACGTCGCGACACGATCGAGGAGATCCTCGACGTTTCGCTGGAGTTGATGGCGGCGGAGGGCGTCGCGGCCTTGAGCCTGTCCGCCGTCGCCCGGCGGGTGGGCATGCGGCCGCCGTCGCTGTACCAGTACTTCGACTCGAAGATGGCGATCTACGACGCGCTCTTCCAGCGCGGCTCGCAGGCCGTTCGCGACACGTATCGAGCCGCCCAGGCAGAGCGCCCCGAGGCGAATCCACTGGAATCGCTGAGGATCGGCACCGAGTCGTTCACGCGCTGGTGTATCGCGAATCCGATCTATTGCCAGTTGTTGTTCTGGCGGACCGTGCCCGGCTTCGAGCCGTCGCCCGAGGCGTATGCACCTGCCGTCGAGAGTGTTGAGGACCTCCGCACTGGGCTGCAGTTGGCCGTCGACGCCGGCCTGTTGAGCCCGGCCGCCGCGACCGATGAGGGGGTCGCGCTGCATTCGGCACTGGTTGCGGGACTGCTGTCCCAGCAACTCGCCAACGAACCGGATGCCTCGTTCGAGGACGGGCGCTTCACACGCTTGCTGCCGGCCGTCCTGGAGCTGTTCGTCACCAAGTACCAACCTTCCAGGGGGAAGAAATGAGCATCACTGCCACGATCGAGCTACCGCAATGACCAGCGCGGAGACCGTCCGCTTGGCGCGCGAGGTTCCGCGGGCGACCAAGGAAGACGCCTTCGCCCACCGAGCCGCCGAGGTCAAGGCATGGCTGGAACTGCTCGGCTCACTCGACGAGACCGAGTGGCACCGGCCGACGGTCTGCACCGAGTGGGACGTCGCCGATATCGCCGGCCACCTGTGCGGCCAGGCCGAGGATGCGACCAGACTCTGGCTGAACCCGATCCGGGACGCACGCGCCAAACGCCGCTATCCGGATGTGCCGCCGCTCGACCGCCACATGCTGATCCAGGCCGACGGACATCGCGGTACGCCGCCCGCCGAACTGATCGCCACCTTCGAACGCCTTTGGAACAAGGCGAATCGCGTCGTCCGAAGGCGACCCGCCCTGATCCGCAATCTCAAGGTGCCAGTCGACGGCCTCAACCTCCCCGCCTTCCGGAAGCTGCCCCTCGGGTTACTCCTCGACGTCCTGCTCGCCCGCGATCTCTGGATGCACCGGGACGACGTCTGCCAGGCCATCGGCCGGCCGTTCGACCCAGGACCGTACGGCCAGGACCTGGTCGCGCAAGTCCTGCTCGACCTCGAGTTCGGTCGCGTCTGGACGGGACCCGCGGTGGGGCTGGAGCTGACCGGCCCGGCGGGTGGCAGCTGGCAGCTCGGCGAAGGCACGCCCGTCGGCACCGTACGGCTCGACGCCGTCGCCTACATGCGCACCATTTCGGGCCGCGACGACGACCCGGCGATCGAGCTCCTCGACGGCGACCCGGCCGCAGTTAAGGCTGTTGCCGCGGTGCGAATGCCGTTCTGACCTTCAGAATCCGTTCTGACCTTCAGAAAATGGACGGGAGGCGCTGGAGGTTGCCTTCCCAGCCCTGCAGGTGGTTCGCGACGTCCTCGGCGTTCTCGAGGCCGGTGTGGTCGAGCACCATTCGCGTACCGCCATCGACCTCGGTGAGCTCCACCCGGACCTGCGATGCCTCGGACTCCGTGCCGTCCCAGCGCCAGGTGAACGCGATCAGCCTGGGCTCGTCGAGCTCGGTATAGGTGCCGCGGACGACGTGCGGACCCATCTTCACGACGTACGCCCCGCCGACTCGGAGGTCGGTCTCAACGGTGAGCTCCCACGCCGGGTTCGGGCAGTACCAGCGGGTGAGCAACTCCGGCCGGGTCCACGCGTCGTACACCTGCTGAATGGTTGCCTTGAGCACCCGATCGACGTGGATCGCGGTGGCGGTGGTGTCAACGGTCATGACTTCTCCTCGGAGAGCAATTGCTCCAGGCGATCGATGCTGGAGTTCCAGTAGGACGTGAGATCCGCCAACCACGTCTGCACCTCGGCAAGCGCCTGCGGCTGGAGCGAACAGACCACGGTTCGGCCGACCTTCCGCCGTACGACCAGGCCGGCGTCGGCCAGCACCCCGACGTGCTTGGTCATGGCAGGCGCGCTGATCGCATGCGGCGCGGACAGCTCGCCCATGGTGGCCTCGCCCTGGCTGAGCCGGGCCACGATCGACTGCCGGGTCGGATCAGCCAGCGCGGCGAACGTCGCCACCAGAGTCATACCTCAATACTTCACCATTTGGTGAAGTATTAGTCAAGTCAGGCTTTGGTGCGTTGGTAATGGCGGGCGACGCGGGCTCTGTTGCCGCAACCGGCCGAGCACCATTCGCGACGCGGGTGATCCTTGAGGAAGAACAGGACGCAGCCGGGAGCGTGGCAGGCGCGCAGATCGGCCAGCGCTGGACCGGCGAACAGGTCGACGGCGAGCTCGGCGATGTCGGCCAGGGCCGCGGTGATGGGGCGCGCGTCGTTGCGCGCCTCGGCCGAGGGAGCGTCGGCCCACCGCAATTCCCGCCAGGACGGAGCCGTACGAACGCAGCCGTTGAGCGCATCAAGGGCCGGCTGCGGCGGCGCGGTACGGTCCACGGCCGCCCCAGCCAGCGCTCGGATGGCGTCGCGGAGCTCCCGCGCCGTCGCCAGGTCCTGCTGGTTGACGTCACGCAGGTCGGCATCGGACGGCGGGAGCGGCAGCCGCGAGCGCACCTGCTCCAGCCAGAAGGCGAGCTGCTCGGTCGTTTCCAGCCCATCCTGGAGGTGACCGCGGACGGCGTACGTGGCGTTGGCCAGCTCGATCGGCAGCGGTTCGCCCATCACGGGACCAGTCGTCACGGTCACGGCCGGGCCTCTCGCAGTTCGGCGTTCTGGCGTTCGAGCTCGGCGATCCGCTGGCGCAGCGAATCCAGCGCCTCATGGACGGCGTCGGCCGGGAACAGCTGCGGGATGTGCTGCCGGCAGTTCCAGTCGAAGCCTTCGACGTCGATGACGATCGCTCGTTCCACCTTCGCAGGGTAGCCCTCGACGGACAGCCTTCCGATCAACTCGGGGTCGTCCTCGATGGCCCGGGCCCTGCCGAGGATCTTCAGGCGGGT
This sequence comes from Kribbella sp. NBC_01245, assembly GCF_036226525.1. NCBI lineage: Bacteria > Bacillati > Actinomycetota > Actinomycetes > Propionibacteriales > Kribbellaceae > Kribbella > Kribbella sp. NBC_01245. The sequence continues at coordinate 4,091,499 of NZ_CP108487.1, forward strand.
CCGGTTCGCGTAGTCCATCAGGAACAGCGAAACCCGGTCGTCGTGGTCGAGGTTGCCGCGAGTGATGTACTGGCGGTTGCCCCGTAAGTCGGCGAATCCGATCGTGTTCTCGTCGAGAACCTTGAGGAAGCCCGGCGGGCCGCCGCGGTGCTGGATGTACGGCCAGCCGGTCTCGCCGACGGTCGCGAGGTAGAAGCTGTCGCGTTCGCCGATGAACAGCGCTTCGTCGGGACCGAGCCGATCGGCTTCCCCAGGCCCCTCGATCATCCCGCGATAGGCGCGGTCGCTGCCGTGCTGACGCTGATGCCGCTGGACGCCGGGCGTGAACGCAAGCTGCGCGAACCGCTTGCTCATGGTCTCCGCCTTTCGTGAACCTACCAGAAATTCTAATGCTTGCGAGAGTCGACAACCATTAGCTAACTGAGAAGATTCCCGCGGCAAAGGTCTCTTTCTCGCTCGCCGACGCGCGCAGCGGCTCGGCGTTGGGACGTGTTGGTTAGATCAAGGCATGGCAACGGTTGTTCTGAGTACGGCGGACCTGGTGCGCAGGCGCGGGTTGCGTCAGATGCGCGGGGTCGCGCTCGCGCTACTCGTGCTGGCCGCGATCGTGTATCTGCTGACGCTGCACGACGAGGGCGGCTGGGGATACGTGAACGCCGCCGCCGAGGCCGCGATGGTCGGTGCGCTGGCCGACTGGTTCGCGGTGACCGCGCTGTTCCGCCGCCCGCTCGGTCTGCCGATCCCGCACACCGCCATCGTGCCGACGCGGAAAGACGCGCTGGCCGAGAGCCTCGAGCAGTTCGTCACGGAGAACTTCCTCTCCGAGGCTGTCGTCGCGGAGAAGATGCACTCGGCCGAGGTCTCCAAGCGCGTGGGCGAATGGCTGGTCGCCGGCAATCACGCCGAGCGCATCGTCGCCGAGGGCGCGCGCACGGTCGGCGCGGCGCTACCGAAACTCGGTGATGCCGAGGTCACCGCGTTCATCCAGGACTCGCTACTGCCGAGGTTCGCCGACGAGCCGCTCAGCCCGATCGCGGGCCATCTGCTCCAGTCGGTCGTCGAGGACGGCGCCCATCACGCGCTGTTCGACCTGATCATGGTCGAGGCGTACGAGTGGCTCGAGGACAACCGCGAGATCCTCACCGAGGTGGTCGGGCCGCGGGCGCCGCGCTGGTCACCGCGTTGGGTCGACTCGATCGTGATCGACCGGATCCACCGCGAGGCGCTGGCCTGGCTGCGCGACGTCCGGGACAAGCCGGAGCATCCCGCCCGCCGGGCCATCGACCGCCTGCTCAGCCAGCTCGCCGAAGATCTGCAGACCGACGCCGAGATGATGCAGCGGTTCGAGACGTTCAAACGGCGCATGCTTACCCATCCCGATCTCGCCGCGAACCTGACCGCCGTCTGGGACGCCTTCCGTACGGCGCTGATCGAGGCCATCGCCGATCCGGCCGGGCCGTTGCGGGACCGCGCAGTCCAGGAGATCAAGGCCCTCGGCGAACGGCTCCAGTCCGACGACGAATTGCGCGCCAAAGTCGACCTCCGCGCCGCCGAGGTGGTCGGTTATGTCATTCGCACGTACGGCGCGGAGATCGTCTCGGTCATCTCGGACACCATCGAGCGCTGGGACGGCCGGGAGGCCGCGGACCGGATCGAGTTGCACGTCGGCCGCGACCTCCAGTTCATCCGCATCAACGGCACGGTGGTCGGCGGTCTAGCCGGCCTGGCCATCCACGCCGTCTCCCAACTGCTCTGAGCCGGCGTCGCTCAGATGAGTTCGGGCACTCGCAGGTGGGCCAGCACCAGCTCGAACTCGGCGACGTCGAGCACTTCGGCGCCGGCCTCCTGGCTCGACTTCGACCGGAGCTCAGCGGCGGCTTCGCGGTTGCGGTGCATCGCCTCCTGGCTGTCGAACGTCACCGACGAGACCCCACGCCCGGTAACGCGATCGACGAACAGGCTTGCGCTGCAGAAGCCCTCGAGGTCCTCCATGGCCGGCAGGACCCTCATCTTGTAGGCGTCGATGCCACGGTCGACGTCATCAGGCGCCACTTCCGTCCAGGTGGCCCGGACACAGGCTCCGTCGGCGGCCCGGTGATCGCGGTGCAGGACGGCGATCTCCCACTCCTCGACCTGCGGACTGCCACCCAACATCTCCCCGATCCGCTCGCGAATCGGCGTTACCTGTCCGCCAGACGCACGCATGGCGTCCTCCGACTCCCAGGCGCTGGTCGTGATGCAGAGGCCGGACCGCCGGTCGACCAGCATCGAGAGCCCAATACATCCCGCCATGTCCTGGAGCATCGGCATCACCTCGTCGCGCACCTGCGCGATCCCGGCGTCGATCGCCTCGGGCCTGGCCATGATCGTGGTGGAACGCGCGTACACGATCCACCCCCTTCGGTGTCGTGGTGGCGTCCCGGTGGCGCCACCGGTCCCTTCCCACACTGCTCCTTCACCCCCAGCCTGGCAATGCCCGGCCCCGCCTCGGCAATTCCGGTGCGTCGATGAACTCCGGGTCCTAGAGTGCGTGGGTGAAGCTTTCACATCTCGGTGTGCCGATCGGGCCGATGATCCGCGTCCACGGCGGGTTCGCCAACCGGACGTACCGGCTAGACACCGACCAAGGGTCGTTCGCGGTGAAGGAGTTGAACCTCGTCGACCGCCGGACCTACCACGTCGAGGACGTGTTCAGGTTCGAGCGGGCGGCCTTCGCCGCGGGCATTCCGATGCCAGAGCCGATCTCGGCCGGCCAGCACACGCTCGTCCACCGGTGGGTCGAGGGAAAGAAGATGCCCGAAGCACCAGTGTCGGCGGCGTACGCGTTCGAGATCGGTGAGATCCTCGCGCGCATCCACGCGCTCGACGTCGAGTGGACCCACGTGCCGATCGAGGACCCGGCGGCACGGGACTGGCCCGAGCTCGCCGAGCGGGCGGCGGCGACCGGACAGCCGTGGGCCGACGAACTCGCCTCCCATGTCGAGACGCTCCTCGCGATTGCCCACTTCGTCGACACCTGCGAACGGGCAGGCCCCGTTGTCCTGACCCACAAGGACATCCAACCGTGGAACCTGCTCGCTCGAGACGGTCGGCCAGTAGTGCTCGACTGGGAGCTCTCGGGGATGCTCGACGTGGCCGGCGAGCTCGGCTCGACCGCGCTGAGCCTCGCGAAGGGACGTGGCTTCGACAACATCGAGCCCGCCATCTTCCGCTCGGTCCTCGATGGCTACGTTGCCGGGGGCGGAGTGCTGCCGCCGTCGGGTCCAAGCTGGTTCGTGTTCATGATCGGCGGCTGGCTGGGGCACACAAGGAGGAACATCCTCCGTTGCCTGGCCGGTGTCGAGGCGAGCACCGGCCCTGACCTCGCGCTGTCGCACGAGTCCGTGCGCAACGGCGTGCGCGGCCTACCCGACATGTTCGGCCGACTTCCAGAGCTCGAAACGCTGCTCCGCGCCGGAGAAGCTGATGCCTGAGTTGATACTGCCGACCGTTGACCTGCACGCCTCGTGGTTGGAGGCGCGGGACGACTGGGGCCACGACGCGCATCAGGATGGTTCGGGGATCCACCTGGGCCAGAACCTCGACACGGCGGAGGGCTTTGCGGCCTGGGTCGAGGAGCTACGGCGGCGGTCGGACCACACGACCCCGCTGGCGGACGGGTTCGTGCACGCGAACCACTGGTGGATCGTTGAGAACGGCGACTACCTCGGCGCGATCTCGTTGCGGCACGAGCTCAACGACTTCCTGCTCAATGCCGGCGGCCACATCGGGTACGGCGTACGGCCGTCCGCCCGTGGCCGTGGTGTCGCCACCTGGGCCTTGTCGGCCGTCCTCGACGAGGCTCGCCAACTCGGGCTGAAGCGGGTCCTGGTCACTTGTGACGACACCAACGTCGCGTCGGCGCGCACGATCGAGCGCGCCGGCGGCGAACTCGAAGACACCCGCAATACCGAACTCGGTTACACCCGCCGCTACTGGATCAACCTCTAGCCGGTCGGCTCAGAGGGTGGCGCGGAGGCGGAGCGCCACTTGGAGGTCTAGGGCGCGATCCGGGTGTTGCCAGCCGTCGCCGAGGAGGGCGGTGATGCGGTCGAGGCGTTGCTGGACCGTGTTCGGGTGGAGATGCAGTACGGCAGCCGCGCGGGTGGGGCTCTGGCTTGCGGCGAAGTAGGCGCTCAACGTGGCCACGAGTTCCGTCCCACGGCGTGCGTCATAGTCGACCAGCGGACCGAGGACGTGGGCCACGTGTGCGGCGACGTCGACCGTCTCGGCGCCGACCAGTCCCGCGAGGCCGAGGTCGTCGGGCGCTGCCGCCCGGGCCGTACGACCGAGGCGCGTCATCGTGCCCACCAACCGCGCGGCCTGCCGATGCGCGGCCACCAGTCCTTCGCCCAAGGCCGCTGGTCCGGTCACACCGATCGTCATTCCGGTACGACGCGCCGGCTCGGCCAGTTCGGCGGCACCCGTCACGGCCGAAGGCAAATCGAGGACCAGCACCAGGTCGCCGTCGTACCGCCCGGACAGCACCACCCGGTCGTCCAATGCGGCGGGCAGCCGCGAATCCGCGCCGCCGCGGCAGACCGCCACCACCATGCGGTCCGGGATGTCGTGGCCGAGTAGGCGGGCGCGATCGGCCACCGCGGCGGGGTCCGCCGTACCGCTCAAGGCATCAGCGAGTACGTCGGCCTGGGCGTGGCGGGATTGCTCGGCGGCCTGGCGGCGGAAGAGGAGTACCAACGCGGTGACGACGGCGGCCCGTTCGACGATGCGGCGATCGGCTGGTGGGAGATCGTCGACGCCACCGATCACCAACGCACCAAGGGGTTCTCCCTTGGCGGTCGCCGTGATCGCCCAATGGTCGCCGAACCGGGTCAGTCGTCCGTTGGTGAGCGCCGGCAACCGGCTGAGGTCCAGCTGGTCCGGCACCCCGGCGTTGGCCAATTCATTGCCGTGGGCATCTACCAGGACGACCCAGACGTCCAGGAGTTCGGCGAGGGCGGCGGCGATGGCGTCCACATCTCCACCGGACAAGACGATTTCGGCGAATCGGTCGTGCGCGGCGGCGGCATGTTCGACACCCGCGTGGGCCACGGAAAGCTGCGTCAACGCGTCGGCCGTCTCGGTGGCTGCGCGAACCTGCACGAGTGTCACCGCTGCCAGCGCGGCAAGCGACTGGAGCAGCGAGACCTCATCGCGGCTGAACGGCCGCCTGGTCCGGTTGGACGCGAAAAGCACACCCACAAAGGAACTGTCGACGATCAACGGCGTACCGCAAATGGCCACCAGCCCTTCCTCGCCCACCGCGTTGTCGATGGTCGAGGTATGCCGGAAGCGCCGGTCGCCCGGGTAATCCGCCGTCCAGTACGGCTTGTACGTCTCGGCCACCAACCCACCGAGACCGGAGCCGAGCGGAAGGCGCAACTGCTGGAATGCCGCCGACACCGAGCCGTCGGTCGCGCGCATGAAGGTGTCGCCGCGATCCGGGTCGTACAGGGTGAGGTAGGCGACGTCCGTGCCCACCAGCGTCCGGGCCCGGTGCACGATCGTGTCGAGCACCCGGCCCGGGTCGCGGGACGACGCCAGCTCCCGGGCGACGTCCACCAGCGCCGACAACTCGGCCGCGCGGCGCTTGCTGGCGTCCATCCCGGAACGGATCCGGAGGGCCAGGTCCCGCGCGGCCGGGTCCTCGACGGCGATGCGATCGGCGGCGGCAGCCAGTTCCGCCGCCGGCGCATCGTCGGCCAGCAACCTCAGCAGGGTCAGCGCCACCTCGTCCACACCCGCGAGGCTATCCCTTGTCGACGGTGGCAAGGTCCCGCTGCCGCGTCTCGCCGTACGACGTGACCGCGATGACCGACACCACCGCGCAGATCGCGACGTACACGGCAATGGCGAAGCCGGAGTCGTACGCCTTCAGCAGCGCGACCGCGATGAACGGTGCCAGGCCGCCGGCGATGATCGACGCGAGCTGGTAGCCGACCGACACGCCCGAGTACCGCACTCGCGTGCCGAAGAGCTCGGTGAAGAACGACGCCTGCGGTCCGTACATGGCTCCGTGCAACACCAGGCCGACCGCGACCGCCAGCACCGCCAGGCCGAAGTTCTTCGTGTCGACCAGGAGGAAGAACACGAACGCCCAGATGCCGACGCCAACCGCTCCTATCAGGTAGACGGGCTTACGGCCGATCCTGTCCGACAGAGCTCCCCAGAGTGGGATGGCGCAGAAGTGGATGGCTGCACCGATCAGTACGGCGTTCAGCGCGAACGACTTGCCCAGACCGAGGTGTTCCTTCGCGTACGTCGCGATGACGATCGTGAAGATGTAGTAGCTGACGTTCTCGGCCATGCGCGCGCCCATTGCCGTCAGCACCTCGCGCGGGTACTTGGTGATGACCTCGATGAACGGCAGACGTTCGGATTTGGATGGCTCAGCCTTGTCGCGAGCCGCCTTGAACAAGGGCGATTCCTCGACGCGCAAGCGGACCCAGAGCCCGATCAAGACGAGGACAGCAGACAGCAGGAACGGAATTCGCCAGCCCCACGAGTCGAACGCCTCTTCACTCTGGAACGCCGCGAGCGCTGCCAGCACGCCGTTCGCGATCAACTGGCCGGCCGGTGCGCCCGCCTGCGGCCAGGACGCCCAGTAGCCGCGCCGCTTGGGATCACCGTGTTCCGACACGATCAGCACGGCGCCACCCCACTCGCCGCCGAGGGCGAAACCCTGGATGAGCCGCAAGACGGTCAGCAGGATCGGCGCGAGCGCTCCGACCTGCGCGTACGTCGGCAGCAGGCCGATCGCGAACGTCGCGACGCCCATCATCAGCAGCGACAGCACCAGCAGGTTCTTGCGGCCGAGGCGGTCGCCGAAGTGGCCGAACACCACGCCGCCGAATGGCCGCGCGAAGAACCCGACGGCGAACGTGGCGAAGCTCAGCAGCGTGCCGGTGAGCTCCTCCCCCTTCGGGAAGAAGAGATCGCCGAACACCACGCTCGCGGCGACGCCGTACAGGAAGAAGTCGTACCACTCCACGGTGGTGCCGACCAGGCTCGCGCCTACCACGCGGCCGATCGGGGTCTTGGTCCGCTCCGGACTCGTCGACGACAGGGACATCGCTACTCCTTGGTTGTTAGTGGGCGGTCCAGCCGCCGTCGAGTACGAGTGAGGTCCCCGTGAGTGAGTTCGACGCGGGTCCGCAGAGCATGGCGACCAGCTCCGCGACCTCGGCGGGTTCGATCAGCCGCTTGACCGCGAGCGGCGCCAGCAGCACCTTTTCGAGCACCTCGGCCTCGGTCAGACCGTGGCTCGCGGCTTGGTCGGCCAGTTGTGCGGTCACCAGAGGGGTACGGACGTACGCCGGGTTGACGCAGTTGCTGGTCACGCCGTGCGGAGCGCCTTCGAGGGCTACCACCTTGCTCAGGCCCTCCAACCCGTGCTTCGCCGCGACGTACGCCGCCTTGAACGGGCTGGCGCGCAACCCGTGCACGGACGAGATATTGACGACCCGCCCCCAGCCTCTGCCGTACATGTGGGGCAGGGTCTGCCGGATCAGGCGGAACGGGGACTCGAGCATCAGGCGCAAGATGTACCCGAACCGCTCCGGCGGGAACTGCTCAACCGGCGCTACCTGTTGAACGCCAGCGTTATTCACCAGTACGTCAACATCCGTCGGCAGCGCAGCCAGTCCCTCCAGATCGCTCAAGTCCGCCGTGACGGTCTCGACCCGTACGTCGGCCGCAAGCGCCGCCAGCCGTTCCGAATCCGCGTCGACGGCGATCACGTCCATGCCCTCGGCCACCAATCGCCGAACACAGGCAGCGCCGATCCCGGACCCGGCCCCCGTCACCAACGCTCGTCGTTCCATGCCGGAGAACTTAGAAGCCTTCGCGGCCCCTCACCATGTGATCGCCCCACACATATCGCCGCCGACAGATGTCGCAGCGCTACACCGCTATCCCGGGGCCCACGGGTGTCGGGACCCGGCGACCACCTCCGTCTGGCACCACCAGACGGCCACTTCGGAGCCGGCACGACGAGGCGACCGCTCCGGGCCGCCGCGAGCAGCCGACCGCCTCAGGGCGGCGCGGCTAGGGGACCGCTTCAGGGTGCCGCGGCTAGGGGACCGCTTCGGGCGTGGCGCGACGCCGTCTGCTTCTTACCCGCGGCGGTCGGGTGGTCTGCAATCCAGGCCGGGTGGCCAGTAGCGCGGGTCGGATGGTTTGCAGCACGTGGGTCGCGCGGGGCGTGCTGATACGACGCGTGCCGTTGTGATCCACGCGATAAACAGTCCCGTTGCGGGTGACCCATTCGAACGCGCCATCGGGCAGGCGCCGATACCGCCAGCCGCCATGAGTCTTGGCCCGATGCGGCGTCCGCGACAGCGGACCGAGATTGTCCACCCTGGTCTGCCCCGGCGGACCACCCTTAACGTACGGCCGGATGTGATCCAGATCCGTCCGCAGAGTCGTCTCAGCGTTCGACCACGGGAACGGACTCACCGGATTCAGCAACCGGACCCGCTCACGCACCCGCAACGGAATCTCATACGCATCCACCGGCAGGTTCTCCCGTAGATCGATCACCGGCTTCACGACCACCTTGTCGTGCCCCAGCAACTCGCGCACCTGCGAGGCCAAATGCGGCTCGAAACCCTCAACACGGACCACTCCCTCACCGGCCGCCAACGTCACATCGCTCAAGAACAGATACATCGTGTGCACCCCACCCGACCCAACGGCACCGCCGGATCCCCTGGCCCCACCGCTGGTCCGATCCACACGCGCCGCTTCACGTTCACGCGCCCGGGCCCGCTCCTTGACGTCAGCCAACCGCTGCGCCAACCGATCCTCCGCACAGCCACCAGACCCAGCGCAGTCGGCAGACCCGGCGGCATCCGCAGACTCGGCAGCCTCGGTGAAGTTGGCAGCCTCGGTGAGGTTGGTGGGGGTGTTGGAGGGTGAATTGGTGCGGCGGCGCTCGTTGCGAAGTTCGATGACGGCCCACGGATCGGCCAGCCAACCAAGGGCCTTGGCACGGCGTTCGTCCACTGAGCCGGTGTCACCCAGGGCGCCCAGTGTCTCGGCGACATCCTGGACCACGGCATCGAAGCGGGCGATGTCGCCGGTCGAGGCACGGACCGCGGCGGTTCTGGTGCCGTTGTTGTCCGACTGGCCGACCCATACCCCACGCGAACGCGCCGCCAGATCCGCAGCAGCCTTCGCCAAGGCCGGGTCGGCCTCCATCATCGCGGCCTTCACAATCTTCATCAGCCGCCGCGGCGTCAACGAATTCACCAACGACTCGACCTTCGCATCCACCACCGCGGCGGCCTCTTGCGACAGCGACATGCACGCGCGGGCGATTCTTCGGGCCCGCCACGGAATCGCCTCGCCGGCCATCACCCGCGCCCAGGTCCGCGGCAACCGGTACTGCAATGCCAGCACCTCACTCACCAGGTCCGACGCAGCCCCCGGCGACAACCCGAACCGGCAACCCAACTCCAGCACCGCGAACTCCCCCACCCCCGGGCACCCCTCACCGCCGTACACCTTCAACCGCTCAGACCCCACACGCTCCGCAGGACCAGCGGGGACATCAAGCTCGGTGTGGTGATGGGCATACGCCGACACCACCGCCAGGAAGCGTGCATCCGCCAGGTCGCGGATCGCGCACGATTCATCCCCGACGGACAGGATCTCGTCGGGCGACAGGCGAAGAAGATCATCGAACATGTGCTCGATTATAGTCGAGCACATGTTCGATACCAAACCCGAGAGCCCTTATCCACAAGGCGAAACGCGACATCCACGACCGACAAACCAACTGGAGAGGTTATCGGTTTCAGACCGCTCCGCGACAGAAATCTTCAGGCCTGTGCACAACTCAGCTGGTCTTGACGGGTTGCTGCCATGGCATGGAGTTCCAGGCGAAAGTGTCGGCGGCCGCGTTTAGGGTCGGAAACGACTCGATCTTCTGCCCGGAGTCATGCAGATCAGGGAGAACCATGAAACGCCTATCGCGAGCAGTGCTGGCGGTCCTGTCACTCACCGCGCTTGTCATACCCGTCCAGGCCTCGGCTGCGCCATCAGGCGCGCAGTCCTGCGATTCAGTCGCGAATCCGGCCGTGCCCGGAGCCAAGGTCCTCAGCACCACCGCAGTGCCCAAACCCGGCGGCGATGTCGAGTTCCCGCCGGAGTGGGGTGTGCCACCGATCAAGGACGTGCCGCCGTTCTGTGAGGTCAAGGTCATGCTCACGCACCCCGGCGCAGGTGACCGCGTCATGGTGCGGCTCTGGCTGCCGCTGACCGGGTGGAACGGCCGCTTCCAGGCGCTTGGCGGTGGCGGCTTCTCGATGTACGACGGTGATGGTTCGATCGCCCTCGCGGTGAAGAGCGGCTACGCGGCCGCTCAGACCGACGGTGGCGTCGGCTTTGACTTCGAGAATCCGTCGAAGTGGGCGCTGGACGACAAGGGCCGCGTCAATCGCGAGCTCCTGAAGAACTTCGCGTACCGGTCCCTGCACGACTTGGCTGTGGCAGGTAAGGCCGTGACCGCGTCCTACTACGGCAAGGCGGCCAGCTATTCGTACTGGAGCGGCTGCTCGACCGGCGGCCGCCAGGGCATGATGAACGTGCAGCGTTATCCCGACGACTACGACGGGGTCAACGCGGCGGCGCCCGCGATCAACTGGACCAGATTCGTGATGGCCGATCTCTGGCCGCACGTGGTGATGAACGCCGAGGGCGTCTACCCGAGCGGCTGCGAGTTCGCCGCGTTCCGCCAGGCCGCGATCGAGAAGTGCGATCCGGATGACGGCCTGGTCGACGGCATCGTTCGCGACCCCGCCACGTGCCGGTTCGACCCGCACACCCTGGTCGGCAAACAGGTGGAGTGCAAGGGTCAGACCTTCACCATCACCAAGGCCGAGGCGGATGTCGTGCGCAAGATCTGGGCCGGCCCGAAGACCTGGTACGGCGCTCAGCTCTGGCCCGGGTTCGACCCCAGCACCGACCTGACCGCCACCGCGAGCACGACCACCCGGCCGGACGGTACGACGACCGCTGGGCGTGCGTTCCAGATCTCCGAGAACTGGGCCAAGTACTTCCTCAAGAAGGACCCATCCTTCGATATCAAGACCATCGGCTATCGCGAGTTCGAGCAGCTGTTCCGGCAGTCCTACCTCGAGTACAACCAGATCATCGGCGCCGAGGACGTCGACCTGACCGCCTTCCGGAATTCCGGCGGCAAGGTGGTCACCTGGCACGGCACCGAGGACTCGCTGATCCACTGGGGCGGCACGGTGGATTACCGCGAGCGAGTCGAACGGCGAATGGGCGGCGCGGCCAAGGTGGACCAGTTCTACCGCGTCTTCCTCGCACCGGGCGCCGAGCATTGCGGCCCGGCCGCGGGCGCGGCTCCGATCGACCCGCTGGCCCCGGTCGTCGACTGGGTCGAGAAGGGCAAAGCACCGGAAACGATCGCCGCCGCGACCTTCACCGGCGCCACCCGCGACCTCTGCCGCTACCCCCTCAAGTCCCACTACAACGGCACTGGCGACCCCCGCCAATCCACCAGCTACACCTGCCGCTAACCAGCATCACCACGGCGGCGCCTGTCGCCGTACTGGCAAGCACGATCCCGCGGCGAGCGCCTGGCCATGATGGCAACAGGCGCTCGCCGCGGGGATCAACTCACGCGATACCCGCGGATGATCGTCTGCTCCACTTGGTTTCCCTCGGCGTCTTTCGCGACTGCGCGCAACGACACGGCCGCGCCGGGCGGGTTCGTCACCCTCGCCAGCCACCCGTCACCCGCTCGCACCACCTTCGCGGATTGCCAGGTCTGACCGTCGTCGGTCGACACGTCGACGGTCAGCGCCTGCACCCGTACCGCCGGCGCTCCCGGCTGACGTTGCACGGAGATCGGGATGACGAGCTCGCCTGCCCGGGCCCGATTCCGCTCGTCCAGTCGCGGCTTGAAATGCACCGCCAGGAACGGCAATGACGCGATGCCGTCGACGTGGGCCGAGCGAAATGTCCAGGCGCTGTCGATCTTGGTCGACACCTGCGTGCCCTTCACCGCCAAACGACTTTCCAGCCGGTACGACGCTTCGCCCGGCGGCACGTCGATCCCGATATAGGCGGCGGTCGGCCAGTCGCGCACCAGTTCGCCGTTGCGGTAGAGCCGGGCGGATCCGGCCGGGAACTTGGGCTCGTTCATGTGCAACGGGCTGTTGTCCGAACGCAGGCTGAGCCCGACCAGCAGCCGATCGCCCGCTCGCTGCGCGCCACGAGCCAGCCCGTTCGGCCAGATCGGGCCCTGCGTCAGACGCGGCCCGAGCACCCCCTTGTTCCAGTCCTCCAGATAGGTCCGACCCGGCTGATAGGTCGATCGCTCCGAGCTGAACAGCCAGGTGCCGACGATGCGATCAGGCTCGCTGAATGTCACCAAGCCCGAGGACCACTCGAGCCCTTTGGCGAGGTAGAACTCGGTCCGCTGGAAGGGCAACCTGGCGGTCAGCTCCCGCGCACCAGTGGGCGGCACCGCGTAGTCGAGCGTCACACCCGCCGGCCGGGCCCAATGACTGGTCGCCGCCACCCGGGCCTCATCCGTATCGGCCGCATAACTCGCCTTCACCGCGGCGAACTCCCGCTGCCGCGGATTCAGCTGTACGCCGTTGTGCGCCCGGCCCATCGCATAATCGGCCAGGTTGTACTCGTACGCGCTGTTCGCGAAGTCGCCGGCCGGACCTGGTTCGGCGAATCGCCCGTAGGCCACGCTGACGACGTCCCCGGGCACGGGTGCGGGGTCACCGAGTTCGCCGATGAAGACCGGGTTCTCGGCGTCACCCGGCTGCACGTAGGTCAGGACGGCTGCCGCCCCTCGGTGCATATCGCGCGCGACTACAACGTTCAACTCCATCAGCCGGGCCGTTGCCTTAGGCACCGACATCTGCACCGGCTTCGCTCTGCGCGCGTCCAGCACGACGGCGCCGTCCTTCCGGACCTCCAGCACCGAGTGCATCAGCACGGTCCAGTCCGTGCCGGTCACGGTGCTGAAGTCCCCAACCGTGTACTCCCCGGGCGGCAGGCGCAGCTTGCCCGAGCCGGTCCCGGCTTCGTAGATGTAGTCACCACAGGCGATATCGCATGGCCCGAGCCGATCGAAGAAGGCGATGTGTTCCCGAGGCGCCTTGCCGTCGCGCCCGATGGTCGTCACCTGGACGTCGTACCGCTCGGCCTCCTTCTCCACCCCGATCGGCGTACTCACCGTCAGCCCGTCACTCGCCCCGCCTTCGCCCGTCGCGACGAGCTGGCCGCTGAACATCCCGATCGGTACCGTCGCCGGTTTCGTATCAACGGTGAGGGTCGCATCAGCGGTTCCACCAGCCGGTACGACGATCCGGCTCGGCGAGATCCCGAAGAGCCCAGCAGGCATATCCGGAACACGTAGGTCGAGGTCCAACGTCACCGCCGAACTGCCGCTGTTGCGATAGGTGATGGTCTTCGTCTGCACGGGATCGTCGTCGTGCGGCCACGTAGCCAGACCAAAACCGGCACTCGTCGGTGACGCGACCACCTGCTGCTTGATCGCGCGGGCGACATCGACCCTGCCCGCCCCCTGGTCGAACCCGGACGCCCCTGGCATCGGCTTGGCTGCTGCCATCAAGGCCGCCTTGACCTGAGCGCCGGTCCAGTCCGGGTGCTGCTGGAGCAGAATCGCCGCGGCACCCGCGACATGCGGCGTCGCCATCGAGGTCCCGGACGCCGCGACATAGCTCTCGCCAACCGGACCGGTACCTGAAGCCTTGGCCGCCACGATCTCGACACCCGGAGCGGTCACGTCGGGCTTCAGCAAATAGTTCCCGGCCGTCGGACCTCGGCCACTGAACGGAGCGCGCACGTCGTCATCGTCGACAGCGCCGACCGTGAGCGCGGACGCCGCACTGCCCGGTGAGTCGATTGTGCCGGTACCGAGCTCGCCATTGTTGCCTGCGGCAATGACAAAGAGCGTGCCGTGCCGCGCCGACAGGGTGTTGACGGCCTGCTCGAGCGGATCGTCACCCGGCGCATCAGGCCCGCCGAGGCTCATACTGACCACGGCTGCTCGCTGCTCGGCCGCGGCCCATTCCATCCCGGCCAGGATGGCGTCCTCCGGACAGCCGTCGTCGGCGGAGCACACCTTGGCATCGAGCAATCGGACGTCCGGCGCCGCTCCGCGGTAGGCCCCACCGGACGCGGCGCCGGTGCCGGTCAACGTCGAGGCGACGTGGGTGCCATGGCCGACCTGGTCACCGTCCGGTCCGCCGACGAAGTTCTTCGCCACGGCGATCCGGCCGGCCAGGTCCGGATGCTGCGCGTCGATACCACTGTCGAGCACCGCCACCGTGACGCCTCGCCCGGTGAATCCCTCCTGCCAGGCGGCCGGTACGCCGATCTGCGGCACGCTTCGGTCCAGGCTGGTCCGGCGAATCCCGTTCAGCCAGACCTTCGCGACTCCTGGCGCGAGCGACCTGCCACCCGCGCCACCTCGTAGCGACTTCCAGAAGGCCGCCGAATTCCGCTTCGACTCGCGTACGGAGAAGCCGGCGATGCCGGGCAATTCCCGCCAGGCACTCGTGCCGGCAAGGCTCGCGCGAGCCCGGCCCGGCGCCTGCTGCACGATCAACGGCAGGTGCGGAGACCGCGCGTCGTCGTACCCGGACTCCAGCAGGGTGGTCACGTCGAACAACCGCGGGTCGAGCCGGCCGGACGCGAGCAGCCCGACGGCATCCAGCGGTACGACCCGCACCCGGCCCGCGTCCGTGGTGATCCGGAAGCGCATCAGCCCACGTCCCGCCGCGGGCAGGACTCGCGGAGGGGCGCCGGGTGCCACCTCGACGCGGTCTCCGGTGATCAGCGTGACCGTCCCACTCAAACCAACCGATACGGGCCCCACCGTGGCGGCGGCCGTGGCGGCAGGCGCCGCCGGGGCGACGGCAGTGGCCGAAGGCGGCGGGAGCGTCAGCAGACCACCGATCAAGCCGATGGCGACCAGCGCTCTCACGGGTTCTCGCATGGGCGAACTCCTCAGCACGACTTGCCCGCCAGTTGTCACCCGGCGAGCACATGATGCGAGCACTTGCCCGAACGCCCCCCAATCCTTCTCGCCCAGGATCCTTTGGGGCTAGCGGACGGTTAGGAGGGTGTGCATGCCGCGGGCGGCTTGTAGGCGACCGGTTTTGAGGTCGACCATCCAAGTCGTCAAGGCGTAGAGGCCGGGCGGTAAGGACAGTCGGACGAGCTCGGACTGACCGGCTGTGAGAACGGGGACGCCTTGTGGAAGGCCGATGAAGGGCGAGTTCGGCGGCCAGTTTCCGGTCTCGATGACCTCGAACGCATGTTGTACGTCCTGCCGGGTGGTGCCGGGCTTGACCGGGATCAGGATCGCCTCGGCCAATTGCCGGGTGCGGTTGCTGACCCGCAGCGACTGGCCGCCGGCGACGACGGCAGGTGCCAGGTAACGCGGCCCGCTCACGGTCTCGACCATCGCGATCGAAGCGACCCGGTCGGCGAGCGCCAGCGCCGGGTCCGGGGCGACGGGTTCGTTGCTACGGGCAACTGCCTTGCCGGCAACGGTGAGAGCGTGGACCGCGTCTGTGACTCGCAGGTAGTCGATGAGGTAGTACGTTCCGCTGACCAGCGTCCGCCGGAATGTCGCCGTACGGCCGGGCTCCGTCACCGCCCCACCGAGCATGATCGCGGTCGCCTCGACCTCCCGGCCGGCAGCGGCGGCTTCAACCCCATGCTTCGTCAGCGCCAGCCGCAGCTGCACCAAGAACGCGGAGAGCTCCTGACCAGGTTTAAGCCGCACCAGGCCAAGCCGGATCCCCTTGGGGTTCGTCGTACTCACAGCGAATTCGGTCGGCCCGGGCAGGTGCATGGATGGAGCGGCGAAGCCGTCGACCGTGCCGACGACCTGAACGACCTCCGCGCTCTTGGCGCCCTGGGCAACGGCATGAGCGGGCACGGTCGCGAGAGCTACGGCCAGCAGCAGACCAGCGCCCGCGCCTCGACGTACGGCCTTAAGTGCAAACAAAGTACTGCCTCCAAGATCGGGAACTTCCTGCTACAGAGGTTGTCCGACCCGGCCCCACCACCACATCCAGCCCACCCCTGACACATCCCGGACCAACCCCTACTACCGCTCCAGCACGCCACCGCCCCGAGACGATCCAGGGGCGAATATGGCCACAACCTTCCGGCAACCTGGGGGTGCGACTATCGTCCGGCCAGGGTTTGCCAACGTCGTACGGATGGTGGGGGTTTAAGCGAATGAAGTGGCTCAGGGGGATTTGTGCGCTCGTCGTCGCCACAGTGGTGGTGACGGCCGGCGGGTCGGGGGTGGCGACCGCGGCCGCCGACGAGTGGCCGAAGGTCGTGGTTCAGAACACGACCATCGACAACCACGGTTGCGAGGAGTACCCGACGTTGTTCACCCGACGCGTCGCGATCCAGATGACGCCGGCCGCAGACCAGGACTTCAAGATCACCTGGATGACCAAGGCGGGTACCGCGAAGCCGGAGGCGGACTTCATCCCCGTCACCAACGGCTTGGTGGAGGTGAAGGCCGGACAGACGGTTGCCACGGCGAACGTCCAGATCCGCAAGGACATGGTGCGTGAGCAGGACGAGACGTTCTTCGTCGTACTGACCTCGACCTCGGACGGAAAGCTGGCCGACAGCGTCGCGACGGTGACCATCCACGACGTGGCCTGCAACGGCTAAGTGGGTGTTGGGGCGGCAGCCGGTGATCGGTTGCCGCCCCTCGGCAGCTCCTCGAGCAGAGTGAGGATCCGCGCTTCCAGCTGCTCGTCGGCGATGCCACGGCTGGCGGTCAACGCTTGCTGGAGTACGTCGGCGGCGGCCGCGGTATCACCACAGGCGAGATAGGCGGCGCCGAGATGGGCCAGGGTGTCGGGAGCGAAGTGCTGGTCCCCGGCCCGCTGCCGGATGGCGAGCGCCTCGCGAAGATGGGCGACCGCCGTCTCCGCGGAGCCATGCTCGAGGTAGGCCTGGCCGAGGTTGTGGGTGATCGCGCCCTCCAGCCACAGGTCGGCCAGTTCGCGGGCTTGCGCGAGAGCACGGGTCAAGTAGTCGAACCCGAGCTCGACCTGCCCGATCTGGACGTACGTCTCACCGAGATTGCTGAGCGTGGCGGCCATCGCGGCCTGCTGACCCGTTTCGCCGTACAGCGGCAGTGCCTGGTGGAACGCGTCGATCGCCTCGTCGTACCTGCGCAGGCCGACATAGGCGTTGGCCAGATTGTTCAGCGCGTTCCCCAGCCCACGTTTGTCGCCCGTGGAACTGGTGAGGGCGATCGATCGGTTCAGCGGCTCGAGCGCCTCCGCGAACCGGTGTGCGGCCTTGTAGGCCACGCCGAGACTGCTCCACATCAGGCCTTCGGCGAACTCGTCGCCGTCACGTTGTGCGGCGTCGACCGCCCAGCGGCAGATCTCGATCCGGTCGGTTCGGTGACCACGGAATTCGAACCAGCCGGTCAGCAGGTACGTCAGCTGCCAGGCCGCGCGATGGTGCCCCAACTCGGTCGCCGCCCGGGTGACGGGGACGAGGTTGGGCCGTTCACCGTCGAGGAAGGCGAGAACGGCATCGCGGTCGGTGGCGTCGGCGATGCCCGTTTCGGTGGGCGGGTACTGCAGCGTCGGCACCACCCGGTTGCGGCTCGGATCCAGCGCGCGGTTGGCGATCTGGGCGATGGCGAGATACCAGTCGACGATCCGGCTGATCGTCTCCGCGCGCTGCTCGGGCGGCTCGTCCTGCTGGGCGCACTCCGAGGCGTAGAGGCGGATCAGGTCGTGGAAGCGGTACCGGTCGTGGCCGAGGTCGGCGATCAGCTGGGCCGTCACCAATTCCGCCAGCAGCGCGCGGGCCTGCGGCAGCGAAACGTCCGCGGCCGCCGACGCGAGATGCACCTGGACGGTCGGTCCGGCATGGAGGCCGAGTAGCCGGAACAGCCGAGCGGCCGCCGGCGTCAACGCGTCGTACGCGCTGGCGAAGACGGTCCGGACGCTGCGGGAATCA
Source organism: Kribbella sp. NBC_01245 (assembly GCF_036226525.1). Classification (NCBI taxonomy): domain Bacteria; kingdom Bacillati; phylum Actinomycetota; class Actinomycetes; order Propionibacteriales; family Kribbellaceae; genus Kribbella; species Kribbella sp. NBC_01245. The sequence goes on from NZ_CP108487.1 coordinate 4,109,577, forward strand.
CCGTCGATGCTGAGGGCGTCGAGCCGGTTCTCCCCCTCGAGGGCGGCACAGAGTTCCGTGATCGGACGAAGCGGATGCGCCGCCAGGATGGCCGCGGCGATCCGCACGGCCAGCGGCATCCGTCCACAAAGGTCGGCCAGCTTGGCGGCCGCGTCAGGTTCCCTCTCGATCCGCTCGGCGCCGAGCATCTGGCCGAGCAGGTCCAGTGCCTCGTCATTGTCGAGGGCGTCGAGGTCGACCAGGCGTACGGCGTGATGTGCCCCGAGCGCGGTCAGGCGACTGCGACTGGTCACCAGCAACAAGCTGGACTCTCCGCCGGGCACTAGCGGCAGCAGTTGATCCACGGCACCGCAGTTGTCAAGGAGGACGAGGATTCGCTTGTTGTGCATGAACGATCTGTAGAGCCCGGACTGCTCGGACAGCTCCGCAGGAACTCTGTCGGTCGACACCCCCAGGCTTCGCAGTAGACGCGGCAACGCCTCAGTCGCCGCCATCGCTTGGCCGGGCTCGTGGCCGCGCAGATCAAGGAAGAGCTGGCCGTCGGGAAAATCGTGCTCGACCGCATGCGCCCACTGCAGGGCCAACGCGGTCTTCCCCATCCCACCCGGACCGGACAACGCGAGAACCCTCGGTCGCCCCTTGGCCTGGCTGACCGCATCATCCAGTACGGCGAGCTCCCTGGTCCGGCCGGTGAAGTGGCCGACCGGCGCTGGTAGTTGCGCCGGCTTGGGGAAGTGCGGCCGCTTCGCCGCGACCGGGCTCATCGGGGCTTCGTGCCGAAGGATGGCGGCGTACTGACGCCGGAGTTCCGGACCTGGGTCGACGCCCAGCTCGTCCGCCAGACGCGTTCTGAGTCGGTGGTAGGCCTCCAACGCGTCGGCGTGCCGGCCGCTGCGATAGCGCGCCGTCATCAGGAGCCCGACCAGCCGCTCCCGGTAGGGATGCCGGGCGACCAGGACCTCCAGCTCGGAGGCTGAGCGGCCATGCTCGCCCAGTTCCAGCTCGGCCGCCCAGAGGTCCTCGGCCGCGCTGATCCGGATCTCCTGCAAGCGGTCGATCGCGGCCATCGCCGCACCGGCCAGTGGCGCATCGGCGAAGGCGTCGCCACGCCACAGGGTCATTGCCTCGTGCAACAGCTTCGACGCCTCGGCCGGGCGGGCGGCGGCTCGCGCGGACGCGACCTGCTTCTCGAAGCGGCTGACGTCCACCTCGGCGGGCGAGATCGCCAGCACATAGCCAGGTTCGCGAGTGCAGAAGAGATCCGGCAGACCGCACGCCTCCAGCGCCTGCCGGACCCGGGTGACGTGGCTGTACAAAGTCTTCAGCGCCGTACGAGGTGGATCCTCACCCCACAACGCGTCGATCAGCGTCGTTCTCGCGACGACCACACCGGGTTGCAGGGCGAGCAAACCGAGCAGTGCGCGCTGGCGACTTCCGGGCAGCACGGCGAGCCCGCCGGGGCCGATGACCTCGACGGGCCCGAGCAGCCGTACGTCGGCTCGTGGCCGGTTCGACGCTGATTCCACCCCTGACCTCCTCACGCCGTCGTCAGCTTAGGGCGTGATGACCTCGCGCGGAGCCAGGGATGGCTGTTACCTCAACGCGTCAGCGGACCGTCTGGAACACACCGGTGGACGTCGGCGCGAAACCGTTGGCCCACAAGCGGTTCACCCGCGACCGCTCGTTCGAGTTCGGGTAGGCGTTGGTGCAGGACGGGCCGGGGCCACCGCCGGACATCAGCTCGCTGCACGGACCCGAGTAGTGGTCCGGCAGACCGAGCACGTGACCGGTCTCGTGGGAGGTGATCCGGGTCGGGTCGTACACCTGCGCCTGGCGGTAGTCGAGGAAGATGTAGCCGCGTCCATGGCCGTTGGTGGAGGCGTACGAACCGCGCGGGTCGTTCCCCTCGGTGTAGTAGAAGTCGTACCCACTGGTGCTCTGGACCAGCCGGACGTTCGTGACCGACGAGTTCCAGATCTGGGTGGACCGGGCGATCTGGGTGGAGAAGGTCGGGGCGTTGTTCCGGTACCGCACGGTCACGGCGGCGAGCGCGTTACCGCTCTTGGCCTGCTTGGCGCGGGCGGACTTCATCACCGCGTCGTAGAACGCCTTGTTGTTGGCCGCTTCCTGCGGCGAACCGGCATAGGCGGAGACCGTGCTGACCGGCTCGGGGGCCGGGATGGGCGCGGCGGTCGCCGTGGGAGCCGCGAAAGCCGGGAAGACCAGCATCGCGGCGAGTCCGGCGAGGGACGGCAGGAGCTTGCGTCGGGACATGGGAGCCTCACTCCAAATCGGTGGCGGAGAGCGATCAGTGGGCGACTGACCGCAACTACCGATTGATAGCAAAACTTCACGAAATCCACACCAGCTCGGGAAAAAACCAGGGTTATCCCGCACCCACGCCAACCCGCCCGGCGAGACTTATGGGGTCCCCCGAGGTTTACACGTCGTCCCAGGCCATTGAGCTCATTCGCCAGCCGGCCGGCGTACGGACGTATTGGGTGGTCTTGCGGCCGGCGCCCTCGAACCACTCGCCGTCGAGGAAGCCGGACTTGCGGTATTCGCTGAACCGGTGCGCGATCGACTCGAAGATCTCGGTTCGCTCGGCGACTTCCCATTCGGAGAACTCCGTCAGCGTGCCATCGGTGAGCATCTTCGCCCGCGGCTCGATGAACGCGTCGAGGTCGTAGATCACAGGCTCGTCCCCGACGTTGCTGATGATCATCCCTCGCGGAATGAACGTCTCCCGGATGACGTCGACGTTCGGCCGACTGCCACCGGTGTTGGTGAACGCGCCGAGGAACGTGCGCATCAGGTGGTCGAGCTCGGCCTTGACGCTAACCACGGGCGTCTCAGGAGACCATTCCTCGGCCAGGAGCGACCAGATCTCGCTGTCCTGCCGCACACCCCGGTACGGATAGCGCTGCCGCAGTACGCCGTCGCGAGTCATTCCGAGCCGGCGCGCGACCTCGATGCTGCGAGTGTTGCCGGACGCGACCGACCACTCGATCCGGCTCATCCCGCGCTCCCCGAAGGCCCAGTCGATCAACGCCCGGCATGCCCGCGTCACCAGCCCTCGGCCTTCGCCGGCGACCTCCAGCCAGCAGCCGATCTCGCACACGCCGGTGGCGGCGTCGAAACGCGTGAACATGACGCCGCCGACCAGCGTGCCGTCCAGCCAGATGCCGTAGATCCGGGCGTCGTCCTTGGCCTGTTTGTCGGCGTACCGCTGAAGGACCTCGGTGGCGGTGGCGAGGTCGGTGCTGAGCGACGCCCACGGAATCCACGGGTCCACGGAAGGCCGGGCGCGGTCGATATGAGCGAGGAATTCCTGCGCCTGCCAGGGCTCCAGGGGACGGAGTTGAGCATCGACGCCGAGCGGGAGTGTGAACACAGAAGCCTCATTCCGTGGGTACATAACAAGCGTTCGGTATGTACCGTAGCAGCATGCCCCCAGCACCAGGAGATCGCGAAGCCCGCCGCAAGGACGTATCGCAGGCGGTGTGGCAAGTGCTTGCGGACAAGGGATTCGGCGGGCTGACCCTGCGCTCGGTCGCCGCCGCGATGAGCGTCTCGACCGGGATGCTCATGCACTACTTCCCGACCAAGCGGGCCTTGATCGCGCATGCCCTGGATCTGCTGGAGAAGCGCACCGCGGAACGTCCCCGCCGCGAGCGTCCGACCGCGGGCCTTGCTGCCGTACGGGCCATGCTGCTGGACATCCTGCCGCTCACCCTGGACGACACCGCCCGCAATCGCATCTGGGTCAGCTCCTGGGATCTGGCCCTCGCCGACGGCGGGCTCGCGGCGGACCAGGCCGATCGCTACACCCGGTTGCGCGCCACGATCCGCCCGCACTTCGAAGACGCCCGCCGCCTCGGCGAGTTGCCCCAAGCCGCCGACCCGGAACAACTCGCCGCCACCGCGGTCGCGTTCACCCACGGACTCGTCGTACAGGCCCTCTTCGACCCTGCCCGCTTTCCCGAGGACGTACAGACCGCGATGGTCGACGACTTCCTGGCCGGGGTTAGGCGTGTGCGTAGACGCTGACCTCGGCGAGTGACAGCGGGCCGTTCTGGTTCTCGAGCTGGATCCGGACGTACCGTCCGGTGGCGCCGCCGAAGTTGATCGTGCTCGGCGTTCCGCCTTCGCCGGCGTGACGCTTGGCCGTGACTCCGGGGCCGGTGCGGGCGGTGGCCAGGTCCTGGGCGGCGATGGGGTTGTCGGAGACGATCACCCAGAAGTCGGTCAACCGGAACTCGAAGCCTCCGGTGCGGTTGTAGACCTCCACGTCGCCGATGGCGGCCGAGGCGCCGAGGTCGACTTGCCACCAGGCCTCCGTGGCGTCGACCGCGGTGTGGGTGACGGAGTTGTGGTTGTAGTCGCCGTCGGTGTTCCCATCAACGGCGCGGGCCGCGTCGCCGCCGTAGTCGGTGGAGATCTGGGTGGCCGGTTTGCGCAGCGCGAGGTTTCCGGGTCGCACCGGCTGGGTGATCGCGTCGGGGATCACGTACTCGTGCGACAGCGGATCGGTGTACGTCAGATGGATCAGCTCCACCGGGCCCGCGGAGGTATCGAGCCCGGTCAGGTTGAGCTCGGCACGCCCATTGCCGTCCAGAGTGAAGGGGACGGAGCTGCCCTTCGTCGTCTTCGCGGCGCGCAGTTTGTTGTTCAGATTCGGCAATGTGACCTTCTGGCTCGCTGATCGCGAGAAGAGGAACAGGTTCATCGTGCGGTCCTTGAAGGTCGTCGCCGCGAAGCTGCTCGGCGGGACCGGTCCGCCACGGGTGCCGTAGATCGCACCCCCGTAGGTCTTCACCCATTGCCCGACCTCGGCCAGCCTGTCCCGTTGCGGCTTGTCCACCTCCCCTGACGGCTTGGGTCCCACGTTGAAGAGCAGGTTGCCGTCCCCGGTCGCGGTCGCGATCAGCGTCTTGATGATCGTCGCGGGCGACTTCAGTACGTCGTTCTCACGCCAGGACCACTGCTGCCCGATGGTGATGCACGACTCCCACGCCCGCGACACATCGAACGACCCGATCCGTTGCTCAGGCGTGTAGTAGTCGCCGTTCAACGTGGGCCTCGGTTCGGCCCAGTTGAGTGCGTAGCCACGGTTGTTGATGAGCAGTTCGGGCTGCAGGTTTCGTGGGACCGAGTGGAAGGTCGGCGGCCGGTAGACGTCGAGCGGCGCCGGCATGATGCCGTCGTACCAAAGGAAGGAGATCTTCCCGTAGTTGCGCATCAGCTGGTTCAGGTGGTCCATCATGTACGGGTAGTAGTCCTCGTACTTGCCGGCGACGACCTTCGGATGCGTCCAGTCCCAGCCGGAGTAGTAGAGGCCCAACTCGAGACCGCGTGAGCGGCACGCCTGCGCGACCTCCATGGTCAGATCCCGGCCCGACTTTCCCAGCGGGGTGGCGGCGAAGTCCGGGTAGAACGAGTCAGCGAAGTTCCGGGCCCGGAACATGGGAAAGCCGTCGTGGTGCTTGCTGGTCAGCACCAGGTACTTCATGCCCGCTGAGACGGCGACGTCGGCCAGGCCCTCGGCCCAGCCCACCGCCGGCAGGAACGACTTGTACGCCACGTCGTAGACCGGGTCCGAGGTCGCGTTCGGATCGTTGTACGGCGCACCGTCATCCGGCCGGCCGGGTCGGTATGCGCGCCGGCCCCAGCCGGTCTCGCGCTGGGTCAGGCTGGCCGGCCCGAAATGGACGAAGAGGCCGAAGCGCAGTCTCGACAGCGCCAGCTGCGCGTCCAGCCGCTGGCCGGTGCCGTCCAGGACGGCCTGGGTGGTCGCGATCGGCGCGGCGTGGGCTGCGCCGGCCGTCGAACCGAGCAACGTGGCTGCGGCTCCGACAGCCGGCGCACCGAGAACGATCGAACGGCGCCGAGGGCGAGGGGCGGATGAGTCGGGCGTCGGCATAGGTACGGCCTTTCCAATCGTCGGATGCGGAGGTCCTCGTGGATCGGATACGATATTGGAAGCTGACTGGCCGGGTGTCAATGGCGCAAGACACACCACTAGGGTTGGGCCCAGGCGGAGCGGGAGGAGGAATTCGGTGGGCGATGACCAGCAGCGCGTCAGTCCAGGGCAGACACCCAAGTTGCAGCCCGCGCCGCGGCTGATGCTGCGCGAGAGCGTGTACGAGTCGGTCAAGCGCCTGCTGATGGACCACGACTTGGAGCCCGGCACGCGACTGTCGATCGACGGCCTGTCCCGGGACCTGCAGGTCTCGCCGACGCCGGTGCGCGAAGCGCTGTTCCGCTGCGAAGCCGAGGGCTTGGTGGTCCGGCGGCCGAACGCGGGCTACTTGGTCGCGCCGCTACTCGGGCGCCAGGCCCTTCTCGATCTGTACGACATCCGGCTGTTGCTCGAGCCCGCGGCCGCCGCCCGTGCCGCTCTCAACGCGTCGGACCGCGACCGCCAGGACATCGACGACGCCATCGAGGCGATGACGCCGGCCGTCTACGGCGACAGCTATCAGGCGTACCGCGACTTCGCCGAGGAGGACGCGAAGCTGCACCGCACGATCGCGAGCGCGAGCGGCAATCCGCTCATCGCCGAAACGCTGGACCGGCTACGCGCCCACGTCCACTCGTACCGGCTCTACTTCCGGCACGGCATCGCCGACGTCACGGCCACCGAACACCAGGCGATCCGGGACACGATCCTCGACCACGACCCGGCCGCCGCCGAACAGGCCATGCGAACCCACCTTGAGAACTCCCGAATCCGCCTACTCAACGCCTACGACCAGGCCGAGGAGGTTTAGCCGGACAGCCCGGCCATGGTGACCGCGACGAGGCGACTGACCGCAGCTTCCGAGGCCAGGTCGCCGGCCGCGGAGAGGGCGTGAACGCAGTAACTCGCAAGCTCATCCGGCGCCAGATCGCGCCGCACATCGCCGTTCGAGGCCGCCGCGGCGATGAGTTCCTGAAAGTGAGCGATCAGCCGCTGCTGGGCATGATCGACCCGCCCGTCCCGATGCAAGAGAGCTGCGAGCTCGTCGGATCCATGCCGTTTGCGGCGGTGGCAAATGAGGGCGTAGCGCGTCAGCACGGCTTGAAGCCGTTGCGCCGGGTCACCGGCCTGATCACCCAGCTGGAGCAGCTGCTCGAGATGACTGGAGACGTGTTGATCGTGGTAGGCGACCAAGATCGCTTCGACGTCAGGGAAGTACTTGTAGAGCGTGGCGCGCCCAACCCCCGCGCTCTCGGCAACCTGGGTCATCGTCACCGACAGCGGGCCGCGCTCAGCCACCAGCGCCCAGGTCGCCTCCATGATCGCCTCCCGCACGGTGCGCCGATGCGCGTCGACCGTCTCACTCCATAGCTTGGGCACGCTCGAAGCATACGCGTTGACGCTACTCGGACGAACCGTCTGTGCTATAGACACTGTGTATCGAAAAATGGTCTGATGGGACCTCGCGAAGTCTCTGGAGGCCCCTCATGGCAAACCGTCCCGGCCCCGCAGATGCCGATTCGGGCCACGGCCCCAGCAGCGGTCCGCCACGGATGCCTCGCTGGGTGAAGCTGTCCGCGCTTGTCGTCGCGATCATCCTGCTGCTGGTCGTGATCGCGATGCTCACCGGCGTCGGGGGCGACCACGGCCCGGGCCGGCACACCGGCAGCGGATCGCCAACCAGTGCGGCTGCCCCGACGCTGGGCCACCCGGCCGGCGGCTGACAGTGAGCTTGCCGCCGCGCCTGCGCAAGACCGTACTGACGCTGCACATCAGCACCTCGGTCGGCTGGTTAGGCGCCGTACTCGCCTATCTCGCCCTGGACATCACGGCCGTCACCAGCAACGACCCGCAGACAGCACGAGGCGCGTACGTCGCGATGAGCCTGATCGTCGTGTACGTCATCGCACCGCTGGCCATCGCGTCCGTGATCATCGGAACCGTGAACGCGCTCGGCACCTCTTGGGGATTACTGCGCCACTACTGGGTGCTGGTGAAGCTCCTGCTCACCATCTTCGCCGCCGGCATCCTCCTGGCCGAAGTCCCGACCGTCACCCACCTGGGCCGAGCGGCCGCAACTGCTGCCGACCCACGCGTGTTGCCGGGAACCCTGCTCCACTCGATAGGCGGCCTGACCGTCCTGCTCCTCACGGTCATCCTCTCGGTCTTCAAGCCTCCCGGCATAACGCCCTACGGCTGGCGCACCCAGTCGGCCCGGCAGCGCTAGCAGAGGTGGGATCGGCAGGCCCAGGCCTGTTGAGCGGTTGTGGCGGTTTTTGATCGAGTGCGTTCGAACTCTTGCTGCCGCCATCGGCCGCGGACGAGGCTCGTCTCCTCCGCATCGCGATCAGAGGACCCGCCAGAGCCGGTCGGATGCGAACCGTCGAATCGTGGGAGGCACGAGCATGGTGGTCAACCCCCGGTGGCGCCGGGCAATATCCATGGCGCTGATCGTCACCTCCGTTTGGGCCACCGCGCCCTCCTTCGCCATCTCGGTCAGCGAGCCGACGAGTCCCGCGAAAGGGCTTCCAGAGCTGTCGTTCGGCGACAACGCCACCGCCTGGAAGGACATCGTCGTCGACGGCGACGATGTGCAGCGAGATGCAGGCGGGGACGCCTACAACGTTTTCGGTGGCTTCGGTTCCGTCTCCTGCAACAACACGTCGCGGCTGTTGCTCGACTATCGCGAGGAGAACCCGGCGGCCTACTGGAAGATCCTCAACCTCCTGTTCAACCGGCGCACCGGCGCGGGGCTGAACCACATGAAGGTCGAGCTCGGCTCGGACACCAACACCTCCTCAGGCGCTGAGCCTGCGACAAAGCGCAGTGCGGACGAACCGGCAGACGTCCTTCGTGGCGCCGGCTTCCGGCTCATCGCGGACGCGAAGACGATCAACCCGCACCTCAAGGTCGAAGCGCTGCGCTGGGGCGAGCCGTCCTGGACCGGTAACCGGCCGGCCGACCGGTACCGCTGGTACAAGGAGACGATCGACGCCGCGTACGACGCGTACGGCATCAAGTTCGACTACATCAGCCCGTCGCAGAACGAAGTGAACATGAACCACCTCTCCTCGGAGCTCGGCTGGGTGGTCGACTTCGCGAAGCGGCTACAGGCGGACGCCCGGGCCGGCGACGCGCGATACGACTACTCCAAGATCAAAGTCGTCGCGATGGACTCCTACCGCAACGGCGAAACGGTCTCCCAGGCAATCCTGAACAGCCCCGAGGCACTCAGCCAGGTCGATGCCATCGGCATCCATTACACGATCGGGGGTGGGCCGCACCTCACCAGGCTCAACAAGGAGTACGGGAAAGAGATCATCTACTCCGAGGGCGTCGCGCCGATGATCGACCCGGAGTACCGAATCAACGCCCAACCGGAGCGTGGCGGGATCGGCGGAACGGTCGGCGCGGTCGATATCGCCGACCGATTCATCAACGCCTACCGGTGGTCCGGCTCCGGTGACAACCCGGCGCACATGACCTCCTTCCTCTTTCAGCCGGCCGTGAGCGCCCTCTATGAGGGATCGTCGTACTCCCCCAAGCATCTGATCCGGGCCTCGGACCCGTGGTCCGGCTACTACGAGGGCGGGGTCGGGATCACGCTGGTACGGCATTTCATGCAGTTCATCGGCCAAGGGTGGGAGTACATCGAGGGCGCCAGTTACGGCGACGGAACGTTCGCCGACGGCGGCACCGCGGTCGACTCGAGTACCCGAACGCACCTGACACTGCGCGAGCCGGCCAAGCCGGCCGACGCTAAGGCCGACCGCACCGACTTCGCCCAGGTCCACGCCAACAACACCAGCAAGGCCCGGTACTTCGAGGTCAAGGTGACCGATCTCGGCACCACGTCGAGGACGCCCCTCTACCTGTGGCAGACCAAGGGACCGGACGACGCCGCCAAGCAACCCGTCGACGTGAACCACTTCAAGAACATCGGCTACGTCACGCCGGTGCGCTCGGAGACCGGCGACGACGGCAGCAAGTACTTCGTGTATCGCATCAAGGTCGAGCCGTACTCGCTGCTCACCATGTCGTCACAACCCCGCGGGATCCACCAGTCGGCCAAGGAATACACCAGTGGTGAGTACGCGCCGAGCGCCGAGAATTCACCGCTTGCGCTCCCGTATGCCGATGACTTCGAGTACGCCGGCTACGCCACCGAGAACGTCAACGGCGTCGACATGACCTACCTGGAGCGGCGAGGAGGCACACCGCGCTACACGGCCGACCAGAACGGCGCCTTCGAGGTGGTCGACTCCGGCGACGGCAGCCGGAACCACGTCCTCCAGCAACGCATCCACGCCGACAACCGCGGCTACACCTGGAACCCCTGGGGCGACGGGTCCATGAACCAGCTCTCGACGGCGGCACCGGCGACGATCCTGGGCGACCACACCTGGGCGAACTACCGCGCGTCGGTCGATGTGCGCTTCGACCCGTTGGTCCGGAACCCCAACCTTCCCAACTTCGCCGGGCTGGGTGTGCGGCACGTGGTCACCCAGGGATCGGATCTCGCCACCTACGCCTTGCGCCTGTCCCCCGCCGGCGAATGGCAACTGCGCAAGCTCGATAAGGTCGTCGCCTCGGGCAGCATCGCGGGCTTCGACCCGGATGCCTGGCACCGCATCTCGCTGGAGGCGAAGGAGAACCAGATCACCCCGGCGGTGGATGGTTCCGAGCTGACGACCTGGACCGACTCGGCCCCGAACACGGTCATGGCCGGTCGTCTCGCACTGACTTCCGGCTACTACCAGAACAGCTGGGACAATCTCTCGGTCGTACCGGTCGAGGGGCATGCGTGGCGTTCGGACAAGCTGGACGACACTTCTCCCGGCCTCGCCTACACCGGTGCGGCGCAGTTCCAGCAAGTGGGTTTCGCTAACTACAACCGAACGCTGCACGTCCTCAGCGCAGGTGCGTCGTTGACGGTGCCGTTCCGCGGTACGGGGCTCAACATCTTCGGAGCGACCGCACCGGCCACCCTCGACGTGTCCGTCGACGGCGCACCCGCCCAGCGAGTCACGGTCGGAGCCACCGGCACCCGCCAGACGTCACATTGGCTGCGTGGACTCAAGGCTGCCGACCCCCACACCCTGTCAGTCACAGTCGTGTCGGGCGCGTTCACCGTCGACGGCATCGACATCCTGGAAGGCGTTTAGAGCCCCTTGAGGAGTTGGCGGGCCATGACGATGCGCTGGACCTGGTTGGTGCCTTCGTAGATTTGGGTGATCTTGGCGTCGCGCATCATGCGCTCGACCGGGTAGTCGTGGGTGTAGCCGTAACCACCAAGGAGTTGTACGGCGTCCACGGTGACGGCCATCGCGACGTCCGAGGCGAAGCACTTCGCGGCGGCGCCGAAGTACGTCAGATCGGAATCGCCTCGCTCGGAACGGGCCGCGGCGGCGTACGTCAACTGGCGGGCCGCCTCGATCTTCATACCCATGTCCGCGAGCATGAACTGCAGGCCCTGGAACTCCGCGATCGCCTTGCCGAACTGCTTGCGCTCCTGGACATATCCGAGGGCGTAGTCGAGAGCACCCTGCGCGATACCGAGGGCCTGCGCGGCGATCGTGACGCGGGTGTGGTCGAGCGTCGACATCGCCGTACCGAAGCCGGTGCCGGGATCGCCGATCAGCCGCGACACGGGAATGCGCACGTTGTCGAGGTAGACCTCACGCGTCGGCGACCCCTTGATGCCGAGCTTCTTCTCCGGGGCGCCGAAGCTGACGCCGTCGTCGGACTTCTCCACCACGAACGCGCTGATGCCGCGAGAGCGCGCGTCCGGGTCGGTCACCGCGAAGACCGTGTAGTACTCGCTGACGCCGGCGTTGGTGATCCAGCGCTTCACGCCGTTGAGCACGTAGTGGTCGCCGTCGAGCACCGCCCGCGTCTTCATCGAGACGGCGTCCGAACCGGCCTCCGGCTCCGAAAGGCAGTACGAGAACATCGCGTCACCCGCGGCCACCGGCGGCAAGTACGCCTGCTTGACCTCGTCGGACCCCGAGAGCAGCAGCGGCAACGAGCCGAGCTTGTTCACGGCCGGGATCAGCGAGGTCGAGGCACACGCCCGCGCGACCTCCTCGATCACGATCACCGTCGCGAGCGCGTCCGCGCCGGCGCCGCCGTACTGCTCGGGGATGTGCGGCGCGTGGAAGTCGGCCGCCTTCAGCGCGTCGTACGACGCCTTGGGGAACTCGGCCAGTTCGTCCACGTCACCGGCGTGCGGCGCGACCTTGGCGTCACAGACCGCGCGCACCGCCTCGCGGATGGCCTGGTGCTCCTCGGACAGCGCGTAAAGGTCGAAAGAGTTACTCACGAGTCGCAATCTACGACGAACCCGCTCGTGCCGGGAGACGGTGACGCCGGAAAGTGACAGAACGCACTCGGTCGCTGCTTGGACACGATCCGGTCACGCGCGCGTTACCGGGATGGGTAGAGTCGCCCGCATGACCCAAGGTTCGACCCCGGCTGACCGCCCTCTGCGCATCTCTGTCATCGGTACCAACTACCTCGGCGCCAACACCGCCGCGGGAATGGCCGAATTCGGTTTCGACGTGATCGGCGTCGAGATCGACGAGCACCGCCTCAAGCTGCTGAACGAGGGGCGCGCGCCGCTGTACGAGCCGGGTCTGGATCCGCTGCTGAAGACGCATACCGAGTCCGGCCGGCTGCGGTTCACCAACGACTACCGCGAGATCGCCGACTGGGCCGACGTACATTTCATCTGCGTCGGCACCCCGCAGACCGACGGCAGTGACGCGGCGGACCTGTCCCAGGTCAACTCCGTGGTCGACATGCTCGCGCATCTGCTGACCCAGCCGACTCTGGTGGTCGGCCGGTCCACCGTCCCGGTCGGTACGTCGGCCAAGATCGAGCAGCGCTTCCAGACCGAATCCCCCGCCGGTGCGGCGATCGAGGTCGCCTGGCAGCCCGAGTTCCTCCGCGAGGCGCACGGCGTCGACGACACCCTGCGGCCCGACCGCCTCGTCTTCGGGGTCGAGTCCACCAAGGCCGAGGCCGTGCTGCGCGAGGTCTTCGCGACGCCGATCGCCGACGGCACGCCCGTCGTGGTGTGCAACCGCCCGACGGCCGAGCTGGTCAAGGGCGGCGCGAACGCCTTCCTGGCCACGAAGATCTCCTTCATCAACGCGATGGCCGAGATGTGCGACGCGACCGGCGCCAACGTCACCCAGCTGGCCGACGCGCTCGGTTTCGACAAGCGGATCGGCCGCGGCATGCTCAACGCCGGCCCCGGGTACGGCGGCGGCTGCCTGCCGAAGGACCTGCGCGCGTTCATGGCCCGCGCGGGCGAGATCGGCGTCGAAGAGGTCATCACGCTGCTCCGCGAGGTCGACGACATCAACCGGCGACGCCGTTCGCGCATCGTCGACCTGACCCACGAGCTGCTCGGCGCCGACTGGGTCGGCCGGAACGTGACCGTCCTCGGTGCCGCCTTCAAGGCCGGCACGGACGACGTCCGCGACTCGCCCGCCCTCGACGTGGCCGGCCGCATCCAGCTGCACGGCGCCACCGTCACGGTCTACGACCCCGAGGCGATGGACAACGCGCGCCGGGTCCGCCCGACCCTGCGGTACGCCGCCTCCGCCGCCGAGGCCTGCGAAGGCGCCCACCTGGTGCTGCACCTGACCGAGTGGCCCGAATTCCGCGAACTCGACCCGAACCAGCTCAAGTCCGTCGTCGAGTCCCCCGTCATCGTCGACGCCCGCCTCAGCCTCGACCCCATCGCCTGGCGAACCGCCGGCTGGATCTACCGAGCCCCCGGCAAACCCTAGTCCCGACCGAGGACCGCCCCTCCGCCAATCCGGCGCGAGGGGCGGTCCTCTCTTTTTTGCATTCATTCGTCGCATTCCGCCCTCTCAGCCCAGCGGACCTGTGCAGGTGAGCGGACGGCAGAGTGCGGAATGCGACGAATGAATGAAAAAAAGAGAGGTTAGACCGTGGCGTTGCGGAAGATGGGGCGGTTCAGGGCGATTACGCCTAGGAGGGCGGAGGCGATGCCGACGCCTAGGCAGACGCCGGTGATGCCGATGGCGTTGAGGTCGGCGAAGGTGCCGAGTAGCGGATTCATGATCACGACGGCTGAGCTCTGGCACAGCACCACCACGGACTGCAGGCGGGACTGGTACTCCTTCTCGACCGAGTTCATCAGCAGCGGCAGCAGGTGACCGGTGAAGACGCCGACGCCGATACCGCTGATCATGGCCGAGGCGATCGCCAGCGGCAGTGCCTCCAGCTCCGACAGGCCGAAGAGCCCGACCCCCGCGATCACCAGGCCGAACGGCGCGACCAGGCCGGGCCGGGCGAACGCTCCCCTGGTCATGATGCGCAGCGCGATGATGCCGACGCCAAGGGCACGACACGACAGCAGCAGGGCCGCGGTCGAGGCGCTCCAGCCATGATCGCGAGCCAGCAGCGGTAGCAGCAGCCCGTCCATCGGCTGCAGCAGGCCGTACGCGATCAGCATCACGATCAGCAGCGTCCGGGTCAGCGGGTTGCCGAAGGCCACCTTCAGCCCGTCGCCGATCGAGCGCAGAATCCTGGTCCCGGTGGCGCCGTGCTGCTGCGTCGTACCGCGAATGATCACCAGGGTCGCGATCATCACCAGGAAGGTGATCGCGTTCAGCCCGGACGCGGCCTTCAAGCCGGCCCAGCCGACGACCAGACCACCGATCGCCGTACCGCAGACGGCGAAGAGCACGCCGAGCACCTGCAGGCTGGCCAGTGCGCGCGGTACGACGGAGGTCGGCACCAGCAGTCGCGGCATTGACCGGTACGACGGCAAAAAGAAGGCCTCGATCACACCGAGGCCGAAGCTGGTGACGATCAGCAGCCAGATCGGCTCACCGAATTCGAGACTGGCCGGCACCAGCGCCGCGGTCAGGACGAACATCGCGACGCAACTGGCGAGCAGCACGCGCGGCGCGCCGAAGCGGTCGCCGACGGCACCACCGATCAGCAGCAGCACCGCGCGCGGTGCCACCATCAGCAAAAGCACGAGCCCGGCCACACGACCGCCGTACTGGGTCGCGGACCAGCCGACGGCGAACGTCATCGTGTAGTCGCCGAGCAGGGAGACGGCAGCGCCGAGCAGCCAGATCCAGTAACGGACCGGGATGCGCTGCGTGTCCGGTTCAACGGGCGGAGTCACGATCGACGACCTTAGACGACAGGTGGTGGGATCTTTCGATTACCCACCCCGCATTGGTGGAAACTCTCCGCTGTCAGGCTTTACCGAACCCGTCGACAGCGGCTCGGACCGTACCACCTTTGGCTCTGGCCTGCTCCGCCAGATCCCTCTGGAAGTCCGTCATCTTGGCCTGCAACGCGGTATCCGAGGTAGCGAGAATGCGGACCGCCAGCAGGCCGGCATTACGCGCGTTCCCGATCGACACGGTCGCGACCGGAACGCCGGCCGGCATCTGCACGATCGAGAGCAGCGAGTCCATTCCGTCGAGGTACTTCAGCGGCACCGGCACCCCGATCACCGGCAATGGCGTGACCGACGCGAGCATGCCCGGCAGATGCGCGGCACCACCCGCACCGGCGATCAGCACCTTGAGCCCACGCTCGTGCGCCGCCTTGCCGTACTCGATCATCTCCTCGGCCATCCGGTGCGCCGACAACACGTCCGCCTCGAAGGGCACGCCGAAGTCATGGCAAACCCGCGCCGCCGCCTCCATCGTCGGCCAGTCGGAGTCGGACCCCATCAGGATCCCGACGACAGCGCTCACTTAGTGCTCCTACTCATCGATGGTGCCGGTCAGGTACGCCGCCGCGTGGCGCGCGCGTTCGCGGACAACGTCCAGGTCCGTGCCGTAGGCCGTCACGTGGCCCACCTTCCGGCCGGGCTTCACGGGCTTGCCGTAGAAGTGGACCTTCAGCTCGGGATCGCGGGCCATGCAGTGCAGCAGGCCCTTGTGCATATCCGCGACGTCACCGCCGAGCACGTTCACCATCACGGTGTACGGCGCACGCGCGGCGGGCGATCCCAGCGGCAGATCCAGTACGGCGCGGAGGTGGTTCTCGAACTGCGAGGTGACCGCGCCTTCGATCGACCAGTGGCCAGTGTTATGCGGGCGCATCGCCAGTTCGTTGACCAGCAACCGGCCGTCGCGGGCCTCGAACATCTCCACTGCGAGCACCCCGACAACGCCCAGCTCACCGGCAATGCGTAGTGCACCCTGCTGGGCCTTCGCCGCGCGATCCGCGTCGAGCCCGGGCGCCGGCGCGGTGACCTCGACGCAGATCCCGTCGATCTGGACCGACTCGACGATCGGATAGGCCACGGCCTGACCATGCGGCGAGCGCACAACCAATGCGGACAACTCGCGGACGAAGTCGACCTTCTCCTCGGCGAGGATCGGCACGCCGGCCGCGAACGCGTCTGTGCATTCGCTCGCGTCGTCCACCACCCAGACGCCCTTGCCGTCGTACCCGCCTCGCGTGGTCTTCAGCACGATCGGGAAGCCGCCAACGCGTTCGGCGAAGGCGACCGCCTCGGCGACATCCGCGACCAGCGCGAACTCGGGCGACGGAATGCCGATCTTGGCCAGCCGCTCGCGCATCACGCCCTTGTCCTGGGCATGCACCAGCGCGTCCGGACCGGGCCGAACCGCCACCCCGGCGGCCTCGAGCTCACGCAGCAGGTCGGTCGGCACATGCTCGTGGTCGAACGTCACCACGTCGCACCCGGCGACGAAGCGCCGTACGGCGTCGGGGTCGCGGTAGTCGCCCACCGGCGCGTCCGCGACGGCCTGCGCGGCCGAGACCGCGGGCCCCTCCGCGAGCACCCGCAGCTGGACGCCGAGCGCGATCGCGGTCTCCTGGGTCATCCGGGCCAGCTGGCCGCCACCGACCATGCCGACGACCGGGGTTCCGACGGGTAGGTCGTCACGCGAGAATTCCACCCTCGGAGCGTAGTCGGTCGGCACGCTGGGTTTGGCCGGGCCGGGGCCGTTTTCGTGCTATGGACCCTTGATGGGTAGTCTGGGTATTTGCGCTCCTACGCAGAGTTGCCCGCTTAACGCAGAGTTCACAGAAGCAGAGATCACAGAAAGCGCGACGGCCCCTTGAAGATCGTCACGACGCTGTACCGCCAGGTCGAACATCTGGTGCACGAGGTGGCCAAGTTCGGTCTGGTCGGCCTGCTCGGGCTCATCGTCGACCTGCCCATCTACAACTGGCTGGTGTTCGACAACCCGCTCGTCTTCGGTGACGCCGGCGAGGGCATGCTGCATCACAAGCCCGTCACGGCCAAGTTCATCTCGGTGACCGCGGCAACCATCGCGACGTACCTGGGCAACCGGCACTGGACCTGGCGGCACCGCGAGCGCACCGGCCTGCACCGGGAGTACGTGCTGTTCTTCGTGCTCAACGGCGTCGGTCTGCTGATCGCGTCGGCCTGCCTGGCGTTCTCGCGCTACGTGCTGGACCTGCACACCGCACTCGCCGACAACATCGCGGCGAACTTCGTCGGCCTCGGCCTGGGCACGCTGTTCCGTTTCTGGTCGTACCGCAAGTGGGTCTTCCGTGAGGAGATCGCGCTTGACGAGGTGGAGAAGGAAATCCCTTTCAGCGATGAGAAGCTGCAGCAACTGACCGAGGACACCGGCGACCTCCCGGCCGTCCGCTGAGCTTCTCCTTACCCGCTAGGGCTTGTCTTCTTCTGAGTTGAAGAGGGTCGCGGCGTCGGTTCCGCGAGGGCGCTGTTCGGGCTGCCGCTGCGGCTGTTCGTCGTCCAGGAAGCCGTCGCCGGTCTTGCCGTCCGGGCCGCCGAAGAGCAGGTCCGACATCTTCAGGTGGATCCGCTCGACGTGCGGCACGTCCGGCAGGATCACCTGACCACGCTCGCCGGCCGATTCGATCATCAGCGTGCCGCAACCGAGCAGCCGGTCCATCAGGTGGTGCTCGTACGACACATCGTTGATCCGCATCAGCGGGATGTCCCGGCCGGTGCGGTTCAGCACGCCGTGGCGGGTGATCATGCGCCGGTTGGTCAGCGTGTAGGTCGAGAAGTACCAGCCGAGGAACGGCTTCAGCACCCAGATCGCGAACGCCACCAGCGCGACCGCGCCGATCAGGATCCGCAACGGGGTCTGCAGCCCACCGGCCGGGATGATCGCGACCAGGACGCCACCGCCGCCGGCCACCAGGATCAGCACCAGCGCCGGGATGATCAGGGCCTTCCAGTGCGTACGGGTACTCGCGACGACGTACTCGTCCTCGCCCAGCAGTTTCGCCGAAATCGCCATACGCACAGTCTGGCAGGGCCACGGGGTGAACGGCTGCACCTCAGCGGCCGGTTCCTACCGCTTAGCGCAAAGAACCTGGGATAGGGCTTCCCAACCCGGCCGGTCCCGATAGAAGATCTCGGCCGGGGGATTCTGTATTCCGGAAAGGTTGTCATGGGCATCTTCTCGGTATTGGACCGCGAGCACACGATCGCGCCACCCGGTTATAGCCGCTGGCTGATCCCGCCAGCCGCCCTAGCCGTTCACCTGTGCATCGGCCAGGCCTATGCGACCAGCGTGTACAAAACCTCACTGGTCAAGCATTTCGACACCAGCCAGACCGCCATCGGCGTCATCTTCAGCATCGCCATCGTGATGCTCGGGTTGTCGGCCGCGATCGGCGGCACCTGGGTGGAACGCAACGGCCCGCGCAAGGCGATGTTCGTCTCGGCCTCCTTCTGGGCCAGCGGATTCGCCGTCGGCGCGCTCGGTATCGCCACCGGCCAGTTGTGGCTGGTCTACCTCGGCTACGGCTTCATCGGCGGTATCGGCCTGGGCATCGGCTACATCTCCCCCGTCTCGACGCTGATCAAGTGGTTCCCGGATCGCCCGGGCCTCGCGACCGGCCTGGCCATCATGGGTTTCGGCGGTGGTGCCCTGGTCGCAAGCCCGCTCTCCAGGCAACTGCTCTCGATGTACGACGCGGGGTATGACCCGAAGGTCTCGTCCTCCGTGGCCGGCAGTGGTGCCCTGGTCGGGCTGTTCCTCACCCTCGGCATCGGGTATTTCCTGGTGATGATGTTCGGCGTCTTCAACATCCGCGTCCCGGCTCCCGGCTGGAAGCCCGCGGGGTTCGATCCGGCGTCGGTGAAGGCGAAACCGCTCGTCACGACGGCCAACGTCTCCGCCGCGAACGCCATTCGTACGCCGCAGTTCTGGCTGCTCTGGACCGTCCTGCTCTGCAACGTCACGGCCGGGATCGGCATCCTCGAGCAGGCCAGCCCGATGAT
Source organism: Kribbella sp. NBC_01245 (assembly GCF_036226525.1). Taxonomy (NCBI): domain Bacteria; kingdom Bacillati; phylum Actinomycetota; class Actinomycetes; order Propionibacteriales; family Kribbellaceae; genus Kribbella; species Kribbella sp. NBC_01245. The sequence goes on from NZ_CP108487.1 coordinate 4,128,806, forward strand.
CCAGGACTTCTTCCGCACCGACGGCAAGTCCTCGGTGGCGGTCGCCGCCGCGGCCGGGTTCGTCGGTCTGCTGTCGATCTTCAACATGGCGGGCCGATTCGCCTGGTCGTCGACGTCGGACGTCATCGGGCGCAAGCCGATCTACGCGATGTACCTCGGCGTCGGCATGGTGTTCTACTTCCTGCTGGCCTCGATCGGCAGTAGCAGCACGCTGGTCTTCGTCGCGCTCGCGGCCGTCATCCTGTCCTTCTACGGCGGGGGTTTCGCGACCGTACCGGCGTATCTGCGCGACCTCTTCGGCACGTACCAGGTCGGCGCGATCCACGGCCGGCTGCTCACCGCCTGGTCGCTCGCGGGCGTGGCCGGACCGCTGATCATCAACGGCTTCCTCGACCGCGAGGGCAAACCGGGAACGCTGACGGCCGACGCCTATCGGCCGGCACTGTTCACGATGGTCGGCGTACTAGCGATCGGCTTCATCGCGAACCTCCTAATCCGCCCAGTCGCCGCCCGCCACCACGAGAAAACCGAATCCGAGACCGCCGGGAGCCACGCATGAACGACACCCCCACCGGCCAAACCGCCCGCCTGGTCATCTCCTGGGCCTTGGTAGCCGTCCTCCTCGGCTACGGCATCGTCCAAACCCTCATCACGGCGGCCAAACTCTTCACCAGCTAGATCGCGCGAAGGTGGGTGACGTCCCCTGCGGCTAGAGGGCGGGGGCCGGACCCCGTTTGCACGAGTAGGCGGCCTTCGGGGTCGAGGCCGGTGGCGGTGCCGATGAGGGTGGTGCCGTCGGGGAGTTCGACGCGTACGTCGCGGCCGAAGGTGGCCGAGAGTTCGGTGTAGTCGGCCAGCAGTTGGGCCGGATCGCCCTTCGCGGCGGACCAGTCCTGGTAGCGGGTGGCGAGGTCGCGCAGGATCGCCGAGAGTACGGTCACGCGGTCCGTGGTCGCCGCCGCCTCGATGGCGAGCGAGGTCGCGGCCGGGTGCGGGCGTTCGTCCTCGCGCAAGGTGACGTTCAGCCCGATGCCGACGACGGCGGCCGGGCCGTCCGGGGTGTCGACGCGTTCGAGCAGGATGCCGGCGAGTTTGCGGTCATCCAGCAGTACGTCGTTGGGCCATTTCACCAGCGCCGGAATCTCCGCCACCGAGCGCACCGCCGCGGCCACCGCCAAGGGCGCGAGCAGGCCCAACCACGGCCACCTCGCGGGCGAAACGTCCGACGGCCGCAACAACACCGAGAAGAGCAGCGCCGACCGCGCAGGCGTGGTCCACGTACGGCCCATTCGCCCGCGTCCAGCCGACTGGTACTCGGCGGCCACAACCAAGCCTTCGGCAGCGCCTTCCCGGGCCCGTTCAGCCACGACCGCGTTCGTCGACTCGGTCTCCGCGAGCACCTCGATCGCGGTCCACAACGCGCCGGGCCGGACCAGCCGCTGGGTCAGGTACTGCGAGTCCAGCGGCGGCCGGTCAAGGTCGCCGAACGGGTTGTCCATGAGAGCTCCATCAGCCGGTGTTCTGCAGGCCGGCGGCAACCCCCGAGACCGTGAGCAGCAGGAGTCGTCTGGTCCGCTCGATCTGCGTCTCGTCCAGAGTGTCGTCAGTACGCAGCGTACGGAGGGCCCGGAGCTGCAGGTACGACAGGGCGTCGACGTACGGGTTGCGCAGCTCGACCGCACGCCCGAGCACGCGACGGCCCGAGAGCAACCGATCGCCGCCGAGCACCTTGAGCACCCACTCCGTCGTCAGCGCGTGCTCGTCGAGCATCTGCTGGGTCAGGTCCGGCCGGTCGCCGAGATCGAGGTAGCGCTGCAGGATCCGGCGATCGGTCTTGGCCAGGGACATCTCGGCGTTCTCCAGCATCACCTGGAACAACGGCCAGTGCTTGTTGGCCTCCTGCAACACCTGTACGTCGCCGACGGCCGCAAGCGCCGAACCGAGCCCGTACCAACCGGGAGCGTTCACCCGCGCCTGCGACCACGCGAACACCCAGGGGATGGCGCGAAGGTCTTCCAGCGACGACACGGCCACACCGCGGCGTGCCGGCCTGGAGCCGATCGGGAGCGACCCGAGCTCCTCCAGCGGCGTCACCCGGCCAAACCACTCGGCGAAGCCTTCAGCCCGCACTAGCCGGTGGTACGTCGTACGGGCCGCCTCGTCCAGGACCTTCTCCACGTCGGCGAAACGGTTGGCCGCCTTGGCCGCACGTTCCTCTACCGCCGGGGTAGACGCCAGGAGGGTTGCAGCCGTCACCTGCTCGATGTGGCGCTGTGCGATGGCAGCGACGCCGTACCGGGCGGGGATGGCCTCACCCTGCTCCGTGAGCTTGAACCGGCCAGAGACCGATCCAGGGGCTTGAGCCAGTACGGCGCGGTTGGCCGGGCCGCCGCCTCTACCGAGCGCACCACCACGTCCGTGGAACAGCGTCAGCCGGATCGCGTTGCGCTGGGCCCAAGCGGTAATACGCGCCTGAGCGTCGTACAGCGCGAGTGTTGCCGAGACGGGCCCGACGTCCTTCGCGGAGTCGGAGTAGCCGAGCATGACCTCGAACCGCCGGTCGTTCGCGGTGAGGCGGTGGCGGACCCGGGTCAGCTGGATCGCGTGGTCGAGGACCTCGACCGAGTTCTGCAGGTCCTCGCCGGTCTCGAACAGCGGTACGACGTCGAGCTCGATCGGCCGTCCGTCCATCGCCGCGTCGGCCAGCTCGTAGACGGCGGCGAGGTCGGCCGCGTTCCGGGTGAATGACACGACGTACCGGCGGCAGGCCTCGGGGCCGAATCGCTGCTGGATCTGGCCGATGACCCGCAGCGTGGCGAGCACTTCCTCGGTCTGGTCGGACAACTCGCCGCCGCCCAGCACCTCGGACAGCGCCTTCGCGTGCACGGACGAGTGCTGCCTAACCTCGAGCTCGGCCAGGTGGAAGCCGAAGGACCCGACCTGCCAGATCAGCTGCTGCAACTCGCCGTACGCCTGCCGCGGAGCGCCCGCCGAGACCAGCGAGTCCTGCAAGACCTTCAGCTCGTGCAAGTAGTCCGAGGCGCGCGGGTAGCCGAAGTCGGCGTCGCGAGCGCGGGTGGCGGCCAGCCGGCGAGCGGCCAAGAGCAGGAGCTGCCGGTGGGGCTCGGAGGGCGAACGCGTCTCGATATCCGCGAGCAACTCCGGCGCCTGCGCGCGAGCGTCCTCCAGGATGCGGCGGACTGGCGCCGACGGCGGGGTCGTCGCCGCGTCGAGGGTCAGCGCGCGGCCGAGCCGGTCGGTCGCGAACTCCAGCGAGCGCAACACGTGGTCGGCCTGGATCTGCATCGCCTCGCGGGTGATGGCGGCGGTGACGTTCGGGTTGCCGTCCCGGTCGCCGCCGATCCACGACCCGAGCTTCACGAACGGCGCCACCGCGGGCACGCGCGTCCCCGCGGCATCACCGGCCAGCGCGTCGTCCAGCCGCCGATAAACCGACGGGATGACGTCGAACAGGGTCTCCTCGAACACGGCCATCGCCGAACGGACCTCGTCCAGCGGGGTCGGACGGCTGGTGCGCAGTTGCGACGTACGCCAGAGGATGTCGACCTGCTCCAGCAGGCGGCGGCTGTTCTCCTGGCGCTCGGAATCGCCGGTGCGCGGGTCGGCCCGCTCCTCCAGCAACGCCGAGATGCGCCGGATGGTCGCCAGCACGGCGCGGCGCCGGGCCTCGGTCGGGTGGGCCGTCAGGACCGGGCGGAACTCCAGCCCGTTCAGCAGGGCCCGCACCTGCTGCTCACCACTCGACTCGCCGATCTGCTCGACCGCCTGGGCCAGCTCCGACGTCGTCGGCGCATCGCCCTCCCGGTCACGCTGGCGCAAAACCCGAGCGCGGTGCAGCTCTTCGCTCAGGTTCGTCAGGTGGAAGTAGCAGGTGAACGCGCGAGCGACATCCTCAGCACGCTCATCCGGCCAGGACGCGACCAGCTGCTCAGCGGCCGCCCCGTCCCCGGCGATGGTCAGCTCGCGCAGGCGCTCCACGTCGTCGAGCAGCGGCTGGCCCGCATATTCGACCAGCACCAGCCCCAGCAGTTCGCCCAGCAGGCGCACATCACCACGCAGCTCCTCAGGTACCTCGAAGCGCGCCCGTGTGCGGTTCTCCGTCTGCGTCTCGGTCACGTTGGGCCACCCTATCCGCCCCACCCCGCCGCCGCCTCCCCGTCCGTCCCTCGGTCACTCTCAGGGTATGAGTTCATAACCTTTCCCGCCTGGGTGCCCTCTATAGGGGTATGAGGATGATTCGACGTATCAACGGACTTGTGGGTGCGGGAGCCGTGATGGCCGCCGGGCTCGCCTTTGCCCCCGCAGCCTCGGCCGACCCGGCCGGCTGCCTGAATAGCGCGAACCTGCAGTTCTCCGACGGCGCCGTGATGGCCGACAAGGCCACGTCCGTGCGCTTCGTCCAGTTCGGCGCGGACTGCACGGCCGGTGGTTCCGTGACGGTCACCCGGCCGAACGGCACGGTCGTGAAGGTTCCCTTCGGGAGCTACTGGCCGGGCACCGGCGGAACGGCGACCTACAGCGACGGGGACATCCCTGTACCGGTCTCGGATGGCGCGGGGATCTGGAAGATCACGGCCCTGAACTACGGCACCCAGTCCGCGCCGGTCTCACCCGCCGCCAGCGTCGAGGTGCTGCGCGCCACGAAGCTCATTCCGGACGCCTCGCCGCTGTACGTGGCGAGCGGTCAGACGCCCGTCCTCAAGGGCATCGCGAAGGTCTACGCCCAGGACGGCGCCGGCGTGAAGCTGGTACCGCTCGGCTCCGGCCACACGGTCTTCACCACCAACCCCGTGAAGTCCGCGAAGACCGACGCCGCCGGCCGGTACTCGATCACCTACCCGATGCAGTACAGCGCCATCGTCGGGCTGCGACTCCAGCCGAGTGCACCGCGCCCCGCGCCGTCGAACGCGAGCGTCGACGTCCGGATCGCGGGCAAACCGCCGGAGAACAGGTGCCTCCAGCAGGCGACCCCGCGCGTGAGCAGCATCGTTGCCCTGACCGACAAGCCGGCCCGGGTCAACCTCGTCCTCCCCTGGGCACTGTGCTCGGACGCCGCTCTAACCGTCCAGAAGACCGACGGCACTCTCCGGCAGAAGGTCGCGCTGCCGACTCTGCAGGAGCACCCTGACTTCCTGGGCACGTACGGCACGTTCCAGGTGTCGCTGGCCGTTGGCGCGAGCAACTGGCTGATCACTGACGTCCATCAGGGCGCACAGAGCCACAAGCTCGCCACGCCCGTTGCCTTCTCCGTGAAGCGAAGCAGTAAGGTCACCGCCTCGCACACGTCGGCAGCGATCCTTCCCGGCCAGTCCGCGACCATCGCCGGCTCCGCGACGCAGTACACCGCAAGTGGCGCAGTAGTTGCCCTGGCCAACAAGGTGGTCGCCTTCCGCAGTGGCCAGACCACGCTCGGCTATACCCGCACGAACGCCTATGGCCGCTTCTCGGCGACGGTCAAGCCGCTGGGCGGATACGTGGACGTCGTGGTGAACCCGGGCAGCACCCAGGTGGCGTACGCCTTCACCACCGTCGCCCTGAAGCTGGCACCGCGCCCGACCACCATCACGGGTACGGCCGGCCCGACCGCGGGTGGCGTGATCAGGCCCGGCTCGAAGATGTCCACCTATGGGCGTCTGACGGTGATGTTCAGCAGCGGCAAGACCGGTCCGTTCGCCGGTCAGAAGGTGCTCGTGCAGACCCGTCCGAAGGCCAACCCGGCCGCGCCGTACTCGACGGTCGCCTCCGCGACGACCACCAGCACCGGGTACTACTACGCGAACTGGAACGCCTCGGTCGACGCCGATGTCCGCGTGGTCTACGTCTCGCCGTACTCCAGCATCAAGTCGGCGTACCGCTGGCTGAGGTCCATCGACGTCCAGTAGCCGCTTCAGGCGGGTGTTCCGGGTTTTGCGACCGGAGCACCCGCCTGTGCTACCGCTCGGTAGAAGAGTTGCGTTTATGTGGTGGAGGTCATCGGGTCCCGGGGCGTGTGGGCGTTAGAGTGCGCGCTTATGGGAGAGACCGTGAATATCCACACGACCGCTGGGAAGATCGCGGATCTGGAGCACCGGCTGGACGAGGCCGTGCACGCCGGGTCGGAGCGGGCGGTGGAGAAGCAGCACGCGCGCGGTAAGAAGACGGCCCGCGAGCGGATCGCCCTGTTGCTCGACGAAGGCAGTTTCACGGAGCTGGACGAGTTCGCGCGGCACCGGTCGACGTCCTTCGGGCTGGAGGCGAACCGCCCGTACGGCGATGGCGTGGTGACCGGATTCGGCACCATCGACGGTCGCCAGGTGTGCGTCTTCGCGCAGGACTTCACGGTTTTCGGCGGCAGCCTCGGCGAGGTGTTCGGCGAGAAGATCGTCAAGGTGATGGACCTCGCGATGAAGATCGGCTGCCCGCTGGTCGGCATCAACGACTCCGGCGGCGCCCGGATCCAGGAAGGCGTGGTCAGCCTCGGCCTGTATGGCGAGATCTTCCGCCGCAATGTGCGGGCGTCCGGCGTGATCCCGCAGATCTCGCTGATCATGGGCCCGTGCGCGGGTGGCGCGGTTTACTCCCCGGCCGTCACCGACTTCACTGTGATGGTCGACCAGTCGTCGTACATGTTCATCACCGGGCCCGACGTGATCAAGACCGTCACCGGCGAGGACGTCACCCAGGAAGAGCTCGGCGGCGCGCGGACGCACAACACCAAGTCCGGTAACGCGCACTACCTCGGCAGCGACGAGGAGGACGCGATCGAGTGGGTCAAGACGCTCGTCGCGCATCTGCCGCAGAACAACCTCGAAGACCCGCCCGTGTACGACGCTCCAGCCGACCTGGAGCCGAGTGAGGCCGATCTCGCGCTCGACACGCTGATCCCGGACTCGCCGAACCAGCCGTACGACATGCACACCGTGATCGAGGCGGTGCTGGACGACGGGGACTTCCTCGAGGTCCAGTCGCTGTTCGCGCCGAACATGATCGTCGGCTTCGGCCGGGTCGAGGGCCGGGCGGTCGGCGTGGTCGCGAACCAGCCGATGCAGTTCGCCGGCACGCTCGACATCGACGCCTCCGAGAAGGCCGCGCGCTTCGTGCGTACTTGCGACGCGTTCAACCTGCCGATCCTGACCTTCGTGGACGTACCGGGCTTCCTGCCGGGCACGGACCAGGAGTGGAACGGCATCATCCGCCGCGGCGCGAAGCTGATCTACGCGTACGCCGAGGCGACCGTGCCGATGATCACCACCATCACCCGCAAGGCCTACGGCGGCGCGTACGACGTGATGGGCTCGAAGCACCTCGGCGCCGACATCAACCTCGCCTGGCCGACGGCGCAGATCGCGGTGATGGGCGCACAGGGTGCGGTCAACATCCTGCACCGGCGCGAACTCGCGACAGCCGTCGAAGAGGGCAACGGCGAGGCCAAGCGCCAGCAACTGATCCAGGAGTACGAGGACCACCTCGCCAACCCGTACATCGCGGCCGAACGCGGCTACATCGACGCCGTGGTGAAGCCCAGTGAGACGCGCTCGGAAATCGTCCGCGCCCTGCGCCTGCTCCGCACCAAACGCGACACCCTGCCCCCCAAGAAGCACGGCAACATCCCGCTGTGACCGCTGTGCTGAAAGGATTGGCCGTGACTGAAGAGACGAAGCCGGTACTACAGGTCGTCAAAGGCGAGCCCACTCCCGAGGAGCTGGCCGCCCTCGTAGCCGTCGTAGCCGCCCGCGCCTCGACCGCCTCCACCCCAGGCCCTGCCACGGACGACGAGCGCTCCAGCGACTGGGCCTCCTACTGGCGCAACGTCCGCCGCCCCCTCCAACACGGCCCCGGCCGCTGGCGCGCCAGCGCCCACCCCTAAACCCCAAGCGTCGAGCGCCGCCGCTGCGCACGGCGGCAGGCGGCACCCGAGCAATGGCGTCGCGTAGTGCCCAAGACTGCCACCGGGCGATACCCACCGACGGCGGCAGGCGGTACCCAAGGAATGGCGTCGGGTAGTGCCCCAAGACTGCGACGATGTCTTGAGTAGGCGTGCCCCCACTTTGTGCACACGTCGCGCGTTTCGGGGGTGGGCGCTGGCACAATGCGGTGTATGGCCAAGTACGCGGTCAATCCGAGTGCGGTGGAGCATGCGCGGCGGCTCATCGAGGGGCGGCAGTACGTGCTGGATAGTGACTGGGGTGATGTTCAGCCCAGTGCGGACGCGCAGAACGAGTACCTCGAAGGGCATTCCTGGGAGCAGTACGCCGACTGGCATCTTGGGCTGACCGAGGGGGCGAATGACGAGACCAAGGCCCGGTACGCCTTCGTGTGCGGGGATTTCCGCCGGATCCACCGGACCGGCCTGATCGCCTGCGTTTACCGCGCCTCCGAGTGGCGCCACAAGGACGTCGAGCTGGTCGCCCACGAACTCCTGCAACTCCTCGACGCCAAAACCGGCCTCACCCCAAGCAGCTAACCCCAAGACCTAGCACCTAGCTCCCCAGCAGCTAGTGCGCCGAGTCGGACCCCAGCGCGGATTCCGCGTACCAAAGGTCATCAGACACCCGGCGCCGCAGCTCCTCCAAAACGCGAGCGCCACCCTTGAAAAGCCCGTCCACCAATGGGATCGAGCACCCACTACCACCAAAGACGACCGTCGCATCAGCGGTTCGCATCACGCCGACGACGTCATCCCAGCGCACCTCATGGATGCCGTCCTCATCGCTCATCACCAGCCCGTCCTCGGTCAACACCAGCTTGGTATTACGCAACTCCCGAGCGAACACGCGAGCCGCCATGATCGGCTTGAACACCTCCCCCGAAGGCACCGCCGACAACACCGGACAAGGCAACGCAGGCTGGAACCCGGCCGCCACCAACTCCTCGAACCCCTCGTCGTAGCCGCAGCACACCACCGTCGGCAACGCCTCGGTCAACACCGCCGCGATCTCGCGAGCCGACACCGCCCGCGCCAACTCCGGATCGAGCGGCACAGCAGCCGGTTCGCCAAGGATCTCCCGCATCGCCGCCGCATAAACCGGCCCGAGCACCGCATCCGGCCCGCTCAAATCCTCGTCCAACCGCTCCATCACCCGAGCCATCTCAGCCTCGGTAGGCCCATTAGCCGCAAGATCCCGCACCGCCGCCGCAACACACGCAGCGACCGCGCGCGACGACCCCTCACGCGCCTCGGCGTACACGACCCACTCGATGAACCCATCACCCGCGCTGACCGAATCGGCGTCCACCTCATAGCTGTGCCCACCGATATGCCGGCACTCCTCCTCGATCCGATCGCGCAGCACCTCCGCGACCCGCGACGGCACCCGCGCCCCATCGCCGACCGGCAACCGCAGCATCACCGCCGCCCCCGGAATATCACCCGGTACGGCGGACGGCCCGTCGAGCAACCGCCCCGGCGCGATCGACCGGACCGGCGCCGGCCCATCGGGCAGGTCGAACTTCAACCCGGACGGCATCGGCCCGGTGATCTGCAACAACGCGTTCGCCTTGGTGAACCACGTCCGCGCGAAGTCAATGACATGCGAGGCCGTCAACCGGTCGAACCCAGCGCCCTCGAGCCACGCGAGACCCGGACCACGAGCGCCGTACCGCGTGTTGAGCATCGAGGCGACGAGTGGCGCGGCGGACCAGCCGTCCTCGGCCGCCAGAACACCAACCTCGACGGAAAGCCGGTCGACGGGTGGTGCGGTCAGGCCCGCGCAGATCGCTTCGGCGAAGGCGGCGACGCGGTCGGGTGAGCCGGAGGCGGCGAAGTTCGTGGTGGTGAGATCGACCATCGCCTGGATCTCGATCGGCGTCCGCCGGGCCTGGCCCATCACGAGGTGCTCGAGCAGATGGGCGACGCCGACCGTACGCAACGTCTCGTCCCGCGCGCCCACGCCGAACGTGAGGGTCAGGTCGGTGTGGGTCTGCTCGCCCGGGTGGCGGATCAGCCGGATCCCGTCGACGTACGACAGCTCGTTCATGCCCGCAACCGTACGGCGGAAAACCTTGGAAAACCCGCTGCCACGAGGGACTGACGGCTGGTCACCACGGGCTGTAGTGTCGCCGGAGTGACCGAGCAGATGACCCCGCAGAGTCCGATCGACCGGATCTCAGAGCGGTACCTGGACGAGTTCGTGAAGCTGGCGCCCACCATGGCGACCTTCATGGGCATCGACGGGTTCGACGACCAGTATCCCGACTATTCGCCCGCGGGTTTCGGGGCACAGGCCGACCTGGCCCGGCGCACCATCGCCGAGGCCGAGGCGGCCGAGACACCGACCGAGCGTGAGCAGGTCGCCAAGGAAGCCCTGCTGGAGCGGCTCGGGCTGGTGGTGGAGACGCAGGACGCGGGCGTCCCGCAGTACCAGCTGAACGCGATCGCCTCCACCGCGGCCGAGATCCGCCAGGTGTTCGATTTGATGCCGACGGCAACGGACGAGCACTGGGAGACGATCGCGACCCGGCTCGGCAAGGTCGGCACCGCCCTCGGCCAGTACCGCGAGAGCCTCACGTCGCAGGCGGCCAAGGGCAAGATCTCCGCGCTTCGCCAGGTGAACGACGTGGCCACCCGGATCGCCAGCTGGACCGGCGCCGAGGGCGACGACTTCTTCGCTGGACTGGCGTCGCGCGCTCCGGAGGGATCGCTGCGGGCGAAGGTCGAGGCGGCCGCCGCGGAGGCGCGTTCGGCGTACGACGAGTTCGGGGCCTGGCTGGAGACGGATCTGGCACCGCAGGCGCCGACCCGGGACGGCTGCGGGCTGGAGGTGTACGAGCTGGCTTCGCGGGACTTCCTCGGCGCCAAGGTCGACCTGGCCGAGACGTACGCCTGGGGCTGGGAGGAGCTGGCCCGGATCGAGACCGAGATGCAGTCCATCGCGGCCGGGCTGAACGGTGGCGATCGCAGTATCGAGGCCGCCGCGCAGCTGCTCGACAACGACCCGAGCCGGATGATCAAGGGCAAGGAGGCCTTCCGCGACTGGATGCAGGAGCTGGCCGACTCCGCGGTCTCCGAATTGGCCGGCAAGCACTTCGAGATCGCGCCCGAGATCCGGAAGATCGAGTGCATGATCGCGCCCACGTCGGACGGGTCGATCTACTACACCGGTCCGAGCGAGGACCTGACCAGCCGGCCCGGCCGGATGTGGTGGGCCGTGCCCGCGGGGCAGACCGACTTCGCCACCTGGCGTGAGGTCACCACCGTCTACCACGAGGGTGTGCCCGGGCATCACCTGCAGGTGGCCCAGACGATGGTCCGCGCCGACCTGCTGAACCGCTGGCAGCGGATGGGCTGCTGGGTCTCGGGCCACGGCGAGGGCTGGGCGCTGTACGCCGAGCGGCTGATGGACGAGCTCGGCTACCTGGACGACCCGGGCGCGAAGCTCGGCATGCTCGACGCGCAGGCGTTCCGGTCGGCCCGGGTGATCATCGATATCGGTATGCACCTGGAGCTGGAGATCCCGAAGGACAACCCGTTCGGCTTCCACCCGGGTGAGACCTGGAGCGGGGAGCTCGGGTTCGAGTTCCTGCGTGGGCACTGCCGGATGGAGACCGACATGCTCAAGGCGGAGCTCAACCGGTACCTCGGGTGGCCCGGCCAAGCGCCGTCGTACAAGGTCGGCGAGCGGATCTGGCTGCAGGCTCGCGAGGACGCGAAGCAGCGCAAGGGGGCCGACTTCGACCTGAAGGCGTTCCACCGCGACGCGCTCAACCTCGGCTCGCTCGGGCTGGACCCGCTCGTTCGCGCCCTCGGGCGGCTGTGACAACGTTAGGCGCGTGACCCGTTTCATCCTGGCCTCGGCCTCACCCGCGAGGCTGCAGACGCTGCGCAACGCCGGAGTCGACCCTGAAGTGATCGTCTCCGGCGTTGACGAGGACCATGTCACCGCGCCCTCCCCCGGCGAGCTGGCCCGCACGTTGGCCACGCTCAAGGCCCGCGCCGTCGTCAGCGAGTTGGACGGCCATGCCACCGTGCTCGGCTGCGACTCGGTGCTGGAAATCGACGGCGTGGCTTACGGCAAACCCGGTACGCCGGATGAGGCGCGGGCGCGGTTGCGCGCGATGAGCGGCAGCTCCGGCGTACTGCACACCGGGCACTGCCTCTTCGACACCAGCAGCCGGGTCGAACTGCGCGAACTCGCCTCCACCAAGGTCTTCTTCGCCACTTTGACCGAGGAAGAGATCGAGGCGTACGTCGGGACCGGCGAGCCGCTCGCAGTTGCCGGGTCGTTCACGGTCGACGGCCTCGGTGGTGCGTTCGTCGAGGGAATCGACGGCGACCACCACAACGTCGTCGGGATTTCTCTGCCGCTGGTACGTCGGATGCTCGCGGAAGTCGGCATCACCTGGACGTCGCTTTGGAAGCCCTCGATCGAGTACGACGAAGCCGAGGCCGAGCGGTACGACGACACGCGCGGTGGTGCCGATCGGGCTCGCGCTGCCGCTGAAGCCGTCGACCGTCTACTCGAGGACAAGGGGCGCGTGCTCGACCTGGCCGTGGGCACGGGCATCGTCGCGGCCGAGCTGGCGGCCCTCGGTCATCTCGTGCACGGCGTCGACGTCTCGGCCGCGATGCTCCAGCGCGCCGCGATCCGTTTGCCCGGCCATGTCGCGCAGGCCGACGCTGGTGTGTTGCCGATCGCGGATCTGCGGTGCGACGCGGTCACCGCGATCTGGCTGCTGCACCTGGTGCCGGACAGCGACGCGCTCTTGGCCGAGGTGGCCCGCATCCTCAAGCCAGGCGGGTTGTTCGTCACCACGGTGGACAAGAACGACTCGAGCCAGGTCGCCCGCGGCAATCCCCCGAACCGCGTCCGCGCCCAAGATTCCCTCGCCTACCTGGCCTCCCGTGCCCCTGTCCACGGCCTCGTGCTGGAATCCGCCACCACCTTCCCCGGCCCCGGCCACATCGGCAACGCGGCCATCCCGGTCTATCCGCTAGTCGCCTTCCGCCGCCCGCTTTAGCCCGCGCGTGGTCGCATCTGGTCCGCACGGCATTCCGACGCCTGCTTTAGCGTTCATTCGTCGGAATCCGCCCTCTCAGCGCCGCGGACCTGTACAGGACTGTGGTGGGAAGAGGGCGGATTCCGACGAATGAACGCAAATGGTTCTAGTCGACTGTTAGGTAGTAGGCGGTGGTGGTGAGGGCTAGGGCGGTGATGGTGAGGACGAGGCTGCCGGAGAGGGACGCCTCGCGGATCAACGCTGACGTGGCGGCGACGGCGGGGGCGAGGAGTAGGGCGACCGTTGCTGGGAGCAACCAGCTGCGGATGGTGGCGCGCGAGGCACGGACGTACGCGGGCAGTTGAGCGGCGTACGACGTGGCGAGGTGGAAGGCGACCAGCGCCATCGCGACCGCCGCCACCTGCCAGCTCGGGTCGGACGGCCCTCGCATCAGCCAGCCTCCCGCAACCACCACCAGGAAGACGAACGGCACGGCCGAATCCGGCAACGCGATCGTGGCCACCAGCGCCACCAAACCGACCACCAGCACGAGATCAAGCTGATCCCACGGCTGCAGTCCCGAAATCGCCAGCGCCAATCCACCCGACGCCAGGATCAGCAGGCGGGCAAGGACCGCGGCACGACCAGCGGCGCGGGCGCGAGTGAGCCAGAGGTTGATGCGTTCAGCGAGGTTCATCCGCGCGACCTCCGTTCGGCCGGGTTCATCCGCGCAACCTAGGTGCCGCGGATAGACGGCTCGCGTCGCGCAGGACCTCGTCAAGCGTGCCGGCGCCACGCCAGGCGACGGTTGGTACGCCGAGGTTGCCGAGACGGTCCAGCTCAACCCGCCGTTCGAGCAGCCGCATTCGCCAAGCCAACGGCCAGGCGCGCGGATCGTGGTCCGCGTCCATCTCACCAATGTGCTCGGGCAGCGTGTCGACCGCGATGACCGTGCAACCGGCATGCGCCAACGTCACCACATGCCCGAGCACGGCACGCCGGAGCAGCGGGCTGAGCACGATCACCAGGCTGTCCGGCCGGATCCGCTCACGCCTGGCCAACTGACCCGGATCGCGTTGGGTATTTCGGACATCGGCACGCACAAGCGCGTCGAGGATCCGCCGCAAATGCCCACGCCCGGTCCCGGCCCGCACGGACCGAACGCCCGCGCCGGTATCGATCAGCCGGACCCGGTCGCCGTGCCGCAGGTAGTGCTCCGCGATCGACGCCGCCGCCCGCACCCCGGTATCGAGGCTGCTCGCCCGCCCGTCGATCCCCTCGCTCACGCCGATGTCGTCACCGGTGTCGAGGACCAGCACCACCTCGGTATCGCGGTCGGACCAGGTCGACGTGACGTGGAGTTCACCCGTACGGGCGGAGACGGCCCAGTTGATCCGGCGCAACCTGTCGCCGGTTCGGAACGGCCGGACGCCCGCGAGCTCGGTCCCCTCCCCGGGCCGCCTAGACCGATGCAGACCGACCAACCCGGCCGGACGCGGTACGGAATCCACGGCGGCGAAGCCCTCGCGCAACGGCAACGTCATCACCTCGGCCACCCCGACCTCCAGCGACTCGGTCCGGTAGGCGCCGAGCAACGACGTACACACGATGGTCGGTCGTTCGACCGCGCGGCGCCCCCAGCGTTCCGACCGCAGCCCAAGGTCCAGCTCAACCGAATCACCAGGCTGTACGACGACCGCCCGCGCGCCGCCGACCGGGTCGTACGCGAACCACCGGCCGCGCGGTAACGCCACCACCAGCAGATCGGCCCGATCGTCGAGCCCGGTCACGCGGACCCGGTAACCCGTCGCCTGCCCTTCGAACAACGTGGTGGCATCCAGCGAGACGTCCGCCTCCGGCGTACCACCTGGACGGGCGAAGGCGGCCCAGAAGGCCAGCACCGCGAGCGGCAGACCGAGTACGGCCGCGTCCGGACGGCGCAGCACGACCGCGGCCAGGACCAGCGCCGCGGACATCCCGACCACCCGGATCTGGGCGTGCGTCGGCCGCCAGCTCTTCTTCACCGGATCGCGTCCGCCGGGGCATGCACCGTGGGCGGCGCGGGCACCGAGGCGAGCACATTGCGTACGACGGTCGCGCCGGTCACCTCGTGCAACCACAGCTCGGGCCGAACGGTGATGCGATGGGCCAGCGCCGACTCCGCGACGGCCTTAACATCCTCCGGTACGACGTAATCGCGGCCCTGGATGACCGCGTAGGCCCGGGCGGTGAGCAGCAGCGCGAGCGAGCCTCGCGGCGACGCGCCGACCAGCACCTGCCCATCGCGGCGAGTCGCCGAGGCGAGGTCCACGCAGTACCGCCCGACCGTGTCGTCCACCGTGACCGTCTCGACCGCCGCCTGCGCGGCACGTAGTCCGTCCGCATCGGTGACGGCCTCGACCTGCTGGTCCTCCTGGCGGCGGCCCATCCGTCGCTGCAGCACCTCCCACTCCTCGTCGGCGGTGGGATAGCCGAACCCAACGCGCAGCATGAACCGGTCGAGCTGGGCCTCGGGCAGCGGGTAGGTGCCCTCGTACTCCACGGGGTTCGCCGTGGCCAGCACGTGGAACGGCCTCGGCAGCGGGAAGGTCTCGCCCTCGACCGTGACCTGGTGCTCCTGCATCGACTCCAGCAGCGCGGCCTGGGTCTTCGGCGGCGTCCGGTTGATCTCGTCCGCGAGCAGCAACCCGGTGAAGATCGGGCCCGGCCGGAACACGAACTCCGACGTGCGCTGATCGAACACAAAGGCGCCGGTGACATCGGACGGCAGCAGGTCCGGGGTGAACTGAACGCGCCGGAAGTCCAGCCCCATCGCTTGTGCGAACGACCGGGCCGCCAGCGTCTTCCCAAGTCCCGGGAAGTCCTCCAGCAGCACGTGCCCGCCTGCCAGGATGCCGGCGAACACCAGCTCCAGTGCGGGCTGCTTGCCGACAACGGCCTGGCCAACCCGGCTCAGCACCTCACGGCTCAGCGTGGACACCTCTGCGAGTCGCATCTGCTCAGTCACCGCTACACATCCCTACAGCTTCTCGATGGATTCAATGGCTCGCTCGATCCGTCCATAGCTGACAGTTGGCTCAGCCGCCGTGATCAGTTCCCAAGTTGGTACGCCGAGTAGTGCCTTCGCACGCTCCGGTTCAGCCTCTAGTTCGACGCCATGACGGGCACGAAGCGTTGTAGCGGCCAGCTCGGCCATTAGCGGCTGCACGCGCCTGGTGAAGGTCTCAGCTTCCCGATTCGACTCCTGCAACCAGGTAGCGAGGAACTGCGCCCTACTGTCGTTGTTGCGCCACGCACCGACGTACACCAGCCCCTTCTCGGGCCAGGACGTCTGAGTCACTCTGCGGCCTACAAGTCGCACTGCCACCGACACCAGCCCAGTGGCAACTGCAACGGCCACAAACCACGCTGGCCGCGGCTGGTACTTGAAGGCGGCAAAGGCGGCTACCAGCAACAGTGCGACGCCGAGACTGATCCCGACGTGCTGCGCGATCATGCGACGAGTAGAGATCATGCTGCGCCTACAAGTTCTTCCCGCAGCCGCACCAACGCCGTACGCGCCCGCTGCCGGTCTTCCTCGCTCGACTCATGCGTGGAGAACCGCGCCTCGCGGTAGAGCTCGGCCAACTCGGTCAGTGCGTCCGCCGATACGTTGCCGAGGGCAAGGACCCGGACGGTGAACTCTGCCGGCGTCTCGGCGGGCTCCCGCGGTACGCCGGCACTCGCGGCCGTCTGCTCGAGGGCGACCCAGCACGCCACGATCGCGTCCGCGGCGCGGCCCGAGTCCACCCGGGACAGGCCCTCGTCGACGGCGTCCGCGAGGCGCTCGGTCGCGACCCGCTCCCAGTCGTCGGAGGTGTCCTGCTCGACCTCGGGCAGCCGCAATTGCCGGAAGAACCCATAGAGCAGCCGGAGGATCAGGTAGGCCAGGCCGCACACGACCGCCACGGCCACGGCCATGCCGAGAAACTTGAGGCTGATGGACAGCCAGTCCGGCAGGTCGATCGGATCGACCCGCTCGCCCGGGCTGGCCACCGGCTGCGACGGCGTGGCCTGCGGGCTGACGGTGCGGATCGACGGCGTACGGCTGGCCGTACTCTCGCCGATCGGGCGCACGCTGCCGGTCGACGAGACGACCACGACCAGACCGACGACGGCGGCCGCCAGACCCACGGCACCCGCCGCCGCGAGGGCGCTGGAGCGGCGCGCACCGATCGGCTGCATCCCGGCAGGCTATCCCGGCTTAGGTCTGTGCCCTTTAGAAGCCGGTATCGAGCCAGGGCAGGGTTTCGGTCTGGAAGGCCCTGGAGGTCTGCACGAGCGCACCCGGCGTGAGCTCCTCAACCAGGCCGGCCTTGGCAAGGCTCGTCATACCCGGCCTCCCCAGGTAGAGCCCGCCCAGGTCACGTACGTCGGCCAGTAGGTCCGCCTTGTCGGTAGTGCGCTCACAAGTCGCTCCACCCGGCCCAGCCGTCAGACGCCACGACCCGTCGTTCCACGGGCAGAACTCGTCCCTGACACCCAGTACGACGTCTACGTCGCTCTCGTACGTCCGAGCGGTCAGTGCGCGCGGCAAGTCCACCAGCCGCACCCAGAGGCCGTCGAACAACATGGGCCGCGACGGACGAGAGTTGACCAGCAGAGTGATCAGCGGATCGTCCAACGCGAACCGGCCGTACCCGATCTCCGTCATCAGGTCCTGGTCGAGCAGGAACTTCCAGATCGCCACGTACGACGCGAGGTCCGTCGCGTGCACACGGTCGACCATGACCGTGTTGTGGGGAACGTTGTTCACCCTGTCGCGCTTAGTCCGGTAGTACGCGTAGCCGGTGAGCACACCGTCCTTGCTCGACTGGACGCACCTCACGGCACTGGCGCCACTTCCAGCGCCCCAGACCACCTGCTCACTGCTGACGTACTTGCGCCAACCCGCATCGTGCTGGAACATCCCGGCCCGGGTAGCAGCCACCTCGTTGTGGATCCGCGCGCACTCATCGAGAGAGCCCGCCACGTCGGCGTACCGGATCTCCACCTCGTCACTACCCGGCACTGGCCGCAGTGTCGGGCCGGGGCGGCGCGGAATCTGCAGGCGGAGGTGCTCGCTGGCGAGGCCGTAGCCGAAGCGGCCGTAGATCTCCGGCTCACTCGCGGTCAGCGCGGCGACGGACTCGGCACCACTCTCGTACATCTCCGCCAGCTGGCGGTTCATCAGCTGACGCAGGATGCCGCGGCGGCGATGGGTCGGTTTGACCGTGACCATGCTGACGCCGGCGACCGGCAGCGGCCCACCGGGCACGGTCATCTGCAGCGAATACGCGGCGGTATAGCCGACGACCTCCTTGCCGTCGACGGCCACAATGCCGCGGTCGGGCTCGTGGATATCGAGCTCGATCGCCCAGTCGTCATCGCTCAACATGTCGGCGAACGCGAGCGACAGGGTTTCCCGGATGCCGGTCCAGTCGCCGTCGAAGGACCTCAGCTCGATACTCATACCCGCCTGCCTATCATCCGGTCGGCACCGGCGGCGATCGCTTTTAGCTTGCCGCTAGCCAGGTGTGCAGGGCCCACCAGTTGCGCATCGTCTGCAGGGTGCCCGACGAGGTCGTGTCGGGCGACCAGCCGGTGAGGGCGGTCAAGCGGCTCAACCGGTAGCGGACCGTGTTCGGATGCAGGTGCAGCGCGGCCGCAGTACGGTCGAGGCGGCGATCGGCATCGAGGTACGCCTTGGCGGTTCGCACCAACTGCTGATGGAAGGCGTCGCCCGGATCGAGCGCGCCCAGCAGGTCCCGGGCCAGGATGGCGGCAAGGTCCGGCTGCGTCGCGAGAGCCGTCTCGACCGCGAGGTCGGCCAACTGGTGCAGCCCATGCCGGCCGCTGGCTCTTGCCGTGGCCAGGGCGTTCCCTGCCGTTGCGTAGAGCGCGGGGATTTCCCGGAGCGGCGCGGCCGGTGCCGCCACCACCAGCTCGTCGGCGGTGATCAGCTTCTTGCCGGGCAGGCGCGGGATCAGGCCCGCCAACTTGCCCTCGACCAGTCCGAACACGCCGCCCGCGTCAGCCAGACGTCGTTCGATCGCCTCGGATTGCACGGGGTCCGCGACGTCCGATCGCAGACAGAAGTACGACCTTCGCCTGCTCAGGTTGACCCGGCTGAGCTCATCGTCGGACACCTCGATCTGCTGACCTTCTCCGATCAGCAGCTTGCGGAGGACCTGGGTGCGGATATCGCGCTTCGTTCGGGCCAGTTGCAGTTCAGCCGTGTGGTAGCCGCTGACGACGTGCCGCTCGAGCGCACCCGCATAGCGCTCGAAGTCGAGCAGCACATCCAGCAGTACGTCGGACGGCACGCCGATCGCCCGGCTGCGTTCGACCGCGATGGCGATCACGCGACTCCGGCCGGCGTGCACCCCTTTGAGCAACTCGGTCAGTGGGATGCCTTGGGCGGCGCGGTCCGTACCGAGGCGGGCGGCCGCGGCGAAGTCCTCCACCCCGGGCCCGTCGGAGTCGTCGAAGGCGGCCAGCCCGGCGGCGACCATCACGGCGATATGGCGGCGGTTCTCCGCGATCGGCAGGCTCGCCACGTCGGTCGAATCGTTGCGCGCCGCCTCGACCACCGCCTCGATCACGTCAGGATCCGTGGCCATCGCCCGGACCACGTCGCTGAACTGGGCCTTCATCCGCTTCGCCCTTCGTTGTGGTCGAGCCACAACGAAGCCCGGTCATGTTGGCGGTCGTGGCCTAGCGACACAACGCTACTGGTTGGTTACCTAGGGCACTACCGCCCCGCTTCTTCGCGCTTGGAGAACTGCCATGCGTACTGCTCTGATTCTGACCGCCGCCTTGATAGCCACCGCCCTGCCGACCGCCCACGCCTCCGTGGAGGCCGGCGTACGACCGGTGTTGTTCGTCGGCAACAACTGGGAGGGCACCGCCGACGTGGTCGCGTCGACACCCGACCTGACCAAGATCGGCCGGATCAACCTCATCCCGGACAAGGCCCAACGGCTGCACGAGATCTACCTCGACCCGATCAGGCTGGCCTACTTCCTCGGTATCCGAGCCTCGGTCGGCGAAGGCCATGACCAGTTCGTCGACGACATGTACACCACCCCCGCGGGCGACTCCGTCGTCGTCTCCCGGCCGAGCTTCGCCGACGTGGTGTCGATCAGCCTGACCACCGGCCAGGTCAACTGGCGATTCCCGGTGTCGGGTTATCGCTCCGACCACATGGCCGTTTCCCCCGACGGCCAACGGGTCGCGGTGTCCGCGTCGACGTCCAACACCGTGCACGTACTCGATATCGGCACCGGCCAGCAGCTCGGGTCGTACGGCACGGGCGACAAACCGCACGAGAACACCTTCACCAACGGCGGCCGCTACCTGTGGACCAGCTCGATCGGTGAGGTCAACACGGCCACGGACGAGCCCTGGCTGGACTGGACCAAGGGCGATCGCAAGATCACCATCGTCGACACCACCACGTTCCAGAAGGTGCGCGAGGTCGACATGCGCCCCCGCCTCGACGCCTTCGGCCGCAAGGACCTGTCCGACTCGGTTCGCCCGGTCGCCTTCACGCCGGACGAGTCGAAGCTCTACTTCCAGGTCTCGTTCTTCAACGGACTACTGGAGTACGACGTGGCGTCGGACAAGATCACCCGCGCCAAGACGTTGCCGAAGAACCCGAACACCACCGAGGACCGCACCAAGTGGGTGAACGATTCGCGGCACCACGGTCTGTCGATGAGCCCCGACGGCGCCAAGCTCTGCGTCGCCGGGACCATGGACGACTACGCCACCATCGTCGACCGCGCCACCTTGGCCGAGGGACCGCTGGTGCCGGTCTCCAAGCCGTACTGGGCAACGGTCAGCGGTGACGGTTCGGCCTGCGTGGTATCGGAAAGCGGCTCCGATCGCGTCACCTCGATCAGCTTCCGCACCGGCCAGAAGGTCGCCTCGATCCCGGTAGGCGACCACCCCCAACGCGTCCGCCTCGGCAAGGTCCCCACCGGCTGGACCAGCCCCTCCTGACCCGGCCCCTCCTGCCCCGGGCCTCCTCCTGACCCGGTAAGGGGATGCCGGGCAGGGCCGGCATCCCCTTACCGCCTCGATTCTTTTGCATTCATTCGTCGGAAACCGCCCTTTCAACTCAGCGGACCAGTTCAGGTAAGCGGCGAGAAGAGGGCGGTTTCCGACGAATGATGCGTCAACGTGTATCGGTGTCCAGGCACCACCGTGGCCGTAACCTCCTTCCAGCCTTGGCTATTCGTGCACGTCTTCGCGAGCACCGCACTCGTCGTACCGCTCGTCTCGTCCTTCAACGTCGCCCGCGCCCAGGCGTACGTCACGGTGTCGGGACAACTCACGCTGTACCAGAACGACAACCTGGTCGAACCACTCGGCACAGTGAACGTCTGCGCCACCTTCGACTCGCCGTTGGTCGCAGTCGCCGCTCCAAGCCGTACGGCGTGCGCGCCGCCGTGCTGACCCGCGTTGACCGTCGCCGACGTCCCGGCCGGCGTCCAGCCGTCGGTCGTACCCGTCTCGAACCCGCCTTTGGTCACACCATCGACCGGCGGATCGAGGTCTTCGCCCAGTTGTTGCCGGATCAGGGCCTCGTAGTTGGTGATCTTGGAACCGACTTGCGGACCGGCACAGTTCGTATCGCCGGACTCGATCAGGCCGACCTTCTTGATCACCGGGTCGTAGTCCGCGCTGGTCGTTCCGGCACCGGTCTTTCCGTTGGTCACCAGGGTCGTATTGGTGCCGATCACGTTGAGGCCGGTATCGGCCGCGGTCGCCAACGCCAGCAGGGAGGTCCCGGGACGAGTGATCACCACCGACCACGGAAATTGCGCATGCGTGGTGTGCTCCCCACCCTTCACACCTTGCGCGGGCAACGCGGTCATTGTTGTCGGCACTGCGATGAGGAGACTGAGCAGGACGCGTAAAAGCCTTCTAGCCATGGGTTTCCCTTCACTTGGAGGCACTCCGTCCTCTTTCTTGTTCACGAGTGGTCAAGAAAGACCGGGGCGGGCACGAGGTCTGCGGGCCGGGCGTCCCGCCAGGTGTGCCGGGCCGGGGCGCCCAAAGGCCCCGGCCCGGCTGATGGGGTCAGAGCGTTAGGGACCAACCGGTGAGGGTGCCGGTGTCGCCTGGGCCGTTGTCGCCGATGCGCAGGGTCCACGTGCCGGCGGCCGCCTCAGTGGTCGCCGGCGTCACGGAGTACGTCTTGCTGGCGGGCAGCGGGTGGCAGGTGGTGCCGCCGTAGCGCTGTAGGTAGTACCACCGGCCCGAGGGCGACACCACGCTGATGTTGAGGTCCTCCAGGCAGGTGTGGTTGCCCTCGACGGTGACCTTGAACGGGCTGGCCGGCTTACCCGTCGCGGTAGAGGAGATCTTGCTGATCGTTACTTGATAATCCCGAATCGGATAGTCACTTCCGTTGACGAACGTCCGCCCGCCACCGGTATCACCCGGCTGCGTTCGCGCAGACTCGGCCACGGTGGGCTTCGACTTGTTGCCTGCGGCATCCTTCGCCTGGATGGTGAACGAGTACGCCGTGTCCGCGGTCAGACCCGACACCGTGGCCGTCGTACCGGCAACAGTGGTGGCAAGCGTCGAGCCGTTGTAGACCTCGTACCCGGTCACGCCGATGTTGTCGACCGAGGCGTCCCAGGCGAGCGAAACGCTGTCTGCCGTCGTACCGGTCGAACGCGGGTTGCCCGGCGTGGTCGGCGCCTCGTCGTCACCCGGATCCGGCGTACCGGTGTAGAGCGTCAGACCCCACTTGGTCAGCGCTTCCTTGACCGGCTGGAAGATCGAGTTGTCCTGGTTGGCCGTGCAGCTGTTCTCGCCACCGGAGTGCAGACCGACGGCCTCACTGCCACGCAACCACGCACCGCCGGAGTCACCACCCTGCGAACAGGCGTCCGTGGTGGTCAGACCGTCGATCACGACGTTGCCGTAGTCGATGCTCTGGTTGACCGACCTGACCTTGCCGCATTCGAAGTTCGGCGCGGTGTTACCGGAGTGGCAGACCGAGTCGCCGACGATCGCCTCAGCCGCCCCCGTGACGGTGACGGCGGGCTGGCCCCAGGTGTTGACGCTCGCGCTGAGGTTCCAGCCGGTTTCGGTCACCGCGACCACGCCCATGTCGCCTTCGCGGGCGTTGATGCTGCGGCTGCCGCCGACGTTCGACGTACCGATCTTGTTGCGCTGACCGCTCTCGCCGTACGCCGCCTGGTTCACGTCGTTCGTGCAGTGACCGGCGGTCAGGAAGTGCTTGTTGCCCTGGGCATCGGTCGCGCCGAAGCCGACCGAGCAGTTGGACTCGCTGCCCGGCCACCACGGATCACCCGGGTTCACGTCGCCGGCTTGCTGCTTGAACGACGTACTGACCTTGACGACCCGGACGCCCGGCGCCGAGAACTTGAACGCCTTCGGGTCGCGGGTCTTCACCACCACGCTGTTGGTGACGGGGTCGATTCCCCAACTCTGCAAGTGATTCCCGGTGTCCGCGCGGGCGGCACGATCGACCTTGGCGCGCAGGAGATCGAGGTCGGCCTGCGAGCGGGCCACTTGCTGAGGCACGGCACCAGCGGCGCGGACGCGGGCGGCGGCCCGCGCGCTGGTGACCGCGACGACCAGGCGGCCATCGTTGTTCACCCAGCGTCCGGCCAGGTCGGCCGCGCTGGGGATCTTGGCGGAAATCGCCTGCACACCGTTCGGTCTTGGCTCACCGTGCACGCGATCGATCGCGTCGGCACCGTCTTGGGAGTAGGCGCCTTGCGAGCCGTACGCGCCGGCGGGAAGGGCGTTGGCGGGGGCGCCGGTGAGCAGGCAGAGGGCTAGTGCTGCCAGCACTGAACCACCGGCGACTTTCGTGCTGGGGGCCACGGGAATCTCCTCACTGTCCGGGTTTCGGGTGCCCTGACAGTAGGCCCGAATTCGCCGGACAATAAGGCAGTGGAGCTTTTAACAATTAAGCACTGAACGACCAGCGGAAACCGTACCGCCCGGGTCCGAAATTCAACGCCACCCCGTGTACCGAGTACGCGTCGACCGTTACCTGCTGGACGATCTCGTCGTCACCGTCGAGCCGGGAGAACCGTTCACACCGGGCCGGAATGGCGGCCGGATCGAAATGCACTTCGAGCGCGAATTCCCGGACCGGCAGCCGGAACTTGCGTTCGTAATTGGTCGACGGCGGATAAGGCGCGATATTGACCAGCTCGTGTTCGGTGATGACGGTTTCGCCGCGCAACAGCGGCCGGTCGAAGAGCAGTTCCGCGACCAGCAGACCGGCTTCGGGCCGATGCACGATCCGGCCGAGATGGCAGTGCTGCAACGGCCGGATCGTCGGCAACGGCCGGTCGTGTTCGTCCAGGTGCATGATCACGACCCAGCGATCGGGCCCGTCCGCCTCGGCACGCAGGACCTGCCGCGAGAGGTAGGACCGTTCGCCGCCGTCCGCGCTGATGAAGACCTGGTCGTGCTGGCTGATCCGGGTCAACCGCTCGTCCCACCGGGTGTCGACAGCACTCACGGCCTCGTCGACGGCCTCGGGCTTCGGCCAGAACGCGGCGATCTCCGGCGCACTCGGCACCCGGCTCAGCCAACGCCCCCTGCGCCGCGGCGGCCCGAGCAGTCCGGACAGCGAACCGGGCGGCACCTCCAGCACCAGCTCGAGCTGCGCCAACGCGACCAACGACTCGCGGCGCTCGGGACGACTGCGACCGGACTGCCAGTAGCTGAGCGTGGCCAGGCTGACCGAATCGCCTCGGGCCCGCAGGTGATCCCTGATCCGCTCCAGCCCCAGCCCGCGAGCCCGGATCGCCGCCCGCAACGCGGCAGCGAACTCCAGCCCACCGATCGGCCCATCCGTCGGCCCGTCGATCGGCCCAGAACGCGGCCCGTCTATCGGCCCAGAACCCGGCCCGGACATCGAGCCAGAACCCGGCTCAGACGTCGCGCCGATACTCGGATGCCGCGGCTGTTCGGTCATCACCTCTCCCGGCTCCAGTCTCCCGCCGACGGTAACCCCGCCCCGCCGCCACGGCGAAGGCTTAACCGTTGACACCTGGATCTCACGCCTGCCGCCGCCCCTCGCCCGCCTGCGACCGCCGTACCGGAACGTGGTTTCCGCGATTCGCCGGAAGTCAAGGGATTGGACCGGAATCACGCGGAAAATCCGGTTCCGGTACGGGCTGGACTAGTGAAAACGGTTTTCATATAATGCGGAGATGGCCGCCCACCAGCAAACCCCGCTCACCCTGCTCGTCGGACTCTCGACGACCCTGCGCGAGCCCGTCCTGACCGCGATGCTGACGCCTGGGACCGCCGCGATCGTGGTCGATCAGGACGAACTCTCCACCCGTGGCGTGCTCACCTGGCGCCTCCTCACCGCCGCCCCGATGAGCGCCGATCCGGCGTCCATCCGCGAGCCCGGCGCCTGGTCGGCCGAGCCTGACTGGCCGACTGGCTGGGCGGCTGACGATGATTGGCCCGCGCCGGACTCAGTGTTGCTCGATTCGGGCGAGTTCGCCGTCGGCGAGGACTGCGGCGCCTGCCAGCTGATCGAGTCGCTACTGCCGCTGCTCGACACTCTGGTCAGTCGCGGTCACTGGGAGCACCTGGTGCTCGCGGCGCCGCCCGCGATGGAGGCCCGTCCGCTCGCCACCACCCTGGTCGCCGCGATGCCGGCCGAGATCAAGGTCGACACCGTCACCTGCGTGGTCGACGCCGTACTGCTGGTCGAGCAACTCTCCGGCGACGAGCTCCTCGACGAGCGCGGCCTGGCCCTCGGCGCGCCCGACCGCCGCAACGTGGCCGAGTTGACCGCCCGCCAGGTGGAGTACGCCGACATCTGCGTGCTGGCCAACGCCCATCGCGCCAACGCGCCCGAGCGCCTGCACAACCTGCTCCGCCACCTCAACCCGCGTACGACGGTCATCCCGGCGGACCCCAGCGGCGTACCGTCCGGCCCCGTCTCCCAAACCGGCGCCTTCGACATCGAAGCCGCCGAGGCCTGGGCAGGCGAACTCGCCGAAGCCGGCCGCCTCCAGCCGAGCGAGGCCGGCGTCACCACGGTGTTATGGCGGTCCACCCGGCCGTTCCACCCCGCGCGCCTGAACGACGCCCTCGAGGACATCGTCGAAGGGGTCGTACGCAGTCGCGGAGTCGTCTGGCTGGCCAACCGCCCAACTCAACGCGTCCGCTGGGAATCCGCCGGCTTCAGCGCCTCCCTAGGCGCCCTCGGCGAATGGTCCGACACCGAACACCTAGCCGAATGCACCTTGGTCGCCACCGGCGTAGGCCTAGACCCCTTACGCCTCCAGGCCGTTCTAGACGCCTGCCTCCTCACCGAAGCCGAACTAACCACCCTCGACTGGCACTCCCTAGAAGACCCCTTCGCCGGCGTCCTCTAACCACGCCACTACCGGCAACCCGGCACGACCGCCCGACGCCAACACTTGCAGACGCCCGCGATCCGAACAGCTCAAGCCCTGCGTCGATTTGCCTGGATGCGACCGCTAGGAGGCGGGCCGTGATCGGGATGGCTCCGTGCGGTCGCATCCTGGCAAACCGACGCTAATCCCGGTCCACGAATAGCGTCAGGCCGGGCGCTTGTTCCGTCGTACGGGCTCCGAGGTAAGGGATGCGTGGCGGACGACAGCGTCGGTTTGCCAGGATGCGACCGCGCGGAGCTGTCGGAATTGCGCTCGCCTGTCCAGCGGTCGCATCCAGACAAATCGACGCAGGGCTTGGGCTGTTCGGATCGCGGGCGTCTGCAAGCGTTGGCGTGGTGCGAGGTGATTCGGATCGCGGGCGTCTGCAAGCGTTGGCGTGGTGCGAGGTGATTCGGACCGCGGGCGTCTGCAAGCGTTGGCGTGGTGTGAGGTGATTCGGATTGCGAGCGTCTGCGAGTGTTGGCGTCGGTTAGACCGGGGGGACGCCGTGGCGGCGGTTGGAGAAGTGGCGGGACTTGGTTTGGGCGGCGGCTAGGCGGGCGATCAGGTCTTCGCGGAGGTGTTCCGGTTCGACGATGGCGTCGATGACGAGGTCGGCGGCGAGGCGGAGGATGTCGATGTCGGTTTCGTATTCCTCGCGCAGTTTCGACACGTACTCGACCCGCTCGGTCTCGTCCGAGATTTCCTGGATCTTGTTGTAGTAAACGGCATTGATCGCCGCCTCCGGACCCATTACCGCGATCTTCGCCGTCGGCAACGCGATACACGCGTCGGGCGAAAAACCCGGACCGCACATCGCGTAAAGCCCTGCCCCATAAGCCTTTCGCACGATCACCGAAACCGTCGGCACAGTCGCCTCAGAAACAGCGGTGATCATTTTCGCGCCATGCCGGATAATTCCAGCCCGCTCAACCTCGGACCCGATCATGAACCCCGGCACATCGCACAAGTAGATCAACGGAACGTTGAACGCGTCGCACAACCAAATGAACCGCGCCGCCTTATCCGCCGAGTCGACGAACAACACGCCACCCTTGACCGCGGGCTGATTCGCCACGAACCCGACGACCTGCCCCGCCAGCAGACCGAAGCCGGTCACCAGCTCCGCCGCGTACGACGGCTTGACCTCGAAGAACGAGTCCGCGTCCGCGATGGCGTCGATCACGTCGTGGATGTCGAACCCGATGCTCTCCTCGGCCGGCACCAGGTCACGCGTGAACGCACGGCCCGCCTCCCCCGCGTCGTACGACGGAGGGCTGGACTGCCAGGAGCCCGGGAGGTACGAGAAGTACTGCTTGGCCAGGTCGATCGCCTCGGCGTCGTCGGACGCGAGCAGGTCACCACATCCCGAGACGCTGGTGTGCATCCGAGCGCCGCCCATTTCCTCGAGCGTGACCTTCTCCCCGACGACCATCTCGGCCATTCGCGGCGAACCCAGGTACATCGAGGCGTTGCCGTCGACCATGATGACGAGATCGCAAAAGGCCGGGATGTATGCGCCACCAGCGGCGGACGGCCCGAACAGGCAGCAGATCTGCGGCACCTTGCCCGAGAGCGCGACCTGGTTGTGGAAGATCCGGCCGGCGCCACGACGCCCCGGGAACAGGTCCACCTGGTCGGTGATGCGCGCACCCGCCGAGTCGATCAACCAGAAGATCGGCAGCTCGTCGCGGATCGCCACCTCGGTCATCCGGACGATCTTCTCGACCGTACGCGCGCCCCACGAACCGGCCTTCACGGTCGGGTCGTTCGCGACGACGAGCGCCGGCCGTCCATCGACCAGCCCGCGGCCGGTGACCACGCCGTCAGCCGGGAGACCCGGGTTCAGCGCGTTGGCCAGCTGCGCGTCTTCGACGAACGAACCCTCGTCGAGCAACAGTGCGATCCGGTCGCGGACGTACAACTTGTTCTGCGAAGCGAGTTTGGCCGCCGCCTTCTCAGGCGGAGCGATCGTCGCCTCGCGCGCGACCTTGAACTCTGTCCAGTGATCCCGGCTCATGCCTGCATCCTCACACGCTCACTCAACGGACCGCGTCTCATTCGACGGGGAGGCCTAGACCACGCGCGATCAGCATCCGCTGCACCTCTGACGTACCCTCGCCGATCTCGAGGATCTTCGCGTCGCGGTAGAAGCGGGTGACCGGGTATTCCTCCATGAAGCCGTAGCCACCGAAGACCTGAGTCGCGATCCGGGTCGCGGTGACGGCGGCCTCGGTGCTGTAGAGCTTCGCGACCGCGGCAGCCTGCTTGAACTCCTTGATCGGCGCGCCCTTGTCCTTCAGCGCGGCGGCCTTGTACGTCAGCATCTCGGCCGCATGGGCCATCACCTGCAGGTCCGCGATCTGGAACGCCACACCCTGCTTGGCGCCGATCGGCACCCCGAAGGTCTTGCGCTCACCGGCGTACTGCACGGACATCTCGAGGCACGCCTTGATGCAGCCGAGCGCCACCGCGGAGATCGCGACGCGGCCGTCGTCCAGCGTCGCGAGGAACTGGCCGAAGCCCTTGCCGCGCTCGCCAAGCAGGTTCGCCGAGGGCACCCGGCAGTCGGTGAAGCTCAGCGGATGCGTGTCGGAGGCGTGCCAGCCGAGCTTGTCGTACGGCGCCTCGGCCACGAAACCGGGCGTGCCACTCGGGACGATGATCGTGGAGATCTCGGGCTTGCCGTCAGCCCGCTCACCGGTGCGCGCGGTGACGGTGACCACCGAGGTGATCGACGAACCCGAGTTGGTGATGAACTGCTTGGAGCCGTTGACGACCCACTCGTCACCCTCAAGTACGGCGCGGGTCTTCGTGGCGCCGGCGTCGGACCCGGATTCCGGCTCGGTCAGACCGAAGCCCGCGAGCCGCTTGCCCGCGACCAGGTCGGGCAGCCACGCCTGCTTCTGCGCGTCGGTGCCGTACGTCAGGATCGGGTTGATGCCGAGCCCGACGGCGGCCTCGAGCGTGATGCCCATCGACTGGTCGACCCGGCTGATCTCCTCGATCGCCACGCACAGGCTGGTGAAGTCGCCGTCCGCGCCGCCGTACTCCTCGGGCGCGGTCAGACCGAACAGGCCCAGCTCGCCCATCTTGTGCACCACGTCGACCGGGAAGTGGTGCTTGCGGTCCCACTCGGCGGCGTACGGCGCGATCTCGGCCTGGGCGAAGTCGCGCACGCTGGCGCGGAACTCGTTGTGCTCAGGGGACAGCTCGAAAGACATTCCGACTCCAGTGGCTCCGGTGATTGACGCTTACGTAAACGTAAAGCATGCTGGCGGCGTGCACAATATCCAGGTGAGTGCCGACAGCCGGACCTGGTCGATCGCCGAACTGGCGGCCGAGTACGACGTCACGCTGCGCACCATCCGGTTCTACGAGGACCGGGGCCTGCTCACGCCCGAACGGCGCGGCACGGTCCGGGTCTACCACCCGCGCGACCGGGTCCGGCTCGGCCTGATCCTGCGCGGCAAACGCCTCGGTTTCAGCCTGGACGAGATCGCGACGATCGTGGACATGTACGACGCGGAGCCCGGCGAAAAGGGGCAACTGGCCTACCTACTGGACCAGATCACGTCACGCCGCACCGAGCTCGAGCAAAGACGCCGCGACATCGACGAGACCCTGGCCGAACTGGCCGAGGTAGAACGCCGCTGCCAAGCCGACCTCCACGCCCTCCGCGACTAGGACTCCGAGATCTCGCGTTCGTACCTGCTGAAGGTTTCGACGAAGAGTTGCCGTTGGGCCGGAGTGAGGGGTTCGAGGGCGGCCCGCCAGGCCTTGGCGCTTTGGGAGAGCCAGGCGTCGACGGCCGGGCGTTGGTCCTCGGCGATCGTGACGATGGCCTTGCGACGGTCTTCGGGATCGGCCTGGCGGTCGAGGATGCCCTTACGCGTCAGCTCCCCCACCATCAGGCTGACCGTGGCCGGGGTGACCTCGAGCCGGGCGGCCAGGTCGTTCACGCCGAGCGGCCCGTCGAACTGCAGGTAGGCGAACAGCGAGAGGTGGCGCGGCGCGAGCTGCAGGCCGGCGATCTCCGGCGGCACCTGCAGGCGTTTGATCCGGCCGACCAGCCGCGGCATCAGCAGCAGCATGGTCCGAATGCCGTCGTCCACACCCAAGCCGCTTGACATATCTTTGTCTCCAAAATAGTTTTGCTCTCAAAGCTATTACTTTGCCGCAGGTTCACAGTACCGATCGGGAGACGACGTTGAGCGATTTCAACCGGCAGTTGATCGAGGAGTTCCGGGCCAACCAGGGCCGGTTGAGCGGCATGTTCGAGGGCGCGCGCCTGCTGCTGCTGACCACCACCGGCGCCCGCTCGGGTCGACCCCACACCACCCCTGCCGCCTACCACGCTGACGACGACCGTCTGCTCATCTACGCGTCCAACCGAGGCGCCGACGAGCATCCCGCCTGGTACTTCAACCTCCGCGCCAACCCCGAGGTCCAGGTCGAGCTGGGCGCCGAGACGTTCCAGGCCCGCGCCACCATCCAGGAAAGCGCCGAGCGTGATCGCCTCTTCGCCGAGCAGGTCGCCCGCGACCCACGCTTCGGCGAGTACGAGGCCGCCACCAACCGCGTCATCCCAGTCATCGCACTCACCCGCATCGAGGCCCGCGTGGGTGCGGCGACGGCTCACCTCAAGGCCATTCACCAAGGCCTTCGGGACAACCTGGCGTCGCTCCGAGCGAGCGTCGACGACTACCTGAGCGGGCAGACCAAGTCGGTCGAGCTGCCGCAGTTGGTCGACGATCTGCGCACGCATTGCCTGGCCTTCTGCGGTTCGCTGCGAGCACACCACACGCGCGAGGACAGCGTCTTCGACCAGCTCAACCTCGGCCCGGCAGCCGACCGTCTTCGCCGCGAGCACGAGATCGTGGCCGAGCTCAACGACCAGATCGCCGATCTGGTCGGCCAACTAGGCAACAGCGACGGCAACAGCGACGGCAAGGGCGATGACGCGAGGTTGCGGGACGAACTCGCCCGGCTATCGGACCAACTGGAAGCGCATTTCGACTACGAGGAAGCCCATCTCGGCCCAGCGCTGGATGCCGCCTGATGTGATCGGATAGGCGTTGTGCAATCGACGATCACCTATCTCGAACAGACCAGCCCCGATGACCTGATCCCCGCCCGCGCCCCCGCCGAACCAGTGGAGGTACGGCGAGCCGAGGTGCCGTCGCCGGAGTTCCACCGGTTCCTCTACTCCGCCGTCGGTGGCGACTGGCATTGGCGGGGGAAACTCGCCTGGGACTGGGACCAGTGGATGGAGTGGCTGACGCAACCCGGCTTCGAGGCGTGGGTCGCGTGGGTGCGCGGTACGCCGGCCGGCTACACGGCGTTCACCGGCCGCGAGGGCACCGAGGTGGAGATCGAGAACTTCGGCCTCCTACCCGCGTTCATCGGCCGGGGTATCGGCGGCCACCTCCTCGCCACAACCCTCCAACACGCCTGGACATTGCCCGAGCGCCACCCGGACTTCAAGCCGGTCAAACGCGTCTGGCTGCATACCAACACCCTCGACGGCCCCCACGCCCTCGCCAACTACCAGGCCCGCGGCCTACGCCCGTACCGCACGACCACCGAAGAACGCCCCGACGCCGACGCCCCTCCCCCCGGCCCCTGGCCCAACGCCAACCGCCGGGCATAGCCCTGGACCAGTTCGGACTCCTCTCGGCCTACAGCACCACGGTCGCCGGAGTCGCCGACCGCACGTTGTCCGATATGCCTGCCGTAGGAGGCGGATCGCCAGCACCACACGACGACCCGAAAGCGGCCAAACAGCCCGAAAAGACACCTTCATGTGGACCTGGCGGTCCGCCTATGCAGACGGGACCAATAGCGAACGGCGGGCGTGGTCGTAGCGTTGCAAGGCGAGGGCGGCGATTCGGGTGTCGGCGCCGAGGGGGGCCGAGCAGCGGACGGCGCCTGCCTTCAACGAGATGTGGCGGGCGCGGTCGGCGAAGAAGCCGGGGGCGAGGAGGTACGTCGCGACGGCCACCCGGCCGGGCGTACGGGCGATGACCGGGCCGAGGCGTTCGCCCGCGCCGGAGATGTAGCCGACCTCGACGGAACGCCCGAGGCGCTCGCCCAACAACGCAGCAGTCGCGGAGCAATCGAGCAAGGCCGCGCGATCCGACGAACCAGCGGCCGCGAGCACGACCGAGTCGATCCCACGAAGGTCGCCCAACCGATCGACCAGTACGTCGGCCAACACGGGCGACGGGCCGAGCGCGGGTGCCGCGACGACCTGGCCGGAACGACGTACGACCTCGCGACCGATGTCCACGCCCACGTGATACCCACTGCTCAGCAACAACGGCACCAACACGGTTTGCTTGCTATCGGCAACAACCCGCGAGACCAACCCGGGCAGCGCCGGCTCCTGCACATCGACGTATCCCAACGACATTGGCAGTTCCGGCCGCAGCGAGGCCATTTCCCGTACCAACGACCGGACCGCAGCGATCCCTCGCGGGTCCGCCGTACCATGCGCGACAGCAACGAGATCGGTCATCCGGCACCTCCAGCCACGGCCAGCCGGTACCCCCGGCGCACGACCGTACGAACAAGTTCGGGTTTGCCGATCGCGGTGCGCAATCGGTTGACGGTCACCTCGACGGCGTGGACGTCCTCGGCCCCCGGTAGTACCGAGAGCAACGCGGGACGCGACACCACGTCACCACCCGCGGCCACCAGGGCGGCGAGTACGGCGCGTGGGCCCGGGCCGAGCGGCAAGACCGTGCCATCGAGTACGGCGGCGCCACCACGGATCACCAGCGAGCCGAGTTCCGTCTCGATCGACCGGGCGTTGTCGTCGATCAGCTTGTCGGTGACGATCCGGATCAGCGCGCCGAGGCGAAACCGGTCCGGCACCACCGGGTCGAGGCCGATGGCGCGGAACGGCAGCGCGGTGATCGGTCCGACGCAGGCGTTCATCACCCGACCGGTTCGCAGCGCGGCCACCAACTCGTCGTACTGCCCGTTCAGTGCCGCGGTGTCCAGCAACGCCTGCGCGCCCGGCGCCGAGGTGTGCACGAGCGCGTCGACCGCACCCGCACAGATCTGGCCGATCGCCTTCTCCACCACGGCCTCGTCGGGCGCGGGCCCCCAGCGGTACACCTCGATCCCGCGGACGGAGGCGCCGGCCGAGCGCAGCGCCTCCAGCGAACCGGGATCGGACATGCCATGCAGTTGTACGACGATCTTGCGGCCGTCCACGCCTTCGGTCTGCAGCCACTCGACCACCTCGGCCGTGGTCTCGGACTTCGCGGACCAGTGCTCGACCAGCCCGGCCGCCCGGATCGCGCCCCGGGCCTTCGGGCCGCGGGCCAGGATCCGGGTCTGCTCGAGCGTGCCGAGCAGGTCCGCCGCGAGCCCGACGGTATCGGCCGCCTCGACCCAGCCGCGGAAGCCGACCGCGGTGGTGACGACGACATCGTGCGGCGGGTTGGCGATCACTCGCCGGGTCGCCTCGACCAGGGCCGAGTCCTCCTCGATCGGCACGATCTGCAGCGTCGGCGCGTGCATTACCTTCGCGCCGCGCCGCTCGAACGAGGCGATCAGGTCGTCGGCGCGCCGGTGCGCCGTGACGACCAGAGTGCAGCCGCTAAGCGGCCCCGGCTTAGTTGTCGCCATACCCCACCACGCCATGCCCCACAACCACCAGGCCGTCTACGACGGACACCGGGTAAGTAGCGACGCTGACCTCGGGATCGTCCAGGCACTGCCCGGTCCGCAGGTCGAACACCTGCTTGTACATCGGCGAGGCCACGGTCGGGATCTCGCCGCGGCTGCCGACGATGCCGCGCGACAGCACGTTGGCACCGCTGAAGGGATCCTGGTTGTCCAGCGCGTAGACCGCACCGTCGTGCGTGCGGAACAACGCGATCTGCCGGTCCCCCAACAGGGCCGCGACGCCCCGCTCGGGGAACAACGCCTCGTACGCGCAGATGGTGGTGGCGGTCATGATCGGAACACTCATCGGCGAATCTCCAGTCTCGGCCCGGCCAGCAGTACCGGCCCGGTCAGTTCCTTCTCGGCCGGGGTGGCCGGCCGGGGCTGATTGCGCTCCACCACGTACCGGAGATCGGCGTCCGGCTGGTCGGGAGCGTTGACGAAGGAGACGAAACGCGACAACTTCTCGGGATCGTCCAGCGTCGCGCGCCATTCGTCCGCGTAGGAGTCGACGTGCTCCGCCATCGCCTTGTCCAGGTCGGCCGCGATGCCGAGGCTGTCCTCGAGCACCACCTCGCGGACGTGGTCGAGACCGCCTTCGATCGAGGTGATCCAGGTGGCGGTGCGCTGCAGCCGATCGCCGGTTCGCACGTAATACATGAGGAATCGGTCGATTGCCTGCAGCAACTGCTCGTCGTTGAGGTCGGACGCGAGCAACTGCGCGTGCCGCGGCGTCATCCCACCATTGCCACCGACGTACAGGTTCCAGCCGTTCTCCGTCGCGATGACGCCGACGTCCTTGCCACGCGCCTCCGCACACTCACGGGCACACCCGGATACGCCGAGCTTGAGCTTGTGCGGCGACCGCAGCCCGCGATACCGCAGCTCGAGCGCGATGGCCATCGCCACGGAGTCCTGTACGCCGTACCGGCACCAGGTGGATCCGACGCAGGACTTCACCGTGCGCAGCGCCTTGCCGTACGCGTGCCCCGACTCGAAACCGGCGTCGACCAGCCGGGCCCAGATCGCCGGCAACTGCTCGATCCGCGCGCCGAACAGGTCGATCCGCTGACCACCGGTGATCTTCGTGTAGAGCCCGAAGTCGCGAGCCACCTCGCCGATCGTGATCAGGCCCTCGGGCGTGATCTCGCCGGCCGGGACGCGCGGCACCACCGAGTACGTACCGTCCTTCTGCAGGTTGGCCATCACGAAGTCGTTCGTGTCCTGCAGGGTGGCGCGTTCGCCGTCGAGCACGTGGCTGCCCGGGTCGAGGCTGGCCAGGATCGACCCGACGACCGGCTTGCAGATATCGCAACCACGACCCTTGCCGTGGCGGCTGACGATCTCGCTGAAGGTCCGCAGCCCGGTGACGCGGACGACGTCGAACAGCTCGGCCCGGGACAGCTCGAAGTGCTCGCACAAGGCCTTGCTGACCTCGACACCCGCGGCGGCGAGTTCGGTGTTCAGCAGGTTCTTCACCAGCGGCAGGCAGGACCCGCAGCTCGTGCCGGCCTTGGTCTTGCCGCACAGCGAGCTGATGTTGTCGCAGCCCTCATCCCGAACCGCGCAACGAATGGTGCCTGCAGCAACGTTATTGCAGGAGCACACCACCGCGTCGTCCGGTAGATCGCCCTGTGCCGGTTGTGCGCCTTCAGGCAGCAGGTACGACGCGGGGTCCGCGCCGAGCGGACGTCCGACCATCGGCCGGAGTGCCGCGTACGCCGAGGCGTCGCCGACGAGGATGCCGCCGAGCAGCGTGCGCGCGTCGTCCGAGAGCACGAGCTTCTTGTACACCCCGGCGACCGGGTCGGCGTACACGATGTCGAGCGCGCCCTCCGTCGTACCGAAGGCATCGCCGAAGCTCGCCACATCCACACCGAGAAGCTTCAACTTGGTGGACGAATCGGCGCCCGGGAACGTCGCGGCACCACCGAGCAGCCGGTCGGCGACGATCTCGGCCATCGCATAACCGGGTGCGACCAAACCCCACACTCGGCCCTCGATGCAGGCCACCTCGCCGATCGCCCAAATGCCCGGCGTCGACGTCTGGCAACTGGCGTCGACCACGACACCACCGCGTTCACCGATCTGCAGGCCCGCGTTCCGGGCGAGCTCGTCGCGCGGGCGTACGCCGGTCGCGAACACCACCACGTCCGCGGGAACATCGTTGCCGTCGGCAATCGACATCGCCTTCGCCGCGCCCTGCGAGTTGGTGCGGACCTTGGTGGTCTGGCTGGCCGTCATCACATCCACGTCGAGACCACGGATCAGCCGGGCCAGCGCGCTGCCGCCGCCCTCGTCGACCTGCAACGGCATCAGCCGTGGGGCGAACTCGACCACGGTCGTTGTGGCGCCGAGGGCCCGGAGTGCGCCCGCGGCCTCCAGACCGAGCAGACCACCGCCGACGACGACGCCGGTGACAGCTCCGTCACGCTCTTCCTTCAGGCGTTCGACGTACGTGCGCAGCGCGGCGACGTCGTCGATGGTGCGGTAGACGAAACAGCCTTGCGCGTCGCTGTTCTTGACCGGCGGTACGAACGCGCTCGAACCGGTCGCGAGCACCAGTTCGTCGTACGCCACGACCTCGCCGCGGGTCGTCTCGACGGTCTTGGCCGTCGGGTCGATCGCGGTGACGCCGACGCCCTTGCGCAGGGTCACGGCCGGGTCGTCCCACAACTCCGCTTCGCCCAGGGCCAGGTCCTGGGGATCGCGTCCGGAGAAGTAGCTGGTCAGCGCCACTCGGTCGTACGGCAACCGCGGCTCCTCTGCGAAGACCGAGATCCGCCAGGCGATCTTGTCGTCGCGGGAGCGCAGTGCCTCTACGAGCCGGTGCGCGACCATGCCGCCACCGACCACCACTACATGTTTGGCCTGCTCGAGTTCGGTCATGGTTGCCTTCCTGGCCGGAACTGGTTCGGTCTCGCCTTGCCGGAGCCGGTCGAGAAGGTTGCCGACAGCACCGACACAGCTGCCGCAACCCGTGGTCGCTCTGGTCTCCTTCGCGATGCCGGCAACGCTGTCGGCACCGCCTTCCCACGCCTGCCGAATGACGCTGCGGGTGACTCCGTTGCAGCGGCAGACCGTGCTGTCCTTGGTGGTCGTCTGGGGCTCGTCGGACTTGAGGAGCGTGGCCCCGTCCACCTGGGTGTGCCGATCGGCGAGTAGCACCAGCTCGGCGGCGACGTCGGGTGCGCCGATGCTCACCGCGGACCGGACGATCCCGTCGGTCAGCACCGCGCGGACGTAGCGCTCGCCGTCGTCGAGCTGGACGACCTCGCCGAGTTCGCTCGTGCTGCCGATCGCGAGCACGTCCAGACCACCCGCGGTGAGGCGGATGACCTCTGGCCGTGCCTCGTAGGTGCCTTGGTTTATAAGGCTTTCCGCCAACGCGTCGGCCTGTTCCCAGGCTGGTTCGACCGTGCCGGTGACAACGCCGTTGACCTCGGCGCAATCCCCGATGGCGTGGATCCTCGGGTCGTTCGTGGTCAGGTCGTCGCCGACCACGATGCCGCCAGTCGGTCCCGTTTTGATGCCTGCGGCCCGGGCGAGTTCGGTGCGCGGGTTGGTGCCGCAGGCAACTACCAACAACTCGCCGTAGACCAACCGCGCGCGGTTGAGGTGGATCGCCCGGAATCGGCCGTCGCGAGTCTCGAGCGGGCCTGCCTCGGCGTTCAGCATCACCTCGATGCCGAGACCGCGGACGGCCCGGGTCACGCGACGGCCGGCGGTGAGGCCGATCGTCTTCTCCAGCAGGGCTTCACCGTCATGTACGACGGTAGTGGCGACACCGCGATCGCGTAAGGCGCAGGCCATTTCGACGCCGAGTACGCCACCGCCGAGCACCACCGCGCGTCGTACTCCCTCGGCGTCGGCGACGATCGCGCGGGCGTCATCGGCCGACCGGAGCACGTGGCAGCGCTCGGGCAATGCGCCGAGCTCGGCCGGGATGACGGGGGCGGCGCCGGTGGCGAAGACCAGGTGGTCGTAGTCCCAGCGTCGGCCGTTGCCGTCGACAACGAACTGCTTGGCGCGGTCGATCCGTACGACCGCCGTTCCCGCTTTGGTAGCAGGCGCGGCGGCGCGACCGGCGACGTACTCGCTGAGCCTGGTCCGGTTGTACGGTGCCTCGTCGCCGAGGACCTGGACGTCGAACTGGGGCGGCAGCTGCTCGGCGAAACGTGTGCCCGCCATACCGGCGCCGATGACGATGATCTTGGTCATGCCGACACCTCCCGGACGCTCGCGACGGCCAGTACCTCGACCGCGCAGACCTTGAACTCGGGCATCCGCGAGACCGGGTCGAGCGCGTCGTTGGTCAGCTCGTTGACCGCGCCGGCACCGCCGTAGTGGAACGGCACGAACACCGTGTCCGGCCGTACGTCAGTGCTCACGCGGGCCGCCAACCGCATCGACCCTCTCGCTGTTCGCAACTCCACCTCGCCGCCGTCAGAGACGCCCAGGCGGGCCGCTACGCGCGGGTGCAACTCGGCGAAGACGTCAGGCTCCGCCTTCAGCAACTCCGCGACTCTGCGGG
The DNA here is from genome assembly GCF_036226525.1 of Kribbella sp. NBC_01245. Classification (NCBI taxonomy): domain Bacteria; kingdom Bacillati; phylum Actinomycetota; class Actinomycetes; order Propionibacteriales; family Kribbellaceae; genus Kribbella; species Kribbella sp. NBC_01245. The sequence goes on from NZ_CP108487.1 coordinate 4,167,401, forward strand.
TCTGCGCGCCACTCTGGTAGTGCTGCAATACGCGGCCGGTGACGAGGTAGAGCGGTGCGTCGTCGCGCAGATCGTCCGCCACGGCTCGGTGGTCGACCAGCACGATCTTGGCCTTGCCGTCCTTGGTCGGGAAGCCGTCCGCGAACAACCTCGGCGTACCGGGGTGGTCCTCGGCCGGGACCGGCCAGAACAACGCCTCGCCCGCGTCCAGTCGCTCCCAGGTGATGCCCGAGTAGTCGGCGATGCCGCCCTTGCTGGCCTCGCGCAACTCCTCGAACACCTCCGCGGGGTCGGTGGTGAACGTGCCCTTGCTGGCGAGGCGCTCGGCCAATCCGGCGAAGAGGGCCAGGTCGCTGCGGGCATCCCCCGGAGCCGCAAGGGCCTGGCGGCGTCGTACGACTCGGCCTTCGAGGGTGGTCATCGTCCCCTCTTCCTCGGCCCACTGGGTGACCGGGAAGACCACGTCGGCAAGTAGGGCTGTCTCGGACGGCACGACATCGGCCACCACCAGAAGGTCGAGACTGGCCAGTCTGTCGCGCACGCCCGCTAGCCGTGGCGCAGAGACGACCAGGTTGCTGCCGTGTACCAAGAGAGCCTTCGGACCGCCAGGAGTGCCTAGGGCGTCGATGAGTTCCACTGCGCTCTTACCCGGGCCTGGTAGGTCTGCCGCGTCTACGCCCCACACCTTGGCGACGTACTCGCGTGCAGCCGGGTCGTCGATCTTGCGGTAGCCGGGAAGTTGGTCTGCCTTCTGACCGTGTTCGCGACCGCCCTGGCCGTTCCCTTGGCCCGTGATGCAGCCATAGCCGCTATTGGCACGGCCAGGCAGTCCGAGAGCCAGTGCGAGGTTGATGCAGGCCGTGACCGTGTCCGTGCCCTTGCTGTGCTGCTCGGCACCACGGCCGGTCATGATGAAACAGCCCGCGCCGCCGTTGGCAGGAGCCGCCTTGGCCAGCAGACGCGCCGCCTGCCGGATCTGCGCGGCCGGTACGCCGGTAACGCGCTCAGCCCTCTCCGGCCACCACCCGGCCGTGGAGCGGTGCAGGCCGTCCGGGTCGTCCGTACGTTCCTGCAAGTACTCCTGGTCCGCGAGGCCTTCCTGAAGCACCACGTGCGTCAGAGCCAGTACGAGCGCGAGGTCCGTGCCCGGAGTGGCTTGAAGATGTACGTCGGCCAGTTGCGCGGTCGGCGTACGGCGCGGGTCTACGACAACCACACCGCCCTGCTGTTGCGCATTGGCCAGGTGAGCGACGGCTGGCGGCATGGTCTCCGCCAGGTTGCTACCGACGAGCAGAACGGCCTGAGCATTACCGACGTCTTCCAGCGGGAACGGCAGGCCCCGGTCAATACCGAAGGCGCGGTTGGTCGCAGCCGCCGCCGAGGACATGCAGAACCGGCCGTTGTAGTCGACGTTCGCAGTCCGCAGTGCCACCCGGGCGAACTTGCCGAGCGCATAAGCCTTCTCGTTAGTCAGACCGCCACCACCGAAGACGGCGATCGAGTCATTGCCGTGCTGCGCCTGCAGGTCCTTGATGCGGTCGGCGACGTAGTCCAACGCCTCAGACCAGCTAGCCGGCGTCAGTACGCCGTCCTTGCGGATCAACGGCGTCGTAAGGCGGTCCGGGACGTCCAGTACGGCGGCGGCGGTCCAGCCCTTCTGGCAGAGGCCGCCGCGGTTCGTCGGGAAGTCCCGGGGCTCGACAGTCACCGGCCCCGCACCCGGCTGAGTAGCCGGGTGCAGGGTGGTGGCGCACTGCAGAGCGCAGTACGGGCAGTGCGTGGCAACACCTGTGGTCATACGCGTTCCTGGCTGAGGGGTCCGCCCCGGCGCAGGTAGCAGACGTACGTGACGAGCAGACAGACGACGTAGAAGCCGCAGAAGGTGTAGAGAGCCGGTACCAGCGAACCGAACTCCGCGGACGACATTGCGAAACCACGCGGCACCAGGAACCCGCCGTACGCGCCAACCGCGGAAGCGATACCGATGCAGGCCGCCGCCTCGCGCCGGGCCCGGGCGGGCTCGGGACTACCGTCGATGTCCTTGGTGGTCTGCCGGAAGACCGCGGGGATCATCCGGTACGTCGACCCGTTGCCGGCGCCACTCGCGACGAACAGCACCAGGAAGCTGATCAGGAACCAGGTGAAGTTGTCCGCTCCGAGCGCGCCGATGGCCGACAGGATGCCGAGGCCCATCACCACGAAGGCGACCACCGTGACCAGCGCACCGCCGACCTTGTCCGCCAGCTTGCCGCCGAGGGGGCGCGAGACCGAACCGACCAGGGCGCCCAGGAAGGCGATCTTGACCGCGGCGATCTCCGGGAAGGTCGTCTTGATCAGCAGCGGGAAGGCCGCCGAGAAGCCGATGAACGAACCGAAGGTGCCGATGTAGAGGAACGAGATGACCCAGGTGTGCAGTCGCTTGGCGGCCGCGACCGAGGCGGTGAACGAGGAGGTGGCGGCGGACAGGTTGTCCATCAGGCGCCAGGCCAGGATCGCCGCGAGCGCGATCAGCGGGATCCACATCAGGCCGGCCCGGCCGAGCGAGAGGCCCGCACCGGCGACGATGACGATCGGCACCAGTAGCTGGACCACCGCGACGCCCAGGTTGCCGCCGGCCGCGTTGATACCGAGCGCGAAGCCCTTGTCCTTCTCCGGGTAGAAGAAGGAGATGTTGGTCATGCTGCTGGCGAAGTTGCCGCCACCGACACCGGCGGTCGCCGCCACCAGGGCCATCACCCAGAACGGCGTATCCGGACGGCTGACGAAGAACGCCAGGCCGCTGGCCGGGATCAGCAGCAACAGGGCCGAGACGAGCGTCCAGTTCCGGCCGCCGAACTTCGGCACCGCGAAGGTGTAGGGCAGTCGCAGGGTGGCGCCGACCAGGCTGGGCAGCGCGATCAGCCAGAACATCTGGTCCGTGGTGTACGCGAAGCCCGCGACGGGCAGCGAGACCACGACGATGCTCCACAGTTGCCAGACCGAGAATCCCAGGAACTCGGCGAAAATCGAGGGCCACAGGTTCCGGCGGGCGACCTTACGGCCCTTCTCCGCCCAGAACTTGGGGTCCTCGGGGTCCCACGCGTCGATCCAGCGTCCGCGCCGGGGCGCTTCCACGGTACCGACAGTGCCGTGCTGCTCACGCAGCGCGACACCTTCGGGCTGTGTCTCGAGCGTCATGGCTTCTCCGATCGTCTCCACGCCGGGCGGGCGTCGTCCTTGATTAGCTCAGGAAGCTATGACCGGGGTGTTTCCGAGCAGTCATCTCGTTGTTACGTCGGCGAAACGGCTCCCGCACACCTGCCGCCGTGCCATGAGAGAACCGGCTAATCTGCAGGTCACCGTGCTGTAGATCACTGAGAGTCGTAAGAGGGGACGCGGGGTGGATCGCAGGTCGAAGTCGCTTGGCGGGTCACGTTGGGGCGTGCGGGCGGGTCTGGCCGCAGTCCTGATCGCCTGGTTGCTGCTCGCCGGTATCGGCGGGCCGACCGTCGGACGGCTCAGCGAGGTGCAGGAGAACGACAACGCGAACTTCCTGCCCAAACAAGCCGAGTCCACCCTGGTCAACACCGAGTCGGCCAAGTTCGTCGATTCCGCCGCCTTGCCGTACTTCGTGGTGATCGAGCGGGATGCCGGTATCACCAAGCCCGATCAGGCCAAGGCGGCCGCGTTCCTGGCCTCGGTGCCGGGGCTGAAGCTGTCCAACGGCTCCGCGATCGGTGATTATCTGGCGGCTCCGGCCAAAACGGTGATCCCGAGTCAGGACGGCAAGGCCCTGATGCTCGTGGTCGAGCTGAACGGCAACCGGGCCTCGGAGGTGGTGACCGAGGGGGAGACGGTGCTGTTCGCGGTCGCCGATTCGATGCGTACGGCGATCAAGCAGGAGCTGTTGCCGACGGGCCTGCAGGTCTACGTGACCGGGCCCGGCGGCGTCTTCGCGGACTTCGTCGTCGCCTTTGGCGGGATCGACGGCATCTTGCTCGGTGTCGCTCTGACCGTGGTCTTCCTCATTCTGCTGATCGTCTACCGAAGCCCGATCCTGCCCATCGCCGTACTGCTCACTGCGGTCTTCGGGCTCGCACTGGCCGCTCTAGTGGTCTACCCGCTGGCTCACAACGACATCATCGAGCTGAACGGCCAGAGCCAGGGCATCCTGTTCATCCTGGTTGTAGGCGCCGCGACGGACTATGCGCTGCTATTGGTCTCTCGGTACAAGGAAGAGCTGCACGACCACGAGGACAAGTACAAGGCGATGCGGATCGCCTGGCGAGCCTCTATCGAGCCTATTGCCGCTAGCGCCGTCACGGTGATCATGGGCCTGCTCTGCCTGCTGCTGTCGCAACTGGGCAGCACGAAGGGCCTTGGGCCGGTCGGAGCGCTTGGTATCGCCGGTGCGCTTGTGTCGTCGATGACCTTCCTCCCGGCGGTACTACTGCTCTTCGGCAGGCGCATCTTCTGGCCGGTCATCCCGCGGGTCGACCATGTGCACGCCCAGGATGTTGTCAACGGCAAGCGCCTTTGGGGACGCGTCTCGGGGCTGGTCGGCCGTAGTCCGCGCAAGGTGTGGGTGGTCACGGCACTCGGTCTGCTCGCCTGCGCCGCCTTCCTGCCGACGTTCAAGGCGGACGGCATTCAGCAGAGCGACCTGTTCCTGAACGAGGTCGAGTCCGTCACCGGCCAGGAGGTCTTGGCTCGGCACTTCGCGGCCGGATCGGGCACGCCCGTGCAGATCGTGGCACCCGCCTCTCGCGCCGCCGAGGTGGTGCAGGTGGCTACCGGCGTTGACGGGATTGCCTCGGCGTCTGCCTCAGTCGCGCCGGGTGTGCCGCCGAAGGTTGTCGACGGCAAGGTTCTCGTGCAGGCGACCCTCGAGCCCGCGTCGGACTCGCCCGAGGCCACCAAGGTCGTCGAGCAGTTGCGCCAGGAGCTGGACCGGATCTCGCCGGACGTGCTCGTCGGCGGCAGTACGGCGATCAACCTCGACGTGATGAAAGCCAGCGAACGGGATCTCCGGGTGATCATCCCGGCCATCCTCGCGGTCATCTTCGTCGTCCTGATGCTGCTGCTCCGGTCGATCGTGGCCGCCGTACTGCTGGTGGTCGCCAACGTCCTGTCCTTCGGCGCCACCGTCGGCGTCAGCGCGCTGGCGTTCAACCACATCTTCGACTTCCCCGGCGCGGACCCCTCGATTCCCTTGTACGCCTTCGTGTTCCTAGTAGCCCTTGGAATCGACTACTCCATCTTCCTAATGACCCGCGTACGCGAGGAATCCCTCTCCCATGGCACCCGCCCCGGCATCCTCATCGGCCTAGCGGTCACCGGTGGCGTCATCACCTCGGCGGGAGTCGTCCTAGCGGCAACCTTCTCCGCCCTAGCCGTACTCCCGATCCTCTTCCTAGTCCAAATCGCCTTCATGGTCGCGTTCGGCGTACTCCTCGACACCACCATCGTCCGCTCCCTCCTAGTCCCAGCCCTAGCCCACGACCTAGGCCCCCACACCTGGTGGCCCAGCCCCCTCTCCCGCCGCCCCTAGCCCACCCGCGCGGGCCGCGCTCTCCGGCGCCCCGGCCTCCGCCGGCGTGTCGGTAGCCCGCTCATCGGGCCCTTGTGACGCGGCGTGTCGCGGTTCATCGGTCCCTTCTGACCACGACCACGCCCGCCTTCACCTTGCATTCATCGGTCTGAATCCGCTCTCTCAGCACAGCGGACCCACACAGGTCAGCGATGGGAAGAGGGGCGGATTCGGACCGATGAATGCGAGGTGCCGCAGACTCGCCACGATCATTTCCCTTTATCCACAAGGGTTTCCTCGTCCTCTTCAGCGAGCACAAATCCGGATACTCTCTCTGCCATGGAGACATTCGAGACCAGAATCGAGGTCGGCGCGGGCGGCGGTGCCTTCGTGGCCGTGCCACCGCAAGTGATCGACGCGCTCGGCGGCGGCGGCCGCATTCCCGTGCGCGCGACCTTCGACGGTGTGCCCTACACCGGTTCGATCGTGTCGATGGGCGGCACCAAATGCCTCGGCGTCCTGAAACAGATCCGCACGGAGCTAGGCAAGGAACCAGGCGATCCGGTCACCGTCTCGGTCGAGCGAGACACCTCCGAGCGAACCGTCGACGTGCCCGACGACCTAAGCGCGGCCTTGACGGAGGCCGGCGCGCGCGAAGCGTTCGACCGGCTGAGCTTCAGCCATCGCCGCGAACACGTCACCGCGATCGAGGAGGCCAAACGACCGGAAACGCGCGCCCGGCGGATCGCCAACGCCGTACGGATGGTGACATCTGCTGACCCTGGGTAGCGCTGTGAGCCGAGTCACCGTGTCGGGTCGCCGGAAAGCCCTTACATGGCTAAGGTCCCGAGCGAGGGGGTCGAGGAAACGAGGAGCGATGGCAAACGCGACACGGGACTCACTGGAGTTCAACCTTCCGACCAAGAACCTGCCTGCCCCACAAATTCGGGATCTGCCTGAACCACCTTCCAAAGCCTGGCGCGTGGTCGGCCCCGGCATGGTCGGCGCAGGCGTCGGACTTGCCTCCGGCGAGTTCATTCTCTGGCCGTATATCGCCTCCCAGGTCGGGCTCGTCTTCCTGTGGGGCGCGGTCGTCGGCGTGGCGATCCAGTGGTTCCTCAACATGGAGATCGAGCGGTACACCATGGCGACGGGCGAGACGGCCCTGACCGGGTTCAACCGCTACTGGAAACACTGGGGTCTGTTCTTCGCGATCATGACCTACTTCGCGAACCTCTGGCCCGGCTGGGCAACGAGTTCCGCGTCAATGCTGACGTACCTGTTCGGTGGCGGCAATCCGCGCTGGATCGCGATCGGCATCCTCGTCGTGATCGGCGCGATCCTCACCCTCGCCCCGGTCGTGTACGTCATGCTCGAGCGGCTCATCTTCGTCAAGATCGCCGCCGTCGCCCTGCTGGTCATCCTGGCTCTGGCCTTCGCCATCCGCGGCAAGACGTACGGCGCGCTCGGCGACGCGGTCACGAACCCGCAGTTCCCGGTCGGCGACCTCGGCTTCGCGCTCGTCATGGGCGCCATCGCGTACGCCGGAGCCGGCGGCGGGCAGAACCTCTGCCAGAGCAACTGGATCCGCGACAAGGGTTTCGCCATGGGCGTGCACGTGCCCCGATTGGTCTCGCCCGTCACCGGTGAGCCCGAGGCCGACCCGACCGCGAACGGCTACATCTTCCCGCAGGACGAGGCGAACCTGTCCCGCTGGAAGAAGTGGTGGAAGTTCGCGAACGTCGAGCAGGCCGCGACCTTCGTCGTCATCACCATCGTCACGATCGTCTTCACCTCGATGCTGGCCCACGCGACCCTGTTCGGGAATCCCGCCGTGGAGAACAAGATCAGCTTCCTGAAGGTGGAGGGCATGACCCTGCAGTCCCTGGTGGGCGGCTGGTTCGGCTACCTCTTCTGGGCAATCGGCGCGTTCTCCCTGTTCGCGGCGGCCGCCGGCATCGTCGACTACACGTCCCGGCTTTCGGCCGACATGATCAAGGCCCGCTACCTGCGGACGTCGAAGATCACCGAGTCGAAACTCTACTTCTGGCTCGTCTGGGGCCTGGTCGCCTTCGGCTGCCTCGTGCTACTGGCCGGCCTGGACCAGCCCTTGGTGCTGCTGGTCATCTCCGCCTGCACCGCCGGCACCATGATGTTCGTCTACTCCGGCCTGCTCTGGTGGATGAACTCCCGCGCTTTGCCCAAGCCCATCCGCATCAACAACATCCGCACGGCCGTCATGCTGTTCGGCTTCCTGGCGTTCGGCTTCCTGGCCGTCTTCACCGTCATCGACCAACTCAAGAAGCTCTGACCTCGCTGCAGGTTCCTGCAGCTGCCCTGCAGGAACCTGCAGCACCCTTCCGCCTCCGAGCCCTTACGCCGGTAAGAAACTTACTCGCGAATCGTCTCGCTCTGTACATGAGTAATAACCGTTGGTAGCGTCCCCGCCGGTATAACGCCGACACGTGAGGGGACAGCGGTGATGAATCAAGACATTTCCACTGGTGACAAGGCGACGGGGAGGATCACCCGGCGGTTCGTGCTGAGCGCGGTGGCACTTTCCGTCGCAGTGGGCTCGGTAGGTCTGGCGCAGCCGGTAACAGCGGCTCCGGCGCCCGAGCTTTCCACGACCGCCTACAGCTATCCGGTACTCCCAGGCACCGCCGCCTGGAAGAACCTCGCCACCCATGACGACATGCTGCGCGTGACGCAGGTCCCGGCCGCCGCCCTGGCCGGGATGTCGACCGCCGCCCTGGTCGACACCGTTCTGCGCTACCCGCTGTACGACGACATGCTGGCCTTCAACACCCCGCAGCAGGGCTTCGACAAGATGTCGTCGCGGTTCAACGGGTTCGCTGCGCTGGCCTCCCGCCCGGACGCCGGCACCGAACTCCTGAAGCGCTACGACTCGATGAGCCCGGCCATCGCACCGAAGTCGACCCTGTTGCAGCAAGGCAAACTCGACGCTTCGTTCCGCCGGATCGAGATGCTGCTCGCGCAGGACGCGATCCGCCGCACGATGAACGACAGCCAACTCACGCAACTCGTCGCGGAAAGCCGCGAGAAGCTCCAGGCCAAAGCCGCCCGTGCTGACGTCTACGGCCTGGTCGGCCAGGCGAACACCAGCCTCGTCATCGGCAGAACCCTTGCCAGCAAGGCGACTCCGGCCACCAAGAGCTTGACGTCCAACGCCGCCACCCGCTCCTTCCTGGCCACCGGCGACGTACGCTCGCCCGAAACGCTGTCCCAGATCGCCAGCACGTCGGACCTCGTCTTCGGACCGACCGACACCAGCGTCACCGTCCGCACGCCTCGCGGCACCGCGGTCCCGGCCATCCAGATGACGTACGAGTTGAGTTCGGCCCAGATCACGTCGAACAACAACTGGGTCGCGAACAACTACCCGAACGCCACGCGCGAGACCAACTCGAGCCGCAAGTACAACTGCCACTCGTACGCCTGGCACAACCAGAGCACCAGCAACAACATCTGGATCAACTCACCCGGCGACGACAAGTACTGGACGGACGGCAGCTACCGCCCGAACGCCAACGTCGGCCAAGGCGGCCGCAAGGTCTCGTACCGCAACGACGACCACTCCGCCATCACCGTGAACGCCACCTACTTCCGCTCCAAGTGGGGCCAACTCCCCCGCATGTACCACGCCTGGAACTACACCCCCTACAACGAAACCGCCCTCTACTACTACTCCCTCGCCTAACCCCACCCCAAGCGCGGCCTGGCCCACGGGGCTAGGCCGCGCCCGGAGTACTCCTAACCCCGTCAGACGCACACCAGACAGGCATTGGGTTTTCCACAGCTGGCGCATTCCGCGTCCGACCGTGGGCGAGGGGCTCGACGTACCTCGCAGAAACCTCCACGCCTAGACGTCGGCGAACCAGGTCTGCGCGGCCGTCGCGAAACGCCCGCACCACCTCGTGGCCGTACGGGGTGAGCGTCGGGCTACCCACGCCTACGCGTAGTAGGGGTGAGCGTCGTTCGCACGCCTAGGCGTCGTACGGCTGAGGGGCGCCGGTGGTGGTTAGGAGGAGGGAGTAGACGGAGGTGGTGGCGGTGAGGAAGAGGCGGTTGCGTTTGGGGCCGCCGAAGGTGAGGTTGGAGACGGTTTCGGGGACGAGGAGTTTGCCGAGGAGGGTGCCGTCGGGGTGGTAGACGTGGGCGCCGTCGGCGGCTGCGCCCCAGATGCGGCCTCGGTTGTCGAGGCGGATGCCGTCGAAGGCGCCGTTCCCGCACTCGGCGAACAACTCGCCGCCGGTCAGACCGTTGTCCTTCACGTCGAAACGGCGGATGTGCGCGCGCTCGGTATCGGTGATGTAGAGCTGGGTGCCGTCCAGCGAGAACGCCAGCCCGTTCGGCCGGTCGAAGTCGTCCGCCACCCGGGTGATCGCGCCCGACGCCGGGTCGATTCGGTAGACGTGGCAACCATCGGTCTCGATCTCCCCCTCGAAACCCTCATAGTCGGAGTCGATCCCGTACGCCGGATCCGTGAACCAGATCGAGCCATCCGGATGCACCACCACGTCGTTCGGGCTGTTCAGGCGCTTGCCGTCCCAGTTGTCCGCCAGCACCTGGATCGACCCGTTGTGGTTCGTCCGGGTCACCCGCCGATTGCCGTGCTCACAACTGACCAGCCGCCCCTGCTCATCGAGCGTGTGCCCATTCGTATAACCCGCGGGCTGCCGGAACACCGACACCCCGTACGACGTCTCGTCCCACCGCAAGATCCGGTCATTCGGGATGTCGCTGAACAGCAAATACCGCCCAGCCGGCGAGTAAACCGGCCCCTCGAGCCACCGCCCACCACTCCACAACCGCTCGAGCTGATTGTCTCCCCGAATCCCCTCGAACCGCTCTTCCAACTTCTCGAACACAGCGGGCGCCGTACCGGCCAATGGCTCTGGGATGGTGGACAAACCGGCTCCTTCGGTCATCGGCGGCAACGGACGCGCCACGTCGTGACGCAGTAGCAGCGTGGCAGCCAGCGGCGTCTGCCGCATGGACATCCTCTACCCACCCTAAAAGTCCACCGGTGCCTACAACTACAACGGCGAGCACCTGATCGTGAGAAACCGGGGGCTGGCTGTGATGTCCGCCATCGGCGAAATGGGGGTCTGGTCCTAGACTCAGGGACTGCTGAAGGGAGCAGATGTGTCGATCACCAAGGTTCTGGTCGCCAATCGCGGCGAGATCGCTGTCCGCATTATCCGTGCCGCCGCCGATGCGGGGCTGAGCAGTGTGGCGGTGTACGCCGAGCAGGACCGTGACGCGCTGTTCGTCCGGCTCGCCGACGAGGCGTATTCGCTGGACGGCGCGACCCCGGCCGACTCGTACCTCAACGTCGGGAAGATCCTCGATGTCGCGGCACGCTCCGGGGCGGACGCGGTGCATCCCGGCTACGGCTTCCTGGCGGAGAACGCCGGGTTCGCGCAGGCGGTGATCGACGCCGGGCTGATCTGGATCGGCCCGCCGCCCGCCGCCATCGACTCCCTCGGCGACAAGGTCAAGGCCCGCCATATCGCGGAGAAGGTCGGAGCGCCCCAGGTTCCCGGTACGCCGAACCCGGTCGCGGACGCGTCCGAGGTGGTCGCGTTCGCCGAGGAGTTCGGTCTGCCGATCGCCATCAAGGCGGCCTACGGCGGTGGCGGTCGCGGTATGAAGGTCGCGCGCACGATGGAAGAGGTGCCCGAGCTGTTCGAGTCGGCCACCCGTGAGGCGATCAGCGCGTTCGGCCGGGGCGAGTGCTTCGTCGAGCGGTATCTGGACAAGCCGCGGCACGTCGAGACCCAGTGCCTGGCCGACTCGCACGGCAACGTCGTGGTGATCTCCACCCGCGACTGCTCCCTGCAGCGCCGGTACCAGAAGCTCGTCGAGGAGGCGCCCGCGCCGTTCCTCTCCGAGAGCCAGATCGCGACGTTGTACAAGTCTTCCAAGGCCATTCTCAAAGAGGCCGGGTACGTCGGCGCCGGGACGTGCGAGTTCCTGGTCGGTCAAGACGGGCTGATCTCCTTCCTCGAGGTGAACACGCGTCTGCAGGTCGAGCACCCGGTCAGCGAAGAGGTCACCGGGATCGACCTGGTCCGCGAGATGTTCCGGATCGCGGATGGCGAGGAGCTCGGGTACGACGACCCGGCGGTCAGTGGTCACTCCATCGAGTTCCGGATCAACGCCGAGGACCCGGGCCGTGGCTTTCTGCCCGCGCCCGGCACGCTGACCCGCTGGCACGCGCCGTCGGGCCCGGGCGTGCGGCTGGACGGCGGCTACGACCAGGGCGAGACCGTGCCCGGCTCGTTCGACTCGCTGGTGGCGAAGCTGATCGTGACCGGCCGCGACCGGACGCAGGCGCTGGAGCGGTCCCGCCGGGCGCTGAAGGAGTTCGTCGTCGAGGGCATGCCGACGGTCATCCCCTTCCACGCGACCGTGGCGAGCGATCCGGCGTTCATCGGCACCGGGCCTGGCGGGTTCGGCGTGCACACGCGGTGGATCGAGACCGAGTTCGACAACACGCTCCCGCCGTACGACGGTGGGGCCGAGGTCGCCGAGGCCGGCGAGCGGGAGAAGGTCACGGTCGAGGTCGGCGGTAAGCGGCTCGAGGTCGTACTGCCGGCCGGGCTCGGGGCTGCCGCGGCAGGCGGCAACGGCGGGAAGAAGAAGCCCGCGCGACGGGCAGCCGGTGGCGGTAAGGGCGCTGCGGCGTCCGGTGACTCGCTCACCTCGCCGATGCAGGGCACCATCGTGAAGATCGCCGTCGAGGAGGGCGCGATCGTTGCGGCTGGTGACCTGATCGTGGTGCTCGAGGCAATGAAGATGGAGCAGCCGCTGAACGCGCACAAGGCCGGCACCGTCACGGGCCTGTCCGCCGAGGTCGGTGCGACCGTGTCGGCGGGCGCCGTCATCTGCGAACTCAAGGACTGACCCAAACCCAAGCTGAACGACCGGCCCGCACCCGCGGGCCGGTCCCGGCGCATGCCCTCTTGCCAAGGCTGGGGGATCTTCAGGAAAATCCCAGCTTGATCGGGCACACTCGGTCGCCGGGTAGGCACGGTGGGCGGTGGCCGGACGGCACGGTACCTTGTCCCCCACCCATGGATCGCGCCTGCCCGGAGGACCCGGCAGGTGAGGTGAGGAGAGCTCGGAATGGTCAACAAGACCCATCAACGGCAGGTCGAACAGCGCCGGGCCGCCCGGCGAGCGGCCCGCGAGGCTGAACGCGCCGCGCAGCGCCGTCGGCTGGCCATCACGATCACTGCCATCGTGGCCGTTGTCGCGGTCGTGGTCGGCGTCATCGTGGTGATCGGCATCGGCGGTGACGACACCCCCGCGGCGAACCCGTCGACCAGTCCGAGCGCCCCGGTCAGCACCGGTCCGGCCAGCGCCGAGAACCGGGCCACCTCCATCCCGGCCGCGCTCTTCCCCGCGCCGAAGCGGATCACCCCGCTGGCGGCCGAGGTCGATTGCACCTACAACAAGGGCACCGAAGCCGCCAGCAAGCCCGTCGAGGCCCCGGCGAACGGCAAGACCCCGACCACGGGCACCAGCCCGGTCACCCTGGTCACGACGATCGGTGATCTCAAGCTCACCATCGACAAGGCCGCGGCGCCTTGCGCGGCGAAGAGCTTCCTGAGCCTGGTCGGGCAGAAGTACTTCGACAACACCGAGTGCCACCGGATGACCGTGGGCAAGGGCCTGCAGGTGCTGCAGTGCGGTGACCCGACAGGTCAGGGCAGCGGCGGCCCGGGCTACACCTTCAAGGAAGAGGCCTGGAAAGAGCTGAAGTACGGCCGGGGCACGCTCGCCATGGCCAAGACCCAGGCTCCGGGTAGCACGGGCAGCCAGTTCTTCATCGTGTACGGCGACGGTTCGGGCCTGACGCCCGACTACACCGCCTTCGGCACGGTCGACCTGGCCAGCCTCAAGAAGATCGACGCGGTCGCCCTCAAGGGCGTCACCCCCGTCATGGGCCCGGGCGACGGCAAGCCGCTGACCCCGGTCAAGATCACCGCGGCCACCGCCGCGAGCTGAACCGAGGCGGGACCACCGCCTCAGTGACATTGCAGTGCCACCCAGCTGGCCGACCACTCCTGGTCGGCCAGCTGGTCTTTGTGCATCCAGAAGTACAGGCGGCCCGCATCGCCCCAACTCATCCCGATCTCCGGCTGGGAGTCGACCTGCAGCAGCAGGCGCCAATCCCGCGCGCCCTCGGTCAACCCGACCTGACTCTGATCCTGGTAGCCGTCGAATCCCTGGCTGGCCATCTGACACATCAACTGCATATCGCCCTGAAGCGGATCGGGATGGCCGAGCAGCCTGTGCACGACCGCCGGCGGTTCATCGCCCAGACGATCCAGCACCCCGCTGTAAGTAAAGGCATCCTCAGGGCTGATCTCGAGCGCTTCGAACTCAGCCGACTCGCACGGCACGAAGGTGAACGTCGGCACCGGCCTCAGCCGTAGTGCCTCGAACCGCCCGCCGACAGACAACCCGGACGGCGGCTCGCGCCGAACCAGCTGGGCGCCAGGTGGCGTGAAGAGCACAGCCCAGCCGCCACGATCCTTCGGGTCGCTACCCCAGACGGCCGTTTCGGTCTCGTAGAAGAAGGACAGCAGGCCACGCGCGGGCAGCGCGCCCTCCGCATCGAAGGAATGCGTGTCGGCCAGGTCGATCTGTGCGATGAAGGCCAGCGGCACGCCATCCCAATCAGGCCAGGCGGTTTTGGCAGGCAGGTCAGGCCGCCCGCCCAGGCGAGAAGCGCCGAGGCGATGATCAGCGACCTGTTCGACGAGCAGCCGCACGCTGGGACGCATCAAACCCATCAGGGCAGTCGCGTGCCGCCCCAGACCAGCGGCGCTCAATGCTTTGACGTAACGGGCGATCGAGGTATCTGTACGAGTCTCCATGCCAGGGAAGATGCCGTCGAAAACGGCACCTTCCCCGGTTATCCACAGAAAATCTCAGGCGAGTTGGCCATACTTCCAGCGCGGCCAGCCAAGGAGAGCGTCGATCTGGACCATGCCCGCCTGCTCCAGCAGTTGCACCGGCTTGTCGTCGAAGTGGAACAGGCCCGTCTTCGGATCACGCGCCTCGGTCCAGGCACGGTCGGAGTAGGCCGTCATCGCGGCGCGGTAGCCCGGGTTCGGCGCGACCGTCTCCAGGATGAACAGGTTCTTGAAGTAGATCGAGTTGAACCGCGACGGCTGCTTCCACAGCCGGTCCTCGGAGCCGTAGAAGGCCAGCGAGGCAGCGGCTACGGCCTTCGCGTTGTCGAGGTACTTCTTCTCGCCGGTCGCCTTGTAGAGCAAGGTGCTAGCGCCGATCATGACGCCCTGGTTGTAGCTCCACTGGGTCTTCTCGATGTTGCCGGCCAGGTCGATGTGGTCCCAGTAGAGACCGTTCGGCGCCAGCATGCACTTCTGCGTCCAGTCGTACATCTTCTTCGACCAGGTGAGGTAGCTCTTCTCCCTGGTCTGCAGGTAGAGGTGCAGGCCGAGCTCCGCGCCCGGGCCGTTCGACACGGTGTTGCGGTCCTGGCTCCACGGGGCCTGGGTCCAGAAGACGCCACCGGCGCAGGGATGCGAGGGGTCGTCGTCCCAGCCGTAGACGACCAGGTCGAAGATCTCCTTGGCCCGGGTGAGCGAGGATCGGTCGCCCGTGCGCTTGAAGTGCTGGATCAGGTTGAGCCCGATCCATTCGTTGTCGTCGTAGAACTTGTCGCCACCATGACCGAGCGGCGGCCGCAGGTACGAGTCGTACCCCTTGGGCGTTGTCGTGGTGTTCCAGTACGGCTTGTAGCCGTCGAGACGCAGATCCGCCTCTGCCGCCCAGCGGTGGCCCGTGAGCGGCGTACCGGCGAGGTTCTCGGCTGCGATGACCGCCTGCGAGTACGGCCAGATGTAGGAATAGGGGTTCGACTGGTGGTTCGGGTACTCCTCGAGCAGCAGGCCCTTGCCCGCGTCGAAGTAGGTGTTCAGCGCCTTGTACGACGCGGCGGCGCGCTCTGTCGAGCGTGAAGCGGTCATGGCCTCGCTGTCCTGGCTACCAGTGGCGGCGGTCGTCTGGAGTGCGGCGAAGACCGCCACCCCGGCCAGACCGCCGACCAGCGTTCTGGTGAATCTCAACCCTCTGCGCATCGGAACGACTCCCTCGGGCGGATTGACATCGATGTCACGTTTTAGCCCGCCGAGGAACTCACGTCAATGGTCAAGGCATCCGCATACCGAGATTTTTGGAAACGTTCCCGCCGACCACAGCCCGAGCCGCCCAAACCGGACAGGGGCTGAACCGGTCCACACGATCACCCAAAGTTGAACCACGTTGAGCGCAAGCGCAACTTGTACCGGACCTGTTCGCCGGTGAACGTCCGCACCCCGTCCGCCCCCGTCACCTGCACCCGAAGGGCCCGCCCGCCCCATTCGCCGTACCCGTTCCGCGAACTGACAACGATGTGCCTGATCGTGCCGACACCGAAGACGCGCTCGGCCGTCGAGCGCTTCACCGTCACCTTCCAGGTGTTGTGCGGGTTGCCGGGATGGCCGTCGTACGGATCGGCCTTGCCGACCTGGTACGGCTCGTCGCCCGGCGCCGTCTGGCCGCCACTCGACGCGGAGAACTCGGCGATGACCGGCACGCCCCCGGAGATCCGGATCACGCCGGCGGTGTCCGCGATGGCCTCGTCGGTCGAACCGACCTCGGCGCCGTACCCGCCGTAGACCTGGCAGGAGACCGTGTCGCACAGGTCGTAGTCGCGGTTGGCCCGCAGACGGCGGTGGTACGCCGAATAGGTGCGGGCGGCAACGGCCTGAGCCTGCAGAGCGGCCGGTCGCCAGGAGGTGATCGCCTCGCGAGGTACGACGCCGCGCAAGTAGCTCTCCAGTGGAACGACGTTGATCGTGTCGAGGCCGCTGCCGCGACGGTCGGCCGTTCGCAAGGCGCCGCGATAGCCGACTTGGCGGCCGCTCGGCAGCACCAACGCGGTCACCACAGGGCCCTCGAACTGGGCCATGCCCTTGAAGATCCTCCGGCCGCCCCAAACGGCCCATCGCTTCGTCGGCGCCCAGTAGTACCTGAGCCGGGTTCGCGAGGTGCCATACGAGTCGATGGACCAGGAGGTGATGTTGCGCGTCCTCGGCAACGTCCAGGCCGTTCCGTCACCGAGGTCGCGAACACGCAGGCCATTCACCGCACCGACTCGCAGACCGTCCGTGGTGTCCGCCGTGATGTGGATCCGGATAACGCCGCCTGCGTGCGCCCGCGTCGTACCCGGGTAGTAGAAGTTCATGATCTCGGTGGACGACTTCCCTGCCAGGGCAGCACCTTGTGCGCCGTACTGGGACATGCCGCGACCATGACCGTAACCACGGCCGTAGATCACCAGGTCGCCTGCCGAAACAGCAACAGGCGCAGGCGGCACAAGCAAGGTCGTTGCCATCAGCAACGCTAGGGAACCGCTCATCGGAATATGACCTTCGCTCGATTGCTACGGGAGTTCCACTCGATCCGGCCGCCCTGGAAGCGCTGGGCCAGGCCGCCGCGAACGTGGTACGGGCTGGTCGTCGGCAGCCGCAGGCGCGACCGCTCGGCGCCGACGCGCAGGTAGTGCAGCATGATCACGCCGTAGATCGCCTGCACACCGGTCGATCGGGACCAGTAGAGGGCGGCGCGAGTGCCCTTGTGCTCGAACAGCTGCACCCGTGAGCCGTTGGCGCGGCCGTTCTTCTCCTCGCCGACCGGAAGCCCCAGTGGGCCGTTGGCGGAACCGAAGGCGCGATACCGGGCGCGGAAGCCGCCACGGACCGAATGGGCGCCAGTGGCGCCGGACCAGTAGACATCCCGGTTGCGGAACCAGGTGCTGCGTCCAGTTCGCGTGGGGTGCTCACCCCAGAAGGGCGCGCCCAGGACCGACTCACCACCTACGCGGCGGGCATAGCGGTAGATCGGGGTTGAGGCGCCGTGGTCCATCAGAGCGCTTACCCGCTTACGTAGTTCGCCTAGTTTGGCGTAGACGTTCTTGCCCGGGCAGGCCGTCGCTTTGGTGTCGCGATGGCCTGAGATCGCGTCGAAGCTTGAGCCGTTGATGAGCGCCTTGCCGAACGGCGAGCGGTAGTTCGCGTCGAGCTTCCACGCGATCACGCGGGATGCCATGTCGAGCATCGCGGACGACGGCTGGGCCTTCTCGAAGTTGCCGATCATGCTGACGCCGAAGGAGTCGCTGTTGAATCTGCCGGTATGCGCCCCCAGCACCGGCAAGTGCATCCCGCCGGCCCTGCCCTCGAAGGCCTGCCCGTACTTGTCGACCAGGAAGTTGTAGCCCAGGTCGCACCAGCCACGCCCCTTCACGTGATACGCGTACATGCTGCGGATCATCGCGGCCGACTGCGCCTTGGTGTAGCGATTGGTATCGGCCGTGTGGTGCACGAACGCGGCCCGGATCGTGCTGGTGAACCGAGGGGTCGCACAGGCCACACCGTTGAACGACCGCAGCGACTCGTCCGCACCCCAGCCCTGCCTGGTAACGATCTTCGGCATCGGGAACGGCATCGGCCCGGTCGCCGAGTCGTAAACCGCACCACCTGTCGTGGCCATCCGCGCGGGCTCGTCGTCCGGACTCGCACCTGGATCGATCAGCACCACCTTGGCGTCCGGCACGGGCTTGCCGTCGAGAGTGGTCAGGGAGACCTGCACGCCGGTTGAAGGCTCCACCCAGAGTGGCTCGGTGCCGGAACGACCAGCAGCGGCAGTGGCGGCGTCAGGCCCGTGCTCCTCCTCCACGTGCAGTCCCTGCCAGGGGCTCCACTGGCCGCCTGAGAAGACGCTGACCTTCGCGACGACCTTTGCCGCGTCAGGCTGGTAGGGCCAGGTAACGCCGACCAGACGGAAGACGTCGGTCTGGGGTTCGACCGCGCTCGCGTACGCCGTACCAGGAGCGTTGCGGACGTCCAGCTCGACGTACGCCGACTTGATCGGCTGGCGCACGTCTACAGCCGCCATAGAGGCCGTTGGCGGGCCGTACGGGACAAGGAGAACCAGACCGGCGGTGAGGATCGCGACCAGCCGGTGAAACCTGCTGAACCTGCTCATCATGCGGCCTTTCGGCGGCAGAGGGCGGTCCACCTGAACTGTTACGGCTGTTACTGGTGTGAAGGTTGTGGCAGCAGTAACCGATTATGCGCCATGAGTCATGTCCTGACTAGAGGGGCGTATGGGAGGAGGGGCTGGGCTGACTGGGTAGGCTCGTTGTAACACCCACCGAGGAAGGCCCGTCATGAAGTGGATTTTGCTCATCGCGGTGATCGCCATCGCGGTGATGGCGTACCGCTCTTACCAGCGCACCCAGCTCCAGGCGAAGAAGAAGCTCGAGATCAGCTCGGCCGAACTCGCCTCCGTCAAGAAGACCGCCGAAGAGGACATCACCAAGTTCGGCGAAGAGCTGCAGGACCTCGACCTGGACATGGTCGGCAAAGACCTCGGTGACGGTGCACGACAGGATTACCAGCGTGCCCTCGACGCGTACGAGTCGTCCAAGCAGGCCCTCGACGCAGTAACCGAGGCAGACCAGATCAAGCACGTGATCGAGATCCTCGAGGACGGCCGCTACGCGTCGGCGTGTGTGCGCGCCCGGGTCAACGGCGAGCCGCTGCCGCAGCGCCGCCCCTCCTGCTTCTTCAACCCGCAGCACGGCCCCTCGACCGAGGACGTCACCTGGGCCCCGGCCGGTGGCGCACCGCGCGAGGTGCCGGCCTGTGCGGCTGACGCCGAGCGCGTCCGCGCCGGCGCCGACCCGGATGTCCGCAAGGTCATGGTCGGCCCGCAGCGGGTGCCGTACTGGGAGGCAGGCCCGGCCTACTCGCCGTACGCGCAGGGCATGTTCGGCGCCCTCGGCGGTGTGATGACCGGCATGTTCATCGGCACGATGCTCGGCGGCATGTTCGCCGGCGGCGGCTACGGCGACCTCGCGGGCGGCGGCTTCGACAGCGTCGACGCCGGTGGGTTCGAAGGCGGCGGCGATGGTGGCGGCGGTGACGGCGGCGGCGACGGCGGCGGCTGGTCCGACGGCTTCGGCGGCGACGACGGCGGCGGCTTCGACTTCGGCGGCTTCGAGTAATCCACCAGCGCATGTAAGGGCCGGCACCCAATCAGGGTGCCGGCCTTTATCAATTAACTCCGCAGGTGCAACCGCCGGGCAGCCTCGGCGACCGAGCCCGAGACCGACGGGTAGACCGTGAACGCGTTCGCCACCTGATCGACCGTCAACCGGGCCGCAACCGCGATCGAGATCGGGTGGATCAACTCGCTGGCCCGCGGCGCCACCACCACGCCACCGACCACGATGCCCGTGTTCGGCAGGCAGAAGAGCTTCACAAAACCATCACGAACACCTTGCATTTTCGCCCGCGCGTTATCCGCCAGCGGCACCTTCACCACCATCGCCGTACTGCCGCCCGCGTCGAGCACCGCCTGCGTCAGCCCGACGGTCGCGATCTCCGGCGCGGTGAACACGTTCGACGACACGGTCTGCAGGTCGAGCGGCTGAACCGCGTCGCCCAGCGCGTGCGACATCGCGATCCGGCCCTGCATCGCGGCGACCGAGGCCAGCATCAGTACGCCGGTGCAGTCGCCCGCCGCGTAGACCCCGCGCGCCGTCGTCCGGGACACCTTGTCGGTCGTGACGAAGCCGCCATCGCCCAGCGACACGCCCGACTCGACCAGGCCCATGTCCTCGGTGTTCGGCAGCGATCCGACGGCCAGCAGAGCGTGCGAACCCTCGACCGTCCGGCCGTCCGTGAGCGTCACCACGACGCCTTCGCCGACCCGCTTGACCGACTCCGCCCGAGACTTGCCGAGCACGGTCATCCCCCGCCGCATGAAGACGTCCTGGAGCACCTCGGCGGCGTCCGCGTCCTCCCCCGGCAGCACCCGGTCGCGGCTCGAGACCAGCACCACGTCGCTGCCGAGAGCGTCGTACGCACTGGCGAACTCGGCACCGGTCACACCCGAGCCGACCACGATGAGCCGCTCGGGAAGCTCCTGCAGCTCGTAGACCTGCTCCCAGGTCAGGATGCGCTCGCCGTCCGGCTCTGACCCGGCCAAGATGCGCGGGCGCGCGCCGGTGGAAATCAGGACGACGTCCGCGGCGAGTCGTTCATCGCCGACCAGCACGGTGTCGGGCCCGTCAAGCCGGCCACGGCCCTGGATCACGCGGATGCCGTCGCGCTCCAGCCGGCGGCTGATGCCGTCCGACTGGGCCTGAGCGAGCCGCTTGACCCGGGCGTTGATGACCGAGAGATCGACGTGCACGGAGTTCGCCGGGTCGTCGTCCCCGTCGTCCACCCGGACGCCTAGTTCACCTGCCTCCTCGACCTGGGTCATCACCTCCGCGGTCGCGATCAGGGTCTTGCTCGGCACACAGTCCGTCAGGACCGCCGAACCACCGATCCCGTCGGTGTCCACGACCGTTACCTCTGCTCCCAGCTGTACTGCGGCATGCGCCGCCTCGTACCCGCCGGGACCGCCTCCGATGATCACAACTGACGCCACGAGAGGCCATTGTTCCGTATCGTGTGATCGCGTGAACCTGTACGCCGCATTTGCGTCGAATCTCGACCCGAATCAGATGGCCGAGCGTTGCCCCTATTCCCCGCTGCGCGGGACCGGCTGGATCGTCGGCTGGCGCCTCACCTTCGGTGGCGAGGAGCTGGGCTGGGAGGGCTCGATGGCGACCATCGTCGAGGACCCCACCGACCCGGACAACCAGGTCTTCGTCGCGCTGTACGACGTCAGTCCGCAGGACGTCGAGCGGCTGGACGAGTGGGAGTGGCTCGACCAGGGGATCTACCAGAAGATCAACGTCCGGGTGCAGACGCTCGACGGCGAGCAGCTGGCCTGGGTCTACGTGCTGAACGCGTACGAGGGCGGTCTGCCCTCCGCGCGCTACCTCGGCATCCTGGCCGAATCCGCCGAGGCCGCGGGCGCTCCCGACGACTACGTGGCCGCCCTCCGCGCCCGCCCCTGCAACTCGTCCGGCCACTGACAGAGCGGGACTCGTCGGCCAGACGATGACAGTGCTGGTGCGACGGTATCGTCGGGGCCGTGACCGCTGACGAGACTGTTGAGTTCCGTACCGCCGCCCAGGCATGGCTGGCCGAAGATCCCGATCCTGACACGGTTGCCGAGTTGCAGGCCGTGCTGGCGGTCGGGGACGAGGCAGGCTTGATCGACCGGTTCGGCGCCAAGCTCGAGTTCGGTACGGCGGGATTGCGTGGTGCCGTCGGCGCCGGGCCGAACCGGATGAACCGGGTCGTGGTGATCCGGGCCGCCGCCGGGTTGTGCGCGTACCTCAAGGCCAACGGGCTGACCAATGGCCCGGTGCTGATCGGGTACGACGCCCGCCACAAGTCCGACGTATTCGCGCGCGACACAGCAGCCGTCGTACGCGGTGCCGGGCTGGACGCCGTACTGCTCGACCGGCCCCTCCCGACGCCTGTGGTGGCCTTCGGGATCCGCCACCTCGGCGCGGTCGCGGGAGTGGTCGTGACGGCTTCGCACAACCCGCCGCAGGACAACGGCTACAAGGTCTACCTCGGCGACGGCTCGCAGATCGTGCCGCCCGCGGATATCGAGATCGCGGCCGCCATTGACGCGGTCGGCGCGCTGGCCGACGTACCGCGTGGTGATGACTGGCAGACCATGGGCGACGAGCTGCTGGGGGCGTACCTGGATCGCATTGCGTCGCTGGTACCGGCTGACGCGCCTCGGTCGATCAACGCGGTCTACACGCCTCTGCACGGCGTTGGGCGGGATCTGGTGGTGTCGGCGGTGCAGCGCGCGGGATTCGCCGTACCGAAGGTTGTCGGGTCTCAGGCTGAGCCGGATCCGGACTTCCCGACTGTGTCGTTCCCGAATCCGGAGGAGCCTGGGGCGATTGACGCGGCGTTGGCGCTTGCTCGGGCCGAGGGGGCCGACATCGCGGTGGCCAATGATCCGGACGCGGATCGGTGTGCGGTGGCGGTGCCTGATGCGTCAGCCGAGGGTGGTTGGCGGATGTTGCGTGGGGATGAGCTGGGCGGGCTGCTTGGGGAGTTCTTGCTGTCCTCGCGGCCGGATGGGGTTGCGGCTTGCTCGATCGTGTCGTCGTCGTTGTTGTCGAAGATCGCTGCGGCGTACGGCGTGAGGTTTGCGGACACGCTGACGGGGTTCAAGTGGATCGGGCGGGTGCCGGAGCTGGTCTTCGGGTATGAGGAGGCGCTCGGGTACTGCGTGGATCCGGAAGCTGTGAAGGATAAAGACGGGATCTCGACGCTGGTGCGGGTGTTGCAGCTTGCGGCCGGGGCGAAGGCGCAGGGGCGTACGTTGCTGGATCTGCTGGATGATCTGGCGAACAAGTACGGGCTGCATGCGACGGATCAGCTGTCGGTTCGGGTGGACGATCTGGGATTGATCGTCGACGCGATGACGAGGTTGAGGAGCACGCCGCCGGTGGTGCTGGGCGGGTTGCGTGTGGAGCTGGCGGAGGATTTGAACCTCGGGGCCGGCGGGCTGCCGCCGACCGAGGGGTTGCGGTATCAGCTCCAGGGTGGGGCGCGGGTGGTGGTGCGGCCGAGTGGGACTGAGCCGAAGTTGAAGTGTTACCTCGAGGTTGTGGTGCCGGTCGAGGGTGGCGTGGTCGCAGATGCGCGCGCCAAGGCCGTGAAGTCGCTCGCCGCGATCAAGGCGGATTTGGCTGTTGCGGCAGGGATTTCGTAGAGCTGCCGCTAGCAGTCGCAACGATTCGTCCCAATTCGCTTGGCTGCTTTCCTGAGTACAGGTTGGCGGTCAGGCGAATAGGGACTAATCGTTGCGGGGTGTTCTAAAGGAGGCCCTGGCGAGTGGTCTCCAAAGGCGACCTCAGACGGGCTGTTCGACCGTTAGGGAAGTCTTCAGGGAAGCCAGCAACGTTTTGAGGGTGCTGGTGGATTGGAGGAGGGCTTCGCGTTCGATCGGGTTGCGCTCGGCGACCGAGGTGATCTCGGCGATGCTCTCCTCGACGCGGGCGATCCGCTCGGCGGTGGTGCCCTCGCCGCTGGTGGCGCGCCGAAGGGCGTCGGAGGTGATGGTCCAGACGTCCTCGGTGTTGCTGCGCCGGGACAGGTCGAGCATCTGTCCCAGGGCGTCCAGGTCGTTGGAGATCTGGGTCCGCTCCGCGGGCGTGCCGACTCCCTCGGTCGCCTTCCGAAGCCGGACGACATGCGCGGCCAGTGCCGACGCGCTGCACTCGCCCCGCTGAATCTTGTCCAGCACCTTGGTGTACTCGGTGTTGAACTCGTCGTAATTCACGATCTAACTCCTGCCGTTGTCTGTGCGCGACAAGACTGTAAGGCCAACCAGCCGCAGACCACCGTAACCAATTGGTCGCGGTCTGTTGCACCCGCACGCTCGATGAATCGTAGGGCCTGTCCCCACGCTCGCGAGCACACAACGACGCTCGACACCCCGGAGTCACCCGAAGCACCGGATCAATCACCCGATTCAAGCGCCGGAACCAGTCCAGCACACGAGCAGTTCACCGCGCGCCGGCACCGGATCCGTTTCAGCACGCGATCGGTTCACCCACGTGATGGACCGCGATCAGTTCAGCAGCCAGGTCACCACGGCGAGCGCGATCAAACCGCCGAGCACGCTCAGCTCGAGTTTGGCCCAGCGAGTCGAGAGCTCGCCCTCGGCCGTCTTGCCGTACCGCTCGGCGTGCTGCTCGATCCGCTCGACCACGAAGCCGGCCCGGGAGACCGAGTCGTCGTTCCCGTTGGCGCCGCGGAGGCGTTGTTTGCGCATGTCCCGCATGATCAGCTGGACGCCGGGCGCACGCAGCCGCTTCTGCGGGGTCTGCACCACCACGATGTCGGCGATGTCCGCACCTTCGACCAGGTTCCAAGGCACGTCGTGATCCCTGATGTGGTTACGGATTCGCAACTGTTCCGGTGTCAGCACGATGGACGGCCGGATCAGGCCGAGGTACGTGACCACCATCACCGCCCCGATCACCAGGGCCGCGGTCAGGCCGCCGAGGGAGCGCCACTCGATCAGGATGTCGATCAGACCGAGCACGCCGATGGCCAGCACCACCACCCCGGTGATCCGGTTGGAGTGCGTTATGTAGTGCTCGTTCTCGTTCGGTGCGGACTTCACCCGCACAAGGTAACTCCGACCCCCGAATTGCCCATAGAGTAGGACGCGTGACCACCGACACGCTCGCCGACGTGACCTCATCGGAGGACCGCCTCCGCCGGTTCCTGCATGGGTTGCCAGGAGTCGACCAAGTCGGTGCCGAGGCTCGCGCCGCCATGCTGGGCACCAGGTCGATCAAGACCACCGCCAAGGCGTATGCGCTGGACCTCGCGATCCAGATGATCGACCTGACCACGCTGGAGGGGCAGGACACCCCGGGCAAGGTGCGCGCGCTGTGCGCGAAGGCGCGCCGCCCGGACCCAGCCGACAGTACGGCGCCGCAAGTGGCCGCGGTCTGTGTCTACCCGGACCTGGTCGCCACGGCAAAGCACGAGCTGCGCGGTTCGGGGATCAACGTCGCCAGTGTCGCGACCGCCTTCCCCAGTGGGCGTTCCAGCCTCGCGATCAAGCAGCAGGACACCCGTGACGCGGTGGCCGCCGGTGCGGACGAGGTCGACATGGTGATCGACCGGGGCGCGTTCCTCTCCGGGCGGTACGGTCTGGTCTTCGACGAGATCGTGGCGATCCGCGAGGCCGCCGGCGACGCCCATCTGAAGGTCATCCTGGAGACCGGCGAGCTGGTCACGTACGACAACGTGCGACGCGCGTCCTGGCTGGCGATGCTGGCCGGCGCCGACTTCATCAAGACCTCCACCGGCAAGGTCTCCCCCGCGGCGACGCTGCCCGTGACACTGGTGATGCTGGAGGCCGTGCGGGACTACCACGAGGCCTCCGGCTTGCACATCGGCGTCAAGCCCGCCGGTGGTATCCGGACCGCCAAGGACGCCATCAAGTACCTGGTGATGGTGAACGAGACCGCCGGGCCCGACTGGCTCGACCCGGAACTGTTCCGCTTCGGCGCGTCCAGCCTGCTGAACGAGTTGCTGATGCAGCGCACCAAGATGAAGACCGGGCACTACCCGGGCCCCGACTACTTCACGCTGGACTGATCTCGATGAGCAGATTCGAATACGCACCCGCCCCGGAATCCCGGTCGATCGTCGACATCAAGTCGTCGTACGGGTTGTTCATCAACGGTGCCTTCGTGGAGGCGACCGAGGGCAAGCCGTTCAAGTCGGTCAGCCCCGCCACCGAAGAGGTCCTCGCCGAGATCAGCGAGGCCGGCCCGGCCGACATCGACAAGGCGGTCAAGGCCGCCCGCAAGGCGTTCGAGAAGACCTGGGGCCCGATGGCCGGTCGCGACCGCGCCAAGTACCTGTACCGCATCGCGCGCATCATCCAGGAGCGTTCGCGCGAGCTGGCGGTGCTGGAATCGCTCGACAACGGCAAGCCGATCCGCGAGTCCCGCGACGTCGACGTACCGCTCGTGGCCGCGCACTTCTTCTACTACGCGGGCTGGGCCGACAAGCTGGAGTACGCCGGGTTCGGCACGCAGCCGCTCGGCGTCGCCGCCCAGGTCATCCCGTGGAACTTCCCGCTGCTGATGCTCGCGTGGAAGATCGCGCCGGCCCTTGCCGCGGGTAACACCGTCGTACTCAAGCCGGCCGAGACCACCTCGCTGACCGCACTCGCCTTCGCGGAGATCTGCCAGCAGGCCGATCTGCCGCCGGGTGTCGTCAACATCGTCACCGGTGCGGGCGCGACCGGCCGGGCGCTGGTCAACCACGAGGGCGTCGACAAGGTGGCCTTCACCGGCTCCACCGAGGTCGGCCGCGCGATCGCCCGGGACGTTGCCGGTAGCAACAAAAAGGTCACTCTCGAGCTCGGCGGCAAGGCGGCGAACATCGTCTTCGAGGACGCGCCGATCGACCAGACCGTCGAGGGCATCGTCAACGGCATCTTCTTCAACCAGGGTCACGTCTGCTGTGCGGGTTCGCGGCTGCTGGTGCAGGAAAGTGTGTACGACGAGGTGCTGGCCCTGCTCAAGCGCCGGATGTCGACTCTGCGCGTCGGCGATCCGCTCGACAAGAACACCGATGTCGGCGCGATCAACTCGAGCGAGCAGCTGATCAAGATCCGCGAGCTGTCGCAGGTCGGCGAGGACGAGGGCGCCGAGCGCTGGTCGCCCGAGTGCGAGCTGCCGACGCAGGGCTTCTGGTTCCCGCCGACGGTTTTCACCGGCGTGTCCCAGGCTCACCGGATCGCCCGCGAGGAGATCTTCGGCCCGGTGCTGTCGGTGCTGACCTTCCGGACGCCCGCCGAGGCCGTCGAGAAAGCCAACAACACCCCGTTCGGCCTGTCCGCGGGCGTCTGGACCGACAAGGGCTCGCGCATTCTCTGGATGGCGAACCAGCTGCGCGCCGGCGTCGTCTGGGCCAACACGTTCAACCGCTTCGACCCCACCTCGCCGTTCGGCGGCTACAAGGAGTCGGGTTACGGCCGCGAGGGCGGTCGCCACGGCCTGGAGGCCTACCTTGCCAACTAAAGACACTCCGAGGCTCGACGTGCGGAAGACCTACAAGCTGTACGTCGGCGGCGCCTTTCCGCGCAGCGAATCCGGCCGGTCGTACGTCGTGAACGATGCCAAGGGCAAGTTCCTCGCGAACGCGTCCTGGGCCAGCCGCAAGGACGCCCGGGACGCCGTCGTCGCGGCCCGCAAGGCCTTCGGCGGCTGGTCGGCCAAAACGGCGTACAACCGCGGCCAGATCCTGTACCGGATCGCCGAGGTGATGGAGGGCCGGCACGAGCAGTTCAGCGCCGAGGTCGCCGCGAGCGAAGGCATCACGATCGCCAAGGCCCGTGCGCTCGTGGACGCCTCGATCGATCGCTGGGTCTGGTATGCGGGCTGGACCGACAAGATCGCGCAGATCGTCGGCTCCAGCAACCCGGTCGCCGGGCCGTACTTCAACTTCTCGTTGCCCGAGCCCAGCGGTGTGATCGCCTTGCTCGCCCCGCAGGACTCGAGCCTGCTCGGCCTGACCAGCGTGATCGCCCCGGTGATCGCGTCCGGCAACACCGTCGTCGTCGTCACTTCGTTCGAGCGCCCGCTGCCGGCCGTGACGCTCGGCGAGGTGATGGCCACCTCGGACCTGCCGGGTGGCGTGGTGAACCTGCTGACCGGTTCCGCGAGCGAGATCGCGCCCTGGCTGGCGAGCCACACCGACGTCAACGGGATCGACCTGGCCGGGATCAACGACACGATCGAGGCCCGCGAGCTGGAGGGTTCAGCCGCGGAGAACCTCAAACGCGTCCGCCGTCCCGGTGACGAGGACTGGACCGCCGACCCCGGCACTTCCCGGCTGACCCAGTTCCTCGAGACGAAAACCGTCTGGCACCCGATCGGTATCTAATCGGCCTTGCGGTACCGAAGGTTCACTGCGGCCGATGGGTCATCGGCAAAGAACCGCTCGAGCCGGACGGGCGCGCCGCCGGGGTTGTCGAACATGCGGATGCCGTCGCCGAGTAGCACGGGCGCGATGTGCAGGTCGATCTCGTCGACCAGCCCCAACTCGGTGAGCTGCCTCCCGATCGAGGCCGACAAGACCTCGAGGTTCTTGCCACCGGCCGCCGCCAGCGCGATCCGGGCCGCCTCGGCCACATCGCAGTTCAGGAAGGTCACGCCCGCACCGGGTTGCGCGTCTTCGGGATGATGCGTGAGCACGAACACCGGCCCTTGCCACGCGCCGCCGTAGACACCACTGGCGTCGGGGAAGGCATCCCAGCCATCCCGCCCGCCCAGGATGGCGCCGGTCGTCTCGGTGTACTCCTCGGTCAGCCCGGGGCGATGCGTTGTGCCGGCCATCCAGTCCATGGCGTGGTTCGGCCCGGCCACGAACCCGTCCAGCGACATCGTGAAATGCCAAAGCACCTTGCCCCCGGCCGTCTGCGGTTCCGTATCCCTCAAGTACGTCGCACCCGTGCTGGACATACCGATCCTCT
This sequence comes from Kribbella sp. NBC_01245, assembly GCF_036226525.1. Taxonomy (NCBI): domain Bacteria; kingdom Bacillati; phylum Actinomycetota; class Actinomycetes; order Propionibacteriales; family Kribbellaceae; genus Kribbella; species Kribbella sp. NBC_01245. The sequence continues at coordinate 4,195,962 of NZ_CP108487.1, forward strand.
CGTTCGTTGGCCCTCTTCTTTGTGTTTCCCGGACATCGGAGCCGATTCGTGGTTCTCGACATTCGCTCAGCGGATCCGCGTGCGGGTGAGGATGGGGACCGGGTCGGGGTGGCATGCGGCCGGGGCCTTTACCGTGCCGAAGGGGATCTTGATGCGGGCGATGAGCGTTAGGCCAGGCTCGTCGTGACTCGAACCGGCCGGACGGGTCTCGATCGTCGTACCGGCACTACCCGCGACCAGCCATAACGTCAGCTTGGGAAGCTGATACCGCGAACCACCCGCGATCGGCCCCGGGACCTTCACCGTGACGACGCCATTCGCGATCTCCAGGTACGGCGCCGCGCCCAGGCCCGATCCGCCCGTCAGCCGGGCCGACGCGAGGCGGGAGTTCGCCGGGACCCGGAATCGCAGCGCCAGATCGCGCAGCTCGCGCAACTTGAACCCCTTGATCTCGGCCGGCACGTCGCCTGGTTCGAGCTCGACCACGACCGGGAACGTCGCGCCCGCCAGGATCTGCCGCGGCGCGGAGGCCCGGACGTTCTCCCGCAGCCGGAAATGCTTGTCCCCCATCGGCGTCTGCGCCCGGCACGCATAACCAAGCTCAACTGACGAAACAGCGGCGGCCGGGAGCGTCGTACCGGCTAAGACCACGAGACCGAGGAGCAGAACGGCGAGGCGGTGAGTAGTCATGCGACTACCCTACGAAGTCACTGGCCGAAGAAGTACCAGGAGGCCAAACCGGCGAGCGCGAAGACCACCGGCAGCGAGAGCCACGCCAGCACGCGCTGCCACCTGGGCGGCCGTACGACGAGCACCGTGCCGATCTCGTCGATGCTCGGCGCCTGCGTTCGCTGCGCGGCCAACCCCGGCGCCTCTCGCTCGAGCCGGTACGCCTCGGCCTCCAGCTTCTCCGCCAGGCTGTCGGCGCGCGGCCAGCGCTCGTCGACCCGGTAGGCCAGCGCCCTAGCCAGCAGGTCGTCGATCTCACCGACCGCGTCGTGCAGCAACGGCAGCAGGCTCGGCGGGTCCAGATCGGGATCACGCGCGACGACGTCACCGATCGACGACGTCACGTACGGCGTACGACCGGTGAGCAGCGCATACGTCACGCCGCCGATCGCGTAGATATCGGCCCGCTCGTCGAACCCGCCATCGCCGCGTCCCTGTTCGGGCGACATGTACGCCGGGGTGCCGACGGCCTGAGTCAGACCGGAGGCCTCCGCCAGGCTCTTCGCCAGGCCGAGATCGGCGAGCACGACCCGATGGCTGCCGCCGCCTGACTCGGAGCTCGAGTTCTTGCGGAGCAGCAGGTTGGCCGGGGTGATGTCGCGATGGACGACGCCCTCGGCGTGCAAGGCGGCGACCGCCCGGGCCACGTCGGCGCCCCACCAGAGCGCGTCGGCGGGATCGACCGCGCCTCCGGCCAGGATGTCGGCCAGCGAACCGCCGCCGATGTAGTCCATCACGAAGTACGGCCGGCCGTCGGGCAGTTCGCCCAGGTCGAAGACCCGGACCACCCGGTCGCTGGCGATCCGCCGCATCAGCCGCGCTTCGGCCAGGAATCGCTCGCGCACATCGGCTCGGGAGGCCCAGTTCTCGGCCAGCACTTTGACCGCGACGTCGACGTCGAGATCGTCGTCGTAGCCCCGCCAGACCGTGGCGAAAGCGCCCGCGCCGATCTTGGCTTCGAGCCGGTAGCGTCCGATGACTTCCATCGCCCGATATTGTCGTGCACTGGAGGGGCTTTTGCCCGCTTTTGATCCGGATCAACTGGGGACGGACCTTGACCGAGGACCTTGAGGAGCTGGCGGCGGCTGCCGCGGCCGGTGACAAGACCGCGCTGGCGGAGCTACTGCAGCGCGTCCGGCCGCAGGTGCAGCGGCGGGTGGCGAAGTTCCTGCCGTGCCGCGAGGACGCCGAAGAAGCCGCACAGGACACGCTGATGGCGGTCGCGACGAAGATCCACACGTTCAAGGGCACCGGCTCGTTCGCCGGCTGGCTGACCATCGTGGCGACCAACTGCGCCCGGCAGACGTATCGCTCGCTGAAGCGCCGGTCGGTCGAGCGCTCGGCCGAGGTGCTGCCGGAGGCGATCGATCCGCGGACGACCTCGGTGATCGCGGGTTCCCGGCTGGATCTGCTGGAGGCGCTGGACTCGCTGGAGGCCGACCACCCGCAGCTGGTGCAGCCGCTGGTGCTGCGCGATCTCGGGGCACTGACGTATGCCGAGATCGCCGAGGAGTTGCAGGTCCCGCTCGGCACGGTCAAGGCCCGGATCCACCAGGCCCGGAAGCAGGTCGCGGAGCGGCTCACCGTCCGCTGAGCAAGTCGTACGGCGCTGAGCGCGTCGTACTCCGTGAGCTCGTGCGTCGTACTGCGTGAGCTCGCGGTGCCCTAGGGTGACGAGCGTGACTGAGCTGCCGACGACCGAAGAGGGCTGGCACGAGTACCGCAGCCGCCTGGTGCGCGCGGGCCGGGATGCGCAGGAGCGGATGAACCACGCGCCCACGCTGCCCGAGCGCGAGCAGGCGCGGCAGGAGTGGGAGCGGATCGCCGACCAGACCGAGGTGTCCGAGCGTGCGTACGACGCCTTCCTGCGGGACAAGGCCCGGACCGAGGTCGCCCAGGACGCCGACGAACTCGGCAACCAGCTCTGGAACACGTGGGTCCGGCCGCGGAGTGATGCCGCCGCCAGCCAGGTGCTCACCAGGGTCGCCGTGTCGGATCAGGACGACGCCGGCCGCCCGGCAGGCCTCGACGAGGAGGGTCTGCGCCTGCAGCGGCTGGCCGCCACCCTCGTGGCCGAGCCCGAGACGGCCGCGCGAGTGCCACGCGAGGTGGTCGAGGCGATCACCGCGGCGTTGCGCGAGTTCGCCGGCCGGCTGATGCTCGCCCGCAGCAAGGGCGAGTTGGCCGAGGGCGACGAGTACGTGCGCGCCGTACTGCTGATGGTCGCGGACCTCGAAAGCAGGAGGTTCAATGCCTGAGCAGCGCAGGTTGCGCGTCCTCACCGTGGGCACGGGCTGGGACTCGAGCGCCGGCGGTATCGCCACGGTGAACCGCGAGCTGTCGATCGGGCTGGCCCAGGCCGGGCACGACGTCACCGCCTGGATCCCCGAGCCGATCGAGGACCGGCACCCGGACGTCGACATCCGCTGGCCGACGAATCCGCCCGTGAAGGTCGAACCGGGCGATAGCAGCGGCGCGAAACTGGCCAAGCACCGGCAGATGCTGCTCAGTGGCGAGGGTCTGCCCGAGCACGTCGACATCATCGTCGGACACGCCAAGTTCACCGGCGATCTGGCCCAGCAGCTCCGGGAGCAGTACTACCCGACCGCCAAGGTCGTCGACATGGTGCACAGCTCGACCGAGGAAGGCGATCGTTCCCGCAACGGTGACGGTATCGGCGCGGACCAGAAGGCCGCCGCCCAGCTCGAGCGGATGAAAGGTGCCGACCTGGTCGTCGGTGTCGGCCCGATCATCACCGAGGAGGCCGAGCGCTCGGCCCAGCGCGACCGGGTCCAGCTGAACGTGCACGAGATGATTCCGGGCATCACGGCGCAGGAGCCGCCGATGTACCGGGACAGCCAGTACCGCTACGAGATCCTGATGATGGGCCGGATGGACGACCCGCTGAAGGGTGCGCCCGAGGCCGTCAAGATGGTCAAGGAATTGCGCGACCGCGGCGTGCCCGCTCACCTGGTGATTCGTGGCGTGCCCGCGGACAAGCTCCAGGAGCAGCAGGTACAGGTCAACGAGGAGAGCGACAACTCGGTCCGGCTCCGGCCGTACTCGGTCGATCCGGCCGATCTGCAGCGCGACCTGAACGGCGCGGACCTAGTGCTGATGCCGTCGCATACCGAGGGATTCGGCCTGGTCGCGTCCGAGGCGGCCGGCGCGGGTGTGCCGGTGCTGATGAGCCAGAACACGACCGGAATGGGCATGTTCCTGAACGACGCCAGCCGGGTGCCGCCCGAGCTCGGCAAGGACTCGACCATCACCCAGGGGCCACGCAATACGCAGGCCTGGGCTGATCGCATCCAGGGCGTGCTGCAGAACCTGCCCGCCGAGCGCGAGCGTGCGCTTGGGCTGCGCGAGCACCTCACGAACAACTACAGCTGGAAGGCCGCCGGCGAGAACATGGTCGCGGCCGTCGAGAAGCTCAACACCCTGCCGAAGACGCAGGAGCAGGCGACGCTGCAGATGGCCACAGCCGGTCTCGCCGCGCCTGGCTCTGACAAGTCTCTGGGCAAGGGGGCTACTACCACTTCGGTGAGTCAGCTCAGCGAGCGCAACAGCACTAAGCAGGGCCCGGAGCGCTGACCCGGACCCTGCTTTCAGGGGTTAACGCATGTGCTTGTGCTGGGCGCCCGGGTCTACGGCCTGGGCAGTCCGCTGCGTGGCTACAACCGTCTCAGGCACGCCCATCCAGTTCTGCAGGATGTGCGTAGCCTCGGTGCGCTGCGCCGCCGGTAGCCGGCTGATGTTGGATCCGTGGTTACCGTCCGGCACGGTGAACCAGTGCGAGTCACGAGTGCCTCTACCCGGCTCGAACTTCTCTGCGCTCCACGGGTCGTTCTCGCCGTAGACGAAGAGCATGCGCTGTCCCTTGGCCGACAACCAGTTCTGCACGTCCAGCATCGCCAGCGGGTCGTGCCGCGGCTCAATCGCGTCCGGTACGGCGGCAGGCGCGTCCCCGGCCTCCTTGTAGCGCAGTAGCCCCTGCAGCCAAGTAGTGCGGCTCGCGACGTCCGGCCAGTTCAGCTGATGCGTGGCCTGGAAGAAGTACGGCAGGAAGCCCTTGGTGCCCTCGTCCGAGTAGAAGCTCCACCCGGCGACGTTGTCGAAGAAGTCGAACAGCTCCTGGTCCGTCGCGTCGGCAGACCCCGGCACACTCGGGCACGCGGCCTGGTTCGAGTACTGCCAGAAGGCGAACGGCGTATCCAGTACTGCCGCCTCGAACGACCTGTCGGTGCTACCGAACGTGTCCTCGTACGTAAGCCCGTTCGCCTTCGCATACGCGTCGAGCTTCGCCACCATCGCCGTACGGCGTAGTAGCGCGTTGCGCTGGGCGTTGCGGAGTGCCTGGTTGCACGCCGGGTCAGTACCGGCTTCCTGGATGAACCCGACGTAGATGTCCTTCTTGTTGAACACGTCATGCGGTGCGACGTACGCGACGGTGGCGTCCACGTCGTTCGGGTAGAACCGGCGGTGGTAGACGGACGTCATACCGCCCTTGCTCGCGCCGGTGTTGACCCACTTGGCGCCGTACAGCGCCTGCTTGAAGGCCTGCGCGATCCGGTGCTGGTCGGTCGCGGCCTGCCAGATCGTGAGCTTCGACCAGTCCTTGCTGGCCGGCGTCGAGGCGTTGAAGAAGCGCTGTTCGACGTTCAGCTGGTTGGCGTCGAGGAGCCGGGTGGGCTCGCTGGTGAACGCACCACCGACGCCGCCGTACCCGGTGGTGTGCAGCACGGTCGGCCGGTCGAACGCGCGATGCCAGAGCGTGACGCGCTGCTCGAACTTCTCTCCGTTCGGCTGGCGGTGGTCCGCGGGCTGGGTGTACTGCAAGACGAAGAACGGCTTGCCGCTGACCACCGTGCTGCTCTGGATCCGCAGGCCGGGGATCGTCGCGAGCTTCGCCCGGACCTCCTCGATCGGATCCGCAACAGTGGTCGTCTCTTGAGCCGGTACGGCGTTGGCAGCTGTCGGCGCGAGCGGAATCGCGAGTAATAGGGCGGCTATAACCAGGGCGGTGGTACGCGGCGGGCGCATGCGTCTCCTCGTGCGTGGGCGGTTCCCGGACCGGCCTCACGCCTTTGGTCCGAGAACCCTGACCCTAAGCAGGTCGAACGCCACCAGGGAAGACGTCCAGCCGCAAACAAGGGCTAACCGCCACACCCTTCCCCCTGCCGCGAGTGTCACATCTGGTCCGGCGGCAGTCCGGCAGACATCGCCCTGACGAAATGCCGTTCATCGGGCCCTCGTGACCAGGTGTGTCGAGCATCATCGGTCCCTTGTGACCACGCGCGCTCTCGCCCTACCCCTTGCATTCATTCGTCGGAATCCGCCCTCTCAGCCACAGCGGACAGGCGCAGGTCGGCGGACGGAAGAGGGCGGATTCCGACGAATGAATGCAAAGTCCGTGGGCAATGATCCGCGACGCGCCTGGTCACAAGGGCCCGATGAACGGAAGGAAGTTGCTAGGGGCGAGGGCCGAGGGGGTCTTCGGGGGGTGGGGTGGGGAGGCGGCGGTCGGCGTTGGTTAGGGAGCGCTCGGGGAGCCAGAGGACGAAGGTGCTGCCTACGCCGAGTTCGGAGTGCAGGGCCACGGAACCACCGTGGCTTTCGACGATCTGGCGGACGATGGCGAGGCCGAGGCCCGCGCGGCGCTCGCCGGTGGAGGCGCCGGTCGACGCTCGCGGCGGGACTGTTGCCGGGTCTTGGCGTTGGCCCGAGCGGAAGAAGCGGTCGAAGACCCGGTCGGCGTCGTCTTCGGCGATCCCTGGACCTTCGTCGCGAACGGCGATCCAGGCCCATCCGCCGCGTGACCCGACGGCCAGGACGAGGTCGCTGCCACCGCGTGCGAGGCGTACGGCGTTCGAGAGCAGGTTGTCGACCGCCCGGCGCAGGGCTTGCGCATCACCCGCCGCGGTCGGCCCGGGCGCGAGGCGTCGTACGAGCTGGAGCTCTCGGTCCTCGGCGATGAGCGTGTATTCCTCGGCGGCCTCGCTCGCGATGGCGGCGAGGTCGACGTCGGCGTCCACGAACGCGGGCGAACTGCGGCGCGCGGAGGCCAGCAGGTCCTCCACCAGCCGGGTCATCCGCTGAATGGCCCGGCCGACGATCGCCGTGGCCTGGGCCCGATCGGCCGGGGGCGTGTCGTCGTGGGCGAGGACGGCGTCGACGTTCGCCTGGATCACGGCGAGCGGGTTACGCAGTTCGTGCGAGGCGTCGTCGACGAGCTGGCGCTGGGCGACGAACGCCTCCTCCAACCGGTCAAGCATGCCGTCAACGGTGTCACCCAGGGTGCGCAGCTCGTCCGGCGGCCCGCCGAGGGCTATCCGTCGGGACAGGTCGGTCGCGGTGATCTCCTGCGCGGTCGCGGTGATCTGTCGGACCGGCCGCAGCGCCCGACCGGACAACCACCAGCCGGTGCCGAGACTGACCAGGAACAGTACGCCGATGGCGATCGCCGAGTAGTCGCGCAGATTCTGCAGCGTCTGGAACTGCACCGCGCCCTCGATCGCCGAGAGCTCCGCCGCCTCGATCGTCTGGCCGGGCTTGACGTGCAACTCGCCGTCCTGGCCGCGATACATCTTCTTCACCGTAAAGGTGTTCAGCTCGCGCGCATCCGTCATCGAGGACAGCGCGAAGTACACGCCGCCCAGCATCAGCGCCGACAACCCGATCAGGACGGCCGAGTACGTCACGGTCAGGCGGAAGCGAACCGTCCGCATCCAACCGGGCAGCCGGTTCATGTCTCACCTCTTAACCGGTAGCCGCGGCCGATCACCGTTTCCAGCAAGGGATCCTCGCCATCGAGCGTGAGTTTGCGCCGCAGCGTGCCGACCGTCACCCGCACGCTCTGGGTGAACGGATCGGCGTTCTCATCCCAGACGTGTTCGAGCAGTTCCTCGGCCGAGACGACGTGCCCGGGCCGGGACATCAGATAGCGCAGTACGCCGAACTCCTTCAGCGTGAGCGACAACTCGCGCCCGGCGCGGGTGGCGAGGTGGCGGGCGCTGTCGAGCGCGAGATCGCCGACCTCCAGCAGGGCCGATCCGTTGGTGACGTCGCGGCGCAGCAGGGCCCGGATCCGCGCGAGCAACTCGACCAGCGCGAACGGCTTCGTCAGGTAGTCGTCGGCGCCCTCGTCCAGCCCGGCGACGCGATCGGCCAGACTCGCGCGAGCCGTCAGCATCAGCACCCGCAGGTCCCGGCCGGACGCCACCTCGATCTCGCCCCGGCGGACCGCCCGGCAGATGTCGAGCCCGGTGGTATCGGGCAGCGTGATGTCGAGTATCGCCAGGTCGTACGCCGTACTGGCGAGCTTTTCCATCGCCTCCTGGCCCGTCCCGGCCGCGTCGACGGCATAACCGGCCCGGCCCAGTCCCGAGCGCAACGCGCTGACCAGGCCTTCCTCGTCCTCCACCACCAGTAATCGCACGAGACCAAAGTAGCTGGGCCTCCCCGTAACGCCCTTAACGCCTTTCGTTGCCTTTTCGGTTCGCTTTCCGGTCGTTTTCGCGAGCTCTTGATGATGTGGAGCCCGTCGAGTCCACAACCGAAGGAGCTAGTCCAGATGAGGAAGTTCAGTACCAGCAAGCGACTCCTGGTCGGCGGTATCGCCACGGCGGCGGTCGGCCTCGGCATCGGCGGGGTCGCGTATGCGGCTGGTGACAACAACCCGACGCCTGGCCAGGAGCAGGGTTACGTGACGATCGAGGAGAACCCGACCGCGGACACCACCCCGTCGCCGGGCGCTGACCGCGATTGCCCGGAGAAGGGCGCGCAGGGCTCTGAGAACAACGGCACTGCTGAGGGACAGGCGTGACCATTCACGCCGGCGGCTCCGCATCGGCACACGCCGGTGCGGAGGGCCGCCTCCCCGAGACCGCCGTGCTGGAGCGGGCGCTGTTCGAGGTGAAGCGGGTCGTCGTCGGCCAGGATCACCTGGTCGAGCGGATGCTGGTCGGCCTGCTGGCCCGCGGTCATTGCCTGCTCGAAGGCGTGCCAGGTGTCGCGAAGACCCTGGCCGTCCGCACTCTCGCCGAGGTGATCGGTGGCCGGTTCGCCCGGTTGCAGTTCACCCCCGACCTGGTGCCCGGCGACATCATGGGCACCCGGATCTGGCGGCCGTCCGCGGAGGGCTTCGACACCGAACTCGGCCCGATCTTCGCCAACCTCGTACTGGCCGACGAGATCAACCGTGCCCCGGCCAAGGTCCAGTCGGCACTACTGGAAGCCATGGCCGAGAACCAGGTCAGTATCGGCGGCAAGAGCTACCCGTTGCCAGAGCCGTTCCTGGTGCTCGCTACGCAGAACCCGATCGAGTCCGAGGGCGTGTACGCACTACCAGAGGCGCAGCGGGACAGGTTCCTCCTGAAGATCACTGTGGGCTATCCCGCGCCTATGGAGGAACTGACCATCCTGCAGCGGATGAGCGCCCACCGGCCGCACGCGAGCGCCGTACTGACTCCTGAGCTGGTGTCGGAACTACAGGCCGCTACGGAAGAGGTCTTCGTCCACAACGCCGTCGCCGAGTACGTCGTACGTCTAGTGCACGCAACCCGCGAGCCTTCGGCGTACGGGATCAACGACCTCGACGGCGTACTGGAGTTCGGCGCGAGCCCGCGGGCCACGCTCGGCCTGGTCGCGGCGGGACGAGCGCTCGCCTTGCTGCGCGGACGGGATTACGTGCTGCCCGCGGACGTGTACGACGTGGCGCAGGACGTGATGGCGCATCGACTGGTGCTGACGTTCGACGCGTTGGCCGACGGGCTCGACCCGCGTTCTGTCGTCGCCCGCGTGCTGGCCTCGGTGGAGCAGCCGCACGTCGTACCGGCTGACGAAACGAGGGGGTCGGCGGCGTGAGCACCTCCGACGATCTCCTGGCCGGGCGGGAAAGGGCGTTAAGGACGCTGGAGTTGTCCGTGAAGAAGCGCCTGGAAGGGTTTCTTCACGGCGATATCACCGGGCTCCGGTCAGGCCCGGGCAGCGAACCGAACGAGGCACGCCCCTACCAGCCCGGCCAGGACGACGTACGGCGGATGGACTGGAACGTGACGGCCCGATCGCTGGAGGCCCACGTCCGGGCGCCACTCGCCGAGCGCGAGCTGGAGACCTGGGCGCTGGTGGACGCGTCCGCCAGCATGGACTTCGGTACGGCGCTCGCGGAGAAACGGGATCTGGCCGTCGCGGTCGTCGGCGCGATCGGGCTGCTCGCGGACCGGCCGGGTAACCGCCTCGGCGCGCGCGTGGCCTTCGGTGACCAGCTGACCCGGATCCCGGCGGTCGGCGGCGCGGCGGCACTCCGTCGTACCTTCCGCACACTGTTGTCGCTACCGCGGCTGGAACCGGGGGCGCACCCCACTACGGATCTGGTCACGGCCATCCGGCGGCTCGACCGGGAACATCCCCGGCCCGGTCTGCGGGTGGTGGTGTCCGACTTCACCGAGGACTCGACCGCGTGGGCCAAACCGCTGCGACGGCTCGCCGTACGGCACGAGGTGATCGCGGTCGAGGTGATCGATCCGCGCGAGCTGGAACTGCCCGAGGTCGGTCTGCTCACGCTGGTCGATCCCGAAACCGGCCGGCGGCACGAGGTCCAGACCAGCCGGCGCCGGATCCGGGAGCGCTATGCCGTGGCCGCCGCCGAGCACCGGGAACGCACCGCCGCCGCCTTGCGCTCGGCCGGTGTGGCCCATCTGCAACTCCGGACGGACCGCGACTGGGTCCGGGACGTCGCCTCGTTCGCGTCGGCCCGGCGTCGTGCCGCGGCCCGCCGGTCCCCACTGAACAGGGATGGCATCCGATGAGATTCGAACAACCCGCGTGGTTGTGGCTATTACTGGTGGCCGTGGCCCTGGTGATCGCCTACGTGATCGCGCAGAAACGCCGCAGCCAGTACGCCGTCCGGTTCGCCACCTTGCCGATGCTGGCGAAGGTGACGCCGAAACGGCCCGGCTGGCGACGGCATGCCCCGGCCTTCGCGTTCCTGGCGGCGATCATCGTGCTCACGATCGCGATCGCCCGCCCGGTCGCCGACGTACGAGTGCCGCGCGAACGCGCCACCGTCATCGTCGCGCTCGACGTCTCGAACTCGATGGCCGCCACGGACGTCGAGCCGAACCGGTTCGAGGTGGCGAAACAGGCCGCGACCGAGTTCGTCGAGAACCTGCCGGAACAGTTCAACGTCGGCCTGGTCTCCTTCGCCCGTACGGCGACCGTGGTGACCCCGCCGACGACGAACCACCAGGCGACAACCGATGCCATCGGCAACTTGACGATGACGGACAGTACGGCGATCGGTGAGGCGGTGCTGACCGCGTTGCAGAGCATCCAGAGCCTTGACGCGGAGGCGGAGTCCGATCCGCCACCGGCTCGCATAGTGCTGCTGTCTGATGGCGGTAATACTGCGGGACGGCCGATCGACGAGGCGGCCCAAGCCGCGACGCAGGCCGGCGTACCGGTATCGACGATTGCCTACGGCACCGCCGAGGGCACGGTCGACATCGACGGGCGCAACATCCCGGTCCCGGCTGATACGACCTCGCTCGAGGGTCTTGCGGATGCGACATCGGGCAGCTTCTACAGCGCTGAGAGTGATACCGAGCTCCGCAGCGTTTACTCCGATCTCGAGTCCTCCATCGGCTGGACGACCGAGGAACGCGAGATCACCAACCTGGTCGCCGGTATCGCACTGGCCGCCGCCTTGCTCGCCGGGCTGGCCTCGCTGCTGTGGTTCTCCCGACTGCCTTAATTGGAGCCCTTATGAACGCACATCTCGGCAGTCCGTTCCGCGGCCCGCACTACCTACCGGGCCCGGTACCGCCCCCTGGCCGCACCCCTGATTCCGTCACCCCGGGTTCCGTCCCGCCGGCATCCCTTGCACCGGCGCCTACGGCCCCTCGGCCCGGGGTGACGGCCCCACCTGCTCCGGTACGCCGCGGCGGGCGCGCGTTGGCCACCGGGATCGCCTTGTCGGTCCTGGCGGGCGGGTTGGCCGGCGCAGCCACCGGGACGTACTTCGGTGACAGCGACAACGCTGCCGCGCCAATTCAGTTGCCCCAGGCAAACGCTCCGGCGCCGTTGCCGGGAGCAAGTATCGCGAACGCGGCGGCCGCCGTACTGCCTGGAGTCGTCTCGGTCCGGGCCGGTCGCGCGACCGGTTCTGGCTTCGTCATCGACGCGCAAGGGCATGTCGTCACCAACGCCCACGTGGTTCAGGAGGCCCGAAATGTCACGCTCGTGCTGTCGACCGGGCGAACGGTTTCGGCCGAGATCGTCGGGATGGACGAGGACAACGACATCGCGGTGCTGCGGACCGAGGCCACGGGGCTCCGTCCGCTCACGCTCGGCCGCTCGTCGCAACTCCGGGTGGGTGACCCGGTGCTGGCCATCGGCTCACCACTCGGCCTGGAAGGAACCGTGACCGCGGGCATCGTCAGCACGGTCAACCGCCAAGCCCGCTTCGGCGACAACGGCAACCGCCAAACCGCGATCCAAACCGACGCCGCCATCAACCCCGGCAACTCCGGCGGCCCCCTCGTCAACGCCTCCGGCCAAGTAGTAGGCGTCAACACCGCCATCGCCACCCTCAGCGGCGGCAGCCGCACCGGCAACATCGGCATCGGCTTCGCCATCCCAGTAGACCGCATGAAAACCATCGTCGAATCCCTCATCAACTAACACCATTTTTTGCGTTCATTCGTCGGAATCCGCCCTCTTCCGTCCGCCGACCTGTGCAGGTCCGCGATGCTGGAGGGCGGATTCCGACGAATGAACGCAAAAATGTGGCCAGACCCGAATGCCGCCTGCCTGCGGACACCCCGCCACGGTCGGACGCGAAGTGCGCCTCGCCTGTGGATGCCGAGCCCACGGCACCAAGCCCCGACCGTGGCAGCGCTGACGACAGGCGAGCGTGCCATCCCTCTCGCGAGTGGTCGCGTCATGACGCGTCCACTCGCGGGGTATTTGGGGACCACTCGCAGGCGTGTTGGGGTCCGCTCGCCGGGGTGTTGGGGTCCACTCGCGGGGTATTGGGCCGAGTCGCGTCATAACCTGACCACTCGCGGGGTGTTCGGACGGGATCACTCGCGGCCAAGGAACGGTGATCGGACTCGTGGAGGTTGTGGTGGGGTTGGATGCGGATGCTCGGCGGATGGTGGCGGCTAATGAGGCCAATTGGGATGCGCGGGCGCCGATTCATGCCAGTAGCGAGTTTTACGCGCAGCCGGCGCGGTATTGGTTCGCCGATTACGAGTGGGATGAGCTTGGCGATCTGACTGGCAGGGATGTGCTGCATTTGCAGTGCCACCTTGGTACGGAGACGATCGCGTTCGCGGCGGCAGGCGCTCGCAGCGTCGTGGGGCTCGACTTGTCGTCGCGGTCGGTCGAGGAGGCTCGGCGGATCGCGGCGAAGGCAGACGCCGACGTGTCGTACATGCATGCGGATGTGTACGACGCCGTTGACGCGTTGGAGGGACGGCAGTTCGACGTCGTCTACACCGGCAAGGGCGCGCTTTGTTATCTGCCGGATCTGCCCGCGTGGGTGGACGTCGTACGGCGATTGCTGAAGCCGGGCGGATCGCTTTATATCGTGGAGTTCCACCCATTGCTCAACGCGCTCGGCCCGACGCCACCGCCCGACAAGAGCCAGGATCTCCTGCTGCGCAACGATTATCTCGAAGGGCGTGGCCCGATCACGCGCGAGTCGAACCGTACGTATACCGGTCACGAGGTGCCCGGGAAGACCGAGAGCTACGAGTGGATGCACGGCCTCGGCGAGGTGGTGACGGCATTGGTCGCGGGCGGGCTGCGGATCAAGAGCCTGCGCGAGTCCGAGGTACTGCCCTGGCCGCGGTTCGACGCGATGGTCGAGACGGCCGAGGGCTGGTATCGCCTACCCGACGAGTACCCCCGCATCCCGCTGCTCTTCGCCCTGCACGCCCTCGCCTGAGGTTCGGCCGCGATAGAGGCCGAACGCGAGGTCGACGAGGAGGAACGCCGCGAGGCTGATCCCCAACAGGGGAAGGAAAATCCCGACACCAACGGCCGCCGCGAGTACAACGACAAGCCATGGCAAAGACGCGCGCCGCCAGGCCCCACGCTGCGCCGGCCGCCCGAACCGAATCGCGTGACCACGAGTCGGACGACGGAGCCACCACATCCGGTACCCCCAGACGACCATCGCGATCACGACGACCATCACCGCGACCAGGATCAACTGGTTCGCAAGACCGAAGAGCACGCCCATATGCGCGTCGATCCCCCACCGGGTCAGCTTTGCGGCCAGCGGATAGTCGTCGAACCGTACGACGTCCAGCACCTCGCCGCTCATCGGATCGACCGCGACCGAGTCGGCCTGGGTCGGCCAGAGTTTGCCAATCTCCTGCACCACAAAGGCGGAACCGGCCTTCTTCGGCGCGACGATCTCGACCGGTCCGTCGAGCTGAGCCGATCGGGCCGACGTCATGGTCCGGTCCCAGCTCTCGACCTTCGGATCCTCACCCGGCGCGGGCATTCCGGCATGACCGGTGTGATCGGTACTGACCGCCGTACTGACAGACGGCGTCGTCCAGCTCAAGGCGGAGCGCAACTCGTCGACGTTCTCACCGGCGAAGCGCGACCACGTAAGTCCAGTGGCCGACAGGAACAACATCACGACAATGACCCACGTTCCGGCCGCGCCGTGCCAAGACAACGTACGGCGGCGAGGGCTGCCGCTGCGCTGCGGTTTGAGCCGTGACCCAGAACGTCGGCCAGTCCACCACAACACCAGACCAGCGAGCGCGATCAGCCACAACCACGATGCGGCCAATTCGCTGTAGAGACGACCGGTCTCCCCAAGATGAAGGTTGCGGTGCAGCCCAGACAACCAAGTACGCAACGGCAACGCACCAGTGGAGCCATAGGCAACCAATTCCCCGGTGACGTCGGCGTTGGCCGGGTTGACGAAAACCGCGAGCCGCTCGGATTCGCCCAGCCCTGGTACGCCGAGCAGCACGCGCGTGGTGTCCTCCGGACCAGCCGCCGGCCGGATAGCGAGCAACGTCCCGTCCGGATGATGCTCGCGCGCGGCGGCGACCTGCGCACTCAACGGCACGGTCGACCTCGCGCTATCGACCGTCAACGTGTCGCGATAGATAACGCTCTCGATCTGCGGGCTCAAGGCGTAAAGCAGCCCGGTGGCGGCAACGACCACGAGGAACGGACCGACCAGGATCCCGGCGTAGAAGTGCAACCGAAGCAACAACGGCCGCAAACTTGACCGTGCCAGCCCAGGCTTACCAGCAACGTCATTGGAAACGTCAGCATCGGCCATGGTGGCCTACCTCTCGCGGGACAACGTCAGAGCGTCAACGGTCACGGACACTCAGTAGTGTGGCCCGCCGCCATTGCCACCAGATTTCGCCACCACTAGTTGCCGTTGCCACCGTATTTCCCCATGCTCTCGCCCAAGAACAGCGCTGAGAGGTCGGGTGGCAACGGCCGCTGAGTCATCCCTTCCGGACGGCCAATCCGTCGATCTGGACGAGCTGGCTGTTTCGCGTGACCAGTTTCACCGTCCCGTTGATGGCCGTCGCGGACACCGGCAGGGCCAGCAACACCTGCCGTTCGGTCTGCGGACGGTAGAGGTAGAGGATGCCCGCGAGCTTTCCACCGTAGAAGACCTGGACCGATCCGCAGCCCGGGCACCGGGTCGCCACGACGTACACCTGCTTGCCCTTGACCGTGCGGGTCAGTGCGGCTCCCGGGCGGTTGGTCGCGGTCGCCGTACCAAGGTAGAACTGGCTGCTCGTCTGCCTGTTCCAAACCCCGACGGCCGTCAGCGAACGGTCGTCGACCGGCCGCGCGAAACAACGCTCCGCCGACCAGCCGGAGAGGTTGCCGAAAGAATCGCGGGCGCGGACCGAGAAGCAGTACTCGTACCCCGCGGCCAGGTTCAGCGTGAGCGAGGTCAGCTTCGAGCCGATCCGCGGATTCGCGTAGGCCCCGAAGGTCCCGTTGTAATGCGCGGTGCGGTAGCGCAGGTCGTACGACGCGACACCGCTCGGGTCCGTCGCGCCATACGTCACCGTGGCCGTCCCCGCCTTCGTCAGCGCGAAGGTGGGGTTGATGATCTTGGCAACCGGCGCGGTCGCGTCGACCGTGAACGACCTGGTCGCCATCGCAGCGCGGCCATCAGCGTCCGTCACCTTCACCCGGAGCGTGTGGCTGCCCGCGGTGAGTCCGGTTTTCTTGTACGGCGAGACGCAAGCCGCCGCCGGGGTGTTGTCGAGCTGGCAGCTGGCGGTCTGACCAGGCTGCGGCGCCACGATGCGAAACGGGACCGAGATCGACGGGCCGAGCGTCGTCGCCGGCAGCTCGATCTTCACACCCTGTCCGTGCCAGCCGAGCCGGAAGATGGACTCATCCTCCGGCCGGATGAACTGCCTGGTCTCCGGACCGGGTTTGCCGTCCGCGCCGATCGCGGCAACCCACACCGAGTCACCGGCGAACTGTGCCGACCGGATGGCAGCGACTCGGGTCGCGTCCGGCGACCACGCCACGGACCGCAGCGAGGTGCCGCGCGCTTCGCCGAGCAAGGGAGTCCCACCGCCGACGGGGATGACCGCGACCGCCTTGTCGATCGAGTAGGCGATCCACCGGCCGTCAGGTGAGACGACCGGCACGCTGGCCCGATCGGTCCCGGTGTACGTCAGCAGTGTGGCGCCCGCCGCCTTCGCCTGAACCCGGCGCAAGGGGCGGCCGACGGCGTCCTGCACCACGAGGGTCTGGCCATCCGGCAGCCAGGCCGGCCCGACCATGCCACAGCCGACGCGGATCGGCGTCCCCCCGGTGGCCGCCACAATCTCCAGGCAGTTGTCGCCTGTGACGGTCCTTCGCTCGTAGGCGATCCGACTGCCGTCCGGCGACCAGGCCATCATCTTGATACCGGACGAGTTGTCGAGGATCTTGACTGCTACGCCGTTCGGCTTGTTCGCGGGCGTCGTCCAGATGCTCGCGCCGCCCTGGGTGAACGCGAGCTGCGAACCGTCAACAGAGGCGGCCACGTCGGTGATCCCGGACTGGGTGATGCCGTCGGGGGCGAAGGGCACCAACTGAAGCCCGTCGCGTGCCGCCTGGCTGAGGAACCAGCGGCCGGAACCATCGCTGTTGCGCCGGTATTGCGCCGTCGAGATGGCCTCTCGCGCCGGCGCGGGCTGGATCGGCGCGCTCGCCGGGCCGAGTCCGTCCGCGGTCGCGGCGGCGACGCTGTAGGTGGCTCCCGGCACGAGCTCGGGCGCGGTCCAGCCGAACGGCTCAGGGCCGGACCGGAACACCTGGAACGTGTCGGTCTGGCTCCCGACCGTGCGACTGACGGTGAACGATGAGACCGAATCCGCCTCGTCCACGGGCAGCCGCCAGGTCAGGTCGACCCCGGTGAAGGTGGCCCGAACGGTCACGTCCTGCGGCACCGAGGGAAGTGCCGACGACTGACGTGAAACGGCGGCGTGATCGGTCGCGCCCAGCGCCGGAACGGGAGCCGCGAGCACCAGTCCCGTCGTGAGAGCGACCAGGGGAACGATGCGCAAAAGGACTCCAGGTGATTCGGGCTGGCGATGGTCTCCGGCTGAATATCGCGTTGCCCGGCCCGCTGTTACTGCCATTGCAGGAAGCTGCAGCCACAGGTGACCAAGGACACCAGATCCGTTGTCCTAGGCAATCGTCAGCTGACTGGCAGTCATCTATCGCGGTGTGGAGAGTAAGGCCTGGCTGTTGGTGAGGACTGAGGTGTAGTGGGAGCGGATGGTGGCCGCCTCCGTGTCGGAGAGGATTGACGGTTCGGGCTTGCTGACCGGGACGTCCCACGTGGGCGGAGCCTCCGCACCCGACAACGCCCAGGCGGCCTGGCGAGCTGCGCCGAGGGCGACGTACTCGGCGGGCTCGGGCAGGACGACGGGGGCGCCGAGCAACGAGGGGGCGAGAGCCTGTACGGCGCGCGAGCGGGCCGCGCCGCCGAGGAGGAGCACGCGTTCGACCGGAATTCCCTGTGCACGAAGGGCATCGACGGCATCCGCTAACCCGCAAAGCATGCCTTCAACCGCCGCCCGGGCCATCGTAGACGGCACCGAAGTGGCACGCGTCAGCCCGTAGATCAGCCCGGTCGAATGCGGCAGATCGGGCGTCCGCTCTCCATCGAGGAACGGCACCAGCACCAGCCCATCGCTCCCAGCGGACCCGAGCGCGGCCTCGTCGAAGGCGGTCAGGTCCATACCGAGCAGCGCGGCCGTTGACGAGAGCACCCGGGCTGCGTTCAACGTGCAGACCAAGGGCAAGTAGCCACCAGTCGCGTCCGCGAATCCGGCCACCAGACCCGCGGCATCCTTCGTAGGCGCCGAGCTCCGAGCAAACGCCGTACCACTAGTGCCAAGCGACACCGCCACGTCACCAGGCTGGAGGTCGAGCCCGAGGGCCGCCGCCATGTTGTCGCCCGTCCCCGCGGCAAGACCCGCGCCACCGGCCGTCGTACCAACGATCTCCGCCGGCCCCGCCACCCGCGGCAACTGCAACGCCCGCCCGAAAGCCAACTCAACCAAATCCGACCGGTACGACTCGCTAACAGCGGACCACCAGCCCGTCCCAGACGCATCACCACGATCGGTCGTCAACCCCGAGATCCCCGAGCGGTCGGCCGCCAACCGATGCGTGAGCCAGTCATGCGGCAACGCCACAGCCTCAGCCCGCGCCGCCGCATCCGCAGCGTGATCCCGCATCCACCGCAACTTCGTCACAGTAAAACTGGGCACCGGCACGACGCCGGTCGCGGCCGCCCAGGCCGCAGACCCGCCAAACTCCTCGACAAGCCCAGTGGTCACCCCAGCCGACCGAGTGTCGTTCCACAACAATGCGGGATATACGACCACACCAGCCGAGTCCATCAGCACCATCCCGTGCTGCTGACCGCCGACCGAGATCGCCTCAACACCATCCAGCAAACCCTCGGAAGCAGCCGACCACGCCTGCCACCAGGCTTCCGGATCGACCTCGGTCGCGTCGGGATGGGAGGCCCGGCCTTCGCGCAACACCTCGCCGGTGTCCGCGTCGCAGACCATCACCTTCGTCGCCTGGGTGGAACAGTCCACTCCGGCGACGAGCCTCCGTACCGTCATTGGGTCTCCTTCTCGGTGGCAGCCAGCACCCGCAGGGTCTCCCGGGCCAGGTCAGAGGTCGTCACCAGGGTGCTCACCAGCCCGGCGCGCACCGCGGCGACCACAGCCGGCGCGCGATGCACCCCGGCGGCCAGAGCGACCCGTTCGGGCGGTCGACGCAATTGTTCCACCGAGACGGCGATGACCAGTTGCTCCAACGGCGATTCGACCAGCTTGCCGTCGGCGTCGAACACGTGTCCGCTGACCTCCGCGACGGCTCCCGCGGCCGCCGCCTGCTGCCGGATCTCGGGCGAAACCGCGTCCCACACGGTCGAACAACCCGATCGCCAGGCACCGATCGCGACCACCGACACGTCGAGCGCGTCGGCCATGTTGAGCGTGTCCGCGATCCCCGGCTGCCTGCGCAGTGCCGTCACCGCGGCCGCGTCGTCGACAACCAACGGCGCATGTACGGCGTGCGCGGTCCCGCCCGCGAGGGCTGCCGCGCGACGCGCCAGGTCCATCGTCGTACCGCCGCCGCTCGGCGAATGCAGCGAACCGGCCATCTGGACGACCGTGCACGGCGGCAGGTAACCGAGGTGGTCCACCATCGCGTCGACGGCCCGGCTCCAGGTCAGGCCGAGCAGGTCGCCATCCCGGACCAGCGGCGGCAGGATCCGCGCGGCGGCCTGGGCCACCTGCGAACGGACCTGCTCGGGCGATCCGGACGTGTCCGTGACCACGCAGCGCGCCAGCCCGAGGGCCTGCGCGAGCTCGTCGGACAGCCCGCGATCGATGGGCGACGGGCTCTTCACCTGGATCTGCACGATGCCGCGACTCCGCGCCTCCTCGAGCAACCGGGCGATCTTGAACCGGCTCAGCTCGAGCTGTTTCGCGATGTCGACCTTCGAGGTGTTGTCCAGGTAATAGCGCCGGGCGACATCGGCCAGCAGCTCGTCGTCCGCTTCACCGTCGGCTTGCGACTTCATCGAATCCACACCCCAATCTGCCACCTCGGCGCCGAGCCCGAAGGCACCGGGTTGCCGCACGATAACCGGTTCCCGGCCACGCCACGAGATGTTGACACCCGTTGGACAAGCCCGTAGGAATGACATCACATCACATTTGAGCCAGCAAGTGCCCATATGAGCATCAGGAGGTCGGCGTGCGAGCAGTGGTCATCGACGAACCCGGCAAGATTCGGGTCACGGACGTCCCCGAGCCCGAACCCGGCCAAGGCGAGGTCCTGGTCGAGGTCGGCGCCTGCGGGGTCTGCGGCACCGACCTGCACATCGCGGCGGGCGAGTTCCCGCCCACGCCGTACCCGATCGTTCCCGGCCACGAGTTCGCCGGCACGATCGTGGGCCTCGGCCCGGACGTCGAAGGCGGTTGGGCGGTCGGCGACAAGGTGGCCGTGGACCCGTCGCTGTTCTGCGGGCACTGCCGCCAGTGCCGCCGCGGCCGGGGCAATCTCTGCGAGAACTGGAACGCCACCGGCGACACCGTGGACGGCGCCTTCGCCGAGCGCGTCGCCGTACCGGCCTCGACCTGCTACCGGCTCCCCGAGAACCTGAACTTCCAGCAGGGCGCGTTGATCGAGCCGGTCTCCTGCGCCGTACACGGGCTGCGCCGCCTCGGTGTCGAGGTCGGCGAGCGCGTGCTGGTCATCGGCGCGGGCACGATGGGCCTGATCATGAGCCAACTGCTGATCGCGAGTGGCGCCCAGGTCACGGTCGTCGACCTGGCCGAGTCCAAGCTCGGACTGGCGAGCGAGTTCGGCGCGGTCGAGGTCGCCACGTCGACAAAAGGCTTGTCCCGCAGGGGCTTCGACGCGGCCGTCGACGCGACCGGCGCTACCCGGGCGATCGAGGACGCGTTCGACGCACTCGATCGCGGCGGCCGGTTGGAGGTGTTCGGCGTGGCTGACGGCGAGGCCAAGATCACGCTGTCGCCGTTCCGGATCTACAACGACGAGATCCGCATCGTCGGCTCGATGGCGGTGCTGAACAGCTATGGCGAAGCCGTCGAACTCGTTGCCAACGGCACCATTTCGTCGGAACGCCTGATCTCGCACACCTTGCCACTGGACGATTTCGAACAGGCACTCGAACTGGTGCGGTCGGGGTCGGCGACGAAGGTCCAGATCCTGCCGAGGCCGTCATGAAAACACGCGTGATTGTTCTGCTCGCGATCGCGGCGTTGCTCGCGGGTTGTGGCGGCGCCGGCTCCTGGGGTGGCGGCAGCAAAGACCAACTCGTGGTCGCGATCGTCTCGAACTCGCAGATGTCCGACGCGATCTCCCTGTCGGACCGGTTCGAGAAGGAGCACCCGGGCGTCGAGTTGACGTTCGTCTCGCTGTCGGAGAACGAGGCGCGCGCGAAGATCACCGCCTCGGTCGCGACCGGTGGCGGCGAGTTCGACGTGGTGATGATCAGCAACTACGAGACCCCGATGTGGGCCGCGAACGGCTGGCTCGTGAACCTTCAGCCGTACGCCGACAAGACCGAGGGGTACGACCCGGACGACTTCATCCCGACCGTGCGTGAAGCCCTTTCGTACAAGGGTGATCTCTACTCCGTGCCGTTCTACGGGGAGTCGTCCTTCCTGGTCTATCGCAAGGACCTGTTCGACCAAGCCGGGCTGACCATGCCGGATCGGCCGACGTGGCAGCAGGTCGCGTCGTTCGCCTCGCAACTCGATAAGCCCGAGCAGAACCAGGTCGGCATCTGCCTGCGCGGTCTGGCTGGTTGGGGCGAGAACCTCGCGCCGATGAACACCGTGGTGAACACCTTCGGCGGCCGCTGGTTCGACGAGAACTGGAACGCGCAGCTCAACTCCCCCGAGAGCGCCGAGGCGATCAAGTTCTACGTCGACCTGGTTCGCAAACATGGCGAGCCCGGTGCCGCGACGGCCGGCTTCTCCGACTGCGCGACGCGTTACAGCCAAGGCCAAGCGGCCATGTGGTACGACGCAACGTCGATGGTCGGCGTGGTCGAATCGCCTTCGGACTCGACGGTTGTCGGCAAGAACGGCTACGCCCAGGCGCCAGTGGTGAAGTCGAAGAGCTCGGGCTGGCTCTACAGCTGGTCCCTGGCGATTCCGAGTACGTCGAAGAACCCGGACGCGGCGTGGGACTTCATGTCCTGGATGACGAACAAGGACTACATGAAGCTCGTCGGCAATGAGCTCGGCTGGGAACGCGTACCACCCGGCAGCCGCCTCTCGACCTACCAGATCCCGGAGTACGCCGAGTCCGCGCAGGCCTACGCGAAACCGACGCTGACCGCGATGGGCGAGGCCAACCAGGACAAGCCGACCGTGCAGCCAGTGCCGTACGTGGGCATCCAGTTCGTCGGCATACCCGAGTTCCAGGATCTCGGCACCCGGGTCGGCCAGCAGATGTCGGCCGCCATCGCCGGACGGATCAGCGTGGACGAGGCGATCGCGCAGTCCCAGCGGTACGCCGCCGCCGTGGGCAAGGGATACCAGGAGGCTTCCCGATGAGTACAGCTGTGATGCCCGAGCCGTCGGTCCTTACCGATGACGCGCCGGCTCGTCGTACCGATCGCAAGGAGGGCTGGGCCCGGCGTGGACCGCTGTTGCCCGCACTGGTCTTCGCGATCCTCGTTACGCAGTTCCCATTCCTCGTAACCCTCTGGTATTCGCTGCAGTCCTGGAACCTGGTCAGGCCGGGCTCAAGGCGTTTCGTTGGCCTGAGCAACTACGGCCAGGTGTTCACCGATCGCGTCTTCCGGCAGGCTGCGCTCAACACGATCCTCATTACCGGCTCCTGCGTCCTGGTGGCGTTGGTACTCGGCACAGGGCTCGCGATCCTGCTGGACCGGAAGTTCCCGGGCCGTGGCGTCGTACGGACCTTGCTGATCACGCCGTTCCTGGTGATGCCGGTGGCCGGGGCGCTGCTCTGGGGCACGTCGATGTTCGACCCGAGCTTCGGCATCGTGAACTACGTGATCGGGTGGGTCGGGATCGATCCGGTCGACTGGGTGTCGAGTTACCCGCTCTTCTCGATCGTCACCGCGCTTGTGTGGCAGTGGACGCCGTTCATGATGTTGTTGATCCTGGCCGGTCTGCAAAGCCAGAACACGTCGGTGCTGGAGGCGGCCTCGGTGGACGGCGCCAGCCCGTTCAAGACGTTCGTCTTCGTCACGCTGCCGCACTTGCGCCGGTATCTGGAGCTGTCGGTATTGCTCGGCGCGATCTACGTGGTCAACACGTTCGACCACATCTACATGATGACCCAGGGTGGTCCGGGTACGGCGAGCGCGAACCTGCCGTTCTACATCTACCAGCGCGCGTTCCTCGGCTTCGATGTCGGTCAGGCCGCCGCGATGGGAGTGGTGGTGGTGATCGGCACCATCATCGTCTCGACCGTGGCCCTGCGGCTGATCTTCACCAGCTTCACGAAGGAGGGCACCGAATGAGCCGGAAACGCACGATCAGCTCGGTCACGACCGGTTTCACCTGGTTGATCGCCCTGCTGTTCTTCTTCCCCGTGTTCTGGATGGTGCTCACCTCCTTCAAGCAGGAGGCCGACGCCTACACGGAAACGCCGAAGCTGTTCTTCAAGCCGACGCTGGACCAGTTCGCCGGCGTCTTCGAACGTGGCGCCGGGCCGTACTTCGCGAACTCCCTGGTCGCCTCGATCGTCTCGACCCTGCTGGTGTTGCTGCTCGCCACGCCGGCGGCGTACGCGCTGTCGATCCGGCCGGTTCGCAAGACGCAGGACGTGCTGTTCTTCTTCATCTCGACCAAGATGCTGCCGGTGGTCGCGGTGATCGTCCCGCTGTACGTCATCGCCGGCGAGATCAAGGCCCTCGACAACCTCTGGGTGCTGATCGTGCTCTACACCGCGATGAACCTGCCGATCGCGGTCTGGATGATGCGCTCGTTCCTTCAAGAGATCCCGTCCGAGGTGCTTGAGGCCGCGTCGGTCGACGGCGCGTCGCTGCGGCAGACCTGGGTCAGCGTGATGGCGCCGATGGTGGCACCGGGTATCGCCGCCACGGCCCTGATCTGCGTCATCTTCACCTGGAACGAGTTCTTCTTCGCGGTGAACCTGACCGCCTCGGCCTCCCCCACCGTCCCGGTCTACCTGGTCGGCTTCATCACCAGCGAAGGCCTCTACTGGGCCCAACTCTCCGCCGCCGCCACCCTCGCCTCCCTCCCGGTCGTCATCGCCGGCTGGATAGCCCAAAAGCAACTGGTCCGAGGCCTCTCCATGGGCGCCATCAAGTAGGCCACCCTCTTTCTGTCCGCGAGTGGACGCGACCACTCGCGGGCAGGAAGAGGTGGGGTGGCAGGATGGCGCGGTGAGTGTGAGGGTGATTTTGCTGGCTGGGCCGTCGGGGACGGGGAAGTCGCACCTGGCGGAAACGTTGGGGCTGCCGGTGGTTCGGCTGGACGACTTCTACCGGGATGGGGACGACGCCGCCATGCCGAGGTCGCCGCTGGGCATCGTGGACTGGGACCACCCGGGCTCGTGGGATGCCGACCGAGCCGTGGACGCGCTCGCGGAGCTCTGCGCGACCGGGGTCGCGGATATGCCGATCTACGACATCTCCGCCGACGGGACGGTCGGGCATCGTCCTGTCAGTACGCACGGCTCGCGCCTGGTCGTTGCCGAGGGCATCTTCGCCGATCAGGTCGTACCCGAGTTGCGCCGCCGGGGGCTGCTCGCGGCCGCGATCTGCATTCGGCATCACCGCATCGTCACGTTCGTCCGCCGCCTCCAGCGCGATCTGCGCGAACACCGCAAGCCTGCGCCGACACTGGTCCGCCGCGGGTTGTTGTTGCTCAAGGACGAGCCTCACGTCGTACGACGTTGCCTGGCCGCGGGTTGCGAACCGCTGACGCCACGGGCCACCCGGCGCCGGATCGCGGAGTTGATCGCCCAGCAGGAGGAGCAGGTATGACCGTCCTGATCACCGGGGCCGCCGGCTTGATCGGCACCATCCTGCGCGAGCGTCTCGATCGGCCGTTGCGCCTGCTCGACGTGGTGGAGCCGCCGGCTGCCGCGCCAGGCGAATCGGTCGAGATCCTGCCGGCCACCTCGGTCACGCATCTGCCCGCACTCCGCTTCGCCTGCGAGGGCGTCGATGCCGTCATCCACCTGGGCGGTATCCCGTTGGAGGACCGCTGGGAGAAGATCCTCGCGGTCAACATCGACGGCACCCGGGCCGTACTCGAGGCGGCGCGCCAGGCCGGCGTACCGCGGGTGATCCTTGCCTCTAGCAACCATGCCGTCGGGTTCGAACGACGCTCGCAGGCGCCGCCGGAAGGCCTGCCGGCCGACGTACCGCCGAAGCCGGACACGTACTACGGCATGAGCAAGGCGGCGATGGAGGCGCTGGGCAGTCTGTACCACTCGCGGTACGGGATGGACGTGGTCTGCCTGCGGATCGGGTCCTGCCGCGAGCAGCCCTTCGCCGCGTCCGAGCTGCCGATCTGGTTGTCGCCCGATGACATGGGCCGGTTGGCGGTGGCCGCGCTGGATACGCCGGCGCCGGGATTCCGGATCGTCTGGGGTGTTTCGCGCAATACCGCCCGCTGGTGGTCGCTGGCCGAGGGCGAGGCGATCGGCTACCACCCGGCCGACGATTCGGCGGCGTTCGCGGCGGACGTCGTACCGGATGACACCACCGATGACCTGCTCGGCGCGGATTTTTGCCGGCGGCCACTCGGCGAGCCGTTCACGCTCTGAGACCGTTCGCCTGCCGTTCATCTGCGACTGGTCCGATCCGAGGGAACCATCCCCGGACCCGCGGAGGTTTCCGTGCGGCGCGTGCTCCGACCGTCTGCCCTGCTGCTGACGCCTGCCCTGGTTCTGACGTCTGCCCTGGTGCTGACCGCTTGCGGCACGGGCGAGACCGGCACGGGCTCGCAGGCGACCGACGCGCAGGCGAAGACGGACGTGGCTCCGGTCAAGGCGCCGCTCACCGGTCTGGCCGCGTTGGTCGTCACGCCTTCCGGCTTCCGGTCGCCGCCGGTTCGGAGCGGGCGCGAGATCTCCGGGCCGTTCAACACCACGAAGTACGTCGAGCAGCACTCCACCGCGCCGTACGAGGATCGCGCCCTGCTACTCAACGCCGACTTCACCGAGGGGTACTACGCGACCCGGATCAGCGCCGACCGCCGGACCACGGCGACCACCTACCTCTTCCGCGCGGGCACACCGGCGAAGGCCCGAACCCTGCAACACGGCATGTGGGCGGAAGACACACACGGCACGCCGTTCCGCGTGCCCGGCGTCGGAAACGTCCAAACCGGCACCAAGGTCATCGTCAGCGCCACGTCCGGCCGAACCGTCGCAGCCATGGACGTCACCTTCACCATCGGCCGCACCGTCGTCCGCATCAACGTCCGCCGCCACCTAGCCGACAACGAACTGGGCCTACTCCCCAACACCCGCCTCGCGACAACCCTCGCCCAACAGCAATACCGCCGCCTCCGGTTGCCCGCAGCAACCAAATAGAGGCAGGGTTAGGTGGTGGGGGTGCAGGGGGTGTTTTTGAGGGTGTATTCGGTGAGCATCCAGGCTCCGCCCATGTTCGTGAGGATGACGGTCAGCTTCAGTTTCGGCCACTTCGTGGCGCCTGGGCCTCGGTAGGCGACGCCGTTCGCGCGGACGAGTACTGACTTGCTCTGGTCGTAGCAACCGGTCAGCAGCACTAGGCGTAGACTCGCGCCCCTCACTCGCGCCGTGACTTTCACCAAACCCCCGCTCAGGTCCTTCCTGGCGACCTGGCCTGCCACGTTGTCCCGGATCGATTTCACCAGTGCCGGGACCGCGATCTCCTTGAGACCGGGGTCGTCGACGTTCGTGGCGAGCATCTTGTGGGTTCGCCGCTCGAAGTCGGCGTACGACCGGAGCGCGGCGCGCGCGGTGCCGGGCTTCGCGGGCAGGTCCAGGGTCAGCGTCAGCGTGCCGTACTTCTGCACGCTCCGGGGCTTGTCCGGCGCAGGGGTGGTGGCGCTCGGCGTGGGCGTTGCACTAGGGGTGCTGGCCGATGGGGTCGCGGTGGGACTCGTCGTCGGCGGCGGGTCGGCAACCTCGTCGGTACCGCCACAGGCCACCAACGACATCACCGATGCGCCAGCCAGCAACGACGATAGGATCCAACGAGAACTCTTCACCGGTTCAATTCCCTAGATTTCTAGCCGATTCGACGACCCGAGGCTACTGCCGAACCAGACCAATCGAGCGACCGGCCGGAATCAGGCGGTGATCTTGTCGATGATCAAAGGCGTCGGGCTGTACGACGTACCGATCTCGACTGCGTCGGTAAGGGATTCGAGGGCGCGCTCAAAGCGAGATGAGGCGTCGGCGTGGAGCGTAAGGAGAGGCTGACCCTCCACGACCGTGTCGCCCGGCTTGGCGTGTAGCTCGATCCCGGCGACAGGCGAAACCGGGTCTTCCTTGCGCGCGCGGCCGGCGCCGAGGCGCCATGCGGCCACGCCAACGGCGAGGGCGTCCAGGCGAGTCAGTACGCCGGAGGCCGGCGCCGTGACGACGTGGGTCTCGGGCGCGACGGGGAGCTCGGCGGAAGGGTCGCCACCTTGGGCCGCGATCATCCGGCGCCACGCGTCCATCGCCGTACCGTCGCGCAGCTTCTCCGAAGGGTCCACGTCCGTGACGCCTGCGGCCGCGAGCATCTCGACGGCCAAGGCGACGGTCAGTTCAACCACGTCGGACGGGCCGCCACCGGCGAGCACCTCGACCGATTCGCGGACCTCCAACGCGTTACCGGCGGTTAGACCGAGAGGCGTCGACATATCCGTCAACAGCGCGACGGTACGCACGCCCGCATCGGTGCCGAGGGCAACCATCGTCTCAGCCAGTTCGCGCGCGTCCGCGAGTTCCTTCATAAAGGCGCCTGTGCCGACCTTGACGTCCAGCACAAGCGCACCCGTGCCTTCGGCGATCTTCTTGCTCATGATCGAGCTGGCGATCAACGGAATCGCCTCGACCGTGCCAGTCACGTCCCGGAGGGCGTACAGCTTCTTGTCCGCCGGAGCCAACCCGTCACCCGCGGCGCAAATGACCGCGCCCACGTCGTCGAGCTGGCGCATCATCTCGTCGTTGGACAGTGCCGCACGCCAACCGGGGATCGACTCGAGCTTGTCCAGCGTGCCGCCGGTGTGGCCGAGGCCGCGGCCGGACAGCTGCGGTACGGCGACACCGCAGGCCGCCACCAAAGGGGCCAACGGCAACGTGATCTTGTCGCCGACGCCACCCGTCGAGTGCTTGTCCGCGGTCGGCCGGGACAGTTTCGAGAAGTCCATCCGCTCGCCCGACGCGATCATCGCGGCCGTCCAGCGGGAGATCTCGCGCCGGTTCATCCCGTTCAGCAGGATCGCCATCGCGAGCGAGGACATCTGCTCGTCCGCCACCGCACCCCGGGTGTACGCGTCGATCACCCAGTCGATCTGGCCATCGCTCAGCTCACCGCGATCCCGCTTGGTCCGGATCACGTCGACCGCGTCGAACTTCTCGCTCACTTCTTCTCCAGGTTCTCGGGTCCGAACGCGTCCGGCAGGATCTCGCTCATCGGGCGTACGCCGGCCGCCAGCTCCACCAGCAGGTTCGGGCCACCGTGTTCGTACAGCAGTTGGCGGCAGCGTCCGCATGGCATCAGGATCCGCTCATCGCCGTCCACACACGTGAAGGCGACGAGCCGGCCACCACCGGTCAGCTGCAACGCCGAGACCAGACCGCATTCCGCGCACAGCGACAGGCCGTACGACGCGTTCTCGACGTTGCATCCGGCAACGATCCGGCCGTCGTCGACCAGCGCCGCGGCGCCCACCGGGTACGACGAATAGGGCGCGTACGCCCGTCGCATCGCCTCGACGGCCGCCGCCCGCAACGCCTTCCAATCGACCGGTGTCACGGCCTATCCAGCCTGGCCGCGGCGATATCGCACACCGTCGGCCGCGGGCATCCGCAACCGCTGGGAGGCGAGCCCGAGCACCAGGATCGTGGTCACGTACGGCGTCATCCGGGTGAAGTCGGACGGTACCGCGTCGGTGGTGAAGAACCAGAGCGCGAACGCCAGGCCGATCAGCAACGACATCACCGCGGGGAAGCGCAGACCGCGGCGGTACTGCAGCACCGCCACCCCCAGCAGCACGATCGCGATGATGATCAGCAGCGCGTGCACCGCCTCGCCGCCAGCGCGGAGCTGAAGCGCGTCGGTGTAGCCAAAGAGTCCGGCACCGAGCACCAGGCCGGCCGGACGCCAGTTGCCGAAGATCATCGCCGCCAGGCCGATATAGCCGCGGCCGCCGGTCTGACCGTTCTGGTAGAGCCCGGACGAGATCAGCACGATGAACGCGCCGCCCAGTCCCGCGATCGCGCCCGAGACGAGCACGGCCATGAACTTGTACCGGTAGACGTTGACGCCGAGCGTCTCCGCCGCCGTCGGGCTCTCGCCACAGGAGCGCAGCCGCAGCCCGAAAGCCGTTCGCCACAACAAGAAAGCGCTGCCCACGATCAACGCCACGGCCAGCAGCGTCAGGATCGACAGGCCGGTCGTGATCGCGCCGACGAGCGAGGCCAAGTCGGAGACCAGGAACCAGTGTTTGGCCTCCAGCGAGCCCATCGCATCGGACAGACCCGGCACCGTGATCGACAGTGGTGCGTCGATCGGCGGCGACTGGGTCGGCCCGCCACCCTTCAGGCCGGAGAAGAACGTGTCGGCGAGGAAGGCCGCCGTACCGATGGCGATGATGTTGATCGCCACACCGGAGACGATGTGGTCGACCCCGAACGTCACCGTCGCCAACGCGTGCAAGGCCGCACCCAGGGCACCGAAGATCATCGCGCCGACGATGCCGGCCCAGGGGCCGTACCAATAGCCGAAGTAGCCCGCGCCGATGGTGCCGAGGATCATCATGCCCTCGAGGCCGATGTTCACCACGCCGGCGCGTTCCGACCACAGACCCGCCAGCGCGGCCAGGGCGATCGGCACCGAGGCGTTGACCGCCTCCCGCAACGTTCCGGTCGAGTCCATCTCGTTCGCCCCGGTGAGCACCCGGACGAAGGAGATCAGGCCGAAGCCGAGCAACAACCAGATCCAGATGCTGATCCGGCGCCGGATCACCGGTTCCGCGGGGGCCGCGGCCGGGAGCAGTTCATCAGGAGCCACGGTCATCGGGTCGCCTCCGGGGTCGCCTCGGCCGCCGGGGCCGAGCTACTGAGTTCCGCTGCCACCCGCTGTTGCTCCAGCGCGGCGCGGTACCGGCGGACCACCTCGTAGGCGATCACGACGGTCAGCACGATCACGCCCTGGGTGATGGCGATGATGTCCGGTGACACCTCGGCGTTGATCTCGAGCAGGTTGCTCTGCTCGGCCAGGTATGAGAACAGCAGCGCGCCGAACGCGATACCGATCGGGTTGTTCCGGCCGAGCAGCGCCACCGCGACACCGGCGAAACCGATCCCGCTCTGGAACGTCGTGCCGTAGGCGTGCGAACTGCCGAACAGCAACGGCATCCCGATCAGACCGGCCACCGCACCACTGATCAGCATCGAGACCACCACCATCCGGCGGACGTCGATACCGCTGGCCACGGCGGCGCTGGCCGACGTACCGGTCGCACGAAGGTTGAAGCCGAACTTGGAGCGGTTCAGCAGCACGCTGTACGCGATACCCCCGAGCACGGCCAGTACGGACAGACCGAGCAGCTCGTTAGGGGCCGACGGCAACAACGGGATACCGGCCACCCAGCTGTCCTCGGGCAACGTCTTGGTGGCCAGGTTGCTGCCCGTGGTGACACCGACCTGGCGCAGCAGGTACGCCGTCAGGGAGACCGCGATGGCGTTCAGCATGATCGTCGAAATGACCTCGCTGATACCCCGCGTCACCTTCAGCAGACCGGCGATCGCGGCCCACGCGGCACCGACGACCATGGCCAGCAGGATCGCCACCAGCACGTTCAGCGGGCCGGGCAGCCAGCCGTACGACGCGAAGACCGCGGCGGCGAACACCGCCACCCGGTACTGGCCTTCCACGCCGATGTTGAACAGGTTCATCCGGAACCCGATCGCGGCGGCCAGGCCGGACAGGTAGAGGATCGACGCGTTGTTGATGATGTTCACGACGTTGCGCTCGGCCGGAGCCGAGAAGATCGTGCTGAGGAAGCCCGATACGGAACTGCCCGAAGCGAGCAGGATCACACACGTGATCAGCAACGCGACGATGATCGCGAGCACCGGCGCCGCCAGCGCGAGGCCGATCCTGCGCGCGTCGAGCTTGCCGCCCATCACTGTTCGCCTCCGGCACCGGTCATCGCCGAGCCGAGCTGCTCGGGCGTCACTGAATCGGGATCGAACTCGCCGACCAGCCGGCCGCGCAAGATCACCTGGATCTGGTCGGACAGGCCGATCAGCTCGTCCAGGTCGGCAGAGATCAGCAGTACGGCGAGGCCGCGCCGCCGGGCCTCGCGAATGTGGTCCCAGATCGCCGCCTGCGCGCCGACGTCCACGCCGCGGGTGGGGTGCGCCGCGATCAGCAGCACGGGATCGCCGCTCATCTCGCGCCCGACCACGAATTTCTGCTGGTTACCGCCGGAGAGCGCGCGCGCCGTGGTGTCGATGGACGGCGTACGTACGTCGTACTGCTCGATGATCCGGTCGCTGTCCTTCCGGGCACCTGCT
The DNA here is from genome assembly GCF_036226525.1 of Kribbella sp. NBC_01245. Lineage (NCBI taxonomy): Bacteria > Bacillati > Actinomycetota > Actinomycetes > Propionibacteriales > Kribbellaceae > Kribbella > Kribbella sp. NBC_01245. Next base: position 4,227,498 of record NZ_CP108487.1, read on the forward strand.
TTGTTGATCCAGGCGCCACGCGAACTCGGCGCACGATCCTGGTGACCGAGAATCCGGTTCTCCCACAAGGGGAAGTCCAGCAGCAGGCCGTGCCGCTGCCGGTCCTCGGGGATGTAACCGATGCCGAGGTTTCGGCGGTCCGCGGTCGACCAGGTGGTGATCTCCCGGTCGCCGAGCAGCACCCGGCCGGACGCGGCCGGACGCATGCCCATGATCATCTCGACCAGCTCGGTCTGGCCGTTGCCCTCGACACCGGCGATACCGAGCACCTCGCCGCGGCGGATGCGCAGCGACACGTCGTCGAGCAGCGCCCGGCCGCCGGGGCCCGGCAGCGTCACGTTCTCGACGGTGAGCTGGACCGTCTCCGTGACCGTCGACTCCTCCGTACTCGGGGAGGGCAGTTCGGAGCCGACCATCAGTTCGGCGAGCTGCCGCGAGGTGACCCCGGCGGGCTGCACGGAGGCAACCGTCGTACCGCGTCGCATCACCGTGATGTCGTCGGCGACCGCGAGCACCTCGTCCAGCTTGTGCGAGATGAACAGCAGCGTGTGGCCCTGGGCCTTCAGCTCACGCAGGTTGCCGAACAGCGCGTCGACCTCCTGCGGCACCAGCACCGCGGTCGGCTCATCCAGGATGATGAGCTTCGCGCCGCGATAGAGGACCTTGAGGATCTCGATCCGTTGCCGCTGGCCGACACCGAGATCCTCGACCATGTCGTCGGGCTTCAGGCCGAACCCGTAGGTGTCGGAGAGTTCCTTGATCTTCGCCTTGGCGCGGCTGCCGATGCCGTACAGCTTCTCGGCGCCCAGAACGACGTTCTCCGCGACGGTGAGGTTGTCGGCCAGCATGAAGTGCTGGAAGACCATCCCGATCCCGTGCTTGATGGCGTCGGACGGCGTGTGCAGGACGACCTGCTCGCCGTTGACCTCGATGGTGCCCTCGTCCGGCTTCTGTACGCCGTACAGGATCTTCATCAACGTCGACTTGCCCGCGCCGTTCTCCCCGACCAGGGCGTGCACGGTGCCGGACCGGACGTCGATATCGATGTCATGGTTGGCCTTCACGCCGGGAAAGCTCTTGCCTATCCCGCGAAGACGAACGGCCAGCGTCGCTGTGCTGGTGCTGATGTCACACGCTCCCAGTTCCCTCCGGCGACACCCTTGTCGCCGGCTTTGCCGCCGAAACGAGCCTCGGGCCCGGACGAGAACGCTACCGCGTCACCGGCCGAGCCCGAGAAACAATCGTCAGAGTTTCGACGGGGCCTTCAGCTCACCGGAGATGAGCTTCGCCTTGTACTCCTCGATCTTCGGGGCGATGTCGTCGATGAAGCCACCGCTGGTCGCGTAGCCGACACCGTCGCGCTTGATGTCGTACACGTCGAATCCGGCCTTCGAGGTGCCTTCCTTGACCAGCTTCACGTAGTCGAACACCGCGACGTCTACGCGCTTGAGCGACGAGGTCAGGATGTGCTTCTGCTGCTCGGCCGAGGCGCCCTGGTACTGGTCGGCGTCGACACCGATCGCCCACTTGCCCTCGCCCTCGGCGACCACGGCGTCGAACAGACCGTTACCGGACAGGCCCGCCGCGTGGAAGACGATGTCCGAACCGGCGTCGTACAGCGCGGTCGCCGCGGTCTTGCCACCGGCCGGGTTCGCGAACGCCTTCTCGTTGGCCTGGTCGGACAGCCACTTCATCTCGACCTTGATCGACGGGTCGACCGCCGCCACACCGGCCTTGTAGCCCGCGGCGAACGGGTCGATGATCGGGCCCGGTACACCACCGATGAAGCCGACCTTCTTGGTCTTGGTCTTCAGCGCTGCCGCGACACCGACCAGGAACGAGCCTTGCTCGACCGAGAAGACCAGGTTCGTGATGTTCGGGCCCTCGGCGAAGCCGTCCACGACGGCGAACTTCACGTTCGGGTACTCCTTGGCGACCTTGTTCACCTCTTCGGTGTAAACGAAGCCGACGGCAACGACCGGGCTGTAGCCCGCCTCGGCGAGCGTGCGCAGCCGCTCTTCCTTGGCCGAGTCCGGCTCATCCGCCCCCGCCTCGGACTCCTCACAGGTCGCGTCCAGGTCAGTCAGGGTCTTCGCTACACCCGCTGCGGCCAGATCGTTGAAGGATTTGTCACCACGGCCGCCGATGTCGTACGCCAGGCCGACCTTGGGACCAGCGCCTTCCTTGTCAGCGCACAGTTCGTCGCTGCCGGATGCACCGGTGTTCTCCTTCTTCGCACAGCCCGCCAAAACGAGCGCCACCGTGACGGCGACTGCCGCCAGCTTGGTCGTGTGCCGCAAGATGCCTCCTCGATCAGGTGGAAGCCCAATCGGGCATCCGATCCGCCACGATAGACCCGGTTTTGCCGCCCAGCCATCAATGATGCCCGCGCTTAATTCTCGTTACTGAATCGTAGTTTCACTCCGTCACGCTCCGATCGGCCCCGGTCGCCACCGGTGAGAACGGCGATCCGTGGCTGTCCGGGTGCCCGGCGATGGGACAATCGCCAGATGACTGCTGGTAAGACGCTGCTGCTCTCCGACGTGAAATCCCGGGTTGACGAGGTCCGGGACGAGGCAGTGGCGATTCGCCGGGACCTGCACGCGCACCCCGAGCTCGGCTGGCATGAGGAGCGCACCACCGAGGTCCTGCGGCAGCGTCTGCTCGAGGCCGGGCTGTCCCCACAGGTATTGCCGACCGGCACTGGGCTGATCTGCGATATCGGCTCCGGCGACACGTGTGTGGCACTGCGGGCGGACATTGACGCATTGCCAGTCACTCAGACATCCGTAACGCCGTATAGCTCGACACACGCCGGTGTGAGCCACGCCTGCGGGCACGACGTCCACAGCGCCGCCTTGATGGGTACGGCGCTTGTGCTGGCCGGGATGTCCCGGGACGGGCTACTCGACCGGCGCGTGCGACTGATCTTCCAGCCGGCCGAAGAGGTTATGCCCGGCGGTGCGCTCAGTGTGATCGCAGCCGGCGGTCTGGAGGGCGTGCACCGGATCTACGGGCTGCACTGCGATCCGCGGCTAGAGGTCGGTCAGATTGGCCTACGCGTCGGTGCGCTCACTGCGGCGGCAGACCGCGTGCTGGTGCGGTTGACCGGTCCTGGCGGGCATACGTCGCGGCCGCACCTCACCGGCGACCTGGTCTACGCCTTGGCGACACTGGTCACGGAGTTGCCGGCGGCGCTCTCGCGGCGGGTCGACCCGCGGGCTGGGATGTCGCTGGTCTGGGGTCGCATCACGTCGGGCTCCGCGGCCAACGCCATCCCCGCACGGGGTGAGGCGGAAGGCACCCTGCGCTGCCTCGACGTGAGCGCTTGGCGCCTCACGGCCGAGCTGATCCCGTCCCTGGCCGCACAACTCGTCTCGCCGTACGGCGTCCAGGTCGAGATCGAGGTCACCCACGGCGTACCACCGGTGATGAACGACGCGCTCGCGATCGACGTACTGCGTAAATCCGTCGAGCAGACTCTCGGCTCGGCGGCGGTGGCCACGACCGACCAGAGCCTTGGCGGTGAGGACTTCGCTTGGTATCTGGAGCACGCCCCGGGCGCGATGGCCCGCCTTGGCGTACGCCCGGTGGGCGTGGCGTCTGCGGCCGATCTGCACACGCCTGGCTTCACGCCGGACGAGAGCGCTATCGCCCTCGGCACTACCGTTCTCGCCGCCGCAGCCCTCTTGGACTAACGGCGGCTGTTTTTAGAACGTGCCGGCGGGTTTTAGGCGGGTTTTAGAACGTGTCGGCGGGGATGTAGACGCCCCAGACTTCGCGAAGGGCGTCGCAGACCTCGCCGACGGTGGCGCGGGCCTTGAGCGCGTCCTTCATCGGGTAGAGGCAGTTGTCGCTGCCCCGGGCGGCCGCCTTGAGCTCGTCCAGCGCCTTGTCGACGGCGCCTTGGTCGCGCTCGGCGCGGAGGCGGGCGAGGCGCTCGACCTGCTGGGCCTCGATCGCGGGATCGACGCGGAGCGGCTCGTACGCGTCTTCCTCGGCCAGCTTGAACTTGTTCAGGCCGACGACGACCCGCTCGGCCGAGTCGATCTGCTGCGCGATCCGGTACGCCGAGCGCTCGATCTCCTGCTTCTGGAAGCCCTGCTCGATCGCCGCGACGGCACCGCCGAAGTCCTCGACCTGTTCCATCAGCTCCCGCGCGGCGGCCTCGACCTCGTCGGTCAGCGCCTCGACCACGTACGACCCGGCGAACGGGTCCACGGTCGCGGTGATGTCGGTCTCGTAGGCCAGCACCTGCTGCGTTCGCAACGCCAGCCGGGCGGCCTTCTCGGTCGGCAGCGCGATGGCCTCGTCGTACGAGTTGGTGTGCAGGGACTGCGTTCCACCCAGTACGGCGGCCAGGCCTTGCACAGCAACGCGAACGAGGTTGACCTCGGGCTGTTGCGCGGTGAGCTGGACGCCCGCGGTCTGGGTGTGGAAGCGCAGCATCAGGGACTTCGGGTTCTTCGCGTTGAACTCGTCGCGCATCACCTGGGCCCAGATCCGGCGGGCCGCGCGGAACTTCGCGACCTCCTCCAGCAGCGTCGTACGGGAGACGAAGAAGAACGACAGCCGGGGCGCGAACTCGTCCACGTCGAGGCCGGACGCGACCGCGGCCCGGACGTACTCGATGCCGTCGGCAAGGGTGAACGCGATCTCCTGCGCGGGCGTCGCACCGGCCTCGGCCATGTGGTAGCCGGAGATGGAGATCGTGTTCCAGCGCGGCAGTTCGGTCTTGCAGTACGCGAAGATGTCGCTGATCAGGCGCAGCGACTCCTTCGGCGGATAGATGTAGGTGCCGCGGGCGATGTACTCCTTGAGCACGTCGTTCTGGATCGTGCCGGTGAGCTTGCCACCGTCGACGCCCTGCTCCTCGGCGACCAGTTGGTAGAGCAGCAACAGCACCGAGCCGGGCGCGTTGATCGTCATCGACGTCGACACCTGGTCCAGCGGGATGCGGTCGAAGAGCACCCGCATGTCGTCGATCGAGTCGATCGCCACGCCGACCTTGCCGACCTCACCGTGCGAGATCTCGGCGTCGGAGTCGTAGCCCATCTGCGTGGGCAGGTCGAACGCGACGGAAAGGCCCATCGTGCCGGCGTCGATCAGCTGGTGGTAGCGCTGGTTCGACTCGGCGGCGGTGCCGAACCCGGCGTACTGCCGCATGGTCCAGGGGCGCTGCGTGTACATCGTCGGGTAGACGCCGCGGGTGTATGGGTACTCGCCGGGCTCGCCCAGCTTCACGGCTGGGTCGAATCCCTCGAGCTTGTCGGGGCCGTAGACGGGGGCGAAGTCCCAGCCCGACTCGGTCTGGTGGCTCATAGTTTTCAACGTTAGGCCCGGACCCCTCGAACCGATACATCACGCGCGGTGACATCCCCCACGTCGCCGCCGACTACGTCACATTTGCTCGTACGCCGCGGCTGGCAGGCGCTCGATCAGGTCGCAGGCGAGGTCGGTCAGCTGGTCCGCGAGCGCCTGATCCGACAGCCGTCCGTCGGCCATCACGCACAGCGCGGCTTGCTTGAGGTGGCGGATCGTGCCGGCGGGCGCGGGGTCCAGATACTCGGTCAGGAAGGTGATCCTTGTTCGCTCGGCCCGCGGATCAGAGGCCAGCCAGGAGGTCACCTCCGGCGTCAGCACCGCTTTGGCGAAGTCGGGCCGCGCCGTGCCGGTGACGAATCTTCGGTCAAACGCCTCGTCCCCAGTTGGCACCTCGTCGTCGAAGTGGGTGATCCAGGACGGAGCGAGCACCCGGGCCGGGAGCGAGAGGGTGGGCCACGTCACCACCGGTACGGCGATCTTGACGACCACCGTCCAGGTCTCGACCTTCCACTGCTCGATCAAGGCCTCGTATCGCTCGATCTCGTGGCCGCGATGCGTCAGGCGCTGCAGGAAATGCACGGCGCCGGCCGGGGTGTCGCCGAGGACGTCGGCCGGGATCGCGCTCACCGGCGTACCTCGTTCGTCCGCGGCGAAGTCGGCGTACACAAAGGACGGGATCAACTCGAAAACCTTCGCGGCGTACGACGCGAGCGCGCCCAACTCGTTCCCGTTCTCGACCAGCCCGTCCCGCCAGACGACCAACGCGCGCCCTTCCAGCCTGACGCTGAAGCCCTCATGGTCGAGCAGGTAAGCCATCAACCGCGGATTCACCACCGCGTGCGCGAAGCGATCGTCATCCGCCACCACCCGGAAGGCCGCGTTGAACCGCCCGCTCTCAACCTCCAGATCAGACCCACGTACGGCATCAACCGCCACCTCACGCCGTACGGTCAACGCCGGAACCGCCCCCGGCAGCTCGACTACCGCCGCAGCCCGAACCCCACTGCGAACCCCACTCGTCCCAACGCTCGAACTCTGCTCCGCATCAGGCAGGTAATACCAACTGAACTGAACCAACAACGCCGACCGACCGGCAATCCGCCCTTGCAGCAAATCCTGGACGTCCCGGCTGGTCCCATGCCCAAACGGCTCAGCCGGCAAATACCCCAACAACTCGTCGGAACCCCGCGTATACCGCCACCCGTTCCGAGTCCCCCACCAACTAACCAGCTGCTTCCGCTCCGCATGCTCCTGCGCCAGCACCGACCGCCACAACGCCCCCGCCCCCGCCCCCACCACCACGAGCCCACCCATCACCACCAAAACCCCGATCCACCACATCCCCCCACCCAACCAAACCCCCACTCCAGCCAGTGGCCCTGTTGGGTAGGTTCGGCGCCCTATTCCGAGTGTCGACCCTCGGAATGGGGGGTGGACTCGCCAAATTTCGAGGGCCGGCTCCCCATTCCGGGTGCCGACACCCGGAATAGGGAGCGGCTAGTGCCGACGGCGGGCGAGCGGCTGAGCAGATCGCCATTCGTGCACTGGAAGATGATTGTCGACAGGAACTCTTACGGACCAGGAGTGCACGATGCGCATCACGTCGAAAGGACGGGTCACCATCCCGATCGCCGTACGTCGGCAGCTCGGGCTCGATGGGGGTGATGAGGTGCGGATTGTGGTGGACGGGGACAGCGCACGCGTCATCCGGGTTGTCGGTGACGAGTCCGCTGGTCGGCGGCTGGCGCGCCGGCTCCGTGGCAGTGGGTCGAGCGGCATGGCCACGGACGAGATCATGGAACTGCTACGTGGCGGAGTGGGATGAGGGTTCGTGTGTGAGTACGGCGTTGATCGCGACGAGCTTTGCCTGGTCCATCTCACCGTGGCGCCGGAGGACGAGCCGGGGCCGGACACATTCCACGGCGGCGCGCGAGGTACGGACGGCTTCGGCGGTACGACGTACGGGCCGATGCGGTTTCAAACGCGGTTCACCGGCACGATGCTGATTGGTGCCGAGTACAACAACGCGAACTACCGGACCAGGGGTGCTCCCCTGCCGTGGATGTACGACCAGGTGCGCGAGCTCGTCTTCGCCGAAGGCCGGCTGATCTCCACGCTTGACCGCTCGGCCGACATGGCCCGCCTCCACGAAGCCGACACGGTCCGCTACTTGCGCCGGATGAGCGCGAGGTGACGGTTGATGGGGCGAGGGGTACGGCCTCGCCCCACCTAGGGGTTAGACCGTGGTGGCGAAGGGGTCCCAGTCTTCGGGGAGGGTTTCGGGGGCGGTGACGGTGCTGGTTACGTCTACGAAGGCGCCGGAGTCGACGGATTCGCTGACGGAGACCATGGCGTCGACGACGTGGTGGGCGAGGTCGCCGGTGGCGCGGTGTGGGCGGTCGGCGCGGATGGCGCGGGCCATGTCGAGGACGCCGGTACCGCGTTCGGCGGCGGCCGTGACGTTGGCGACGGTCTCCCATTCGCCGTCGCGGCGGATCAGCTTGATCTCACCGTCGAAGCGGTTGGGGTCGGGCAGGGACAGGGTCGCCTCGGTGCCGGTGATCTCGACGAACCCGTGCCGGCCGAGCGGTGAGTCGAAGCTGAAGATGTTCTGCGACGACTGGCCACTCTCGAACTTCGCGATCATGCTCACGTGACTCGGCACCGTCACGTCAAAGTCGGTCCCGGCCAACGGACCCGAGCCGATCGTGCGCGTCGGCCGCGACGTCGAGCCGATACCGGCAACAGCGCCGACCGGACCGAACAGCTGCACCAGCGCGGTCAGGTAGTACGGGCCGATGTCGAACAGCGGGCCCGCGCCTTCCTGAAAGAGGAACGCCGGGTTCGGGTGCCACGACTCCGGGCCGGGCGACTGGAACAACGTCAGTGCGGTCAGCGGCGTACCGATGTCACCCTTCTCGATCAACCGGCGAGCCGTCTGCAGCCCCGGGCCGAGGAAGGTGTCCGGCGCACAACCGAGGCGTACGCCGGCGTCGGCGGCCGTGGCGAGCAGCTTGGCGCCGCTGTCCCGGTCCATCGCGAACGGCTTCTCGCTCCACACATGCTTGCCCGCGGCAACGGCAGCCAGCGCCACCTCGACGTGAGCGACCGGGATCGTCAGGTTGACCACGATCTCGACGTCCGGGTGGGTCAGCACCACCTCGGGCGAACCGTGGCTGGCGATGCCGAACTCCTCGGCCTTCGCCTGGGCCGCCTCGGGCCGCAGATCGCCGATGGCGTGCACGACGACATCGGGGAAGCTGGTCAGGTTCTTGATGTACGTGTCACTAATGACACCTGCGCCGATAACGCCGACGCCGACGGGACCGGTGCTCATGCGCCGGCCTGCTGCAGGAAGGCGTAGCTGCCGCTGACGGCGTCGAAGATCTCGCCCTCGAAGTCGTCCAGCTCGACCACGGCGAGGCGACCCGGCGCGGCGGCCAGGAAGTCCTTGACCGGGATGACGCCCGAACCGACGGCGACCTGGGCCTTGTTGTTCAGCGTGCCGTCGCCGTCCTTGATGTGCAGGGCGACGACCCGCTCACCGAGGCGCTTCAGCAGCGCCGGTACGTCGGCACCGCCGACCGCGGCCCAGTAGGTGTCGATCTCCAGCACGATCTCCGGCGCGAGATGCTCGACGAAGACCTCCAGCGCGTGCCGGCCGTCGAGCATCGAGGCCAGCTCGAAGTGGTGGTTGTGGTAGCCGATGGTGATGCCGTGGTCCTCGGCCTGGTGCGCGACCTGGTTCAGCTGGACGGCGATCTGCTTGACGTCCTCGGCGGACTGCCAGCGGGCCGGGTCGGTGTAGGGGTCGATCACGGTGCCGATGCCGAGGCGCTTGGCGGCCGCGAAGGCGGGCTCGAGGTTACGGCCGAGCAGGCCGGCGTGCGTGGTCGGCGCGGTCAGGCCGTGCTTGGCCAGGCCGTCGGCGAGCTGGGACTCGAATTCGACCAGGCCGAACGGCTCGACCTGCCGATAGCCGATCTCGGCGATCCGGGCCAGGGCGGCGTCGAAGTCCCGCTCCAGTTCGCCACGGACGGTATAGAGCTGGAGGGATAGGCGGTCAGCAGAGAGCACGGTTGCTCCTCGAAGCGGCGGGTCAGGTCCGGGAGAACGCTCTCTCCCTCGTGAAGTGATCCTACGGACCCTCGCGCTGAACCGGTCAAGTGGAAAGCCCGCAGTCTGGACGGAGACATTCGGTTACCGGCTGGTCACCTATCGGTCGCACCCGCGTCGTCCGCCGGATATCGGCCGGGGGTTGAGCCGACCACGGCCCCACCGCTGCCCGACATACCCGATTGGCCAAGGGTTCACCCGGCGTCGGGAACCTTCGAAGTGTGAGGATCGTGATGGTCGCCGAATCGTTCCTGCCACAGATCAACGGCGTGGCGAACACTGTTCGTCATGTCACCGACCGGCTGGTCGCCCGTGGGCACCAGCCACTGATCATCGCCGCCGGCCCCGGTCCCGACCATTACGGCGACGTGCCGGTGGTACGGGCCCGCAGCTTCGGCATCCCCGGCTACCGGGCGTTCCCGGTCGGTCTGCCCGATCCCGCGATCGAGCGCGCGATGGCCGATTTCGCGCCCGACCTGGTGCATCTGGCCTCGCCGTTCGTCCTGGGCGCGTGGGGCCTTCGCAGCGCGCGGCGCCTGGGCTTGCCGACCGTGGCGGTGTTCCAGACCGACATCGCCGGATTCGCCCGGCAATACCCGTGGGCCGTGCGCGCCGATCGTGGCGTCTGGGCCTGGGTACGGCGGTTGCACTCGCGGTGTGACCGCACGCTCGCGCCTTCGTCCGCGTCGATGGCGCAGTTGGTCCAGGCCGGCGTACCCCGGGTCCAGCACTGGGGGCGCGGCGTCAACCTCGACCTGTTCGACCCGGGTCTGCGCGATGACGCGTGGCGCCGGGAGATCTCCCCCGACGGCCGTCCGATCGTCGGGTACGTGGGCCGGCTCGCCGCGGAGAAGCACGTACGCCGGTTGAGCGAGCTGTCCGAACTCGGCTGTCAGGTGGTGATCGCGGGTGACGGTCCGGACCGTGCCGCACTGGAACAGACGTTGCCGGGTGCGGCCTTTCTCGGCATGCGCCGGGGCGCCGACCTGGCCCGGATCTTCGCCAGCCTGGACGTTTTCGTGCACACCGGCGAACACGAGACGTTCTGCCAGACCATCCAGGAGGCGCAGGCCTCCGGCGTGGTGACCGTCGGACCCGCGGCCGGTGGCCCGGTCGATCTGATCAAGCCGGGTGAAACGGGCCTGCTCTTCGACCACAAGACGCCGGGCGCTCTCCGGCAGGCGGTGCACAGCCTGCTGGCGGATCCCCAGGCCCGGCAGGCGATGGCCGAAGCCGGCCACAAACGGGTCCAGACGCGGACCTGGCCGGCCGTTGTGGACGACCTGATCGACCGGCACTACGCCGAAGTCACCTTCAGCCAGAAACGGGCGGCCTGACATGCAGCGGATAGCCCAGCTCGCGAACTTCGTCGGCCCCACCTCGGGCGGCATGCGGACCGCGATCGACCACCTCGGCCAGGGATATCGCGCCGCCGGCTTCGAGCGCGTCCTGGTCACCCCCGGCGAACGCGATGCCATCAGCGAGGACGAGAACGGCATCGTCATCCGCCTTCGCGCGCCCCGGATCGGCGGCGGCTACCGGCTCATCGCCGAACCCTGGCGGGTGATCGAGGCGCTCGAGCGATTCCGGCCGACGACCGTCGAGATCTCGGACAAGTCGACCCTGCTGCCGGTCGCGCACTGGGCCCGGCGCCAGGGCATCGGCTCGATCCTGTTCAGCCACGAACGGCTGGACGCCATGGTCTCGCTCCGGACCGGCCGCCAACTCGGGATCGCGGCCGGCGTCGGCGCGTTGTACCGGCTGCTCGGGCGGACGTACGACGCGATCGTGGTGACCTCGCGCTTCGCCGCCGCCGAGTTCGGCGAGGTGTCGACGCCATTGGTACGCATCCCGCTCGGCGTCGACCTCGACACGTTCCACCCGTCCCTCGGCACACCGGCCGCGGACGGCGTACTGAAGCTTGTGCACGCCGGAAGGCTCTCGCGCGAGAAGAGCCCGCACCTGGCAGTTGCAACGGCCGTAGAGCTGCACAGACGCGGCATCCCGGTCAGGCTCGACGTGTACGGCTCTGGGCCACACCTGGACGAGCTAGTCGCCATAGCCGGGTCTGCGCCTGTGAAGTTCCACGGCTACGTCGATGGGCGTGTGGAGCTGGCTCGCCGCCTTGCTCAGGCAGACGTGGCTCTGTCGGTTTGTCCGGGCGAGACGTTCGGACTGGCGGTGCTGGAGGCTCTCGCCGCTGGGACGCCAGTAGTCACCGCTGATACGGGTGGCGCTCGTGAGTTGGTAGACGCGGGGTGTGGCGCGTGGGGCGCCCCTCGTGCCGACAGGCTCGCGGACGCCGTACTGGAGCTTGTACGACGTCCGGAGGCTGCCCGTCGTACCGCTGCCCGGGAAAGGGCTGAGCGGTACGACTGGCAGACCTGCGTTGACCGGATGCTTGCCCTGCACAACCGGCTCACCTGGAACCGCCGCGCCGCTTGACCCTTAGGTCAGGTGGTCGTAGTCCCCACGCGTCCAGGCGATGTGGCGATCGGCCGAGAACCGCAGGATGGCCCGCGCGTCCGACGTGATGACGTTGTCGAAGTTGCCGTAGACCCGGTCGAACTCGTACTGCTCGACGGCCTTGGTCACCCGGTCGACGACCGCGCCCGACAGCGGGATGCGGTTCGGGTAGCTGCGCATGAAGCTGGCCGACTTACCACCCGGGTTCGGGAAGATGGTGTCGCCGCTGAGCAACACGCCGCGCCCTTCGGCACCAGCGGCCCAGTGCACGACGCCACTGCCCTTGAAGTGACCACCCGGCTGGAACAACGTCACGCCCGGCAGGATCTCCAACGGCCCGGTCCAGGTCTCGATGACCGGATCCGGCCGTGCCACCCACTCCTGGTCCGCTTCGGCCACCAGGACCGGCACCCCACCGAGGGCCCGGCTCCACTCCACCTGGACGCCGTACATGTGCGGGTGGCTGGCCACGATGGCCTTCACCTCGCCGTACGACGCGACCAGCGCGGCGCCGTCGGCATCGACGTACCCGATCGGGTCCCAGAGCAGGTTGCCCGCGGGCGTCCGCACCAACTTGGCCTGCTGGCCGATCCCCACGCCCGGCTCGGACTCGATCGCGAACAGGTCCGGCTCTCGTTCGCTCAACCGGACCTTGTGGCCGGCGGCCTGGAGCTCCTCGAGCGTCGTCCAGTGCTGGCCGTCGACCGGCACCCACTGCCGCTCGTCCGCGCAGATCGCGCACACGTCCGGTTGCGTACTGTGCTCAACGGCACAGGTCTTACAGATCCACATTCGCCCTCCCAGATCAGCGGTTTTCTACAGTCCACAAGTTCAACCCCTGTGGAGGTCAAGTGAATAGGCGAGAGCGATGTCACATGGGTGGTGGCCAAGTCGGCGTACTGCTGCGGTTAGCATCGAACACGGCCTGGTTTTCGCCGGGCCGAGCCTTGACTTGCGGGGCCTTCTGACGGCCACCGGCGGCAACGCCGACGACGACTGCCAGCGATGCCCTCAGTCGGCTCTGGTCGTCGTCCGATCGGAGGATCGGTTTGCCCAGCAAGCCACTGACCCGTCCCCCCGGCACCCTCTACCGGGGCCATGAGGGCATGTGGTCATGGGTCGCGCATCGGATCACCGGTGTGGGGATCTTCTTCTTCCTGTTGGTGCACGTGCTCGACACGGCTTTGGTGCGAGTCTCGGCCGACGCCTACAACGAGGTGATCGGCACCTATAAGAACCCGATCGTCGGCCTGATGGAGATCGGCCTGGTCGCCGCGATCCTCTTCCACGCCTTCAACGGCATCCGGCTGATCCTGGTCGACTTCTGGGCCAAGGGCCCGCGGTACCAGCGCCAGATGATGATCGGCGTCGGCGTGCTCTGGTTCGTGCTGTTCGTCCCGTTCGTGGTCCGCCACCTGATGCACGTGTTCGGAGGGCACTGAGCCATGAGCACACCAGAGATCGTCACCCCGCGGTCCAGCACCCGGGCCCGCTCGGTCAAGGGCGGCGGCCGGAACCGGTCCGGCCAAACCAACTTCGAGCTGTACGGCTGGCTGTTCATGCGGCTGTCCGGCCTCGCCCTGGTGGTGCTGGTGCTCGGCCACCTGTTCGTGAACCTGTTCCTCGGCGACGGCATCCAGGGCATCGACTTCGCCTTCGTGGCCGGCAAGTGGGCCAGCCCGTTCTGGCAGGTCTGGGACCTGCTGATGCTGTGGCTGGCCATGTTGCACGGCACCAACGGCCTGCGCACGATCATCAATGACTACGCCGAGCGGGACCAGTCCCGGTTCTGGCTGAAGATGTCGTTGTTCACGGCAAGCATCGTGGTCGTCGTGCTCGGCACGCTGGTCATCTTCACCTTCGACCCCTGCCTCGACCCCAGCTCCACGCTGTCGGTCTGCAAGTAAGGAACTTCTGACATGCAGCGCCATCAGTACGACGTGGTGATCGTGGGCGCGGGCGGCGCCGGTATGCGGGCCGCCCTCGAGAGCAGCAAGCGCACGCGGACCGCCGTACTCACCAAGCTCTACCCGACCCGGTCCCACACCGGCGCGGCCCAGGGCGGCATGTGCGCCGCCCTGGCCAACGTCGAGGAGGACAACTGGGAGTGGCACACCTTCGACACGGTCAAGGGTGGCGACTTCCTGGTCGACCAGGACGCGGCCGAGGTGATGTGCCGCGAGGCCGTCGACGCCGTGCTCGACCTGGAGAAGATGGGCCTTCCGTTCAACCGGACGGCCGAGGGCAAGATCGACCAGCGCTTCTTCGGTGGGCACACGCGCAACCACGGAGAGGCCGTCGTACGGCGCTCCTGCTTCGCCGCCGACCGCACCGGCCACATGATCCTGCAGACGCTCTACCAGCAGTGCATCAAGCAGAACGTCGAATTCTTCAACGAGTTCTACGTCCTGGACCTGCTGATGGTCGCCGGTAAGGCAACGGGCGTCGTCGCGTATGAGCTGGCCACCGGCGAGCTGCACATCTTCTCGGCCAAGTCGATCGTGTTCGCGTCGGGCGGTTTCGGCAAGGTCTTCCGCACCACGTCGAACGCGCACACCCTGACCGGTGACGGCATGGGCATCGTCTGGCGCAAGGGCCTGCCGCTGGAGGACATGGAGTTCTTCCAGTTCCACCCGACAGGTCTCGCCGGCCTCGGCGTGCTGCTCTCCGAAGCCGCTCGCGGTGAGGGCGGAATCCTGCGGAACAAGGACAACGAGCGCTTCATGGAGCGCTACGCGCCAACCGTGAAGGACCTCGCGCCACGCGACATGGTCGCCCGCGCGATGGCCAACGAGGTCCGCGAGGGCCGTGGCTGTGGGCCCGACGGCGCGTACGTGATGCTCGACCTGACCCACCTCGAGCCCGCGCATATCGACGCGAAACTGCCGGACATCACCGAGTTCGCCCGGACGTACCTCGGCGTAGAGCCGTACACCGAGCAGATCCCGGTCTTCCCGACCGCGCACTACGCGATGGGTGGCATCCCCACCAACATCAAGGGTGAGGCGCTCGCGAACAACGACGACGTCATCCCCGGCCTGTACGCCGCCGGCGAGGTCGCGTGCGTCTCGGTGCACGGCGCCAACCGCCTCGGCACCAACTCGCTGCTGGACATCAACGTCTTCGGCCGCCGTGCGGGTATCGCCGCCGCGGAGTACGCCGCCGGCGTGGACTTCGAGGAGCTGCCGGACGCGCCCGAGACGTTCGTGGTCGACCTGATCGAGGGCATGCGCGACGCGACCGGGACCGAGCGGGTGGCCGCGATCCGGGCCGACCTGCAGGCCACGATGGACCTGAACGCGCAGGTCTACCGGACCGAGGGCTCGCTCAAGCAGGCGCTCTCCGATATCGAGGGCCTGAAGCAACGATTCGCCCAGGTTTCCGTTCAGGACAAGGGCAAACGGTTCAACACCGACCTGCTCGAAGCCGTCGAGCTCGGCTTCCTGATCGACCTGGCCGAGGTGCTGGTGGTGTCCGCGCTGGCCCGCAAGGAGTCGCGTGGCGGTCACTTCCGCGAGGACTACGCGACCCGCGACGACGTCAACTTCATGCGTCACACGATGGCCTACCGGTCGATCGATGACGAGGGCAACGTGAACATCCGGCTGGACTACAAGCCGGTCATCCAGACCCGCTACAAGCCGATGGAGCGCAAGTACTGATGGACGTCAAGGTCAAGATCCTCCGCTACAACCCCGAGGTCTCGCCCGACCCGGAGTGGAAGACCTACTCCGTCACCCTGCAGCCGACCGATCGGGTGCTGGACGCACTGCACAAGGTCAAGTGGGAGCAGGACGGCACGCTGACGTTCCGCCGGTCCTGCGCGCACGGCGTCTGCGGTTCTGACGCGATGAAGATCAACGGGCGCAACCGGCTGGCCTGCAAGACCCTGATCAAGGACCTGAACCCCGAGAAGGAGATCACCGTCGAGCCCATCAAGGGCCTGCCGGTGCTCAAGGACCTCGTGGTCGACATGGAGCCCTTCTTCGACGCCTACCGGTCGATCATGCCCTTCCTGGTCACCGACGGACACGAGCCGACGCGTGAGCGGATCCAGTCCCAGGCCGACCGCGACCGCTTCGACGACACCACCAAGTGCATCCTCTGCGCAGCGTGTACGACGTCGTGCCCGGTCTTCTGGTCCGACGGCCAGTACTTCGGCCCGCAAGCGATCGTCGGCGCCCACCGCTTCATCTTCGACAGCCGCGACGAGGGTACGGAACAACGCCTCGAGATCCTCAACGACAAAGAGGGCGTCTGGCGCTGCCGCACCACCTTCAACTGCACCGAAGCCTGCCCCCGCGGCATCGAAGTAACCAAGGCCATCCAAGAAGTAAAACGCGCCCTGATCTTCCGCCGCGTCTAACGGCCATCTTCCGCTGGTACTCGGCGTCCCGCTCAGCTTTCGGCAGGGGCCCGGCCGCGTCGTCCCCCCGACGACCCGCCCGGGCCCTCCGCCTTTTCCGTTCATCGGACCCTTGTGACGCGGCGTGTCGGCGTTCATCGGTCCCTTCTGACCATCGAATCGGCCGCGTTTAACGCGACCGCCGCGTCCTCACCACCAAGGCCGCTGAAAGTCGGCTGACATCATCGGTACGACGCCTCACCGGACTCCGGGTGGGGCATTCCGGCGACGGGAGACGTGGTGAGCCGGCGTACCGACGCTCTGACCGAGTTGGCCGATGCCGTCCTGGCCGTCGAGCGCCCACATCCGGTGCGGGTCGCGATCGACGGCTGCTCCGCGGCGGGTAAGACGACGCTCGCGGACGAGTTGGCCGACACTCTGCGCGCCCGGACCGGCCGCGAGATCATCCGGGCCGGCATCGACTACTTCAAGCGTGCTCCGGAGCTGCGGACGGCGTACCCGATCGAATCGCCGGAGAGCTACTACCTGGATACCTGGGACCACGACGCGATCCGCGAACGGCTGCTGATGCCTCTCGGTCCGGGCGGCGACCGCCGGTACACCACTGCGATCGGGGAGCCCAACGGACGGCCGCTGTCCGAGTCATCTGTCCACACAGCCGATCCGGATGCGGTGCTGCTGGCGGACGGCGCGTTCCTGCAGGTACCGGCGCTGATCGAACACTGGGATCTGCGGATCTACGCGCACGTCAGCTTCGACGAGGTCCTCCGACGCGGCACCGCGCGCGACCAGGCATGGATGCCTTCGGCCGCCGCGGCCGAGGAGCGCTACCGCACCAGGTACATCCCAGGGGAGCGCATGTACGTCGATCAGATCCAGCCGCGTTCCCAGGCCCAGATCGTCGTGGACAACGAGGACTTCGCCCACCCGACAATCACCTACCGCTTGGCGAACCCTGATCCCTAGTGAGTCAGTCGGTTTCGGCGCGCTGGCGCTGTATCCGCCGGTCATAGAGGGCATACAGCCCGGTGGCGATGAGACAGGCCCAAACGTAGGTGTTGCTGATCAACCGCTCGCCGAACCAACGATCGCCCGCAGCTTCATCGCTGACGAGCTCCACCGCCCCGCTCGCCACCCAGCCGTTAGCCGACACTGCTTCGCATGAGCGGGAGTGACCTCACCCGGCGCCGGCCTCGAGCTGGGCGAGGTCGCGCACCGCATAACGGTGATGCTCGGCCTCTTCCTTCAGCACCACCTTGAGGCAGCGGCGTACGACGTACTCCTGGTCGGGATACGGGTCTGCCGGTTTGCGACCGCATACCCGGTCAAGCTCGGCCTCGGTAAGCCCGTCAACGACCCGCCGCATCGTCGCCATGCGGGCCAGCCGCAGCGCGAGCACCTCGTCGAGCGTCGGGGTGGCCTTGAGGGTGAGCCCGAGCTTCGCCGCGTCGTCGGGCGGCATCCCGCCGGCAGGGAAACCCAACGGGTGGTACGGCGCTTCCTCCTCGAGCACGGCATTGCCCAGCCAGGCATCGCTGGCGAACAGCAGGTGCCGGTTCGTCTCGACCAACGACCACTCGCCGTCGACCTGCTCGTACAACTTGGCCTCGGGCAACAGCCGGGCCCGGTCGAGCGTCGCCTCCCACAGCGCCTCGATCGCATCCCACGCGGCCCGGTAGTCGTCGGGAGACTCGGCCTCACGCGCCAACACCCGCGCCGGGTGCTGCCGGTCGAGCTCGCCCTCGACGTACGCGGTCACATCAACGTCATTGACAACAACACGCTCGAAGTCGCCACCGAGGTAGACGTCGCTCCCATAGCAGTCCACGACCTTCAGACCGCTGACCTCACAATCGCGAATCTCAAGCCCAGCAAGCTCGCACAAGTGAATGCGCCCACCACGAAACTGATCACTCTGAACATACTCAGCAGCCATCGCAGCAGTCTCCCCCGCCCATCCCGCCCACGCCAAGTCCCGGAGCCTGCAATAGACGCGCCCCGTGGCAATCCCGGTAACGCCAGATGGTGGAGGGCTTCCCCGGGACGAAATCCTGGATTAGGCGGTGCGTTCGTCAGTCTCTGATTTCGTTCCATTGGACGCTGCAGCGCGTTGGGGAGCTGCAGATCTGGATTCGGATTCGGTCGATGCCGCCGGGAAGGAGGGGGTCGCCGAGATTGAAGTCGTACGGGGCGACAACCGCCTGGTTCGGATATGGCACGTAGCTTGTCGCGGAGTCGACCTTCGTCGAGCCGGCGAAGGCATCCCAGTGGACCATCGTGATTGCACCAGGAACCTTGTTGACGACATCCCCTGCCACTCTGGCCGTTCTGTTGCCCCAGGTGATGTCGCCGGAGACGGACATGGTGCAGGCCTGGTCGACGCAGATCCGGAAGTAGTCGGGAGCGAATTCTGTACTGGCCGAAGCGGATGACTGTCCGCCCGCTACAGCGACGACTGCTGCGGCAGCGGCGGTTGCCAGCGCTCTGCGGACCACACTTTGCATGTCGAGTCTCCTCCGGCTGGCCCATCAAGGTCGGACCCAAGTCCGAGATCTCTGCCTCCGTCTGGCCAGCAGGTTGCATGAACGTGCAACGCCACCCGCTCACCCGGGCGCCGGGTCCAGGCTCGGCGGCGCGGGCGTTTGAGCGGCGCGCTGAGGTTGCCGGTTGCTGCAATCGCATGCTGTTGAGGTGCTGGACGCAGGCTCACAGACTGGGCGGTCTTGCAGCGTCCAGTGAGGAAGCGAGATTGACAATGGGTTCATTGCGCCGAGTCGTCGCCGTCATGGCCATGGCGATGGCTCTCATAGGTTCTGCCCAGCCGGCCCATCGGGCCAGGTTTCTGTCTGTGCTGGCGTGAAAACCGATATTCGGGACTGATCACGGACTCGAGCTCCCGCCAAGCAGCCGGGCTCATCAACACCCGTTGGGTGACCTCCACGCATAGAGGTCACGCAGCAGGCAGATCTCGGCACCGTGGTGGATCACCTCGACGTGGACGTACATGACCTTCCGCGCAATGGGGGCGTCTGCGAATTGTGCCGGTGCCAGGGCCCCTTGCGGTCGGGTGATGCCCGCAATACCGAGGCTGCACACGTCAGCGATCCATGCCTCGAAACCCTCGTCAAGCTGACGTAACGCCGCCCGAGCAGAGCCCGCAAAGTCGACGCCAGGCGGGTCAGCGGTCGTAACCTCGAAGTGCGGACCCGTTGGCGCGCCAAAGACATCAATGAGGTGCGCGAGCCGCCACGCGATCGTGGTCACTGGCTCGCGGTCGTGGGGCGGTTGGGCGTAGTCCATCGTGAATTCACCGCTACCCAGGGAGATCGGCGCGGAACTCTCACCACGTCTCCGCAGCGACCAACTGCCGGAGACCGGCTCCCAGAAGAACTCGTCGTCGGTCAGCCCGTCGAGGCGGGGCCGAAGTCGGTTCCGCCAGTGCGACTCCACCTGATCCACAACTTCGGCATTCCAATCAATCTCCACGCCTCAGACCTATTCACGGCATGTCGGCTGTGGTCAAGGCAGGTTGAGGTGGAACGGACGGCCTACTCCCGTGCCCACCAACCCGACAGCTCAAATCGGTGGATCCGGGTTGAGAAGGGCGGATTCCGACGAATGAGTGGTTGGGGTGGCTGGCCCGCGCCGTTGGTCACAAGGGCCCGATGAACGGCGACACGCCGCGTCACAAGGGACCAATGAACGGGGGGGAGGCGGATGGGTGTGATGTGGGTCACGGGGAGCAACCGGGGTGGGGTGGCGGGGGTCGTTGGGGGGTGAGCGAGAGGCTGGGGGCTGGAGGGGCGATGGGTGGGCAAGAGCGGGTTCGGGAGATCTATGACGGGTGTTATCGCCGTTTGGTCGGGCAGTTGTTCGCGATTTGCGGGAGCTTGACCGAGGCGGAGGATGCGGTGCAGGAGGCGTTCGTGCGGGCGGTCGAGAGGCCGAGGCGGTTCGCTCAGGTCGACAACCCGGAGGCCTGGTTGCGGACGGTCGCGCTGAACGTCGTACGTACGCGTTATCGCCGGGCCAGCCGGTTCAGAGGACGGCTGGCGGAGGCGATGCCACCACCGAATACCCAATTGCCCGGGCTTTCGGCGGATCATGTCGCGCTCGTGGACGGACTGAGGCAGTTGCCGTACGAGCAGCGCGAGGCGATCACGCTGCACCACGTGGCCGATCTGCCGGTGCGGGAGATCGCCGCGATGCTCGGCGTACCGGAGGGCACCGTGAAGGCCAGATTGTCCCGGGGCCGGGCCCGGCTCGCACCACTTGTGCACGAATTCGTCGACGACGCCGAGGAGGTCGGCCATGTCTGAACTGAAGGATCTCGCCTGGTCGGTCCAGGAGCAGGTCGAGCCCACCCCGTTCGACACCATTCACCAGAAGGGCACCCGCAGGCGCCATCGCAAGCAGCTCTTCGCTGCCGCAGGTGCTGCCGCCGCGACGGCCGCCGCCGTTTTGGCCGTGACGCTACCGACCAGCCTGCCCAAGGGCGACAACGCTCCTCCCCCGATCGTCACCCAACCAACGACGATCGTCACCCCGCCAACGACACCCGCGCCGGACCACAGCACGAACCCGGCCGGCGAGGCGTTGATCCGGTCGGCCGACGCGAACGTCGCCAGCGCCTTGTTCGCAACGCCGTCCAGCTGGATCGCGGCCTGGTCCGATTGCGAACCACAGCCCTGCCGCTATGCCGCGCGAATCCAACGAGCCGGGATGAGCGTCGCCACCTCGATCACCGACAGCTGGTTCGACCTGGTGCAGCAGGGCGATGACGTCTACGGGCTCATCACCCCGGACGCGAATCCGCTCACGGCCGCCGACCCGGCCTGGGCGAAGTCCCGACTGGCGAGCCTGACCAGCAAAGGCCTGGAGGAACGGCGTTTGCGGATGGCCGCGGCGACCACGACGTTCGGTGCCGATGAGGTGCTGGTTGGCGAGGGCTCGCTGCGGGTGCTCAACCTTCGTACGGCGACGCTGCGCGATCTCACGCTGCCGGTGGACCTCGGCCGGGGGTATTCCCCGGTGCAAGGGCCGAACGGGCGTTGGTGGATCACGGCCGCCAAGGAGAACGGCAAGCCGTGGCAGATCGCGTGGACGGACGACGGCGGCAAGACCTGGCAGCGGCACACCGTCAGTGATGGCGCCTTGCCGAGCCGGATCGCGGTGAGCCATGACGGCCGGACGATTGTGGCGACCTCTTGGCACGACGGCGCGACCTTCGAGGCGATCGGCAGCGTGGTGATCTCCACCGACCGCGGCGTCAGCTGGCGCACGGTCCAGGGCACGCCGTGGGCCCGGATGGGCGGGCCGGTCCCGTTCGACGACGGCACGGCCGCGCTGCTCGGCATCCAGCCCGAGAACAACGCGAAGCCGACGGGCTATCTGATCGGCACCGACGCGAAGGCCCGCAAGGCCGAGGGGTGGCCGAAGCAGCTGGAGGATCTCGACGGCGACGGCAAGTTCCTCCACGGCAAGAGCAGTCCGACATCGCTTGCCATCAGCAACGATCGCGGCGAGACCTGGCGCACGATCACCCCGCGCTAGTGTCCTGAGTCAGAAGTTCGTGCCTTAGCTCCGGTGTCCAGGTGCGTGCATCGCAAGGCGGAGGAGGGGAGCAATCTTTTTCGATTGTGACCCGACGACAACGCAGCGAGGTGCGTGCCTGGGCGCCGGAGATGAGGTGCGAACTTCTGACTCAGGACACTAGGAGTGCATGCGGGCGCCTTTCAGCACTTTGTCGACGGCGTTCTTCGGACCGTGCAGGGCCAGCCCGACCAGGTCGAGCTGGCCCTGCGACACGGCCCGGACGGCGGCGCGGTTGTCGTCGTCGTTGCCGCTGGCAAACAAGTCCGACGTGAAGATTGCCAACGGCAACGAACGGCCGACCGCGCGAGCGTGGGCCGCGACGAGGACCTCCTTGCCGCCTTCGAAGACGAGCACGGGCTGCCGGAACATCGGCAGGTACGGCGTCCCGTCCGCGTCGGCGTACGGCGCTCCGATCAGCTCGGGTAGTCGCGTACCCAGGCCGCTCACGAGGAAGGACGTCACGTTCAGGCGTTGCCAGCTGAGCAGGTCATCCCGCAACAACACGGCGATCTTGGTATCGAAGTTCACCCCACCACTCTGGCCAACCGCCCGACCAGGTGTCTTGTACGTTTTAAACGTGGATCCCAAGGTCACAGCGTGGCGCCCGCCGGTGGAGGGCATTCGCGAGGTCTTGCACGCCCACTTCCCGACCCACGCGTATCCCAGTCACGTCCACGACGCGTGGACGTTGATGGTCCTCGACCACGGCGTGGTGCGGTACGGGCTGGACCATCGCGAGCACGGCATCGTCCAGGCCGAGGTGACCGTGCTGCCGCCGCAGGTGCCGCACGACGGCCGTTCGGTCAAGCCCGGTGGGTTCAGCAAAAGGGTCATCTACCTCGAGCCCGACGTACTGCCGCTCGACCTGATCGGCGCGGCCGTCGACCACCCGGGCCTGGTCGATCCGGTCTTGCGCCAACGGCTCCACCAGCTGCACGAGGTGCTGGTGCAACACCACGAGGACCTCGAAGCCGAGAGCCGTCTGACCTTGATCAAGGAACGCCTCGGACAACACCTCACGCACCGCGTCCAACCCCAGTGGACCAAAGACCAGGGCATCGCCGTACGCCTGAGAGAGCTGCTCGACGCCCGCACGACGGAGGGCATCACCCTGGCGGAGGCCGCCGGTGAACTGCACGCCCATCCGGCTCATCTGGTGCGGGCGTTCGCCAAGGAATTCGGCCTGCCGCCGCATCGGTACCTGACCGGACGCCGGGTCGATCTGGCCAGACGCTACCTGCTCGACGGACAGCCCGCGGGCGAGGTCGCCGTACGGGCCGGGTTCTACGACCAGTCACACCTGAGCCGGCATTTCCGCCGGATCCTCGGGGTCAGTCCGGTTGCGTACGCGAGGACTTGAGCGCCTTCGCGCCCCACGTCCCGAGCACGGCGGCGATGCCGAGATTGACGACGATCAGCACGGCGTGAGCCACGTAGTAGCCGGTCGGGCGGCCTTCGGTCTTGGCCAGGTTCTTGATGAACGTGGCGTAGGTGAGAACGTTCCAGACGGCGACGCCGAGCAGGAACAGGGCATGTTTGCGTTCGAACTTCACGGCCCTATTGTGCGCTGCCGCGATCGACCATTCGCAGCAGCTGGGTGCGATTCGCGACACCGAACCGGCGGTAGAGCCGGGTCAGCTGCGATTCGACCGCCTTCACGCTGAGGTAGAGCGCGGCCGCGATCTCCCGGTTGGTCGAGCCGTCGCGGACCATCGCGACGATCTGCAGCTCGTTGTCACTCAGCTCCGACGGCTGCCGGGTCCGGCTCGGTACGTCGAGGCGGGCCAGCTCGGTCTCGGCCACCTCGCGCCACGCGGGCGCACCACTTCGGTCGAACTGCTCGATCGCGTCGAGGAACGCGGACCGGGCGACCGAGCGGCGCCGGGCCTGCCGCGCGATCCGGCCGCGGGCCAGCTCGCACCGGGCCAGGTCGAGCGGGTAATACCGATCGCCGGCGCTCGCCACGGTCTGGTCGAGCAGCTCCAGGGCCTTGCCGGGATCGCCTTGTTTCGCGACCAGCAGCGCCTCCACCCGGCCGAGGCCGACCATCGTCACCTGGCGATCGAGCTTCACCGCCCGGTCGCGGATATCTGTGATCACGGCGGCCGCCTCGACGGTCTCCCCCGTGGCGATCAGCGCCTCGATGTAGTCGGCGTGCCACGGAATCACCGCCGGGTCGAACGGCATCGCCGCTTCCCGGAACTTGTCGATCGCACCGAAGGCCGCGACCGCGCGCTGCGGATCGCCGAGCAGCAGCGCGGCCATCCCGCAACTGGCCAGCGCAGGGCCGGTCCACTCCTCGTTGGTCACCTGGTGACACCGCTCGAGCGCCGCCTCGGCGAGATCGCGGGCCGCGGTCGCCGTACCGCCGGCCCATTCAGCGCGGGCGGCGACGACCATCGCGACCTCGGGTTCGTCACCGATGTCGAGCATCAGCTGCAGGCACTCCTGGCCGGCGGCGAGGGCGTCCGCACCGCGGCCGCTGCGCTCGAAGATGGCCGTCGCGGAGATCAGCACCGAGGCCAGCCAGCTCATCGCGCCGACCGCGCGCACCTCGTCGGTCAGCGCGGTGATCGCGTCGACGGCCTCGGCGGTCTCGCCCCGGAACAGCTTGCGCATGGCGGCCATCTGGCGTGCGTGGACAACGCTCTTGGTCAGTTTGAGGCCGGCCGCCAGGCTCGCCGCCTCGGCCAGCAGCCGGTCGGACTCGCCGGTGGTGTTGCCGTCGTGGATCTCGACCGAACTGGCCGCGTTCAGGGCGTCGACCACGGCCTCGGTATCACCGCAGCGACGGCCGAGCTCCTCCGCGATGTGGGCGTCCTCGGCGGCATCGCGCAGGCGCCGGTCGAAGTACGCGCTGGCGCTGCGCTGGATCCGGACCCGCGCCTCCAGCCGGTCGTCGCCCTCGGCATCGGCGAAGGCTTGGTCGAGCAGCGCGAGCCGCTCGTCCCGGTCGGACCAGACGGCGTCGATCAGCAGCAGCAGGGCCTCGACCCGGGTGCAGGCGTCGGGCGCGATCTGGACGGCGAGCCGGGCGACCTCGGCCGATTCGGCCAGATGCCCGGCCGAAGCCGCGGCCTCGGAGGCGCAGGTCAACCGGCTAGCGCGCTCGCCCGGAGCGTCTGACGGCGTACGGTCGGCCGCGAGCCGCCATAGCGTCGCTGCCGCGCCGGGCGCTCCCCTGCCACCCGCCACGGTCGCCGCCTCGTCCAGCGAAGCGGCGAGGCTCGCGTCGGCCTCCTGCGTGGCGAGGGCGCGGTGCCGGGCGATCTCCACGGGCTCGTCGACCACCGCGGCGAGACGCGCGTGAGTCTGCCGCCGGGTCGCCGAGGTCGCGTCGGCGTACACGAACTCGCGCAGCAACGGATGGCTGAAGCGCAAGCGGCCGGACGAGATGTCGATCAGGCCAACCCGCTCGGCCGCGGCCAGCTCGGCGTCGATCGGGCGGCCGAGGGACAGCGCGAGCTGAGCGACGGTCGGCCGCGGGGACGACGCCGCGTGCAGCAGGAGCTCGCGCGTACCCGGGTCGAGGTCGGCCAGGCGATCGCCGAGCAACGTCTTCAACCGGCTCGACACCGGCAGGGGGTCGTTCGGCGACACGCCCTCGGGATGCCGGAGCACGGCCCGGCCGAGCTCCAGGGCCATGAACGGATTGCCCGCGCTGGCCGCGAAAATCCGGCGCGCGGTCCGGACGGGCAACGGCTCGTACAACCTGGTCCGCAGCAGCGCGAGCACGTCCTGCTCGGTCAGCGCAGGCACCTCGACCTGCAGCACCGGCTCGGGGCAGGCCTCGGCCATCATCGGCAGATCCCCGTCGGCGACCTGCTCGGTGGCGAGCATCTGCACGCCCTCGGTGAGCCTCCGAGCGCAGAACGTCAGCACCTCGAGGCTCGACGGGTCGGCCCACTGGATGTCGTCGACGACCAGCAGCACCGGACCGTTGGTGGCGAGGCGCCGCAGCACATGCAGTACGGCGAGCCGCACCGCGAGCTCATCCCGGACCGAGTCGGGGGCGCTCGCCTTGAGCAGCGCCACCTCAAGCGGTTGGCGGAGATGGTCCGGCAGCACCTGCCAGGCCAGTTCGAGCTGGTCGGAGAGCAGGTCCAGCAGGGTGACGTACGGCAGGCCGGCTTCGCTCTGTGACGGCGCGGCGCTCAGCACCCGGCAGCCGGCCAGGGCCCGCTCGGCCACCAAAGAGCGGCCGATTGCGGACTTCCCGATCCCGGTCGGGCCGTAGAGCAGCACGCTGCCAGCCGTTTCGAGCTGTTTTTGGGCGCGGTCGACCAGGCCGGCGCGGCCAATCAGCTCGTCGTCAGTCATCGGACACATTCTCCCGAAGGAACACCTTCCCCCACCATCACAGCTCCATGCCAATGGACACCTCGAGTGTCATACCAGTAAACCCTCCCGTCACCCGCCGTACCCAGCATTCGGCCATTGTGCGTGGCGGGTTTGGGTCACGTGAGAAACGCGCGCAATAGTGCCGCGGTGCCGGCGAGATGTTCGTACATGGCCAACCGGGCCGTTTCGGGGTCGCCGGCGAGGATGGCCTCGACGATCAACTGGTGCTGCTGATCAGAGTGCACGATATTGCGTTCGAGCAGCGGGATCGCGTCCAGCAGCTCGTTCAGCCGCATCCGCGCGTCGGCGACGGCCGAGGTGAGCGACGGTGAGCCGCTGACCTCGGCGATCGCGAGGTGCAGCCGCGAGTCCATCCGGCGATAGTCGCCCAGTTTGGCCGCGCCGGTATCGGCCAGGCAGCGGCTCAGGTGTTCTCGTTCAGCCGGACTGAGCGCCCGCGCCGCCGCCGCTTGGGCCGCGCCGCATTCCAGTGCTGACCGCAGCACCAGTGCGTCCTCCAGGCCGTCGCCGAGTTCCAAAGCGATCTTGCGTTTAGGGCGGGCCCGGGGTTTCGGTAAACGATCGTTCACGAACGTGCCGCCGTAACGACCGCGGCGCGATTCGACGTACCCCGCCTCGGTCAGGGCGCGGATCGCCTCGCGCAGGGTGACCCGGCTGACGTTCAGCCGGGCCGCCAGGTCACGCTCGGACGGCAATCGGTCACCGGGCGCGACCACGCCCAGTTTGATTGCCTGTAGCAACCGCTCGACCGTCTCCTCGAACGGATTCCCCGTCCGGACCGGCCGGAACAGCGCCTCATCCGCTCCGCTCACGGCTAGAGCCTAGACCGGGGTGACGTACGCCCCGGAGATGCCGCCGTCCACCAGGAACGTGTTGGCGGTGATGAAGGACGAATCGTCGCTGGCCAGGAAGGCCACCGCGGCCGCGATCTCCTCGGGCTCACCGAAGCGGCCCATCGGCACGTGCACCAGGCGACGGTTGGCCCGCTCGGCGTCCTTGGCGAACAACTCCTTGAGCAGCGGCGTGTTGACCGGGCCCGGGCAGAGCGCGTTGACCCGGATGCCCTGCCGGGCGAACTCGACGCCCAGCTCACGGCTCATCGCCAGCACGCCACCCTTGGAGGCCGAGTACGAGATCTGGGAGGTCGCCGCGCCCATCACCGCGACGAACGACGCGGTGTTGATGATCGAGCCCTTGCCCTGCTTCTGCATGTACGGGATGGCGTATTTGCAGCAGTAGAACACCGAGGTCAGGTTGACCTCTTGCACCTTGCGCCAGGCCTCGATGCCGGTCTCCAGGATCGACCCGTCCTCGGGCGGCGAGATACCCGCGTTGTTGAAAGCGATATCCACGCTGCCGAAAACCTCGTTCGCCTGCTTGAACAGGTTCTCGACGTCGGTCTCGCTGGTCACGTCGGTCTGCACGAAGAGGCCGCCGACCTCGTCCGCGGCGGCCTTGCCGGTGGCCGGGTCGAGGTCGCCGATCACGACCTTGGCCCCCTCGGCCGCGAGCCGGCGGACACTGGCCAGGCCGATCCCGCTCGCACCACCGGTGACGACCGCGACCCTGTCAACGAGCCGGCTTGCCTTGACATCGGTCATTACTCAGTCCTCCGTGCTGATGAAGATGTTCTTGGTCTCGGTGAACGCGTCCAGCGCGTCCGGCCCGAGCTCGCGACCGAGCCCGGACTGCTTGTAACCGCCGAACGGCGTCGAATACCGCACCGACGAGTGCGAGTTGACCGACAGGTTGCCCGCCTCGACACCCCGCGCCACTCGGAGCGCGCGGCCGACGTCCCGGGTCCAGATCGAGCCGGCCAGGCCGTACTCGGAGTCGTTCGCGATCCTTTGGGCGTCCGCCTCGTCTTCGAAAGGCACCACCACTACGACCGGGCCGAAGATCTCCTCGCGCGCTGCTTCGTGTTGCTCGCTGACCGGCGCGAGAACGGTCGGCGCGAACCAATAGCCCGGGCCCTCCGGCTTGCTGCCGCGGATCGCGACGGGCGCGTCGTCAGGCACGTACGCCGAAACGCGATCGTGCTGCGCCTTCGAGATCAGCGGGCCCATCTCGGTCGCCTCGTCCGCCGGATCGCCGACCTTGACGCCCTTGACGGCCGGCTCAAGCAGCTCCATGAAACGGTCGAGGACCTTGCGCTCGACCAGGATGCGCGACCTCGCACAGCAATCCTGGCCCGCGTTGTCGAACACCCCGTACGGCGCTTGGGCGGCCGCCTTCTCCAGGTCGGCGTCGGCGAAGATGATGTTCGCGCTTTTGCCGCCGAGCTCCAGCGTCACCCGCTTCACCTGGTCGGCGCAGCCCGCCATGATCTGCTTGCCGACACCCGTCGAGCCGGTGAAGACGACCTTCCTGACTTTCTCGTGGGTGACGAAGCGCTGGCCGACGACCGTGCCCTTGCCGGGGATGATCTCGAGCACGCCTTCGGGGATACCCGCCTGCTTGGCGAGCTCGCCGAGGCGGATCGCGGTCAGCGGGGTGAGCTCGGCCGGCTTGAGTACGACGGTGTTGCCGGCGGCAAGCGCTGGGGCGAAACCCCAACCGGCGATGGGCATCGGGAAGTTCCACGGCACGATGACGCCGACCACGCCGAGCGGTTCGGCGAAGGTGATATCGATGCCTCCGGCAACAGGTATCTGCTTGCCGAAGAGCCGCTCGGGTGCTGCCGAGTAGTAGGTCAGCACGTCGCGAACGTTGCCCGCCTCCCAACGGGCATTGCCGATGGTGTGGCCCGAGTTCTCAACCTCGATGCGGGCGAGATTCTCCAGGTCCGCGTCGACCGCGTCGGCAAAGCGCCTGAGCAACCGGCCGCGGTCGGCGGGACTGACTTCACGCCATTTGAGGAAGGCCTTCGCGGCCCGGGCGATCGCCGCGTCGGTCTGCTCGAGCGAGGCCAGCTCGATCGAGGTCACGACCTTCTCGGTCGCCGGGTTGATCACGTCGTACATCACTTCGCGGCTCTTTCCTTCTGTGCTTCTGCGACTAGTGCGGTGAACAGGCGCAAGTCGTCCGGGAATTCCTCCGGATGCCACTGCACACCAAGGGCGAATCCCTTGCCTGGCAGCTCGACGGCCTCGATCGTGCCGTCGCCGGATCGTGCCGTGACCCGCAATTCCTTCGCGACCTTGTCGATGGCCTGGTGGTGATAGCACTGAACCGTCGTGGTGTCACCGAGTACGTCGTACGTCAGGCTGTCCGGCTCGATCTTGACCTCGGTACTGCCGAAGACCGCGGGCTCGGGTCGATGGTTGTGATGGGCAACGACGTCCGGGAGGTGCTGGTGCAACGTGCCACCTAAAGCGACGTTGAGCATTTGCAGACCGCGGCAAATGGCCAGTAGCGGCAGATCTCGTTGCAGGGCCGCGTGGATCAGGATCGCCTCGTGCTGGTCCCGCCCGGGCCGGGTGTCGACCGTCTCCGGATGGGCCTCAGCGCCGTACCCCGCGGGGTCGATATCGCAACCGCCCGCGATGACGAGACCATCCAGGATGTCGAGCACGTCGGGATCGGTGCCGACCGGCGGCAGCAGCAGCGGTACGCCGCCGGCCGCGTCGATCGCGTCGAGGTAGACCCGGGGCAGCAGCGCCGCGTCGCGATGCCAGACACCCCAGATCGTCGGCTCGAGGTAGGTGGTGATGCCGATTCGGGGCCGCTTCTTTTTAGAGTCTCTCGAAACCACGGATCCGCTCCCAATCGGTCACCGCCGCGTTGTAGGCGTCGAGTTCGACCTTGGCGGCGTTGACGTAGTGGTCCACCACATCGTCGCCGAAGGCGTTGCGCGCGATCGCGCTGTTGCCGAAGAGCTCCGCCGCCCGGTCGAGCGTCGTCGGCACATGCGGCTTGTCCGAGCTGTACGCGTTGCCCTCGAACAGCGGCTCCGGGTCGAGCTCGTTCTCGATACCGTGCAGGCCGGACGCGATCAGGGCCGCGACCGCCAAGTACGGGTTGACGTCGCCGCCTGGCAGACGGTTCTCGACTCGCAAGGACTCGCCGTGGCCGACTACGCGCAGGGCGCACGTACGGTTGTCCAGGCCCCAAGCGACGGCCGTCGGCGCGAAGCTGCCGGGCACGAATCGCTTGTAGGAGTTGATGTTCGGCGCCAGGAAGTACGTGAACTCTTCCAGGCAGGCGAGTTGGCCCGCGATGAAGCGTTCCATCAACTGGGAGAACCCGTGCGGCCGATCGCCGGCGAGCACCGCCTCGCCACTGGTCGACCGGAAACTCAGGTGGATATGGCACGAGTTGCCCTCGCGTTCGTCGTACTTCGCCATGAACGTGAGGCTCTTGCGATGCTGCGACGCGATCTCCTTGGCGCCGTTCTTGTAGATCGAGTGGTTGTCGCAGGTCCGCAAAGCTTCGTCGAAACGGAAGGCGATCTCCTGCTGACCGAGGTTGCACTCGCCCTTGGCCGACTCGACGTACAGCCCGGCGCCGGTCATCGAATTCCGGATATCCCGCAGCAGCGGCTCGACCCGGGCGGTGCCGAGCAGCGAGTAGTCGACGTTGTACTGATTGGCCGGTTCGAGGTGGTTATAGCGCTTGTCCCAGGCCGCTTCGAAGGTGTCGTTGAAGACGATGAACTCGAGCTCCGTGCCGACGTACGCCAGCAGGTCGCGCTCGGCGAGGCGGTCGAGCTGCTTGCGCAGGATCTGCCGCGGCGAGGCCGGCATCGGTTTGCCGTCGAGCCACTGGATGTCGCAGAGCACCATCGCCGTACCGGGAAGCCACGGGACCAGGCGGAGCGTGTCGAGGTCCGGCGCCATCAGCAGATCGCCGTACCCCTTCTCCCAGGAGGACATCTCGTAGCCGTCGACCGTGTTCATGTCGACGTCGACGGCGAGCAGGTAGTTGCAACCCTCGGTGCCGTGGGCGAGCACTTCCTCGACGAAGTAGCGCGCGCCACATCGCTTGCCCTGCAGGCGCCCCTGCATATCCGTGATGGCGACCAGAACCGTGTCGATCTGGCCGGAGCCGACCAGATCGCGAAGTTGCTGCACGCTCAGCTTGCCGTTCGATGTCACGCTGACTCCCGGGCGGTTGGCGGGTCGCTATTGGTCTGCGATCAGTCCATTGAGCTCATGGTAGGCCGCTCGCCCACACCAATGTCAATGTGCGCGATCCCTTGACACCACCCGCCTCGGCGGCCAGACACTAGTGGTCTGGCCGTAGACCATTGACTGCCCGATTGGTCCGGCCCGGCGATCGGAGGCCGCGGCGATGAAACGTAAAGCGAACGTCGACTACCAGCAGGTCGGCAAGGAATACCTCGAACACCGACAACTCCGGAGGGGCGCGGCCGGCTGGGTGCTGCTCGCCGGTCTGGGAGTCGCGTACGTCATCTCCGGCGACTTCGCCGGCTGGAACTTCGGTCTGGCCGAAGGCGGGTGGGGCGGTCTGCTGATCGCGACCGTACTGATGGCCACCATGTACACGTGCATGGTCTTCGGCCTGGCCGAACTGGCCTCCGCCATCCCGGTCGCAGGCGCCGGCTACGGCTTCGCCCGTCGCGCCCTCGGCCCACTCGGCGGATTCGCCACCGGTGTCGCCATCCTGATCGAGTACGCGATAGCGCCCGCCGCCATCGCGACCTTCATCGGCGGCTATATCGAAGCGCTCGGGCTATTCGGTTTGACGAGCAGCTGGCCGGTTTACCTCGCCTGCTACATCATCTTCGTCGGCATCCACTTGTACGGCGTTGGCGAGGCGCTTCGGTTGACCATGGTCATCACGGGTATCGCCGTGGTGGCGTTGATCGTCTTCGTGGTCGCGATGATTCCGCAGTTCTCGGTCGACCGGCTTTTCGATATCGAGCCGACGACTGCCGCAGGGGCGAACGACTTCATTCCCTTTGGTTATGCGGGGATTTTGGGAGCGCTGGTTTACGGGATTTGGTTCTTCCTCGCGGTTGAGGGTGTGCCGTTGGCTGCCGAGGAGGCGCGGGATCCAGCCAAGGACATGCCGCGCGGGATCATCACGGCAATGCTCATCCTGCTGGGTTTTGCCGCGTTGATGCTGGTCTTCGCACCTGGTGGTGCCGGGTCGAGCACGATCGCGGAGTCGGATAACCCACTGCCGGAGGCTTTGCGTACGGCGCTCGGTGGCGGCACGTGGGTCGCGGATTTCGTGAACTACGTGGGGCTTGCGGGGTTGGTGGCTAGCTTCTTCTCGATTGTTTACGCGTATTCGCGGCAGTTGTTCGCGTTGTCGCGGGCCGGGTATCTGCCGCGCTTCTTGTCGATGACTGGTTCGCGGAAGACGCCGTACCTGGCGTTGATCGTTCCTGGGACCATTGGGTTCCTGCTTGCGGCGATCACGAAGAATGGTGCGCTGCTGATCAACATCGCGGTATTCGGCGCGACTGTGTCGTACGTGTTGATGATGCTCGCGCATATCGTCCTGCGTGTCCGGGAGCCCGGTCTGGAACGGCCGTATCGGACGCCCGGTGGCATCGTCACGACGTCGGTCGCTCTGGTGCTGGCAATCGCCGCGGTCGTCGCAACGTTCTTCGTCGACGAACTGGCGGCTGCGATCACGGCCGGCATTTTCGTCATCGCTGTCGCGTACTTCTGGTTCTATAGTCGGCACCACTTGGTGGCGTCGGCTCCGGAGGAGGAGTTCGCGGCGATCCAGCAGGCGGAGTCGGAGCTTTCCTGATTCCCTTTACTTGCTGGTCATTGGTGGGCACCCGTCCCCTGAGTTCTTGCGAATTGTCAGGCCGGTCCGGGCCGCGTCAAGGGTTTCATCGGCTGACGCCGACGCATGCGCGCCCTTGACCCGGCCCGAACCAGCCAAGGACAGCGGGCTATTCAGGGGACGGGTGCAGTCTGACCGGGTGGGGGCCTGCCGGGCACTGCCGCGTCAACTTGGCGCGTCAACTTGGCGCGTCAACTTGGCGCGTCAACTTGGCGCGTCAACTTGGCGCGTCGAGTTGGCGCGTCGGGTGGGCGCGTCGAGTTGGCGCGTCGGATTGGGCGGACGTGCACGACCACACGACGGCCAGTTTCCGCAGAAAGCGGGCCCTTTCGGTGCCTCGCGTGGGCGTGCACGTCCGCCGCGGACCGCTACGCAGCCACAAGTCCAGTTTTCGGCGGGTTGAAGCGCTTCACTCTCAGGTTGTGGCTGCGCGGCGGTCCGCCCCGCCCAGCTTTGTGAGCCCACTGGACGCTCCCCGGGCCGGAAACGTCCAGCAGCTCACAACGACGACGACTCGCCCCAAACCGACGACCCGCGCCGCATCGCCAGCCGTGCGTGCATCTTCCTGAGCGCCCGAATTCGTGCGTAATCCCCTCGAGTTGTGGGTTCCGGACCGCTTATCTGGCACCGGAACCCAGGACTTCAGGGGACAACGCACGATTTCGGGCCAAGCGGGCCGCCCGGGCAGTCGCTGGCCATGCCGGAGGAGGGTGACCACCTCGGAATGGCGGTTTCGAGGGGTCGTTGCAACACCGGGTTGGTTTCTAGGTGGTGAGTAGATCACGTAGGCGTTCGGCTGGGGTGTCCCAGTCGAGCGTTTTGCGTGGTCGCCCGTTGAGTTCTTGGGCGACGTGTTCGAGGTCTTCGGGTCCGTGGATGCTCAGGTCGGTGCCCTTGGGGAAGTACTGGCGCAGTAGTCCGTTGGTGTTTTCGTTGGTGCCGCGCTGCCAGGGGGAGTGCGGGTCGCAGAAGTAGACGGCCATGTCGGTGGCGATGGAGAACTGTTTGTGTTTGGCCATTTCGCAGCCCTGGTCCCAGGTCAGCGAGCCGCGCAGATGGCCGGGCAGGGTTTTCATCGTCGCGATGAGACCGTCGCGGACCTGTTCGGCGTCGTGGCCGCCGGGCAGGTGGACCAGCATCGTGTAGCGGGTGGTGCGTTCGACCAGGGTGGCGATCGCGGACCGGTTGTTCTCGCCCATGATCAGGTCGCCTTCCCAGTGGCCGGGAACCGCGCGATCGTCGGCCTCGGCGGGCCGCTCGGAGATCATGATCATCTCCTCGACGAACCGGTGCTGGCGCTGGCCGGGCTGGCGTTGTGGTTTGCGGCGGGTCCGTCCGGTGCGCAGCGCGGTCTGGACTTCGCGTTTGAGGCCGCCGCGGGCCTGGAAGTAGAGCGCCTTGTAGATCGTCTCGTGGCTCACGCGCATGCTCTCGTCGTCGGGGAAGTCCTTGACGAGCCTGTTCGAAATCTGCTCCGGCGACAACTTCCGCTCCAGACCCAGCTCGACCTGCTCACGCAACGCGGGATCGGTGACCAGCTTTGAGGTCTTGGGCCGGGCCCTGGCGGCCGCAGCGTCGCGGTGGGCCTGGTGGGGCAGGTAGGTTCCTTCAACACTGTGGGCGCGGATCTCACGAGAGACTGTGGACTTGTCCTTGCCGATGCCGGCCGCGATCGCGGTCAAGGTGAGTTTGTTGACCCGCCCATCGGCGATCGCCAGCCGCTGGTCCAGGCACAGGTAACGGTCGCTGATCACCGCGTCAGCTGATGGGGTCATGGAAGTGGAGTATCGGGTTGTGGTGCCGTAGTCCACGACCCGCCCATCGGGATAGACCCGCGTGTTGCCCACCCTGCGGACCCCGTGATGCCAGTCCCGCGCAGTACCCGGATGCACGCCCACCTCCTTGGCTGCGCGCGTGATGGACCAGCCCGCCTCCAGCAACTCCTCGAGGCGGACCCTGGCCTGGGTCTTGCGTTTCACGGCCCGCACCGCGGGAACCAGCCCGGCCACGACAAGGATCCGCCGGGCAGTGTCATGCCTCAACCCGCAGGCCGAACCCGCGCCAGTGATGTTCCCCGATTCCTTGAACACCGCGATGACCTGCTCCCGCAACGCATCAGTGATCACCGTGCGCGGACGCGAACCACGGCCACGAGCCCGCAAGATCTCATAGCCACGACCACGCCCGATCCCCAACGACTCACACGCAGCCGCTACCCCGACCCCCGAATCCACCAGCCGCAACAAGGCAGCACCGTGACGCTCGTTGTCCTCCACAAACGACATAACCATCACAACTCCTCAAATCGAGGTGTTGCAACAACCACGTGAACCCGCCAATCCGAGGTGGTAACCCACTCTCGCAATGGCTCCCCCCTCGCAAGCGACGACCTAGGCGGCGCGCGACGACCTAGGCGGCACCCGAAGACCTACGCACGAGGAGACCTCTGCGGCATACGAAGACCTATGCATGCGCAGACCACAGCGGACGGGACGGCTCGACGCAAACGGGCAGACCTCACCCGGCCCCCTGATAGCCCGCCGCCCATGGCCGGTTCGGGACGGGTCAAGGGCGCGTCAGCGTCGCCGCCAGGCGATGAAGCCCTTGACGCGGCCCGAACCGGCCTGACAATTCGCAAGACTCAGGGGGCCGGGTGCCCACCAAGAACCCAACACAACGATCCCACATATCAAGACCATCTATCCCAAATAGCGGATGGTTCGAGATACCCTCAACGACGTGCCCGATGACGAGCTGGTTGTGTCTTATCGCTGGGTCGTGCTCGGGATCGGGTTGTTCGCTATGACCGCAGGGGCCGCCTACGCGCAAGGGTTGGCGTCCATTACGCCTGCACTGCGAGCGCACTACGGCATCCAGCTCGGGACCATCGGCGTACTACTCGGC
This sequence comes from Kribbella sp. NBC_01245, assembly GCF_036226525.1. Taxonomy (NCBI): domain Bacteria; kingdom Bacillati; phylum Actinomycetota; class Actinomycetes; order Propionibacteriales; family Kribbellaceae; genus Kribbella; species Kribbella sp. NBC_01245. Next base: position 4,263,340 of record NZ_CP108487.1, read on the forward strand.
GCCGTCTCCCTCGGCATCACCCCCGCCGTACTCCCCTGGGGCCTGGCGGCCGACCGATGGGGCGAGCGGCCGGTCATGGCGGTCGGCATGCTCTCGGCGGCGGCGTCGCTCGTTTTGCTCGCCCAGCAACGTCACCTGGCGGCAGTCGTCGGACTACTCGTCGCAGGCGGGGCGGCCAGCGCGTCGGTGAACGCGGCAAGCGGGAGAGCTGTCATGCAGTGGTTCCCCGCCAAGGGCCGCGGACTTGCCATGGCGATCCGCCAAACCTCGTCGCCACTTGGGGCGGGTTTGGCGGCCGTCGTCTTGCCACCATTCGCGCGCGCCTACGGCGTACCGGCCGTCTATTACCTACTGGCCGCCTTCTGCACGTCGAGCGCGATCGCCGTACTTCTCTTCATGCGGCCAGCGCCGCCTGCCCAACCGGCAGTGCCCAAGGCCACCCCGCACCCGATCGACAGCCCCGACCCGACCAGAGCCACGAGCCCGAGCGAAGCAAGCAGGCCGACCAGAGCAAGCAGGCCGAGGTCGGTTTTGAGGGACCGACGGCTGTGGATCGTCAGCTTCGCCGCCGGCCTGCTAGTCGTACCGCAGTTCGCCCTGACCGCACTCCTAGTCGAATACCTCACCACCGCCCAAGCCGTCACAGTAAGCGCCGCCGCCCTAGTACTGGCCGTCGCTCAAGCCGGCGGCGCCGTAGCAAGATTGGTCAACGGCGCCTGGACCGACCGCACCACCGAGCGGATCGGCCCACTCGCGATCGTGGCCGGCCTGATCGCCGCAGGATGCGCGGCAGTCGTCGCAACCGCCGGCGCACCAACCCCCGCCGTAATCATCGTCATCGTCCTGGCAGCAACCCTAGCCATCTCCTGGAACGGCATGGCCAACCTAGTCGCGGCCGAGCTAGCCGGCCCAGAACAGACCGGCGCCGCAATCGGCCTAGAGAACACCCTCGCCTTCCTCGCGGCCGCCGCCACCCCGCCCGTCCTGGCCGTGATCATCACGCACACCTCGTGGACCGTCGGCCACGTCATCCCCGGAGTGGCCTCGGTGATCGCCTGCATCCTCCTGATCCGCGTACGACGACAGATCCGCATCGCCGGCAACCAGGCGGAATTGCCTACTTCTGCCGTGGCACGATCCGGACAGTAAACGGCTTTGCACTTGCCGGGATGACGCCCAAAATCTCCTCAACCGGCCGCCCGCCCAGCGGCCCGATCCGAGGAGCGCACCCCATGCGATCTCTCATTACCCGCCCCCGCGCGCTGGCCGTCATGGTGGCCGGCATCGCGCTCACGTTCAGCCCACTCGGCGGTTCGGCTTCGGCCCAGCTGCCGGCCGACGGCCTGGACTCGCTGAACTGCGTCACGCCAGACGGCGTACCGGAGTCCCAAGCTGCTCGTGGCGGCAACGACGCCGACCACCGCGAGGTCAGTGCGGCCGAGATGGCCAAGATCGACGCCCGTACCGCGTCCATCGTGAAGGCGAAGCAGGCTCGCGGCCTTGCCCCCACCAACGGCCGACTGGCCGCCGCGACCGTGCCCGTGTACGTGCACGTCATGCGCAGCAGCAGCGGCGCCGGCGATGTGACGAACACCCAGATCTCCCAGCAGATCGCCGTACTGAACTCGAACTTCCGTGGCGCCGAGTCGAGCCAGGCCGCGAACACCGGCTTCACGTTCACGTTGGCCGGCACCTACCGGTACAACAACTCGACCTGGCACACCGACGGCCAGAGCACGACGTACCGCTCGCAGACCCGCAAGGGTGGCAAGAACGCGCTGAACATCTGGCTGGTCAACTTCAGCTACCTCGGCATCGCGACCTTCCCGTGGGACTACTCGTCGAACCCTTCTATCGACGGGATTCGTGTGCAATACACGTCGCTGCCCGGCGGTAGCGCCACCAACTACAACCTCGGCAAGACCGCGACGCACGAGGCCGGCCACTGGTTCGGGCTCTACCACACGTTCCAGGGCGGCTGTACGTCCACGAACGACCGCGTCTCGGACACCCCGGCGCAGAGCAGCTCGACCAACGGCTGCCCGGTCGGACGGGACTCCTGCTCGCTGCCGGGTCTGGACCCGATCCGCAACTACATGGACTACTCGTACGACTCTTGCTACAACCAGTTCAGCCCGGGCCAGAGCTCCCGGATCAGCAGCATGTGGACGGCGTACCGCGCCTGATGTTCGTCAACCCCTTACGACAGCTGCACCCGGGAGCGGCATAGAGTGCCCGCGATGCGTGCCCTTCTGACCGCTCTGGCCGCCACCGCACTGGTGGTCATGCCGGCAGCGACGGCGAGTGCCGCCGACGGTAACCCCTTCACGGGGCCCGTCGGCGGTGCTCGGCTGGGTACGACGGCGGTGGTCGAGTCCGAAGGTGGGCAGGCGCCGCCCGTGGTCAAGGCCGGGGCGTGGCTGATTGCGGACATCGGTACGGGCGAAGTGCTAGCCGCCAAGGCTCCGCACGCGCAACTCCGGCCGGCCAGCACGCTCAAAACGCTGACCTCACTCGTACTGCTGCCGCGTCTGGACAAGACGGACCAGATCGTCGGCAAGTACGAGGACGCCGCGATCGAGGGCAGCAAAGTCGGCGTCCACCCCGGCCTGACGTACAGCGTGGAACTGCTCTTCCAAGGCCTCTTCCTCGCATCCGGCAACGACGCCGTGCACGCGTTGTCGAACCACGACCAGGGTGGCCTGCCCGCGACGATCGCCCGGATGAACGCGACCGCGGCCCACCTCGGCGCGTTCGACACCCACGTCACCGATCCGACCGGGCTCGACGCCGACGGCCAGCTCAGCAGCGCGTACGACCTGGCGTTGTTCGCCCGCGCGGGTCTGGCCCGGCCGGACTTCCGCCGGTACGCCTCGACCAAGGTCATCACCTACCCGCTGGCCGACAACGCCGGGCGCTACCAGGTGGCCAACCAGAACAACCTGCTCTTCAGTTATCCCGGCGCGATCGGCGTCAAGACCGGCTACACCACGCTGGCCCGCAACACCTTCATCGGTGCGGCGACGCGCGACGGCCACACCTTGGTGGTGACGATGCTGAACTCGCCGCACGGTGTCACGGCCGACGCCGCCACCTTGCTGGACTGGGGTTTCGCCAACCGGGACAAGGTCACGTCGATCGGCAGACTCGTCACCGCGACCGACGTGGCGCGCGCCCGCGGCGTGCCCGCGAAACCGCGAGTGGTCAACCGGGCGGGGACTTCCTCCGGCCAGGACGACGTGCCGATCAAGCCTCCGCGTAGTCCCATGCACCTGGGCGGCACCGACGTACTCGGTCTGCCCTTCTGGCTGTTCCTGCTCCCACCGGCGGGCCTGGTGCTCTTCCTGTTCCGCCCGAAACCCGTAGTCGCGAAAGCCCGTCGCGCCAGGCGATAACTACCGCCGTACGACGTGAGGTCAGGGCTTGCGAAGGACCGTCCGAACGGCCCGCGTAATACCGAGCCCCACGGCTGCGGCAGTCACACCGAGCACGGCGCCGGCCGCCACTGCGACCGAATCGGCCTTGCGCTCGGGAATGGGCACGATCTTGTACTTGATCCCAGCCGGCCCCGGGATCAGGTCACCGGCTTTCCGCACTGGGACGCGACCATTCTCCAACGGCGAAGGTATGGCCGCGCGCGCCGCCTCGGCCGCCTCGCCGGTGTGCCAGCGGTGATCGAGAGTCGCCTCTTTGGTCCAAGCCGCGATCAGCATGATCACCCTGGTCATCAGGTAGATCCAGACCAGCAGCGCCAATGGCAGCGCCAACGCGCCATACGCCGCATTGCCGCCGATCACCTTGTTCACATAGAGATTGCCGAGTTTCTGGGCGGCGAAGAAAAGGATGCCTCCGGCAACGGCCGCGATCATCGCGACCTTACGCGGCAGGATGATCCGCGGCATCGCCGTCTGCATGTAGAGGAACAACAACGCCCCGGAGAAGACACCCAGGACCACGCTCAGGCCTTGCAGACCCCAGTCCGCGAGCCAGGTGCCGTCGAGCCCGACCCAGTCGACGATCTTGCCGATCAGGCCACTCAGGATGGATGAGGAGCCCGTCGCGATCAGGCCGATCAGGCCGAGACCGGCCAGCGCGCCGAGGTCGGCCAGCTTGAGCTTGACCGCGTTACCGGGCTGGTCGTCCAGCTCGTGCATCGAGCGGATCGACGCCCGCAACGAGTCGATCCAGCCCAGACCGGTGAGCAGCAGCGAGACACCGGAGATCAGCCCGATACTGCCCGCGTGGGCGACCAGTCCGTCGATGTCGATCTTGTCGCCGATACCGGGCAGGTTCTGCTCGAGCGCCTTCTTGACCGAGCCGACCTGGCTCGGCCCGAGCAGGGCGGCGGTGATCGCGGCGGTGAGCACGATCAGCGGGAACATCGACAGGAAGCCGAAGAAGCTGGTCGCGCCGGCGAGCCGATTACCCCGCCGGTCGCCGTACCGCTTCCAAGCGCGCCAAAGCTGGGTCCGCGCGAACCGCGCCCAGACCCCCTTGGCCCGCTCCTTGATTGCCATTGACACCCATTACCCCGTCGCTAGAAAACCAAGCGGACGTCAGCCTGCCAGGGGGAAGGCCCTTTGCGGCCGCCACACACCGTCGGAGCCGTGTTCGTAACGGCTGAAGGCCACGACGTCGAACAGGCAGTCGTAGTCCGCCAGCGCCTCGTACGCGGTGTCCAGCAGTTCCTTCTCCAAGTCGTGCGCGATCGTCACGTGCGGGTGGTATGGAAAGCGCAGCTCGACCTCGAGCGGCCCGGACCGGACCTGGCCCTGCAGCACCTCGCAGGACGAGATGCCCTCCGTCAGCGGCACGAATACCACCGGCGAGATCGGCCGGAACGTCGCCGTACCCCGCAGCCGGATCCGGAACTTGGGGAACCGGGCGGCCACATCGGTCAAATGCTCGTCGATCAGGCCGAGATCATCGTCGGCGATCTCGGTCGGCGGCAGCAGCGTCACGTGGGTGGGGATCGACGAGGCCATCGGATCGCCGAACGCGGCACGGTGCTTCTGCAACTCCGAGCCGAAGGGTTCCGGGATCGGGATCGCGACGCCGATGGTCGTCATCGCGTGGTGTCGTCAGAGACGGCGGCAGGCATGCCGCTGATTCTGCCAGCGAGGGGGCCGACCGCCGCACCCGGGAGCCCCGTGATGACCATATTCTCCATCCTATGACCCCATCCAGCCGTTCCGTGACCACCGCCCCAGGCGGCGAGGGCGGGCCCTACGCCCCCTTGCCGATGTTCGCCACCGACGCGGCGATAGCCCGCGGCGCCGAGCCGAACCTGCTGTGGTGGCAGGACCTGGACACTTTGAGAGCACTGCCCGCAGACGAGATCGGTGCTCACATCGCCGCCCAGATCGCCCCGCACGTCGCCGGCCGCGACCCCGCGAACACCTTGCTGGTGGGAAAATCGCTCGGTACGTCCGGCGCGACCGTTGCGGCTGACAACAATCTGCCCGCGGTCTGGCTGACCCCGCTGCTCACTCACCAATGGGTCATCGACGGCCTGCGCCGATCCACGGCCCCCTTCCTGCTGGTCGGCGGCACGGCGGACCCGTTCTGGGATTCGGCCTTGGCCCACGAGCTGTCCCCCCACGTCCTCGAGATCGCCAACGCCGATCACGGAATGTACGTCCCGGGACGGCTCGCGGCCTCCACCGCCGTACTCGGCCAGGTCGCGACGGCAGTGGAGGACTTCCTGGATCAAGTCGTCTGGCCCGCCTAGTTGGTGGTGGGGTTGCCGTCGAGGGCGGCCTTGAGCTGGGGCGCGAGACCGTCCAGGACCATCGGCAGGCTCAATACCCAGACGAAGTTGGTCGCGCCGTAGAACGGGTCCTTGGTGTTGGCGTCGATCATCACGTCACGCCCCTCCTTGCGAACCTTCAGCCCCTTGTAGATCGGGTCCTTCCGGAGCTCGTCGGCCTTACCCCGGTTCGACGAACCAGACCAGTACGTCGACGTCGACCAGGTCGATCCGCTCCTTGCTCAGATTGCCGCCGAACTGATCGCCGATGACCGAGTCCAGCTTGGCCGGCAGCTTGAACCCGAGCGACGCCATCACCCGCGAGCGCGGATCCTTGGTCCCATAAACGAAATACCCCTCGTACGGCGTCGCGACCAGTCCGGTCTTGCCAGCGAACTCGGGATGATCCGCCTTGATCTTGGCAAATCGCGCCTCGACCCCGGCAACGAGTTCCTTCGCCTGCTGGCTCTTCCCGACCGACTGTGGTGGTGACGCCCCCCGACGCCGAGCCGCTGCCCACGAAGGCCGCCAGGGAGAGCATCACCAATGCCATACCGACCTCTCGCCGGGGACCAGCGCTTCCTCCCCGCCCTGCGGGACAGGGCCTCCACGCCGGACAATCCATGAACGAACCTCACAGGACTAGTTAGGGATGCCTAACCTATCCCAGCCCGAGGTCAGTCGCGCCGGTACTTCGGAATGGTCTTGTCCGACTTGAGCGCATCGGCCGCCTTCTGCAGCCGGTCGGACCACTCGGCCGGCGTCAACGCCCCGACCATGAACGCCCCGGTCGCATCCGCCGCGGCCTTCGCCAACGTCGGATACCAGCTGTCGAAATACCATCGAACGACCTGGTCACCGGCGAGATCAAGCAGTCGCCCAGCGGACCTCAGCGCCGTACTGGCCTTCTCGTTGTCATACCCACCCCGTACGACGGTGAGGGTATTCGTGGCGGCCGCATACGCCGACGCGGCGGGCGCCGAGAGCATCGCGCGGATGAACTCGGCGCCACCCGCCGGGTTCGGCGCCTTCTCCGGCAACACCACGGGCTGTTCGTAAGTCACGTGCACGCCGTTCGGCAGCTTCACCTCATCCAGGGGCGGAATCGCCATCGCGGTCAGCCCGAAGCCCTTGGGGACGAACTTGGCCATCTCGTTCTCCAGCCAGTTCCCGCAGGGCAGGAAGGCTGCCTTGCCGGTCAGGAACCGGGTCTGCGAAGCCGTGTGGTCAAGGTCGTCCGAACTCTTGAGCAGCAGGCCGCGACTCGACAACTCACCGAAAGCCTTCAACGCCGCCAGCAGTCCCGGGTGTTTCCAGGCGCCGTCCTCAAGGTTGTCGATGGCAACCATCACCTCATGCCCACCAGTCTTCGCGGCCAGCGTGAGGATCGGCTCGAGGATGTAGTGCGGATGAGCGCCCGCATACGTGAACGGCGCCAAACCCTTTGCTTTCAGGGTGATCGCGGTGCGGATCAGCTCGGGCCAGCTACGCGGCACCTCCCAGCCACGACGCTCGAACAGCGGGGCCGAATACCAGAAGGCGTACACGGTGCTGACATACGGAATGGCGCGCGCGGTTCCGTCGTACGACCCGGACTCGAGCGCACCCGGCAGCAGCGCGTCGCCGACCGTGCGTTGTGGCTGATCCCAGGAAGGGGCCTTGAGCAACGGTCCGAGGTCCGACAAGGCACCACTGGACACAAGGTTGCCCAGGGCAAGCGCGTCGGGGCTCGAGTTGAGCACCACGTCCGGCGGATTGCCCGCGTCGAACCGTGGCTGCAGCGCCGTCGCCAGCTGCGGTAGGGCCACCACCGTCGCGGTCGCCTGCGGGAACTTCTTCTTGTAGAGCTCCAGCGGCGTTTTGGTATCGGCGTCATGCCCGTTCGCTACGGCGACATCCAGCACGCTGTCCGCGCCCACCCCGAACGGATTGTTCGGGTCGGGCGCGGACGGTGCGGGCTTGTCCCCCGTGCACCCGGCCAGCGTCAACACGGCCGCAGAGGCGAGGGCCTGTTGCAGGACAGCGCGGCGGCTCGGCCGGTACTCGAAGGTCACGAGACCAGAGGCTACTTCAAGGTGGCGCCGGTGAGGCCCGCCTGGACCTGCCGGTAGAAGATCAAGTACACGGCGACGACCGGGACCATCGCGATCGTCAGGGCCGCGAACAGTGCGCCCCAGTCGTTCTCGTAGCGCTGGCTGCCGAGCAGAGTCGCGATGCCCTGCGACAACACCGGCTTCTGCGGCGAGAGGAACGACGGCAGCACGAACTGGTTCCACTGACCGAGGACGTTGAAGATGCCCACGCTGAGCAGACCCGGCTTGGCCATCGGCAGCATCACCCGGAAGAACGTCGTCGAATGCGAGGCGCCGTCCACCAGGGCCGCCTCGGCGATCGACTGCGGCAACGTCCGGAAGAACGCGTGCATGAAGAACACCGTGAACGGCAGCGAGTAGGCGATGTAGACCAGGATCAGACCCTGGTACGTCGAGATCATGCCGAAGTTCTGTACGACGAAGAACAGCGGCACGATCGCCAGGAAGGTCGGGAACATCATGCCCGCGGCGAACAGGTAGTAGATGAAGCGGTTACCCGGGAACTCGTACCGGGCGAGCACGTAGGCGACCATCGAGCCGAACAGCATGGTGCCGAAGACACCACCGGTGACCACGACGGCGCTGTTCAGCAGGTAGTCGCCGACACCCTTGCCCCAGGCTCGGGAGAAGTTCTCCCAGAGCAGCTCCTTCGGCAGCGCCCACGGGCTGTCGCCGAAGATCTCACCGGTGCTCTTCAGCGAGGCGATCAACGCCCAGACGAAGGGCACCGTGACCAGCAGGGCCCAGGCGATCAGCGCGGTGTGCGAGAACACGTTCACCGGGCTGAACGAACGGTCCTTGGCGCCGACGGGATGCGCCACCTGCTGGGGGACCGAGGACTTGCCCTCGACATCCAGTTGCAGAGTCATCTCAGGTCCTCAGTATTCGATGCGATCGCGGCGGGTGGCCCGGAGCATGACGGCGGCGATGATCAGGGTGAGGAAGAACAGCACCACACCCATCGCCGAGGCATAACCCGCGCGGCCGTACTGGAAGCCGTTGTCGGCGATCTGCAGACCCATCACCTGGGTCGAGTTGTCCGGACCGCCAGGCCCGGCGGTCATCACCGCGACCAGGGCGTAGGCGTCCAGCGCGAGGATCGCCAGGTAGACCCAGGAGGTCTGGATCGTGTCCCACAACAGCGGCAGGGTGATCCGGAAGAACGTCGACAGCCGGCTCGCGCCGTCGATGATCGCCGCCTCGAAGATGTCCTTCGGAATACCGGACATGGCGGCGTTGAACAGCACCAGGTAGAACCCGACGCTGCCCCAGATCAGCACCCACATGACGCAGTACAGCGCCAGGTTGGGATCGGCCAGGAAGCCCGAGGGCCCCAGGCCGATCCGACCCAGTAGCGAGTTGGCCAGACCGCTGTCCTGCGAGTTCAGCACCACCGACCAGATGACGGCGATGACCGGAACCGACAGGACCTGCGGCATGAAGAAGGCCAGCTTGTAGAAACCGTTACCGCGAACCCCCTGCACGCCCGCGCTGTTCGCCCGGCCACCCACGTTGAGCAGGTAGGCGAAGAACAGCGCGAGCAGGATCGTGGCGGTCGGCAGTCCGATCAGCAAGATCACGTTGTTACCGAGTGCCGTCCGGAAGACGGCGTCGTTGGCCAGGGTCTTGAAGTTCTCCAGACCGACGAAATTGAACTTCGGTGAAATGCCCGTCCAGTCCGTCAGCGAGTAGTAGAACGCCTGGGCGAACGGTGAGATCACGAAGATCGCGTACAACGCGAGCGGTATCGCGAGGAAACTCGCGACGAACCGATAACTGCCGTGCCGCATCTCTCTCCTAATGCAGGGGGCGGAGGATCACTTTTCGCGAGACCGCTTGACCGTCTTCGGGTCCTTGGCGGTGTCGTCGGCGATCTTCTGGATACGGGTCATGAACTCGTCGGACGTCACACGCCCGGCGCACAGCTCGGCTACAACACTGTAAACCGGCTTGTTCATGGTCGAGTACCACGTAGTGAAGTAAGTCGACCAGTTGTTGGCGGCACCCGAGGTCAGCAGGGCGCTGGACGACGCGGCGCCCGGGCTCAGCTTGAGGCCCTCGGCGGCACCCTTGACGATGGTCGGCGAACCGGTCAGCTCGGTGAACTTGCCGGCACCTTCCTTCGACAGCATGATGCGCAGGAACTCGAGGCCACCGGCCACGTTCTTGGCCTTCGCCGGCACGATGAAGCCCTCGCCGGCGCTGATCTCGGTGCAGTCGACGGGCAGCTTCGAGCCCTCGAGCAGCGGCGTGTAGGTCACCGTCGTCGCGAAGTCGGCCGGCGCGACCGGCTTCTGCTCGTTCTCGAGCCAGGAACCGCTGGGGATGAAGGCGGCCTTGCCCTGGTTCCAGGCGGTCTGCGACTGGATGTGGTCCAGACCGTCCGTGCCCTGCATGAAGTAGCCCTTGCCCTTGAGCTCGAGGATCGCCTCGGCCGCAGCCTTGATCGAGGGCGACTTCCACGCGTTCGGCTCGAGGCCGTCGATGGCGTAGATGACGTCCTGGCCACCGTGCTTGACGGCCATGTCGAGCAGGACCTGACCCATGTAGTACGGGTGCTTGCCCTGGTAGGCGATCGGGGCGATACCCGACTTCTTGATCTCCTCGCACAGTGCGAGGAAGCCCGCCCAGTCCTTGGCCGGCTCCCAGCCCTTCTCGGTGAAGAGCTTCTTGTTGTACCAGATGCCGTAAACGGTGAGGACGTAGTTCATCACCAGCGGCTTGCCCTCGAGCTGAGCCGCCTCGATGGCGATCTCCTCGATGCTGTCCTTGACCTTGACGTTCGCGTCGTCGACCGAAGCCGCGTCGAGCAGCGGGGTCAGGTCGGCCAGCTGACCGGTGCTGGCCAGCGTCGAGAACGGCAGCAGCGAAGCACCGGCGTTGTCGATCACGTCGGGCGGGTTGCCACCGTTGAAGCGCGGCTGCAGCTGCGGCGTGATGTCGGTGATACCGGCGTGCTTGATCTCCGCGGCCGCGAACTTCTTCTTGTACAGCGACTCGTGGAACTTGGCGTAGTCGTCGCCGTAGCCGCCCTTGAAGATGACGACATCGAGCGGCGCGTCGGCCTTCACACCGAACGGGTTCTCCGCGGTCTTCTCGCCGCCGCCTTCGCTGCTCGGCGGCGCGTCATCGCCACCGCTGGCACAGGCGGACAGCAGCGTGCCACCACCGGTGGCCATCAGCGTGGCGACCGCGCTGCGCTGCAGGAACGCGCGGCGCGACGGGTTGAGGGGAGCGGTCATTGGTCCACCTTCCAGGTTTGTTTCAGGCAGTACGACGGATCCGGCCGTCGTACCTTTCTTCCAGGACGTGATTGTGGTCGTCCCCGCCCGGGATGTTCGCGGACAGGTAGACCGGAGGTGTCTCACCGGCTTCGGTCAGCCGTCGCACCACTTCGGCGACGAGCAACTGCGCCAGCAGCGCGGCGGTGATGGACGACACAGCACAGACACTGCCACCACTGGGCAGCTCCAGCACCGAGTCGCCGTACGGCGCGCCGTTGTCCAGCACGACGTCGGCATGGTCGATCAACTTCGTTCCGGATGGATGACGGGATTCGACCCCGGAAGTGTGTTGGAGAGAGGTCAGGGCGATCAGCTTGTGGCCTTTCTCCTTGACCACCGTGGCGAGCTCGACGATCGAGCCGTTCACCCCGGAGTTCGACGCGATCACGAAGATGTCGGACGCGGCCGGCGAGGTCAGGTCGTACAGGCGCCGCGCCACCGAGGGGTCGCGCTCGAGAATGCCGGTACTCAGCACCTCGCGCGGTTCGCCGCCCAGCAGGACCAGATCGCGCAACGCGATCCGGTTCGTCGGTACCAGTCCACCGGCCCGGCCCGCGATCTCCATCGCGAGGGCCTCGGAGTGTCCCGAACCGAACGCCTGCACCACACCGTTGGCACGCAACGACTCGACGACCAGATCGGCGGCCGTCTGGATCGGGCCGCTCGCCTGGGCCGAGACCGCGGCCATGATCGGTGCCAGTGCCTCCAGATACCCCTCCGCACTGACCGTGCTGGCCATGTACGCCCTACCCCTCAACTCGTGTATCTGTCGCATCTGCGCGCGTCACGACACACTTGGTGCCGACAACTGCGCAAGTTTGCGCTTTGCTGGACAGAACTTTTCTCACCTGGCACCTAAAGTCAAGGCTCATCTCGTTCTTCTCGCTAGATCGGGACCGATGCGTGACCTTGTTCAAAACTGTTCACTACGGCCGGTCTTCACGCAGTTTGGAGTAACGCATATGACGAATGTGGGGCTGGTTCCGGAACCAGCGCAGAAGGTGGTCTCCAGGCCAGCAGGCCCACTGGTCCTGGGTGGAGATCTGGGTGGAACGTCGACCCGGATCCTGATCGCGTCACATGACGGCACGGTAGTCGGCCGCGGGTCCGCGGGTGGTGGTAATCCGACCAGCCATCCCGCCAGTGCCGCGGCGGCCCTCGGACAGGCCTTGCGGCAAGCGCTCGCCGGGATCGACCCGGCCACCGTCGGCGCCGCGGTGATCGGCGCGGCCGGCGGTTCCGCGCTGACGAAACCGGAGGTCCGGGCCCAGTTCGACGCGGCCTGGTCCGGCGTTGGCCTGACCTGCCGGGCGGACTACATCGGCGATCTCGAAGTTGCTTTCGCGTCAGGCACTTCCGAGCCTGACGGCACCGTGCTGATCGCGGGCACGGGCAGCGCCGCGGGCACCGTCGTCGACCACCGATTGACCCGTACGGCGGACGGCCATGGCTGGTTGCTCGGCGACGACGGCTCGGGTTTTTGGCTCGGCCGCGAGGCTGTGCGCAGTGTCTTGCGCGCACTCGACCTCGGCGAATCGACCGGGCCCCTCGCCACTGCCGTGATCGCGGCCTTGCTACCCGATGGCGGCGGTGCACCGAGCCCGGAAAGGCCCGGATTCAGCCCACTTCGCGACGATCTGGTCCGGGCGGCGAACTCCCAGCCGCCGGTCATGCTGGCCGCCTTGGCCCGCACGGTGGTGACGGCGTACGACGCGGGTGATGCCACTGCACAGGCGCTAGTGAAACGCGCAGCCGAGTTGCTCACAGAGACAGTCAGCCGGATCAGATCAGCCGATGACACCCGCCCATTGGTCCTCGCGGGCAGCGTCGCGGGCGAGAATTCACCAGTCGGTCAGGCCCTCCGGAAAGCCATCCACGACCGCTTCGCCGGCGAAGTCCGAACCGCCCGCGACGGCGTAGGCGGCGCCACCTGGCTAGCCCTCTCCACCCTCAACCCCACCCTCGCCACCCCCACCTCCCACACCAAACTCACCCAGCCCTCCACCTGAGACCCGCCGCCGTCCGCCAAGCCTTAGGCGTTCATTCGTCGGAATCTGCCCTCTCCCCGCCGCTTGCCCGCAGCTGTCCACTGAGCTGAGAGGGCAGATTCCGACGAATGAACGCCAACCACGGGAGTTATTCCAAGTAAGTGCTTGACATCTTGGGTGTCGCGGCGGATATTCCAAGCATGTCTTTGGAGTCGAGTGGGCAGCTTAGGCGGTTGCTGGATGATGCGACGGCGATTCGGGCGTTGGCGCATCCCGTGCGGTTGGAGTTGCAGTCGTTGCTGGGGCGGGAAGGACCGCTGACGGCGGCGGATGCGGCGCGGCGCCTCGGGATCAGCCAGGCGTTGGCATCGCATCACCTGCGGCAGCTGGCGAAGTACGACTTCGTCGAACCCGCGCCCGGCAAGGACAACCGCGAGCGGCCTTGGCAGTTGGTCTCGACGTCGCAGAGCTGGCGAGGGGCGGACGCGACTCCGGAAGGCGCGGCCGCGGCCGACGTACTCGAGCAGTTGCTGGCAGAGCGGGCGCTCACCACCTTCCTCGACTGGCAGCAGCGGCGTAAGACCGAGAGCACGGCGTGGCGGGAGCACAGCGGTATCGGGCACAGCTCGGTCTACCTGACCGCGGAGGAACTGGCCGAGGTCGATAACCGGATCGAGGCCGTGCTGGCGGAGTTCATCGAACAGCGCCCGATCGACGACAAGTCCACCCGGCCACCCGGCAGCCGGTTGGTGGACATCGTCCACATGATCTCGGTACTGCCGGCCGGGCAGGAGGGGGACGGCGATGCGTGAGTTGGGGCGATTACTCAGTGGGCAACGGGATTACCGGCTGATGCTCGGCGCCGGGTTGATCTCGTTGACCGGCGACTGGATCCTGCGAGTCGGCCTGGCGTTCCAGGTGTACGTGCTGACCGGCTCCACCTTGGCCTCGGGCGGAATGCTGCTGGCGTCCTTCGTGCCGCACATCCTGCTCGGCTCACTCGCAGGCGTCTTCGTAGACCGCTGGGACCGCCGCCGGACCATGATCACGGTCAACCTCCTGCACGTCGTGACCCTAATGCCGCTGATCGTCGTACGCGATGGCGCCGACGTGTGGATCGTGTACGGCGTAGTACTGGTCCAAAGCTGCCTCCAACAGTTCTTCGTACCGGCCGAGCAAGCGCTGGTCCCACTCCTCGTCGCGGACGACCAACTGATCAGCGCGAACGCCCTCACCGGCCAGACCCGCGACATCTCCCGCCTCATCGGCGCAGCCCTCGGCGGCGTAATCGCCGGTTTCGGCGGACTCCCCCTGCTGGCCATCGCGGACGCCGCCACCTACCTCCTCTCGGCAGCCCTCCTGCAACGCATGCGCCGACTCGTACTGACCAAAACCGTCGCCGTGAAGGAGAGCTTGGGACCCGCCGTTCGTCGATTGAGGTCCGAGTGGGCCGAGGGTCTTCGGATCAGCCTGGGCAAACCCGGCCTGCGGCTGCTGTTCGTCTTCGGGATCGCGACGAGTATCGGCGAAGGCGTGATGAGCACGCTGTTCGCGCCATTCGTGAGCGATGTGCTCGGCGGCGACGGAGCCACGTACGGGTTCATCGCGTCCAGTCAGGCGATCGGCGGTATCGCGGGCGGGCTGGTCGCGGCGGCCTTCGGCAACCGGCTCGGCGCCGCCCGGATGTGGGGCCTCGGCGCGTTGGCCTTCGGGCTGATCGACCTGACGCTGTTCTGCTACCCGCTCTGGTCCGGCGCACTCTGGCCGGCGTTCGTCTGCATGATCGTGGTCGGCGTGCCCGGCGCGTTCATCATCGCGGGCAGCATGACCGTGTTCCAGCAGCTCACCGACGACGCCTCCCGCGGCCGGGTGTTCGGCGCCTTCTTCGCGGCCGAAGGTGGCGCCTGCCTGATCGGCATCATGGCGGCGGGCGTACTCGGCGAGAGCGTCGGCATCATCCCGATCCTGGTCGCCCAGGGCCTCGCGTACGTCGTCGGCGGGCTGGTCGTGCTGGCTTTGCGGCGGGCGGTCAGCCCTCGGATTCCGGTTCTGGATCCGGCAGCCGGCTGACCCGGACCCGGGCGACACGACGACCGTCCATCTCGGTGACGGTGATCTTGTGCCCGTCGATCTCGACTTCCTCGCCCGCCTCGGGCACCTTGCCGAGGCGCGCGGCGACGAATCCGGCGACCGTCTCGTACGGCCCGTCGGGTAGTTCGAGCCCGGTCTCCTCGGCGAAGTCGTCCAGGTTGAGCAGGCCGTCGACCTCGACATCGCCACTGCGCAATCGGGTGGTCTCGACCGCGGCCTCGTCGTACTCGTCCTTGATGTCGCCGATCAGCTCCTCGACCAGATCCTCGAGGGTGACGATGCCGGCGGTGCCGCCGTACTCGTCGAGCACGATGGCCAGGTGGGTGCTGCGACGGCGCAGTTCGGTCAATGTGGGCAGGAGTTTGGCCGTGTCCGGCAGCAGCAGTACGTCGCGCGCGAGGTCGCCGACCCGGACCTGCCGCGTCGCGACCTCGGGATCGAACAGGTCCCGCACGTGCACGAAGCCGACGATGTCGTCGGCGGACCCGTTCATCACCGGATAGCGCGAGTGCGGGCGCTCGGCGGCGAACTTGACCGCCTTGTACGCCGGCATGTCCGCGTCGAGGAAGTCCACCTCGGTGCGCGGCACCATCAGCTCGCGCAGTTGGCGATCGCCGGACTGGAAGACGTCGTCGACGATCCGGCGCTCTTCCTCACCGAGCGACTCGTGCGCCGAGACCAGGTCGCGCAGCTCCTCGTCGCTCATCACCTCGCGGTTCGCGTCCGGGTCGCCGCCGAGCCCGCGCACCACCAGGTCGGTGGACTTCGACAGTAGCCAGATCACCGGCCGGGCGACCGAGGCGATCCGGTCGACCAGCGGAGCCAGACCGAGCGCGAACGTCTCCGCCCGTTGCAGCGCGAGTCGTTTGGCCGCGAGCTCGCCGAGCACGATCGAGACGTACGAGATCGCGATGGTGATCAGCACCAGCGCGAGCGTGTCCGCGACGCCGACCGGGAGCTTCAGCTGTTGCAGCTTCGGCGACAGGCTGTCGGCCAGCGTCGCGCCACCGAAGGCGGCGGACAGGAAGCCCATCAGGGTCACGCCGATCTGCACGGCGGACAGGAAGCGGTTCGGATCGGCGGCCACCCGGGCAACCGTCGCGCCGCGCTTACCGCGTTGGGAGATCGACTTCAGCTGGCTCTCGCGCAGGGAGACCAAGGCCATCTCGGCGGCGGCGAAGACCCCACCGATCGTGACGAACACGAAGATCAGAAGGACGTTCAGCAGGGTTTCGTTCATGACTGGAAGTTCCTAGCGCCCTCTCCGGCATGCCAGTAGAAGGCGCTTACTTCGGTGTTCGTCGTCCATACCCCCAGCGTAGCGGCGCGCGGGTCGGCGGTCATACCAGCCCGAGTTCGGGCAACTTTTGCATTCATCGGTCCCAAATCACCCGCTCCGGTCGCCGACCTGGGCGGCGCCGCTCAGCTGAGAGGGCGATTTGGGACCGATGAATGCAAAACTGGGTAGAGCGTGCGTGTTTGATTTTGTTGGTTTATGATCGGCCTACGGTGGGAGTCGTCCGACCTCCGCCCCGGCTCAGGAAGTCAGGCGATGATCACAACGCGTGGCGCCCGGCGGACGGACACCTCACTGTCCGACGGCAGGGACTTGTTCTACTTCGATACCCAGGACGCTCCGGCGCGGGTGCCGGTACCGGACGAGCGCGGTCTGCCCCGGCCGCATCCGCAGGTCGAACTGCGGACCGATCCGCTGACCGGTGACGTGATCACGTACGCCACGCATCGCAACACCCGCACGTTCATGCCGCCGACGAACCAGTGCCCGCTGTGCCCGACCAAGCCGGGCAACCAGACGGAGATCCCCGAGCCGGACTACCAGGTCGCGGTGTTCGAGAACCGCTTCCCGTCGTTCGCCGGTCCGGGTCGGTGCGAGGTCGTCTGTTTCACCAGCGACCACAACCGCTCGTTCACCGAGCTGCCGATGGGCCAGGCGCGCCTGGTGGTCGAGGCCTGGGCGGACCGGACGGCCGCATTGAGCGCGCGCGACGACGTGGAGTACGTCTTCTGCTTCGAGAATCGCGGCAAGGAGATCGGCGTCACCCTGAGCCATCCGCACGGCCAGATCTACGGCTATCCCTTTCTGCCGCCGCGAATCCGCACGCTGCTCGACCGGGCCCGCGAGCACCAGGCGGCCCACGGCACCAACCTGTTCGCCGACGTACTCGCGGCCGAGCGCAAGGCCGGCACCCGGGTCATCGCCGAGAACGACACCTGGACCGCCTTCGTCCCCGCGGCCGCCCGCTGGCCGGTGGAGGTGCACCTCTATCCGCATCGCCAGGTGGCCGACATCGCCGAGCTGACGCCGACCGAGCGGGACGACTTCACCCAGCTGTACCTGGACGTGCTGCAACGACTCGACGGCCTGTACGGCGATCCGCTGCCGTACATCGCGGGTTGGCATCCGGCGCCGGTTCGGATCGACCGGGAGCTCGGTTACCTGCACCTGGAGGTGTTGTCGATCAAGCGGTCCGCCGACAAGATCAAGTACCTCGCCAGCAGTGAGTCGGCGATGGGCGCCTTCATTTCCGACACCTCGCCCGAGGACGTGGCCGAGGCTCTGCGAAAGGTCAACGCGTGATCGCCGAAAAGTTCGAGCAGGTCTTCGGCAGGCGTCCGGACGGCGTCTGGCGAGCACCGGGCCGGGTGAACCTGATCGGTGAGCACACCGACTACAACGACGGCCTGGTGCTGCCGATCGCGCTGCCGCAGCAGATCGTCGTCGCCGGCGCGGCCCGTCCGGACGGGCGCCTCCGGTTCGCGTCGACCCAGGGTGGTGACGTGATCGAGGCGGACCTGGCCGCGCTCACGCCGGGCTCGGTGCCGGACTGGGCCGCGTACCCGGCCGGTGCCGCGTGGATCCTGCGCGAGTCCGGGTACGACGTGTCCGGTGCGGAGCTGCTGGTCGATTCGGATCTGCCGACGGGCGCGGGCCTCTCGTCGTCCGCGGCCCTGCTCTGCGCCTCGGCGATCGCCCTGCTGGGACTGCGCGGGATCGAAGTGGCGCCGGACGAGGTGGCCCGCCTGGTGCAGAAGGCGGAGAACAACTACGTCGGTGCGCCGGTCGGGTTGATGGACCAGATGGCGTCGATGTGCTGCACCAAGGGTCACGCGCTCTACTTCGACATCCAGGAGATGTCGCTCGCGCAGATCCCGTTCGACCCGGCGGCCGACGGTCTGCGTCTGCTGGTGGTCGACGTGAAGGCGCCGCATCGCCATGTCGACGGCGAGTACGCCGAACGCCGGCGTAGTTGCGAAACGGCTGCCGCCCAACTCGGCGTACCGGTTCTGCGGGCCATCTCGGTCGACGGTCTGGACGACGCGTTGGCCCGGCTCGACGACGAGGTCGTACGTCGTCGCGTCCGCCATGTCGTGACGGAGGTCGCGCGCGTCGAGCAGGCGGTCGAGCTGATGCGGGCCGGCCGGCTGCGGGACGTCGGACCTCTGTTCACCGCGTCACACGTATCGATGCGGGACGACTTCGAGATCACCGTGCCGGAGCTCGACGTCGCGGTGGACACGGCCCTCGCGGCCGGAGCCCTCGGCGCGCGGATGACCGGTGGCGGTTTCGGCGGCTGCATCATCGCGCTGGTCGAGGCGTCCGCGACCGAGTCGGTGCTCGCGGCGATCGAGAAGGCGTTCGCCGACCACGGCTTCACCCCGCCCTCCCCCATTTCCGCCGACCCCAGCGCCGGCGCTTCCCGCATCTCCTAGCCCTCCTATTCCGAGGGTCGACCCTCGGAATGGGGGGTGGACTCGCCAAATTTGGAGGGGTCGACCCCCTATTCCGAGGGTCGACCCTCGGAATAGGGCGGCTAGACGGGGACTCGGAGGGTGGCCTTTAGCTGGGCGCGGACGGTTGGGGCGAACGCCAGGGTGGCTGCTAGTTGGCAGAGGCCCATGACGAGGTACGGCGTGGTCAGGTTGGTCCGGTGCGCCAGGAAGCCGGCACCAACCGCCCCAAGTGGTGCTGCGCAGAAGGCCACCATTCGGTAGACGGAGGTGACTCTGCCGAGTAGGGCGCTCGGGACGATGCGTTGGCGGAGGGTGATCGTCACTACGTTCCACCAGGCACTACCGAAGCCGAGGATCACTACTGCCACGACTACCGGCACTAGTGATCCCCAGAGGCCCATGACGATCACCGCGAAGCTTGAGATGAGCATCGCGGTAAAGACGTTCGTGAAGGTCGAGAAGGCCTTGGACAACCTAGGCGTGATCACGGCACCAGCGACGCCGCCAACGGCGTACACGGCGACTAGCCAACCGAACGCCGCCTCGGGCAGTCCGAGCACTTCCAGCACGTAGAGCACGAGGATGGCGACCATGCCCGTGCCTACGGCGTTGACGACTACCAGCAACAGGCAGAGCGACCTGAGCAGCTTGTGCCGCCAGAGGTACTTCATACCTTCTACGAGTTCTCTACCTAGGTGACGGTGTTCCGAGACCTCTGGAGGCGGTACGGCCTTACGGATCTTCCAGATCAAAGCGGCCGCCACGGCGAACGAGATCGCGTCGAACAGGATCGGCAGACCGTGGTCGACCACGAACAGGAATGCGCCGAACGGAGGTCCAAGCAAGTTCGAGAGCATCAAGAGCGAGACCTGGTGATAGCCGTTGGCCCGTTCGAGATTGGCCGGGGCGACCAGGTCCGGGACTACGGCCGAGGACGCGTTGTCGAAGAACGGCGCGAACAGACCGAGCACGAATCCGGCCAGCAGCAACAGCGGGACCGTTTGCAGATCGGCCAGGACCAGCGCCGCGAAGGCTCCGGCGATCACGGCCCGGAAGGCGTCCACGATCCACATCGTGCTGGTCCGCCGCCAGCGATCGACCATCACACCGGAGACCAGGCCGAGCAGCAACCAGCCCAGGGTCGAGACGGCCTCGGTCAGCGAGACCACCCGCGGGTCCCGGGTCATCGAGGCGGCCAGCAGCGGTAACGCCCCGAAGGTGATGCCGGTGCCGAGGAACGACACCGCGCCCGCGGTCCAAGCCGTCCAGTACGTGCGGCCCAGGCCCTGCCGCACGTCCTGCTTCACCCCGGGATTCACCCGGGGCTCATGAAGCGATGACCAGCTCGCAGCCCGTGTCGCGCATTGCCTTGCGGGCCGCGGGCGGCAGACCTGGGTCGGTGACGATGACGTTCACGTCGTTCCAGCCGGCGAACGTACTGAGGCCGATCGTGCCCCACTTGGTGTGGTCCGCGACGAGCACCACCTGACGGCTGGCGGCGATGAAGGCGCGATTGGTCTCAGCCTCCATCAGGTTCGGCGTACTCAGACCGTGCTCGGCGTCGAGCCCGTGCGCGCCGAGGAACAGCAGATCGAGGTGCAACGACTGCAGCGCGGCCGTCGCGATCGGGCCGACCAGCGCGTCCGAAGGCGTGCGGATACCGCCGATCAGCACGACCGTACGGTCGGACCGGCTGTTGCTGTGGAAGACGTCGGCGATGCGGGCCGAGTTCGTCACGACCGTGAGGTTTTCCACCCGGAGCAGGTGCCGCGCGAGCGCGTAGGTCGTCGTACCGGCGCCGATGCCAACCGCGCTGTCGGGCTGCACCCGGCTCGCGGCGGCCGCAGCAATCGCTTGTTTCGCGGTCGACTCCTGCGTGAGTTTCGCGTCGAACCCGGGCTCATGCGCACTGCGCAGACCCACCGAGGTCGCGCCGCCGTGCACCTTGTGCAGCAGCCCGCTGGAGTCGAGCGCGTCGAGGTCACGCCGGATGGTCATGTCCGACACACCGAACCGCTCGACCAGCTCCGCCACCGTGATCGCCCCACGGCTGTTGACCTCGGCAACGATCGTCGCCTGCCGTTGGGCGGCCAGCTGGCCACCCCGCCCGCGGGCCGGCTCGACACTCTCAGACGCGTTCACGTCACACACACTAGTGGCCGGTCGGGTTTGCCGGTGGAAAAGTGGGAGGCGCGTCACCCGGTCCATGAGGACACTAGGCACATGAGGTTTCCCGAGGACGTGCCAGTACTGACCGATGGCGTGGTGACGTTGCGCGCGCATACCCCGGCGGATGTCGAGCCGGCGTACGAGATGTGCCAGGACGCCGACATGCAGCACTGGACCACCATCCCGGTGCCGTATGAGCGCGAGCACGCCGTCGCCTTCGTGACCGAGTTCGTAGCGGCCGGCTGGCGCGATGGCGGGTCCTGGACCTGGGCGATCGACTACGACGGCCGGTTCGCCGGGTCGATCGATCTGCGCGGCGGTGACGGCAACGGCGGGGAGATCGGGTTCGGCCTCGCTCCGTGGGCGCGGGGCAATCGCGTGATGACCCGGGCGATCCAGCTGACGCTCACGTACGCCTTCAACACGCTGGGCTGGGACCGGGTCGGCTGGCGGGCGTTCGGGGGAAACTGGGCTTCGCGCAAGGCGGTATGGAACTGCGGGTTCCGGCGGTTCCAGATCGTCACGGGTGGCGTGGTGGTTCGCGGCGTACGACGGGACGAGTGGCTGGCCTCGATCACGCGAGATGAGGATCGCGAACCGCAGGGCAACTGGTGGACGATCCCGGTGATCGAGGGCGACGGCTTCCGGCTGCGGCCGCTCGAGGATCGGGATATCGAGCGCACCACCGAGGCCTGTGCCGACGAGCGGACCCAGCACTGGCTGTCCGCCATGCCCTCGCCCTATACGGCCGAGCACGCGAAGGGCTTCATCGAAACCCGCCGGGAGTTCGCGGCCACCGGCAGCGGCGTTTCCTGGGCGATCGCGGATGCCGGCGACGACCGGTTGCTCGGCAACGTGAGCGTTTTCGACATGACCCACCGCGTCGACCACACTCTCGGCGAGATCGGCTATTGGGCGCATCCCGATGCCCGCGGCCGGGGCGTGATGACGGCGGCCGTCGCACTCGTGATCCGGCAGGCCTTCACGCCCATCGACAAGGGCGGCCTCGGTCGTCGGCGGCTCGTCCTGCTCGCCAACGAACCGAACTCCGCCTCCCGGCACATCGCCGAGGCCAACGGCTTCACCCAGGTCGGCGTCCAGCGCGCGACCGCTCCCCTGCGCGACGGCTCGTACGACAATCTGGTCATGTACGACCTGCTGGCAACCGAGGTGGCGCTGTGATCCTGACCTCTGAGACCGTCCGGCTCTTGCCTTCGACGGGCGACTTGAGCTGGGTGGTCGAGCGCGACGGCGAGAAGACCGGCACGATCGGCCTCACCTCCCCCGCGGGTCCGGGTGGCGACATCACCTTCAGCCCGGGCGTGACGGCCGAGGCGGTGCGGCTGGTGGCTTCCTTCGCGTTCGAGCAGCTCGGCTGGGAGATCGTGCTGTGGCGTTCGCCCGCCAACGACTGGGATGGTCTTCGCGCTCTCTGGGAGGCCGGGTTCGGCCGGTTCGCGTACGTCGACGGGGGTACGGCGTACCAGGGCGTGCGTTGTGAGCAGTGGATCGCCTCGCTCCGGGCCGGAGACTCGCGCGAGCCGCGTACGCCGTGGTGGGACATCCCGGTGATCGATGGCGAGCGCCTCCGGCTTCGGCCGCACCGGCCTTCGGACGCGCAGCGCATCGTCGAAGCGGCGTCGGACGAGCGTACGCAGTACTGGGCGCCGCATTTCGCCTCGCCGTACACCTTGGCCGACGCCGAGTACTACCTGGAGTCGCGGCTCTGGATGAGCGCGACCGGTACGGCCGTCAGCTGGGCCGTGGTCGACCCCGAGACCGACGTACTGCTGGCCAACCTCAGCGTCCTGCACATCGATGGCGACGACTCCGGCGAGATCGGCTTCTGGGCCCATCCGGAGGCGCGCGGGCGCGGCCTGATGACCGAGGCGGTCGCGCTGGGCATCCGGCACGCCTTCACCCCGGTCGAGGCGGGCGGGCTCGGGCGCTACCGGCTCGTGCTCGCCACCGCCGCGGGGAACACCGCCTCGCAGCACGTTGCCCTGGCCAACGGATTCGTGGCCGCGGGCATCGAACGGGAGGCCGAGGTGCTGCGCGACGGGAGCCGCCAGGACATGCTCTGGTTCGACCTGCTGCGAAGCGAATCGCCTTTCCCCTCGCCCGAAACCGATCCGGCTGCTTGAATTCAGCAGTGACCGATCGTGAGGAGCTGGTTCGCCAGTGGCAGGCCGGATGGTCCAAGTCCCGGGGCTGGACGACCGTCGTCGACGAGGACGGCCTGCTGACCGTGCGGGCCGGCGAACAAGGCCGCGCCATGGAGTACGTCGTCCTGGACGCTGACGCCCACCCCGAGCGGCTGGAGCGGGCCGCGGGCCTCGCCCTGGCCACCACCGGCGCGCGCGGTTCCGCCTGGGTCACGGTGGTCACCGATGACCGTGAGGCGCGTGCCGACGAGCTGGAAGACCTCGGTCTGGAGGTCCAGCGGGACAAGGAATGGCTGATGACCATCCGGTTGTCCGACCAGCCCAAGCTGCAACTCCATCCGCGCTACGCCCTCGTCTCCGAGCTCGAGTCCGACGTGATCATCACCCGGGCCACCATCCACGGCGCCGTCGCCTCCAGCGGCCGGATGGCCGTAGTCGGCCAGGACGCCATCGCCGACCGGATCGAGACCGACCCCCAGCACCGCCGACGCGGCCTGGGCAGCGCCGTCATGGCCGCCCTGGTCGAGGCGGCCGCAGCCCAAGGTGCCACCCGAGGCGTCCTCGCCGCGTCCAAGGACGGCCTACGCCTCTACCGCTCCCTCGGCTGGAAGGTCGCCGCCGACATAGTCGTCGGCCGCTCCCGCTGAATCAGGTCGTCTGCGCGCCGCGTGGCCGTACCGGCGAAGACATCCGGTAGCCACGGCCACCCCGGGGTGCTCTCGCACGCCACAGGGTCCGCGATTGCTACAGCCATGACGCAGACGCCCGGCATTCCGTCCGCATCCTTCGTCACGATAATTGACTCATCAACCCACGCCTGCGGGTGAACGGTGTGGGCGCGTCCGACAGATTGTGAATGGCTCGCGGCGCCGCTCTGGACGCCCGACTCTCAGTCACCCAGCGGAGCCGCGAGCCATGTCGGTGAAGGCGGCGGGCCGCTCGCGATGGCCCGGTCGACCCTTTGGGGCAGAAGTGTCGAGGGGAATGGGCAGGGGCGCGACGTACCGCTGAAATTCCCGTTGGCGACTTTAAGGTGAGTGCGTGTTGACGTCCTCCACCCGCCTGAAGGCGAGGGATTCCAACCCACCACCCGGAGGTAGCGAGATGAGGTTCGCGGATCATCGCCGTGCCCGACTGCGCAAGAAGGCTCACCGCGCTGCCACGGCCCGCCCGGCCGCAGTCACTACAAGGTCAAACTGTCGTGCTAATGCTGGACGCTTGGTTATCGCAGGCCAGCACCCCAAAACCTACCCGACGCCCCCGACAAAACCTGAATGGAGGGACCGGCGTTTCCTCCCCGCCCTGAAAGACGGGGTCTCCACGCCGGACCATCAATGATCGAGAAGGACTTGCGGTTGAGTGATGGCAGGACTCTGCACGTCTATGACAGCGGCGGGGATGGGTTGCCGGTGTGCTGGTTGCACGGGACGCCGAATATCGGTCTGCCGCCTGAGCCGTTGTTCCGCGACGATCTGCGCTGGGTGTCGTTCGACCGGCCGGGGTACGGCGGTTCGACCCGGCATCTGGACCGGTCGGTGGCCTCGGTCGCGACGGATACCGCAGCCGTCGCGGACTTCCTTGGGCTGGATCGGCTGGCGCTGGTCGGTCATTCGGGTGGCGCTTCGTTCGCGCTGGGGGCGGCGAGTCTGTTGGGTACGCGCGTCAGCTCCGTGCTCGCGGTCTCGGCGCTTGCGCCTTTCGGTGCGAAAGGGCTGGACTGGTTCGCCGGGATGATCCCGTCGGGCGTGGCTTCGCTAACAGCGGCCGCTGCTGGCCGCGAGGCGAAGGAGCGACACGAGAACTCGGGCGTGGAGTATGACCCGGAGTTCACCGAGGCCGACGTGGCCGCATTCAACGGCGAGTGGTCCTTCTTCGGCAAGGTCGCCGGCCCGGCGATGGCGAACGGGCCGGGCGGCCTGATCGACGACGACCTCTGCTACGTCCAGCCATGGATCTACAACCCGATCTCCCCGGTCATGCTGCTCCACGGCGGCCAGGACGGCATCGCGCCCCCGACGCATGCGGACTGGCTGGCCCACCACATGTCCGTGACCGAGCTCCTCCTCTACCCCGCCGAAAGCCACATCTCCGTCCTCACCCACGCCCGCGAAGCCCTCGACTTCCTCGAGTAAGCCCGCGGTCCTACGGGTAAGCCCCGGTCCTACTACGACGGCGACGGCCAGGTGATCGGCAACGCGAGCGCCGCGCCGTACGCCGTACACGGCGCATCCCCCATTCCCAAGCCCGCGGGCTGATTTGTGGAAAACCCCTCCGCGAGGTGCCGCCTTATGTCGCGCGTGTGCAAACGCAACCAGGCACCTCGCGGAGGGGTTTTCCACAAATCGGCCAGAGGTTGGTTTTGCGCGCGTCGGACTGTGCGCGGGTGCGTTCCTCGACGGCGGCATCGCCCCTCGGAAAGAGGCCCGGGCGGATTCCGGCGAATGAACGGCAAGGGGCGTCGGTTAGAGCTGGAGGGCCTCGTCGGTGGTCAGTGGGGTGATGCCGAAGGTGTTGGTGGCGGCGGTGGAGTCGAGGATGAAGGGGTGGGCGAGTTGGTACTGGATCTCGCGCATCTCTTTCGCGGTCGGGTTGAAGAGGCCGCCCAGCCAGAGGATCGGGGCGGGCATGCGGGATAGCTTCGGCTCCGGCGAGTTCGTGAGTACGGCGTACCGGGTGGCGAGGTCGCGGATCGACATCGGCGCCGGCGTCGGCACATGCCAGACCCGACCCAACACCAGGTCCTCAGAGGCAGAGGCGACCGCCACGAGAGTGCGAGCGACGTCGGCGACGGCTGTCCAGCTGTGCAAGGCGTCCAGGTCGGCCGGGACCGAGGCGGTCTTGCCCGCGCGGACCTTCGGGAAGACCACCACGGACATCACCGACTGCGCCCCGGCGCCGAGGTAGTCCGAGCTGCGGACCTCGGCCGCCCGGATCCGCCCGGCCTGGTGTGCCGCGAGAACGTCCGCCCACATCCGCGCCCGGACCTCACCCTTGACCGAGTTGGGCCGCTCCGGCGTCTCCTCCGTGATCGGGCCATCGACCGGGCCGTACGCGTAGAGGTTCCCGGCGGAGACGAGGACCGCACCAGTGGCCTCGGCGGTCCGGATCAACGCGTCGTTCAGGGGCGGCCAGTCGGTTGACCAACGGTGGTACGGCAGGCCCGCGCAGTTGTACAACGCCGAGGCGCCGGCCGCTACGTCCGTCAGACCCGCGGCCGCATCCGCCTTCACCAGGGTGATGCCGGGGTGGTCCGGACCGGTTCCCCGGCGGCTGACCAGCTTGACCTCTTCCCCTTGCTCCGCGAGCAACCGGGCGGTCGACGTACCCACTGGTCCAGCACCGACAACGACCTGCATAAAGGCTCCTGGTGAGATCGGCCGACGACCAACGCCGGCTAAGTGCCGCAGAGTAGCGGAGCGGCGTGAATGCGAGGAGCGAGTTAAATCTTGAGAAGTCAGCGACTCGCGGGACCCGTTATCCGCTACTGTCTGCGTTCGTACTTCGTGACACGGGGACTTCACGACGACAAAGGAATCGCAGACCCATGACCGACTCGCCCGCCAGCGGCCGGCATCGCAGGAAAGCCCGTCGAGGTGTCCTCGGGCCCGTGGTGAGCGCACTGTCCGTGCTGCTCGCCACTGCACCTGTGGTGTGGGTGATGACCAGCAGCCGTGGTGATTCCGTCCAGGACCGCCAGGCCACGCTACAGAACGTCTCCGACGACGACCTCGGCACCGAGCGCGGCAGCGACGCCATCGACAACACCGGCGAGAAGCGTGCGGGCGTTGTCGTCACGCTGCCGCACGGCAAGGTCGTCACCACGACGCCGGGCGGCACCAGCTCGCTCGGTCCCCTCGTCACCGGTACAACCGGTACGCCGAAGCCGGGACAGACCACCGTACCGACGAAGCCGACACCCACGGCCGGTACGACGACCGCGCCGCCGACGACCACCATCACGGTCCGGCCGACGCGTACGCCGACCGACGAGCCGACGCGGACCGGGCAGAGCACCAAGCCGACCCGGACCCCGACGAGCACGCCGACCCGGACCGTCACGGCGACCCCGACAAAGACGCCGACCACTCCGCCGCCCTCGCAACCGCCGCCTAACGGGACGAACTCCGTGGAGCGCGAGGTGCTCGACCTCGTGAACGCCGAGCGGCGCGACGAAGGCTGCCGCCCACTCCAGCTGAACGACGCGCTGGTCCGGGCCGCCGGCGGGCATGCGTCGGACATGGCCAACCGCAAGTACTTCTCGCACGAGACGCCCGAGGGCAAGACGGCCTCGCGGCGGATGCGCGATGCGGGCTGGAGCGGTCGCACGTACGGCGAGAACATCGCCGCGGGTTACCCGAGTGCCGAAAGTGTCGTCGACGCCTGGATGGAAAGCGACGGCCATCGCGCGAACATCCTGAACTGCTCCTTCACCGTGACCGGAATCGGGTACGACCCCGGCCGGGTGAAGGAGGGCTACAGCCCAGGCAGCTGGGTGCAGGACTTCGGCGGCTGATCGCTGTGCGTGGACGGCCGCTCCCCGTCCGTGCAACTGCCATTCCGGCATTCAGACACAACGATCGATCGTGTATCGAAAAGACCCGGCTGGGTAGGCCCCGCGGGTCAAGGTCCACCGTTCCGCTTTGCTTCAGGGAACGGCCGGACGAGGTGAGGTACGTCTTGGGGGCGACCGTGAAGGGATTTACGCAAGCATGTCAGAGCACGGCGCCAACCGGCGGCCGCACAGTAGGCGGAAGAACCAGTCCAAAGGCCTGAAGCCCTTCGTCATTCTCGGGGCCATCCTGGCTGTGGTCGCGCCCATCGCGTGGATCCTCGGCCAGGAGACCGGCGGCGGTAGCGCCGACGGGGCGATCCCGTACGTCAACCGCGACGACGACAGTTACAACACCCCGGATCACGAGATCCCGATCGTCGACTCCACCCCGGGCGACGTACCGTCCAAGGCCCCGACGCCGACGACCAAGCCGTCGACTCCTGGCGTGACGCCTACTCCGACGCCAGGTGAGACCACGACTCCGGGCCATCTCAACAGCGAAACGCCGGTTCCGACGACGGCGCCGACGGAACGTCCGACGTCCACCGACACGGTCCCGCCGACGAGCCGGCCGACCACCTCAGGCCGGCCGACGCCGACGCCGACCGAGACCTCGACGACGAGTTCCCCAACGCCGACGGCGACTGAGACGACGCGTACGCCGACCGACAACGGCGGCATGGAGAACTTCGAGTTCGAGCTGTTCAGCACGCTCAACGGTGCGCGCGAGTCAGAGGGCTGCGCTCCCCTCAAGCGCAACACCTCCCTCACCAAGGGCGCGCGTGCCGATGCCGCTGGCCGTGCGAAGAGTGGCGAGGTCGACGGAAGAGGTGCGTCCTACGCGGCCGTTGGCGGCAAGGGCATGACCGCCAAGGGCGCAGCGGATCGGCTCCTGCAGGACCACCGGTCGACCGTACTCAATTGCGACCTCACCACCCTCGGGGTCGGGCGGGGCGATCACACCTACACGGAGAGCGGCCTCGTCTGCAGTATTTTCAACACCTGCCCCGATGCCACCCGCTTCGCGTGGGTCGTGGATTTCACCTGAGCGCCGAGCTTACGGAATCGAGACGGAACCGCGGGTCGCTTGAGTAGCGGCGATCCGCGGGGTTAGCTTGTGCTCCACACGCTTCCCGTGGGAGGTCGGATGTACAACGACGACCCGTACGACGACGCCCCCGTTGGGCCCGCGCATCAGGGCATTCCGCCTGGCGCGCACGACGACCGCCGGCCGGTCGAGGCCCGGCAGATGGGGCTCAGCCGGCACACCCAGGAAGGCGCACTCATCGAGTTCGCCTCACAACTCAGCGCGACGAAACCCACTCACCGCTTCATCGCCTTCCTGATGCTGATCGCCTTCGCGGCCCCAGCCCTCTACACGATCGTCCTGATCCTCTGACCCCTGCGACCCAGAAGCCCCGCACCCCCAGTCGGGCGCGCGGGGCTTTTGGATTCAGAGGCCGGCGACCTTCTTCTGCAGGTTCTCGTCGAGGGCCGCGAGGAACTCCTCGGTGGTGAGCCAGGCCTGGTCCGGGCCGACGAGCACGGCCAGGTCCTTGGTCATCAGGCCTTGTTCGACGGTCTCGACGCAGACCGCCTCGAGCGCCTCCGCGAACGCGATGACCTCAGGTGTGTTGTCCAGCTTGCCGCGGTGCTTGAGACCGCCGGTCCACGCGAAGATCGACGCGATCGGGTTGGTCGAGGTCGGCTTGCCCGCCTGGTGCTGGCGGTAGTGCCGGGTGACCGTGCCGTGCGCGGCCTCGGCCTCGACGGTCTTGCCATCCGGCGCCATCAGCACCGAGGTCATCAGGCCGAGCGAGCCGAACCCCTGCGCGACGGTGTCGGACTGCACGTCACCGTCATAGTTCTTGCACGCCCAGACGTACCCGCCCTCCCATTTCAGCGCCGAGGCGACCATGTCGTCGATCAGGCGGTGCTCGTAGGTGAGGCCGTTCTTCTCGAACTCCTCCTTGAATTCCTCGTCGAAGATCTTCTGGAAGATGTCCTTGAAGGCGCCGTCGTACGACTTGAGAACGGTGTTCTTCGTCGACATGTACACCGGCAGGTTGCGCTGCAGGCCGTACGACAGTGAGGCGCGGGCGAAGGCCTCGATGGACTTGTTGGTGTTGAACATGCCCATCGCCACACCGCCGTCGTCGCCGTAGTCCGCGACCACCTGCTCGATCGGCTCGGAGCCGTCGGCCGGCTGGAACTTGATCGTCAGCTGACCGGCCCCGGGAACCTTGAAGTTCGCCGCCTTGTACTGGTCGCCGTGCGCGTGACGGCCGATGATGATCGGCTTGGTCCAGCCCGGCACCAGCCGCGGGATGTTGGAGATGACGATCGGCTCACGGAAGATCACGCCGCCGAGGATGTTGCGGATCGTCCCGTTCGGGGAGCGCCACATCTGCTTCAGGCCGAACTCCTCGACCCGGGCCTCGTCGGGGGTGATGGTGGCGCACTTGACGCCCACGCCGTACTGCTTGATGGCCTCGGCCGCGTCGACGGTGACCTGGTCGTCGGTCGCGTCCCGGTTCTCGATGCCCAGGTCGTAGTACTTGAGGTCGATGTCGAGATAGGGGTGGATCAGGCGGTCCTTGATGAACTGCCAGATGATCCGCGTCATCTCGTCGCCGTCGAGCTCGACGACCGGGTTCTTCACCTTGATCTTGGCCATGGCAGAACGGCTTCCCCTCATCCGATTTGTCTTGACGTCAAGATATCACGAGATATCTTGACGTCAAGACAAGTTCGTCAGCGAGTGGGTACCAGGTCGTTGCGGAAGGCAACGGCTACGTCCGGGTGGTCGGTGAAAACGCCATCCACACCGGCCTTACGGAACACGGCGAGCTCGGCCAGCAGGTTGCCGAAGTCGGCCGGGTTGGTGCTGGTGCGGTACTCCAGCGGCACGAAGTTGTTCTCCGCGCGGAAGGTGTACGGGTGGACCTTCAAGCCGCTCCGGTGCGCGTCGTGGACGAGCGTCGTCGGCTTGGTCAGACGGCCGGCCGCATCCCGCGGGATGACCGTGTCCTTCCACGGGCCGATACCGGCGGCGTACGTCGAGATCTCGCGCAGGCCGGCCGGAGTGACCAGGTCGCCGTACTTCCGCGGGTCGCCCTTGACCACGAAGTCGTACGGTGCGGCGTCGAGCGCGTCGAGCAGTTGCACCAGCGGCACGCGCAGGTCCCGCTTCAGCGCGCGCAGGTTCGACACCTCGAAGGACTGGACGAAGACCTTGGCGCCTCGGTGGTTCAGGCCGTTCTTGGTGAGGGCCTTCACCAGCAGCGGCTCGAGCGCGAGACCCTGCTGCTGGAAGTACGTCGGGTGCTTGGTCTCGGGGTAGATGCCGACCGTACGGCCGAGCTCCCGGGACAGCCGCTTGGACAGGTCGATGACCTCCTGGAAGGTCGGAACCTGGTAGCGGCCGTCGTACAACGTGTTGTGCTGGCGAATCGCCGGGATGCGCTCCTTGGCCCGCAGCGTGCGCAGCTCGGCCAGGGTGAAGTCCTCGGTGAACCAGCCGGTCAAGGCCACCCCGTCGAGCTTCTTGGTCTTCTTGCGGGCGGCGAACTCGGGGTGGGCGGCGACGTCGGTGGTGCCGCCGATCTCCGGCTCGTGCCGGGCGACGAGCACCTTGTCCTTGGTCACCACCAGGTCGGGCTCGATGTAGTCGGCGCCCATCCGCGCGGCCAGCTCGTACGACGCGAGCGTGTGCTCGGGCCGGTAGCCGGACGCGCCGCGATGGCCGACCACCACGAACTTCGGGTCGTGGCTGGTGGTCGCAACGCTGGGCGTGGTGACGCTGGGCGTGGTGACGGGTTTTGCGGGCGCGAGCGTCGGGGCCAAGGCGAGGCCTCCGAGGGTCGCGGTGGTCGCCGCGGCGGCGACGATCTTCCGGGTCAGGGCGGTGGGCACCGGATTCTCCTTACAGGTCAGGGGTCTGCCGGGTCACCTTCAGCCGGGTGGACCAGCATCGCGCGACCACCGTGCGACCATACGGCGTCAACGGCGTGAACGGATAGGGATCGTTCACCCTGCGCAGCCGACTCCGGACCGTACGTCAGCGAATCCGGTGCTCGTGCCAGAACTGGGTGAGGTCCTTACCGGAAACCTTCGCGGCGGCGGCCTTGAAATCGGCATTCGTCGAGACGCCATGCCAATGCGCCCGGGCGTACGACTTCATCAGGCGGGCCATCGCGGTCTCGCCGATCGTGCGTTCCAGCTCGTGCAGCACGCAGGACCCGGCGAAGTACACGAAGAAGCTCCAGCCCCTGCCGTGTCTCGCCCAGTAGCCCATCGAATTACTGATGGCCTGTTCGTTGTTGTCCCAGTAGACCTCGTTCCAGCACCCGACGGCCTTTTCGCCGTAGAACAGGTCCTGCGAATACACCGCAAAGGCCTCGTCCAACCACGGATCGGCGTACTCGTCGTTGCCGATGATCCCGTACCACCACTGGTGCGCCAGCTCGTGCACGGTCGCGCTCTCGACCCCGTCGACGGCGACGAGCACGAACCCCGGGTACTCCATACTCCCGATCGGCTGGAAGCCAGGACTGAGTACGAGGTCCACCTCGCCGTACGGGTACTTCCCGAACCTACGGCCGAGATCGTCCATCACTGCAAGGGCCTCACGCCGTACGGCGTTGATGCTGGCCGGAGCGGTTCCGGCGGTCCAGTGCAGGTTGACCCGGATACCACCGGGTGAGGTGGCACTGGCCGATTTGAACGGCCCTGCCGCCCATGCGAAGTCCCGCACCTTCCGGGCGAGGGCGACGGTGGTGACGCGACCACCCGGTGCAGGTTGTTTGGACGATAGACCCGTCGCGGGGACCGCTAGAGCCTTCGGGTGGTTCAGCCGGACCAGGAAGTCCGAGGTGAGTGTGTAGAAGCTCTCGCCGATCCCGACGTCCGGGTCGAGCCGCCAGCCGCCGGCGTCGCGTACAGCCAACACAGGCAGGGCATTGCCCAGGAAGTTGTGCTGGCCGAGTCGGCCGAACCTGTTCAGCCTGGTCGGTACGTCGATGCTCAGGTCGAACGCGACGTGCCCACGAGCCCCACGCTGCAAGGGCTTTGGCAGGTCGATCCGCAGCGCGCTGCAACGTACGGTCAGCGGTGCCGGCTTGCCGCCCGTGAGACGGCTGACGCGCACAGGAGACGGCCTACTCGTCGTACCGCAGCCGTCGAGGCCGTTGCCCCACAAGCGGAGGTAGATCTCCTTGAGCGGCTTGGCCGAGGTGTTGGTGAAGTAGACCTTCTGACGGCCTCTCCACTGCGTCCCCGTCGCGTTAGACCGCATTGCGACGTCGTACACCGCCTTGGACGGCGTAGCGGCTGCCAACGTAGGAGTCGCTAGAGCCGGGGTGAGCAGGCTAGAGCCGAGACAAAGCGTCAGGGTGGCACAGATCAGTCGTCGCACCCTTTGAAGCTAGCGACTCTTAGGGCCAGCCGTCGGCTCACGAGTCTTCTGGCCGGCCTTGGGCTCACGAGTGGCTGGAGCCGGATCCGGGCCTTCAGGCAGCCAGTCGGTCACCACGAACTCGTCGCCAACCGACACCACCCCAGGCGTGAGCACCGCCGCCTTCATCCCGAAACTGACCCCACCGCCGTACGTCGGTTCGCGCCGGTACGTCGCCAGCGTGCGCGTCGGCTCAGGCCCGCTCCGGACACCGGTGGTCTGGTCGATCGTCGGCACCGCACACCGGATCGACCGGGACGAGTAGCCGATCTCGGCCGCGCCGATCGTTGCCTTGAGCACCTTGTCCTCGGTATGCGGCTCGGGCCAGCCGGATACCACCAGATTCGGCCGGAACCGGTTCATCGGCAGTGCCTCGCCGCCGGTTTCGAGGATGCGCGAGTTCAGCTCGTCGAGCGACGCCGGCGAGGTGATCAGCAAGGCGTGCGCGTCACCGAAACCGCTCTGGCCCGGATGCACACCCCAACCCGGCCGATGGTGCTCCGGCGTGACCCGCACCAGCGTCGCGGGCCGATCGAGCACCTCGGTGAACCACTTCCCGGCGAGCGGATCCTGGTCCACGCCCTGCCCGAACCACTTCCCGAACAGGCTCACGTCGCGCCGCGGTCCCTCCGCCGCCACCTCGACCACCAGGTCAGCCGCCCCGTCCACGCTGAACCGCAACACCGCGCCGTCATCGGAGACCGCCGTCCGAACCGCCGCCATCGCGGGCAGCGTGCGCTGACTGTGGAAGACCCCATCCCGCGGATCCACCAACATCAACTCCCGGTCGAACCGCACCCCGGCAACCCCGACCTCAGCCGCCTCCACCGAGATCCCCGCCAGCCCCTTAACCGGGTAAAACCACAACTCCGCAATCCTCGCCACCCCCCAAACCTACTGCCCACCTCCCCACCAACCCCCAAAGGCCCGTACGCCGTACTCGCGCCATCCCCCATTCCCAAGCCCGCGGGCGGACTTGTGAATAACCCTCCCGCGAGGGGGTCAGCGGAAGGTGCCGGCGGGGGCTGCGGGGGTGGTGAACGCGTCCGCGTCGACGAGGGGTTGGGCCTTGCCGGCGACCTCGGCCAACGGCAGGACGTCGTACGGCGGCTGGGCTTTTCGGACAGCGGGTGTGACGTCGGGCAACGGCTGGCGGGAGGTGGCGAGGATTACGTTGCCGAAGGACTTGCCGCGGAAGACCTTGCGTTCGGCCAGTGCGACGCCTTGGCCGAAGGACGCGAGCATGGTGGCGGCTACCCGGCGGAGGAACGGCAGGCCGGCCGTACCGTCGATGAGGTTGTAGACGGCGACTCCCCCGGGGCGCAGCACGCGAAGGGCTTCCAAAGCGAATTCGGTCGTGACCAGGTTTGCCGGGACTGCTTCGCGGACGAAGGCGTCGACGATCAGTACGTCGACCGAGTCGTCGTACACGTCGGCGATCCCGGCACGGCCCGTCGCACCGCGGACCTTGATCCCCGCACGCTTCGGCACCGGCAGGGCTTCGCGGACGAATTCGGTCAGGTCCTCGTCGGGCTCGAGCACGATCTGCCGGGACCGCGGCCGGGTGGTGGCGACGTACCTCGGCAGGGTGAGCCCGGCGCCGCCGATGTGCAGCACCGAGATCGGCTGACGGCGGCCCGCGACGGCGTCGAGGAGGTCGCCGATGCGGCGCATGTACTCGAAGCTGAGGTTGGCGGGATCGGCCAGATCGACCTGGGACTGCAGCGAGCCGTCGACCCGCAGCACGAAGGTGCCGTCCGGAGCCGCCTCGATCTCGGCCAGTCCGCTGGCCACCTGTCGTTCCACGCCACCCATTGTGACCGTTGCAGGTTCGTGCAACCTCGGCCCGTTCTGCTCAACGGCCGCTTGACTCCCGCTAGGGTCCTGAGCAAAGCGGCCAAAAGCAGGAGGAATAACGATGGGTTACGGACGCAGGACAGCGGCGGCGGGGGCTGCCGCAGTACTGGCGTTGACGTTGGTGGCATGCGGATCGGAAGACCCGGCAAGCAGCCCCAGCGCCAGCAACACCACCCCGACCGACAACGTGAGTACGACGCCGTCGGGGACACCGTCACCCACCCCGGGCGTGTTGAGCGGCAGCTGGGCGGAAGACGCGGGCCAGTCCGAGCGGGTGCAACAGGCCCTGGTCGCGAAGGGGTTCACGTGCACCCGTCATAGCGATCCGGGCGCCGACCTGCGGATGTGCTCGCTGGCGAAGGCGTACCCGAAGAAGGAAGGGTTCGACAGCTACGACAGTGCCGACATCACGTTCCTGGCCGACCAGAAGGGCACGGTCGTGCTCGCCGACTTCAACGCGACCGGTCATAACGAGGAGACCACGGAATCGCTGAAGCGCGCCATGGTCGACAAGATCGTGCCGGCGGCTGACGTCGAGGTCCTGCTTGCGGATGGCAAGGAGCTCACCTGGGGCAAATACCAGCCGATGCAGCCGAACACGGAGCCTGGCGACAAGGACCTGATCAAGACCGGATTCGACCAGATTCCCGGCGGTTATCTGCCGCACTTCGAGTCGATGCCGGTCACCAAGGAGCAGGCGTTGCCGAAGCTCAAGGCGACCAAGCTGAAGTGCAGCTTCGTCGACGGGATCAACACCGAGCCGGATCACCTGGACTGCTACGACACCACCTTCGACGGGATCTCGGCCAAGCCGCCCGTTGATGCCAGGGCCACCCTCAGCGTGATCGACGGCCCCGCCGGGATCAACGCGATCTACTTCGCCGGCGAGAACGGTGACGAGGTGTCGGTCAAGAACGCCATTCGCAAGCTCGCCCCGAGGCTGCCCGCGATCGATCCGTCCCTCCAGCCGATCGCCGACTGGGTGCTCGCCAACATGGACGGTGTCGACCACGAGGCCTTCTTCGGCGGGTGGCGAGTGGACTTCAACGCCGGGAGCGGCCCCGGCCATGCTGCTTACCGCGTCAGCATCGCGCCCCAGAAAGTGCTCGGCGTGGAGCGGCCGTAACAGAGCTAACAGGTACCCAGACTCGTGTCCCTCCGTCCGGATTGCTAACGTCCGGACGGAGTCCACTCCGCCATTTCGAGTCTGTCGTTTGGAGCGTGTCGTGAGTAATACACCCGTGAAGGTCGCCGTCACCGGCGCCGCCGGCCAGATCGGCTACAGCTTGCTGTTCCGGATCGCCAGTGGTGCGCTGCTCGGGCCGGACACGCCCGTCGAGCTCCGGCTGCTCGAGATCACCCCCGCCCTGAAGGCGCTCGAGGGTGTCGTGATGGAGCTGGACGACTGCGCCTTCCCGACCCTGGCCGGGGTGGAGATCGGCGACGACGCCAACACCATCTTCAACGGCGCGAACGTCGCGCTGCTGGTCGGCGCCCGCCCCCGCACCAAGGGGATGGAGCGCGGTGACCTGCTCGAGGCCAACGGCGCGATCTTCACCGTGCAGGGCAAGGCGCTGAACGAGCACGCCGCCGACGACATCCGCGTCACCGTGACCGGTAACCCGGCCAACACCAACGCGCTGATCGCGAAGAGCAACGCGCCGGACATCCCGGCCGAGCGTTTCTCCGCGCTGACCCGGCTGGACCACAACCGCGCGCTGGCCCAGCTCGCGGCCAAGACCGGCACCTCGGTCAACGACCTGAAGAAGATGACGATCTGGGGCAACCACTCGGCCACCCAGTACCCGGACATCTTCCACGCCGAGGTCGGCGGCAAGAACGCGGCCGAGGTCGTCAACGACCAGGCGTGGCTGGAGAACGACTTCATCCCGACCGTGCAGAAGCGTGGCGCGGCGATCATCGAGGCCCGTGGCTCCTCCAGCGCCGCCTCCGCCGCCGCGGCCACCATCGACCACGCGCGCGACTGGCTGAAGGGCACCGCCGAGGGCAACTGGACCTCGATGGCGGTCGTGTCCGACGGCTCGTACGGCGTACCGCAGGGGCTCATCTCGTCCTTCCCGGTCACCAGCTCGAACGGGAACTACGAGATCGTCCAGGGGCTCGAGATCAACGAGTTCTCCCGCGGCCGCATCGACGCCAGCGCCGCCGAGCTCGGCGAAGAGCGCGACGCCGTCCAGGCCCTCGGCCTGCTCGGCTGACCTAGTACCAAGACGTCCGGAGCACCCGCGAGTAAGGGTGCTCCGGACGTCGCTGTTTCAGCCGAGGCGGTACGCCCGGGTGATGGTTTGCTTGGTCGTGTTGCCCGCGGAGTCGACGGCGCTCGCCTTGAGGGAAACGAACGCCCCGCGCGGGGTGGCGAAGAGGGCGACGTACGACGTGGGCCCGGTGCGTCGTACGACGGCCCTGGTCCACGTCGTGCCGTCATCACCCGAGGTCTGTACGTCGACCGCGGACGCCGTCGGCATCACCGCACCGGACTGGACGTCGAGCCGGAACGGCAGTGCCGTCGCCTTCGTACGGCGAGCGGTATTGCGCGAATCCACGTCCGGCTGGAACCGGATCGTGCGAATGGGCAGCCGCAGACCTTCCGCGCCCGCCTGGCCCGATCGGAACGTCCAGACCGAGTCGGTGCGGGTGGACAACGGCGAGAGCGACCGCGTCACGGACTGTTCCGCGCGGAACTCGCCTTCGCCCGCCGGCAGGTCTGCCGCCGCCACCTTGACGCCACCGGCCTCGGCAACGAGCAGACCGTCCCGATAGAGCTTGGTGACGGCCGAATCCGTGATGGTCGCGCCCGCGTTACCGGCCGCGTCTGCATACGGCCACACGTTGAAGGTGAGCTCGTTACCTGCCCTGACGGCACTTCCCGCCACTGCGAGCGGTCCGGACACGGCCGCCCATCTGGAGTCCAGGTAGGACCCGGCTACTGGATAGTTGCGGGGGCTCAGCCTTAGCCGGCCGGTCAGCGTCCAATCAGGACCTTCTTCCACCTCGTGATGCCCGCCCCAGCTGACCTCGCCGGCCTCCAGGAAGTTGACCACCTTGAACGGCCGATCGAAGGTCAGCCCCGTGGACCAATGCGCACTTGCCCCGGGAACGGCGCCGAACAGGAACTCGATGGATCGTCCACCCGGTTCGTCGGCGTGGTGCGTGGTGGTGACCTTCGCCAGCTCCGCGTCCCGGACGACCCGGTGATCGCCGTCGAAGTAGCTGCCGGTTCGGGTGCTGAACAGCCGGTACACGTACGGCGAGTTGTGGAACTTGTCCTCGCCCGACGGCACCGCCCAGCTCGTCGCGTTGTACGCCTTCAGGTGGTCCGCCGGGGCCGGATCCCCCGCAGAGCCGACGTACAGCCCGGATAATGTGTCGCCGCTGACGCCAGCGTCGAGGCCACCGACGCTGCCCTTCCGGGAATAGCCGAGCTCGTATTGCACGAGCTTGACCTCGGGCCGCGGCACGGTAATGCTCACCGGTCGGGTGCGACGGAAGTCGGTCGTCACCGATAACGCCTTGTCCACCAGGAGTTTCGGGCGGACAACGTGGTACGACGCGTCGCCGGTGTCGAGCCGCCCGTCGACGATGTACTCGCCCTTCGGCAGACGCAGGTGGGTCGTGGCGGCGCTGAGCCACTGAATCTCGCTCTGCCCGTCGAGACCGAAGAGCGCGGTGACCGCTTCGGTGGGTCGACCGTCGGGGCCGGTGTGGTTGACCGTCACGTCGTAGCTCTCGACCTCCTTCACTACGGCGATCGGGGTCACCACGGAGCTGCCGCCGCCGGTCGCGACAACCCGGCCGGTGTAGGCGCCGTCGGGTCCGTTGTGCCGAGTGTCGGAGGTGAGCCGGACGGTCGCCGTACCGCCGGCCGGGATGGTGACCCGGTCCTGGTCGAGGCCCAGCGCACCGGCCGGTGCGGGACTTCCGTCCGGCGAGCTGATGGTCGCGGTCACCGACAACCCGACCTCCGTCGGGCCGAGATTGCGATAGGTCAGCTCGCGAGCGACCGGCGCGTCATCGGTGTGCGGCCACTGGACGACGCCGAACGAGATACTTCCCGGCACCGATACGACCGACTGGCCGATCGCCCGGCCGAGATCCACCCGGCCCGAGCCCTGTTCGAAGACGGTCTGCCCGGCGATGGGTTTCGCCGCGGCCATCAGCGCGCCCTTGAGGTCATCGCCGCGCCAGTCCGGGTGCTGCCCGGCGAGCAGGGCGGCGGCCCCGGCCACGTGCGGCGAGGCCATCGACGTACCGGACAGGCGGGTATGGCCTTCGCCGACCGGTTCGCCGAGCTCCGTGTCCGCGGCCCGGGCCGCCACGATGCCCACCCCGGGCGCGGTGACGTCCGGCTTGATCCCGCCATCGCCCAGCCGCGGCCCGCGGCTGGAGAACCACGCCAGTCCGTCCTGACCGTCGACCGCTCCCACCGCCAGCGCGGCCTCGGCGGTCGCGGGCGAACCCATCGTGCCCCGGCCCGGCCCATCGTTGCCCCCGGCAACTACGAACAACGCACCGGTCTGAGCGCTGAGCCGGTTGATGGCGGCCTCGACGGGATCGACCCCGGCGGTGTCCTCCTCACCCAGGCTCACGTTGATCACCCGGGCGGACTTCTCCACCGCGGCCCATTCCATCGCGGCGATGATGGCCGAGTCCGGGCACTGGCCGAACACGTCGCAGACCTTCGCGTCGAGCAGCTTCGCATCGGGCGCGACACCTCGATAGGGGTCTCCCCGGCCGGCCACGGTCGAGGCCACGTGCGTGCCATGGCCGCCATTGTCGCCCGGCTGGTCGTCGATGAAGTTGCGCGCAGCCACGACCTGACCCGCCAGATCGGGGTGAGCGGCGTCGATCCCCGTGTCGATCACCGCCACCGTCACACCCTTGCCGGTGTGGCCCGCCTGCCAGGCTGCCGGCGCACCGATCTGCCGGACCGACCGGTCGAGCAGCGGGCGGCGTTTGCCGTCCAGCCAGATCCGGTCGATCCCCTCGGCCAATCCGGTCCAGGGCCGCGCCTTCGGCAGCCGGACCGCGGCGCCGTTGACAGCCGGCAGCGAGCGCAGCACGGTTGCCCCCGGCAACTTCGGCCGCGGTCCCCGATGCCGGTACGTGAGCAGCAGCGCGGTGTCCCGGCTGTGCGCGTCGTCGTACCCGGCTTTGATCAGGCCGGTGATGCCGAACAATCGCCGGTCCACCCGGCCCTTCGCCACCTCGGTCGCGAGGTCGGCGGGGATGACGCTCAACTCACCATTGGCCCGGTAGGTGCCGAACCGCATGCCCTTCCGGCCCGGGCCTGCCGTGATCGAGATCCTGGCCGGGTCGCCGCCGTGCAGGCGCACCTTGTCCCCGGTGATCAGTGTCACCGTCGGATCGGGCTCGACTCTCAGTTGGCCCGCGGCCGGCTGGGCTGGGGCCGCCTGGCTTGGTCCGCCCCCGGTGGTCGCCAGGGCCAGGGCGA
Organism: Kribbella sp. NBC_01245; assembly: GCF_036226525.1. Lineage (NCBI taxonomy): Bacteria > Bacillati > Actinomycetota > Actinomycetes > Propionibacteriales > Kribbellaceae > Kribbella > Kribbella sp. NBC_01245. The sequence continues at coordinate 4,303,969 of NZ_CP108487.1, forward strand.
TCACCCCCACTGTCCATCGTCTCGCTGTCGAACTCACGTCGTGTCCTCACGCTCGGCATCAGAGCAATCGCTCATCTGCGGAGACTGGTGAGAACCCGGAAACGTTGGGTCGCCCCGACGCCCCGACGCCGCTGCGGGCGCGGGTCAGTTGGGGATGATGACGGCGAGCAGGAAGATGACGGCGCCGACGCCGCCGAGGAAGAAGATGTCGAAGGTGCGGCCGCGCACCCGGAGCAGGCCCGCGCGATCATCGCTCAGCACCAGCCGGAGGAAACCGGCCAGCAGCACCCCGGCCGCGATCAGCGCGGCACCCCGGCGCCAGCCGTCGAAGGTGAGAATGAACAGGCCGGCCACCGCGACCAGCCCGGCCAGCGCCAGCGGCCATTCCTGCCGCAGCGACGTCTGAGCGGGAGGCATCAGCCGCGAGCCGCTTCGGCGGCCTCGACCACGTTGCTGAGCAGCATCGCCCGGGTCATCGGGCCGACACCACCGGGCATCGGCGCGATCCAGCTCGCCACCTCGCGGGCGGCGATGTCGATATCGCCGACGATCTTGCCGTCGGGGCCGCGGCTGGTGCCGACGTCCATCAGTACGGCGCCCGGCTTGACCATGTCGGCCGTGACCAGCCCGGCGAAACCGGCTGCCGCGATCACGATGTCGGCCGTGCGGACGACCGACGCGAGGTCCTTCGTACCGGTGTGGCACTGGGTCACGGTCGCGTTCTCGCTGCGCCGGGTGAAGAGCAGACCCATCGGCCTTCCGGCGGTGACACCCCGGCCGATGACGACGACGTGCGCGCCCGCGATCGGTACGTCGTACCGGCGGAGCAGCTCGACGCAGCCCTTCGGCGTACAGGGCAGGGGGCCGTCCTGGCCGAGCACGAGCTTGCCCAGGCTGACCGGGTGCAGGCCGTCCGCGTCCTTGTCCGGGTCGATCAGGCCGAGGATCGCGTTGGTGTCGATGTGCTTCGGCAGCGGCAGCTGGACGATGAAACCGGTGCAGGCCGGGTCCTCGTTGAGCTCGCGCACCTTGGTCTCGAGCTCGGCCTGGCTGACGGTGGCAGGCAGCTCGACCTGGATCGAGGCGATGCCGACGGCCGCGCAGTCGCGGTGCTTGCCCGCGACATAGGCATGGCTGCCCGGGTCGTCGCCGACCAGGATGGTGCCGAGCCCCGGCACGATGCCCGCCTCGGCGAGTTTGCTGACCCGCTGGGTCAATTCCGCCTTGATCGCCGCCGCGGTGGCCTTGCCGTCCAGAATCTGTGCCGTCACAAGGGTGAAGTCTGCCATCACCGGCGCTGGGGCTCGCCACGGCCTGTGGGCCAGCTCACTGACCGCGTGGTTGAAAACTGGCCGCATGGTCAGGCAAGCTAGGTGACATGGCAGCCATCCCCGTCCGTGAACGCACTCGCCGCGAGATCGAGCAAGAGGCGATCCGCCTGTTCGGGACCAAGGGCTACGTGGCGACGTCGCTGCAGGACATCGCCTCGGCGGTCGGCTGCTCGAAGGCGACCGTGCTCTACCACTTCAACGACAAGGCCGGCGTGCTCGTGTCAGTGCTCGAGCCGTCCGCCAACCGCCTGTCCGCCCTGGTGACCGAGGCGGCCGCGCTGCCGGCGGCCGAGGCGCAGCAGCAGACCATGACCTCGTTCATCGAGCTGGCCGTCGAGGCCCGCGGGCTGATCAGCGTGCTGAACGACATCGTTCCGATCCTCGGTGAGATGCCCGAGTTCTCCGGACTGCTCGCCGCCGGTGAGCAGATGATTCGCCTGCTCGCCGGGACCGATGACGAGCTCGAGCTGGCGATGGCGCGCTATGCGGTCAACGGCCTGCTGGCCGAGTGCCGCGATCCCGCCCAGCGGCCCGACGACGAGTTGCGCCTGATCTGCCGTACGGCGATGCAGCGGTTGCTGCCCGCCGTCTCCTGACTGTTCTGCTTCTGCCCGCCGCCCGATCTGTGAACGGAATCCCATGGCGAACCTGCTCTACCGGCTCGGCCGGTACTCCTACCTGCACCGCCGGCTGGTCGCGTCGGTCTGGGCGCTGCTGCTGGCCGCGCTCGGCATCGCCGCACTCACGCTCGGCGGCCAGACCGCGAACGCCTTCTCCATTCCCGGCACGGAGTCGCAGCGCGCGCTCGACGATCTGAAGACGGCTCTGCCCGCGGCGAGCGGTGCGAACGGCTCGGTGGTCGTCAAGGCGCCCGCCGGGCAGACACTGCAGTCGCCCGCGCTGAAGGCCGCCGTGATGGCGACGGTCGCCGAGGTGGCCAAGGTGCCCGACGTGGTCGCCGCCGTGGATCCCTACACCACCAGGGCGATCAGCGCCGACGGGACGACCGGACTGATCACGGTCCAGTTCACCAAGGCGGCCGAAGAGTTGCCTAAGGCAACAACTGAGGCGTACGACGAGGTCGGTGCCGCGGGTCGTGCCGCCGGGCTGGAGGTCGCACCCGGTGGCGGCATCGTCGGCACTGTGCCGGAGATCGGCGCCACGGAGGCCGTCGGCGTGGCGATCGCGGCGATCGTGCTGGTGATCACGTTCGGCTCGCTCGTCGCGGCCGGGATGACGTTGCTGACCGCACTCGCCGGAGTCATCGCCGGTATGGCTGGGCTGTTCCTGCTTACCGCTTTCGTGGACGTTTCCTCGACCGCTCCGATCCTGGCGCTGATGCTGGGCTTGGCCGTTGGGATCGACTACGCCCTTTTCATCAGCTCACGCCATCGCAGCCAACTAGCGGACGGTATGGAGCTAGAAGAGTCTGTGGCTCGCGCAACCGCTACAGCCGGTTCCGCCGTACTGTTCGCGGGCGCGACGGTTGTGATCGCTCTCGCCGGTCTGAGCCTTGTGGGAGTGCCGTTCCTGACTGCGATGGGCCTTGCCGCGGCAGCGACCGTTTTGACCGCCGTACTGGTCGCGATCACGCTGCTGCCCGCCATGCTCGGGTTCATCGGCACCCGCATCCTTTCCCGCAAGGCCAAAGCTGCTGTGCATGAGACGCCCAAGGAGGGCTTCGGCTTCCGCTGGGCTCGCCTGGTGACGCGCTTCCGCGTACCGGTGGTCATCGCGGCCGTTGTCGGTCTAGGCGTGCTGGCGCTCCCTACGCAGGACTTGCGGCTCGCACTGCCCGACGGCTCGACGGCAGCCGCCGGTACGAACCAGCGCACGGCGTACGACTTGTCGGCGGCAGCGTTCGGCCCAGGTTCCAACGGCCCGCTGGTCGTCATAGTGAAGGACACAACGCCTGCAGCCACTGCGGCTCTCACTGGCCAGGTGACGAAGACAGTGCAGGGTCTGCCGGACGTAGTCGCCGTCACCCCCGGCCCGGCCAGCCAAGCCGGTACGACGCAACTGGTGACGGTAATCCCGGCAAGCGGCCCGACGACCGAAGCGACGGCAGACCTCGTCCGGAACATCCGCGACGCCGTACAGCCGGGTGCAACCGGTTCTGTCGCCGTGACGGGTCAGACCGCGGTCGGGGTGGACGTGTCGGCCAAGCTGAGCGCTGCCCTGCCGAAGTACCTGCTGGTGGTCATCGGGCTGTCGTTCCTGCTGCTGATGCTGGCTTTCCGCTCGCTGCTGGTGCCGCTCAAGGCCACGCTGGGCTTCCTGCTCACCATCGGCGCGACCTTCGGGCTAACGGTCGCGGTCTTCCAGAACGGCTGGGGCGCGGAGCTGCTCGGTGTCGACAACCCCGGGCCGATGGTCAGCTTCCTGCCGATCATCATGATGGGCATCCTGTTCGGCCTGGCGATGGACTACGAGGTCTTCATCGTGTCCCGGGTGCGGGAGGAGTTCGTGCACGGGTTGCATGCCCGCGAGGCGACCATCGCGGGTGTCGGTCACGGCGCCCGAGTGGTGACGGCGGCCGCGCTGATCATGGCGGCGGTGTTCGCCGGCTTCATCTTCGTGGAGGACCCGGTCATCAAGACCATCGGTTTCGGCCTCACCATCGGCGTACTGATCGACGCCTTCGTGGTCCGGATGACGCTCGTGCCCGCCGTACTCAGCCTGATCGGCGACCGCGCCTGGTCCTTCCCCCGCTGGCTTGACCGGATCACCCCCAAGGTCGATATCGAAGGCGAAACCCTCCGCCCGGCGCCCGCCACGCCGTCGGAAAAGGAACTGACCTCCGTCTGACCCAACCTCTCCGTTCATCGGTCCGAATACGGCCTGCGCACAGCGTGTATACAAGGCGTATTCGGACCGATGAACCTATTTCAGGAGGCGATCGTCAGTTCCCTGCTGTGGGCAGGTGCGTCAGGATCGACCGGGGGTCGGGGTTGGACTCGTCGGGCACCCACTCCGGGTGCGATGCCCAGCTCTGGATCAGCGCGGAGAAGCGCGGTTCCGCGGCCACGTCGAGCATCTCCTGATCGCTGAGCGGCGGTTCCGCCGACTTGTCGGCGAAGAAGTACAGGCTGACCGACCGGCCGCGGATCAAGGCGGTCAGGGTGACGGTGGACTTCTTGGTGCGGCTGTCCGGCTGATGATCCGACATCGCCCTTCCCCCATCTGGCAGGAGGCGGGTGGCGCAGCTGGCGACCGGACTGCCCGGTCCCTGCGGCCCGCAGGTTGTCGAAGGCTGACCGGGCATCGGTTTGACCAGGTTGAAGGTGATCGCGAAGGTCTTGCCACCAGCGGTCACCCGGTAGCCGTTGGAGGTCGCGGTTTGCGGGATCACGGCGGTCACCGGCCCGAACCGATCCGGCAGTACGGTCGACAACTCCGTCGCGATCTGCTTGCGGAACGCGTCCGGCGGCCCGGTGTACTTCCCCGGCTTGGCCGACTGTCCCGCGCCGGGCGTCGACGGGGTGCTGGGCACGGCCTGCGGCGGCGGCCCGATCCCCGGTCCTGCGACCTGCGTCTCCGGTCCCGGCTGCAACACGGCAACCGCCGCCACGGCCAAGCCGGCACTGACCATCAGACCACCCAGCGCCGCCACCCCCCGGCGGCGCCGGACACTGCGGCGGCCGGCGATGACGGTCCCGGGTACGGCGTCGGGCATCGGCTCCAGCCCGTCGAGTTCACGGTCGAAGGCCTGCTTGATATCGAAGTCGTTCGTCATGATGTCCTCCTCGTCCTGCTCAAGGGGTGGAGAGCGCGTGGAAGTCGTCGCCGAGCCGGTCCCGTAGCACCGCCAGGGCACGGGAACTGTGCGACTTGACCGTTCCGGTACTACAGCCAAGGGCGCTTGCGGTCTGCTCGATGCTGAGGTCCTCCCAATAGCGAAGGACCACCACCGCCCGTGCGCGGGCCGGCAGTTCCGCCAGCGCGGCCAGCAGCGTCATTCGCAGGTCGTCCGACCGGGGTGCCACCGCCGCGTCCGGTCGGCGGAACCAGTCCCACTCCCGGCGCCGGCGCCGCTCACCCTCGACGAAGGTGCGGACCAGCGTCTTGTAGCTGTAGGCGTCCACGTTGTCCGCCCGCTGCACCGACGGCCAGGCCCGGTAGAGCTTCAGCAGCGTGCTCTGGACCAGGTCCTGGGCTTTGTCCCGATCCCCGCAGAGCAGGTACGCCTGGCGATACAAACGCTGCTGCCGGACCGCGGCGTACTCCGCGAATTCCTCGTCCCGTGGCACCCGCACTCCTCCCGACTCGCTTCCTCTTACACCCCTTCAAGAGCACGCCCGGGCCGGAAAGGTTGAGGTCGGTCCGGAAATGACCGTAGCCCGCGATCCCTCGCACGGGTGGGCGGGAATTCGCGGGACCTTGCTGCGGTTGAGCTGGGTAGTTTATTCTTGAATTATCTGAGAGCGAGGAGCCCACCCATGCCCGCCGTGACCGTCTCCGACATCACCGTGCTGCCCCGGGTCGAAACGCCGGATCCGGCGCTGACCTCGGAGCGCGCGGTGCGTTCCGTCACCTCCGCGCCGAGCGGTTTCGAAGGTGAGGGATTCCCCGTCCGCCGGGCCTTCGCCGGGGTGGACATGCGCGACCTGGATCCGTTCATCCACATGGACCAGATGGGCGAGGTGGAGTACGCGCCGGGCGAGCCGGTCGGCACTCCGTGGCATCCGCACCGCGGCTTCGAGACCGTGACGTACATGCTCGACGGCATCATGGAGCACCAGGACTCCAACGGTGGCGGCGGCGTCATCTCCAACGGCGACACCCAATGGATGACCGCCGGATCGGGCCTCTTGCACATCGAGACTCCGCCGGAGCACCTCGTCGTCAGCGGCGGCCTTTTCCACGGCATCCAGCTCTGGGTCAACCTGCCGCGAGCGCTGAAGTGGGCCGAGCCCCGCTACCAGGACATCCGCGGCGGCGACTCCGCACTGCTCTCCACGCCGGACGGCGGCTCGCTGATCCGAGTCATCGCCGGCTCGGTCGCCGGCCACAACGGGCCCGGGTCGACACACACCCCGATCACGCTGGTGCACGCGACGGTGAGCCCGGGCGCCGAGATGGTGCTGCCCTGGCAACCGGACTACAACGCCCTGGTGTACGTGCTCGCCGGGCAAGGGACGGTCGGCAACGAGCGCCGCGCGATCCGCAAAGGTCAGCTGGCGGTCTTCGGCCCCGGCGACACCCTGCGTACGGCGGCCGCGACCAGCCAACCGCAGGCCGAGCCCAACCTCGAGGTGCTCGTCCTCGGCGGCCGGCCGATCCGCGAGCCGATCGCCATGGCCGGCCCGTTCGTGATGAACACCCGCGCCGAGGTGGTCCAGGCCTTCGAGGACTTCCAGGCCGGCAAACTCGGCACCATCCCAGCCGTCCACGGCGCCCCGACCGAACTGCGCGAATCCAACTAAACCCAAAGCCCAACTAGTGTCCTGCGCCGGAAGTTGTTCGAGTGTTTTCGGTGTTCAGGTGCGTGCATCGCGGTGCTGGCGGAGCGTCCTCGATGCGGAGCATCGTGGATGGTTCGCCAGTGCCGTGAGGTGCGTGCCTGGGCGCCGAAAACACCGAAGAACTTCCGGCGCAGGACACTAGCCTGGCAGGCATGACGATTGACCTGCTGCTGGACGAGGGATTCGGGCTCGACGTCGAGGCGCACTGGGGTGCCGGGTTCCTGCCCGGGCGATACCTCCCGGGCACGCCGAGCTGGACCTGGCCGGAGCTCGTCACGCCACACCTGACCGGCATCAGCGCATTACTCGACCTCGGCACCGGCGAAGGTGGCATCCTGGCGAACCTGCCAGGCCTGCCACCTTTCACCGTTGCCGCCGAGGAGTGGCTGCCGACCGTGCCCGCGGCCGCGAAAACCCTTGCGCCGAAGGGGATTCGCCTCGTCGTCTGTGGCGGCGGCCAGGACAACACCAATCCGGACGGCCCGCGCCGGGTGGGACTGCCGTTCCGCGATTCGTCGTACGACGTGGTGCTTTCCCGGCACGAGGCCTTCGACCCTTCCGACGTACGACGCGTGCTCAAACCGGGCGGCGTCTTCGTCACCCAGCAGGTCGGCGCCGACGAAACGGCCTCGGTACGGGCGTTGTGCGGGCTCGACCCGAAGGCGGAAGTCTGGGACCTCGCGGAGTCGATCCGCCAGACCGAGGCCGGCGGCCTGACCGTGACGGCGTCGGGCGAGGAACGTCCGGCCAGCACCTTCACCGATATCGCGGCGCTGATCGGCTACCTCCGGACCATCCCCTGGTCCGTCCCCGAGCTCGACCGCGACACGATGCGCTCGACCTTCGAACGCCTCCACACCCAAGGCCATCTCGAGGCGGTAAGCCACCGCTTCTGGCTAACCGCCACTCGCGCGCACTGAGGTCGTTGGTATAGCTGGCTCTACCTTCGGTTGGGGAGGTCGCTGGCGGGTGCGAGGGCGCTCCGGCTGACAGGGTTTGAGCACTGTCAGAAGGAGGAGCGATGAGGAACAAATTGCTGGCCGGGGTTGCCGCGGCAACACTGCTGGTAGGCGCGGCCGCGGCACCAGCCGCCACCGCCATAGCCCCCGAACGCGCCGCGTCGAGCCGGTCGGACGTACAGAAGCAACTCGACGGCCTGGTCCGGGAATGGAAATTCCCAGCGGCCTTGGCATCGGTGGACGATGGAAGAACGCAGCGGTCGTACACGGCAGGCCGTTCGCAACTCGGCGGCCAGCAGCCGCCACCCCGGGACGGACGGGTCAGGGCCGGCAGTAATACAAAGACCTTCGTCGCGGCCGTCGTCCTGCAACTGGTTGCCGAAGGCAAGGTACGACTCGACGCGCCGATTGAGGACTACCTGCCGGGACTGGTCCGCGGTAAGGGGATCGACGGCCGCAAGATCACCGTACGACAGCTGCTGCAGCACACGAGCGGCCTGCCGAACTACACCGCGCACATGGATCTCGCCGAGTTCGAGAAGATCGTCAACCGGTACTACCAGCCGCGCGAGCTGCTCGACATCGCGCTCGCTCATCCGGCCAGCTTTCCGCCCGGCACCAAGTGGGAGTACAGCAACACCAACTACGTACTGGCCGGTTTGCTGATCGAACGCGTCACGAGCCGCCCGGTCGCGGAGCAGGTCACAGATCGCGTCATCAAGCCCCTCAACCTGCGTGGCACCTACTGGCCGGCTGTCGGCGACAAGACGATCAAGGGCCGGCACCCGCATGGCTACACGCATGTGGATGGCATGGGCGTCATCGACGTGACCGAGCTGGATCCCTCGTGGGGATGGGCGGCCGGCCAGCTCATCAGTACTCCCAGCGACTTGAACCGCTTCTTCAGCGCACTGCTGGGTGGACGCCTTCTGCCCGCCGCTGAACTGGCGGAGATGAAGAAGACGGTCCCGGCGGAGATGTGGCCCGGCGGGCGCTACGGCCTCGGCCTGGTCAGTACGCCGCTCTCGTGCGGCGGAATCTACTGGGGCCATGGTGGCGACATCCCGGGTTACGAGACCAGGGGCGGCGTCACCACGACCGGCCGCGCGGCCTCGATCGCCGTGACGGCTCTCCCGGGTACGTTCGAGCCGGAGAACGCCGAACGGGCCGCCGCCGCCGTACTCGCCGCTGTCGACACCGCCTTGTGCAGTTGACGAAAACCCCGGCTAGCGAGCGTTGGCCAGGTCGATGTAATACGTGATGCGAGAGTCGAGTGGGTCGCCGCCATACGCCTGCACAAAGGCGGCGGCCTGCCCGTCGTACTGCGGGTTGAGGCCGTTCGAAAGGCTGTTGTACATCAGCGCGAGATCCACATACCGCGGCCCCACCCCAAGCGAGTCGACATCCAGCATGCCGGTGAAGCGCAACGTTTCGGGATCGACGAAGACGTTGGGCGCGCAGAAGTCGCCATGTGTAACCACCTCGCGCGTGCCGGGAAAGGGCGACTCGAAAGGGCAATCGGCGACGTCGAGTTGGTGCAGCGCTCGCAGCCCAGCCGCCATCGCCGCGATCACCGCGGGCCGATCAGCCACCGGCCAGGGCTGGGACGTGTCCCGCCCGGGCAGTTCCGACGTGAGCATCCAGTCGTCACCCCGGTCACGCACCAGCGGGCTGGGGAAGTCGGTCGCACCCAGCCAGAGCAAGCGGTCGCACTCAGCCGAGACACCCGCTCCAGCCTTGTAGTAAAGGGTTTCCTTCCGGCGCTCGAGCCGAACCACCGTGGCCGACGAGAACCCGATGGCGACCGCCTCACCGCGCTCCGCGCCGAACTTCCGCACCACCGCATCGACCGACATCGGACCAGTCTCACCGATCGCCGGGCCGGTTGCGACCGAATTGAACCGGCCCTGGGAGCGACAGGCTCCCAGGGCCGGATGAGGTCAGCGGAGGCCGCTGTACAAGGCGGTGATGAGTTGGCCGTCGGAGGTGTCGCCGTCCAGGGACCAGATCATCGCGCCGGACAGGTGCCGGTCGGAGATGTAGCGAGCCTTGCGCTTCATCTCGATCGGGTCATCCCAGGTCCAGAAGGTGTTGCCGTCGTAGAGCCACGCGAAGCCCGCCTTGTTGTCCCGGTGAACCTGGAACTTGCTCAGCTGAGGCTTGAGCAGGCGGTAGTCCTCATAGCCATCCTCGTACGTCGCAGGCGCCGCGCCCGTCGCGGGCTGGAAGAGGCCGTTGTTGGTCGGGCCGACACCGGTCCAGCCGCGGCTGTAGAACGGCACACCCATGACCAGTTGGCTGCGAGGCGCTCCGCGCTGCAGGTAGGCGTCAATCGTGACCTGCGAGCTGAACTCGCTAGTGCTGGGATCACCGGCCGGACCGTCGATAGCCGACTGCTGGTTCGTGATCGGGTCCCACGAGCCGTGGTAGTCGTACCCCTGTGTGGTCGCGAAGGTGAGGTCACGGAAGACCTTGCGGACCTCGAAGCCCTTGTCGATCTGCACCGGGTCTGCCGGCAGGAACGCCGTCAGGTTGTGCCGGCGATGTGTGTTCCACGAGAGCTTGTTGAGCTGCTTGCGGTACTCCCGGACGAGCGCGGTGAAGTTCTGCTTGTCCTCAGGCCGTACGACGTTGCCGGCGTTGCCTTCGCTGGCAGGCCACTCCCAGTCCAGGTCGATGCCGTCGAACACGCCTGCGGCAGCACCAGCGGGTGCGCCCGGCAGATCGCCCTTGATCCACATGTCCAAGCAGGACTTCACATGGGCCGCACGGGATTTCTTGGTGAGCGCGGCATTCGAGAAGTACTTCGAGCCGGTCCAGCCGCCAAGGGAGATGCTGACGCGCAGCTTCGGGTACTTGGCCTTGAGCTGCTTGAGCTGGTTCAAGTTGCCAGCGAGGGGCTGACCGGCTTCATCCGCCTTCCCGCTGACACTCTGCTCAGCGGTGAAGGGACGCTGGTAGTCGGCCCACGGATCGCTACTGACGCACTTGCCGGCTTCGTCGAGGAAGCCAAAGGCGTAGTTCAGGTTGGTGAGCTTGGCGGCCGTACCGTTCTTGATGAGGTCACTGACCAGGAAATTGCGGTCATAGCCACTCCACTGGGTGTAGTAGCCGACCACGCGCTTGGACGTATGCCCGGCGGTCGCTTCGGCGGAAACGGAAGCAGAGGCGGGCGCGGTCACCCCCAGCGGGATCATGACGGCACTGGCCACGAACAGGGGCAGGCCGAACTTCTTCCACGACATTGTTCTCCCCAACGGGCGGTTTGAGGGACGCGAGCGCGATCACCATAGGCCCGCGCCTATGACTTAGGCAATGATCGTAAGGAAAGTTATCAGTCCGGGATGACGCCGGCGAAAGTCAGGTCGAGGATCGTATCGAGCTGGGACATGCTGACCGGACGGGTGCGCAGGAGCAGGCGGTAATAGATGGGCGCGTAGAGCATGTCCACCACATCGAAGGGATCCACGTCGAGGCGTAACTGGCCGTCCTTCTGAGCCTTCCGCAGGCGCTCGACGCAGAGGTCGATTCGAGGATTCAGCAGGTCCTCGACAAAGGATTCGGCCGTCGTCGGAGGATCCGCCGAAGAGGGCCGAGCGTCCGTGGAAGGGAATCGTCGTGTCCGAAGCCTTGGTTCGCAGGTACACCGGCCTGTTCGGGATCATCGCCAGCGCGCTGATCGTGGTTCAGGTCCCGCTCTACTTCCTCTACTCCGGTGCTCCGCCGGACTGGAACATCCTGACCCGCAGCCTGATCGGCATCGTGGGCTGCGTTTTCTACATCCTTCTCTTCACCGGGCTCCGCCAACTGATCCACCAGGTCGACCTCGCGTCGGACTGGATCGCGGGGGTGATCCAGTCGGCCGGGCTGCTGTGGGTGGCGATGGTCTTCGTGCCGCAGTCCATGGAGGCCGGGGCCGCCATCTCGGTCGCCCAGGACATCGACACCACCAGGGAAGGCCCGTTCGCGGCAGCGCAGTACCTGATGCAGGGCTTGATCTCGCGCCTGCTGATGGGGCTGTTCCTGATCGCCCTGGGCATCGTCGTCATGCGCCTACGGCTGCTGCCCCGCTGGGTCGGGGTTTCCGCCTACGTGCTGGCCGCGATCAACCTGGCCTTCGTGCCGGCGCTGTACTTCGGTGACGACCCGGCCAACTTCTACAGCGCCCAGGGCTGGGGAACCACAGCGAGCATGGGAATGCTGTGGAGCCTCTGGACCTTGGCCGTCAGCATCAGCATTCTCCGCAGCTCCCGACGAGCCCCGGCGGCGACAACCGCCTGGCACAGCCCGTCAATCTCCATCCCCAGCTGAAAAAATGGCCTTTGGTGGACCCCGTCAACCGGGTCCACCAAAGGCCGAATAGCCATGAGGATCAGTGGAAGAAGTGCCGCGTTCCGGTGAAGTACATCGTGATCCCGGCCTTCTGCGCGACCTCGATCGCCTGCTCGTCCCGGATCGAACCACCCGGCTGTACGACGGCCTTCACGCCGGCCTCGATCAGCACCTCGAGCCCATCCGGGAACGGGAAGAACGCGTCCGACGCCGCGACCGAACCGGCAGCCCGCTCGCCCGCACGGGAAACCGCCAGCTTGCAGGAGTCGACCCGGTTGACCTGGCCCATCCCGACACCGACCGAGGCGCCCTTCGACGCCAGCAGGATCGCGTTGGACTTGACCGCGCGGCAGGCCTTCCAGGCGAACTCCAGCTCAGCCAGGTCGTCCCCGCTCAGCGCCTCACCGGTGGCCAGCGTCCAGGTGGCCGGGTCGTCGCCCTCAGCCTGGAAACGGTCGACGTGCTGCATCAGCATGCCGCCGCTGATCGGCCGGAACTCGACCGGCACCTTGTGCTCGTCCGGCGGGCACACCAGCACCCGGATCGTCTTCCTGGCCTGAAGAATCTCGACCGCGCCGTCCTCGTAACCGGGCGCCACCAGCACCTCGGTGAAGATCTCCGCGACCTGCTTGGCCATCTCGACCGAGACCGGCACGTTGGTGGCGATCACACCGCCGTACGCCGAGATCGGGTCGCACTCGTGCGCCTTGCGATGCGCCTCCGCGACGTCCGCACCGACGGCGATGCCACACGGGTTCGCGTGCTTGATGATCGCGACGGCCGGCCGGTCGAAGTCGTATGCCGTACGCCGGGCGGAGTCCGCGTCGACGAAGTTGTTGTACGACATCTCCTTGCCGTGCAGCTGCTCGGCCGAGGCAAGCCCGCCACGCCAGCTCTTGTACAACGCGGCCGGCTGGTGCGGGTTCTCCCCGTAGCGCAGCACGGCCGACTTCTCCCAAGTCGCTCCGGCCCAAGCCGGGAAGCCCGAGCCCTCGCTCGTATCGGTCAGCACGCTGCCCATCCACGAGGCCACGGCCACGTCGTACGACGCGGTGTGCGCGAAAGCCTCGGCGGCGAGCCGCTGGCGCTGGGCCAACGTGAAACCGCCGTCCGCCAAGGCCTGTACCAGTTCCGGGTAGCGCGCGGGGTCGACGACGACGGCCACGTTCGCGTGGTTCTTGGCGGCACCGCGGACCATCGAGGGCCCGCCGATGTCGATCTGCTCGACGCACTCGTCCACCGTCGCGCCCGAGGCCACGGTCTCGATGAACGGGTAGAGGTTGCTCACCAGCAGGTCGAACGGCTCGACCCGCATCTCCTGCAACTGCTCGACGTGCGTCTCGAGGCGTACGTCGGCCAGCAGGCCCGCGTGCACCTTCGGGTGCAGCGTCTTCACCCGGCCGTCGAGGCACTCCGGGAACCCGGTCAGCTCCTCGACCTTGGTCACCGGCACACCGGTGGCGGCGATCCGCGCGGCGGTGGAGCCGGTCGAGACCAGCTGGACGCCGGCGTCGGACAGGGCCTTCGCCAGCTCCTCCAGCCCGGTCTTGTCGTAGACGCTGATCAGCGCGCGACGGATCGGCCTGCGGTCCTCGGCGGCGGTGCTCACGGGATGGTGACCTTTCTTCCGGTGATGGTCCAGCCCTCGCGGACCAGGCGGCCGACGGCGTCCACCAACTGGCGGCGCTCGACGTCCTTGATCCGTTCGGTCAGGGTGTCTTCGGTGTCGTCGTCCAGCACCGGTACGACGACCTGGGCGATGATCGGCCCGGTGTCGACGCCACCGTCGACGAAGAACAAGGTGGCGCCCGCGACCTTCACGCCGTACTCGAGGGCGTCACGCGGGCCGTGGATACCGGGAAAGCCCGGCAGCAGGGCGTTGTGGGTGTTGATGTAGCGATCGCCGAAGGCGGCCAGGAACTTCTCCCCGACCAGCTTCAGGAACCCGGCCGAGATGACCAGATCCGGCTGGTACGACGCGACGGACGCGGTCAGCGCGGCATCCCAGTCGGCGCGCTCGGTGTGGTCCTTGACCCGGTGCACGAAGGTCGGCACACCTGCGTGGTTCGCCCGGTCCAGACCCGTGATGCCGTCGCGGTCCGCGCCGACGGCGACCACCTGAGCGCCGTACGCGGGGTCGGCGCAGGCGTCCAGCAGGGCTTGCAGGTTGGAGCCGGAGCCGGAGATGAGGACGACCAGACGCGCGGGTTTCGGCGCTTCGCTCACGCGGCGTTCCCAATCACAGAGAGGACCTTGTCACGGAGGCCACCCTATCGGTGCCCCTTTCGGGGAGCTCTATCGGTGCTGCTCAGGGAGCTCGGCGGGCGCCCACGATCGCCGCGGTGATGGCGGCGCCGATGGTCACACCGGCCGCGACGACTCCCGCCCCCGCGAACGGCCCGACGACGCCGAAGGAGGCCATTCGCCCCGGACCGGCAGAGCCGCCTGCGAGCAGGAAGAGCACTAGGAGCACCAGGCCCGCCACAGGCCCGGAGAAGGCCGCACGAACCGCATAGGCGTCCCAGCCGATCAGATCGCCGTCAGGCCCGCCACTGACCCTCCGAGCGACAACCAGGCCTGCGGCTACTCCAGCCAGCAGAGGGACCAGCCCGGTCAAGACCAGCAGGTACGTCGGGGTGGCGCCGTCAGCGGGCACAGCCGCCAGGAGCGGTAGCGCCGGCAAGCTGCCGACGTCGACCCCGGTAGGCGCCACGGTTGTCCCGACGCCCAGCGAGAAGCCCGGGCCCGCGATGAAGGATGCGGCGTACACGATCGCGTTGGGCAACAGCACCAGGCAGATCCCGAAGAGGACCACAGAGCCAACTACGCCCGAGTCAAGCGCCTCCAGCATGGTGGTGGCCCGGCTGAAGTGCAGAACCAGCATTACGGCGAACAGCACGGCTGCGGCGGCCAGTACGGCGGCAACGGCCGCGAGCGCCCCTGCGATCATCTGGCGGACCCAGTGCGGTGTGGCCTTCGCAGTCGCCATGAGCGCGCCCGACTCGGCCATGACGCCGAGAGTGCCTGCGACCACCGCGAGGCTTATCGCGCCCAGTAGAGCCGAGAACGGGGAGATCTTCACTGAGCCGTTTGAGGCCAGCACGGCGACGATCAGCGCGCCAACGCCGTACCCGACGGCTAGAACGCCGGTAAGCGTCAGTAGTTCGCGAGGCTCACGGGCGCCGCTCAACCGGGTCGCGAAGCGGCCTGCCCGGTAGAGGAAGTAGGAGAGCAGCAGGGTGAGACCCAGCGGCGCGAGCGTCAGGGAGCCTCCACTGATCGTGACGCCGGTCTTGTGGGCCGTGAGCCAGATGGCCGCGCCCGCCCGCATGGCGCTGGACGCACCACCGAACGTCGCGGCGAGCCAGCCGATCACCGCGACCACCGAACAGGTCAGCAGCCCGCTCAGCAGGCAGGCTCCCGCCGCGACCAGTGCGGGCAGGACAACTGGCTGTGATATTCCACTCCCAGACCGTGAGGGCTGGTCTTCGCGGGTGCCCGGGCGGTTCACCGTGTCTGTCATCTGACTCACATCGTCTCGTCTGTCCGGGCACCACTCGTGCGGACACGCCGACTGTGAAAGACTTCGCCCCGCTTGGTCCCCGTCTTGCCCGACTGGATACCGTCGGGTAGATCAGCGAGAAGGACGAGGAGTACATGACCGGCCAATCCGGCCCCAGCGTGCCTCCCGGCGGCAGCCCCCGCCCCCGGGTCAGTCGCGCCGCCCTGCGTGAGGCCCGGCGCAAACAGCGCCGCCGGCAGACCCAGCTCATCGCCGGCGGTGTCGCCGCGGCCGTTCTCCTCGTCGGCGGCGGCATCATCGCCGTGTCCGCGCTCGGCGGCGGCAAGGACGATCCGAACGACAGCGGTGGCCAGAACAAGTCCGACTCCAAACTGCTCAGCAATCCGGGTGTGTTGATCGACACAGACGACGCGGATCTGCTCTCCAAGGGCAACTGGACCATCTCCCGCACCACCGATGGCACCGAGTCGAAGCAGCCGTCGTTCGCCTGCCAGGCGCAGCGCTTCGCCGACCCGGCCGGGATCCGGACCTGGGTCCGGGTGCTGCGCAACCCGAACAACCTGGACACCGCCGTCGAGTACGTCGAGGTCTCGAACGACGCCGGCACGGCCCAGAAGGCCTACAGCACGATCGCCGGCTGGATGAGCGAATGCGCTACGCCGCAGATCCGGCTGCTGTCCAGTTACCAGGCCGTCGGGCTGGGCGACAAGGGCCTGATCGCGGTCTTCGGCCAGCCGATCGGGAGTGATCGCAAGCGGTTCCGCACCCTCGCGGTGGTGACCAGCGGCCAGGCCACGCTCGTGCTCGAGCACAACACCATCGGAGCCACCCAGCCCCGCGCTGACGCCATGCTCGCGGCGGCGAGCGCCGGGGTCCGGCGGATCTGCGCCGAGACCGGCACCGGTTGTGGCAGCACCCCCAAGCTCGACTCGAGCCTGCTGGCGACCGACGAGCCGAAGGGCTTCATGGCGCCGATCGACCTGCCGGTGCTGAGCAAGGTGGACAAACCCTGGGTGAGCGTGAAGTCCGCCGCCCGGGACGGTACCGGCTGCGAGAAGATCGACCTGCCCAAGGCGAAGGCGACCAAGTCCCGCTGGCAGACGTACGTCGTACCGGACGCCGAGGTGCCGACCGAGTTCGGCATGGACACGATGGTGGCGGAGTTCAAGGACCACACGGTCGCGGAGCAGTTCATCACGACGCTGCGCAAGGCCGTCGACAACTGCAAGAAGACGTACTCCACCGCGACGGTGAAACGGACCGACTCGGTGAACTGGTTCGGTATCCGCGGTCAGACCTGGCGGATCGTGTACGACGCGGGCGCGAGCGGCAAGCTCACGTACCGGGTCGGCATCGTCCGGGCCAGCAACCGTGCGGCGTACGTGATGTTCCCGGTGCTGAAGGGGCTCGACATCACGGACGAGGCCTTCCGGGACTTGCTGATCCGGGCCGGCGAACGGTCCTTGTACTTCCGCTAGTCACGCAAAAGGCGGCCGCTCCCCGAGGGGAACGGCCGCCTTTTGTCGTTGGAGCTACTTGGCGAGGGACTGCATGATCTCGCGCATCAGGTTGGCGGTCTCGGTCGGCGTCTTGCCGACCTTGACGCCGACGGCCTCGAGGGCCTCCTGCTTGGCGGCCGCGGTGCCGGAGGAACCCGACACGATCGCGCCCGCGTGGCCCATCGTCTTGCCCTCGGGGGCGGTGAAGCCCGCGACGTAGCCGACGACCGGCTTCTTCACGTTGTCCTTGATGAAGGCCGCCGCGCGCTCCTCGGCGTCGCCGCCGATCTCACCGATCATCACGATCGCATCGGTGTCCGGGTCGGCCTCGAAGGCTTCCAGGGCGTCGATGTGGGTGGTGCCGATGATCGGGTCGCCGCCGATACCGATGGCGGTGGAGAACCCGAAGTCACGCAGTTCGTACATCATCTGGTACGTCAGGGTGCCCGACTTCGAGACCAGCCCGATCCGGCCCTGACCCGCGATGTCGGCCGGGATGATGCCGGCGTTGGCCTCACCCGGGGTGATGATGCCGGGGCAGTTCGGCCCGATGATCCGGGTCGTACCGCTGGCCTGCGCGTGCGCGTGGAAGGCGGCCGTGTCGTGCACCGGCACACCCTCGGTGATGACGACCACCAGCGGGATACCCGCGTCGATGGCCTCGAACACCGCGCCCTTGGTGAACTTCGGCGGTACGAAGACGACCGACACGGTCGCGCCGGTCGCCTTGACGGCCTCTTCCACCGATCCGTAGACCGCGATCTCACGGCCTTCGATGGTGACGGTCTGGCCGCCCTTGCCCGGGGTCACGCCGCCCACGATCTGGGTGCCCGAAGCGAGCATCCGGGTGGTGTGCTTGGTGCCCTCGGAGCCGGTCATGCCCTGGACGATGACCTTGCTGTCCTTGTTGAGGAAGATCGACATTGTCCGTAGTCCCTTACTTCGCAGCCAGCTCGGCGGCCCGCTTGGCCGCGCCGTCCATCGTGTCCACGCGCTCGAGGCCGGGCAGGTTCGCCTCGTCGAGGATGCGGCGGCCCTCCTCGGCGTTGTTGCCGTCCAGCCGGACGACCATCGGCTTGTCGACGTGCTCGTTGCGGCTCGCCAGCAGCTCGAACGCCTGCACGATGCCGTTGGCGACCGCGTCACAGGCGGTGATACCGCCGAAGACGTTGACGAAGACGCTCTCCACCTGGGCGTCGGAGATGATGATCTCCAGCCCGTTGGCCATCACCTCGGCCGACGCGCCACCACCGATGTCGAGGAAGTTCGCGGGCTTGACGCCACCGAACTCCTCACCGGCGTACGCCACGACGTCGAGGGTCGACATGACCAGACCCGCGCCGTTGCCGATGATCCCGACGGAACCGTCCAGCTTGACGTAGTTGAGGCCCTTGGCCTTCGCCGCGGCCTCCAGCGGGTCCTCGGCCGAGGCGTCCTCGAAGTCCGCGTGCTCCGGGTGCCGGAAGTCCGCGTTCTCGTCCAGGGTGACCTTGCCGTCCAGCGCCTCGACGTTGCCGTCCTGGAGCTTGACCAGCGGGTTCACCTCGACCAGCGACGCGTCCTCGGCGATGAAGACGCCGTACAGCTTGACGATCTCCGTGGTGACGTTGTCGAGCACGTCCTCGGGGAACTTGGCCGCGATCGCGATCTCGCGCGCCTTGGCCTCATCGACACCGGCAGCCGGGTCGATCGAGATCTTGGCGACGGCGTCGGGGTTGGTGTGGGCGACCTCTTCGATCTCCATACCGCCCGCGGCGCTCGCGATGCACAGGTAGTTGCGGTTGGCCCGGTCGATCAGGAAGGAGAAGTAGTACTCCTCGGCGATCGCGGCGGCCGGGACGATGTTCAGGATCTTGACGAGGTGACCCTTGATGTCCAGACCGAGGATCGCCTTCGCGGCCTCCTCCGCCTCATCCGGAGTCGAGGCCAGCTTGACGCCACCGGCCTTACCGCGGCCGCCCGTCTTGACCTGAGCCTTGACGACCACCCGGCCGCCGATCTTCTCGGCCGCCGCGCGTGCTTCCTCGGGAGTCGTGACGACCTCACCGACCGTCGTCCTCACACCATGTTTGGCGAAGACTGACTTCGCCTGGTATTCCATCAGGTCCACGAGTGTCCTGGTCCTCTCACCTGTCCGTGTCTAGGCCGCGGCGGGCTGTGGCACACAAACAGGTCACGGTCGCCGGCGCGGTTCCGTCGGCCCGAGACTAGCCACCCACACACCGTCACGGACAGTCGGGGGTGCAGGCTGAGACACCTGTCACAGCGTCTTGGGCCCTCATGACAGGCTGGATCTCATGACTGAGGCACCTGCTTTCGACGATCGGCCGACTTCGACCAGACCAGCTGACGAGTGGTGGCGTAGCGCTGTCGTCTACCAGGTGTATCCCCGCTCCTTCGCCGACGCCGACAAGGACGGCACGGGCGATGTGAACGGAATTCGCGCCCGGCTGCCGTACCTGGCCGATCTCGGCATCGACGCGATCTGGATCAGCCCGTGGTACCCGTCACCCCTGCTCGACGGCGGCTACGACGTGTCCGACTACCGCGATATCAACCCCGACTTCGGCACGCTGGCCGACGCGGACGCACTGATCGCGGAGGCGCACGGCCTGGGCATCCGGGTGCTGATCGACCTGGTGCCGAACCACTGCTCCTGGGAACACCCCTGGTTCAAGGCGGCGCTCGAGGCGGGCAAGGGCTCGCCCGAGCGGGAGCGGTTCTGGTTCCGCGACAGCCCGGGCGTGGTGCCGCCGACGAACTGGCCCGCCGCTTTCGGTGGTGGCGCCTGGCAACAGATCGACGACGGCCAGTGGTACCTGCACATGTTCGACATCTCCCAGCCGGACTTCAACTGGGACCACCCGGACGTGATCGCCGAGTTCGATTCGATCCTGCGCTTCTGGTTCGACCGGGGTGTCGACGGCTTCCGGATCGACGTGGCCGACTCGATGGCCAAGGACCCGGCGCTGCCCGACGTACCGCTGCATGATGACGGCCTACCCACGCGCGACAAGTACGTCGGCAACCCGTTCTACGACCAGCCGGGGGTGCACAAGATCCACCAGCGCTGGCGCGAGATCGCCGACGAGTACGCCGATACGCCGGAAGGCCCGCGCGTCTTCGTTGCCGAGGCCTGGCTGTCCCCCGCCGAGCGGCTCGCGGCGTACGTCCGGCCGAACGAGTTGCACTCCGCGTTCAACTTCGACGTACTGCGCTGCCCGTGGGACGCGAAAGAGCTGCGCGAGGTCATCGACCACACCACCGAGAACCTCTGGGCCGTCGGCGCTCCCGCGACCTGGGTGCTGAGCAACCACGACACCATCCGCCACCGCACCCGCTACGGCCGGGACCAGCGTGAAGCGGGCGCTGACGCCGGCGCCGTACCGACCGACCTGGCCCTCGGTCTTCGCCGGGCGCGTGCCGCCGCGCTGCTGGAGCTGGCGCTGCCGGGTGGCGCGTACATCTATCAAGGCGACGAGCTCGGCCTGCCCGAGGTTGAAGACCTGCCCGACGACCTGCTGGACGATCCGACTTGGGAACGCTCCGGTCACACCGTCCGCGGCCGCGATGGCTGCCGGGTGCCGATGCCGTGGAGCGGGAGCGAACCGCCCTTCGGCTTCGGTACGACGGACAACCCGCCGTGGTTGCCGCAGCCCGCGTCGTGGGCCGGCCTCACCGCCGAAGACCAGCAGCACGACCCGGACAGCCACCTCTCGTTGTACAAGGCGGCCCTCCGCATCCGCCGTACCCACGAAGCCCTCGGCGAAGGCCGCCTGCTCTGGGACGACACCGCCCCCGCCGGCGTCCTCTCCTTCACCCGCACCCCAGCCTTCCGCTGCCTCGTCAACCTCACCGACTCCCCGATCGAGGTCGACGGCATCGTCTTGCTCTCGAGCCAACCGCTCGTAGACGGCAAACTCCCGCCCGACACCACCGCCTGGCTCACGATCTGACGTTGCTTCCCGCCTGGGCCGGCCTACGCGCGACGGCCGGTACCAGGAGGAGGGCGGTTAGGCCGGCGAGGGTCATCACTGTGGCTGGGGATGAGTGGTCGACTATGACGCCTCCGGTTAGGGCGCCCAGGGAGAGGGTGGCTTGGAAGGAGGCGGTGAAGAGTACGGACGAGGCCTCTGGGGAATTGGGGGCTGCTTTGGCGAACCAGGTTTGTGAGCAGACGGGCACAGCGCCGTAGGCGGTGCCCCAGAGGATTAGCAGTACGACGGCGCCGGGGTCGGTGGTGCCGAGTAGCGGGAGTAGCAGGGTGGCGGTGGCGATCATCGTGGCGGCTGTCGCGAACGTGGCTCGCGGATGGCGGGTCACGGTGGAGCCCGCTATGAAGTTGCCGGCGATTCCCGCTACGCCGTACGTGAGTAGGTAGATCGTGATCAGGCCGGCGCTCACCTGCTCAAGGAACGGCGTGACGTAGGTGTAGGCCCCGAAGTGGGCGAGCACGATGATGAACGTGAGCGCCACTGCGAGGCGGCTGACCCTTAACGTGCCGGTGAGCATCCGCAGGTTCGTCGCCCGCTCAGCGGGGAGCGGCGGGACCACCGCGACCAGCAGGCCGAACACGCCAAGGGTCAGGATTCCCATTGCGAGAAAGGCCGTCCGCCACCCCGCGAGGCCGCCGACGAACGTGCCCAGCGGCACGCCGAGCACGGACCCGAGTGGCACCGCAGCGAAGATCACGGCAGTCGCCCGAGGCACCGACTCGACCGGCACCAATCGCCCGGCCAGCCCTGCCCCGATGGACCAAAAGCCACCGATCGTGATGCCAACCAACACGCGAGAGACCAACATCAGCCAATAGCCGGAAGCCACCGCGGCCAGGAAATTCGCCAACGCCAGCAACAGAACGAACGCGGCCAACATGACCCGCCGATCCACCCGCCCCGTGACCACAGTCGCCAACGGCGCGGCAATCGCGGCCAGAAACCCCGGCATGGTCATCATCAACCCAGCCATACCGTCAGAAATAACGAAGCTCGACCCGATCGACGTAAGCAGCCCGATCGGCAGAATCTCCGTCGTGACGATCACAAAGATCCCCAACATCACCGAAACGACTGCCAGCCACGAAAGCAGTGGCGATCGAGCCGGCATAGTCGTTGCTGTAGGCAAGGATCTGGGGTCGGCGTTCACAAGCACCAGTGCAACAGGAACAACACCGACCGTCTGGCGGCTTTACGACATCAATCTCCCGCCAGGGGCCCTAAAGAGCCTCGGCGTGCGACGGCGAGAGGGCGGCTTCTTCGAAATCGATCTGGCCTGCGTCGGCCAAGGTCGCGAGCTCGGCCAGGATTGGTCCGTACTGGCGCTCGGCAGGAAGGTCGGCTAGGTGGAGGCCGAGGAGGGTGGTGGGCTTCAGGGCCAGGCCGGCCGCGGTCAGGCGCGCCACGGTTGCCTCTTCGTCGAAGCCGAGTCTGGTGATGACGCGGATCGTCGAATGGCCCGAAGAGCTCACGAGCGACGCGATCCACGGAACGGGCGGATCGCCGTACTCGTGGGCATGTACGACGTCGCCGACCGCCAGGCCCTTGGCGAACATCGGCGGTGTGAGTAGGCGGTACTCGTCCTCACCGACCTTCTCCACGGCGACTTCCTCGCTGTCGTAGGGCGGCCAGCCGGAGCCATCTTGGGCCAACTTGATGTGCAGGGTCGTGGTCACGTTGGGATGTTAAACAACGAACGGCTGCAGCGGGTGGGCGCTCGGGGGCGCGCCTGCCCGCTGCAGCCGGGTCTGCGTGGGAGCAGCACGCAGTTACGGGGTGGAGGTGCCTAGGCGGTAGGAGCCGGAGCCGCTGTAGGCGTGGACTTGCCAGCGGTAGTAGCCGGCGGTGCCGTTGTAGGTGACAGTCTCGTCGGGGGCCTCTGTGGTGCCGGAGGCTACGGAAGCCCAGGACGAGCCGTTCCACTTCTGGAGGTAGAGGTCGAAGTCTGTGCCGGCTGGACCGTCCAGGCAGCCCTTGTGGGTTCCTGAGGCGTTAGACGTGTAGTAGCTGCCGTTGGGCTGGTACGCGACGCCACCACCGGACAGGGAGCCCGAGTAGTTGTTGGGGAGACCAGTGCAGGTGGTCGGCGGAGGGGTCAGGTCGCCGCCGCCTGAGGTGACCAGGGTGAGTCCGTAGGCCTGCAGGATTTCGTTGACCGGTTGGAAGAACGTCGTCCCGCCGCTGCTGCAGTTGCCGGAACCGCCGGACGTGACGCCTTGTGCCTGGTTGCCCGAGATGGCCGAGCCGCCCGAGTCGCCTGGTTCGGCGCAGGCGTTGGTGCGGATCAGGCCGGTGATGGTGCCTTCGGGGTAGGTGACCGTGGCGTTGCGGGCCTGGATCGTGCCGCAGCGCCAGCCGGTGGTCGAGCCCGAGCGGCAGATCGACGACCCGACGGGCGCGTCCTGCGAACCACCGACCGCCACCCGGCCGCCCGCGTAGTTGTTGACCGCGCCGATCATCGTGTTGCCCGCGCCGACGCCGACCCACGCGTAGTCGTTGCCCGGGAAGCTCGAGCCGCGGAACTGCCCGCTCGGCTGGCTCGTCGTGGCGCCTTGCCGACCGCAATGGCCTGCCGTCACGAAACCACCGTTGACGGAGAAGCCGACGGAACAGCGCGTGCCGCTGCCGATGTAGTACGCGTTGCCGCCGACCACGTCGATCATGGCCCGCGGCGACTCGTTCGATACGACGACCCGTACGACGTTGGCCGGTACGCCGCTGCTCGCCACGAACGCGCGGCCGATCGCGGTAGACCGGGCACTGACGACGAGCCGGTTCGACGGGAGGTCGACGTACCAGCCAGGGATACCGGCAGGCGCCTGCCGGGCGTCGAGTCGCGCCTTCCAGGCATCGAGTCGGGCTTCGGTGTACGCGACGCGGCGAGGTTCGGCCCCTGCCGCGACGACTCGCGCCCGTTGTCCGTCGGCGGTGATACCCGCGATCAGACGGCCGGAGCGTGCGTCGTACCAAGTGCCGCCGAGCGCGGCGGGGACTCGCTTGCGTAAGGCGCGGTCGACCCGGGCTGCTTCGTCCTCGCGGATGAGGCGGTCCTGCGCCTGGTCGGGGGTGAGCCGGAGGTCGCGTTGCAGGGCGGTCAGCATCGCGCCGTCCGGTTCCTTGACCTGGACGGACGACGCTTGCGGGGCGAGCGCGATCACCGCAGTGGCAGTGATCAGCGCCGCACCCAGCAACGCCGGGAGTGGTCGGGGCATGGGCTTTCGCCTTACAGCGTGGGCGGACCGCCACGCTGCCACGCGTCCCGGGTACGACGGCAGATCACAAACGGGTCATATCATCCCGGGATGCTCCGCCAGCCAGGCGGAATACCGCGGGCTGCGGGCCACCACATCGAGGTACGACGCGGTGGCGAACTCGTGCAGCGTCATCGCGAACGCCGGGTCCAGCCCGCCCGGATGCCAGCCCGCGACCGTCCGCCAGTGCAAGGGCGTACCCGCGATCGGCACGGCCACGATGCCCGGCCGCGGGCGGAACATCGCCTGGCAGAGCACCACGGCGTCCTCGGTCTCGACGAGATCCAGGCAAGTCACGACGTCGGTCTCGTGCAGCGTGCGCGGCGCGAAACCCGCCCGGCTGCAAGCGGCCGCGAAACAGTCGGAGAAGCAGCCATCCCCGGGAGTGGCGGCCCATCGCGCAGTCGCGAGCTCGGCCAGCTCGACGGCCTTGGCGGCCGCCCGCGGGTGGTCGGTGTTAAGCAGCACAAAGACCGGATCGTCGGCCACCTCGTGCCAGCGCAGCCCGGGAGTGATCGGCGGACGGGCGTCACCGCAGACGCCGACGAGGATGTAGTCGAGGTTGCCCTCAGCAACCAATCCCGCGAGCTCTTCGGCTGACCAGGAGACGTGCGTGGTCACCTCGAGCTCCGGGCAATGCTCCGCCAGCTGGTGGATCAGGCCGCCCAGCAGGGATCCCGACGCCGAGCCGAGCCGCAACCTGGCCGGCATCTTGCTCGTACGGGTGTCGTTCGCCAGCCGGGCCGCCTCGGCACGCAGATCCGAGACGGCCGGCAGCAGCATGCGGGCGCGGGCGATCACCAACTCGCCAAGTGGCGAGGCCCGCACCCCGCGACGATCCCGGTCGAACAACGGACCGCCGAGGATCCGCTCGATCCGCCGGAGCTGCGCCGTCAGCGCGGGTTGCGCCAGCCCGAGCACCGCCGAGGCCTTGGTGATACTGCCCGCCTCGGCGATGGCGACGACGATCCGCAGATGCCGCAGCTCCAGGTCCATGGGCCGAAGTTAGTGGTCCTTCCCGGCCGTGGCCAGAGCCGAAGGGACCAGACCAGAAAGGACTGGAGCCGCGAGGATCAGCAGCCAGCGGTCACGGGCAGGCTGGTGGCCTGGGCGCTCCGGGGCGCGCCGGTGGGGTCGACCCAGGTGACTCTGCCGTGGAGCCGGTACGTACCGCACGTGACGGTGGTGACCCCGGTGGCAGTGCGAGTACCGGTGAGGGTTCCGTAGGTTGCGCGGCGGGTGCCGATCGACTGCCAGCCGGTCGAGACCTGTTGCTGCTGGGTGAGGTCGTGGACGACCTGGCGGGCGCCCGAGCAGTCGACCGTACTGGCCCACCGGTAACTCGCGGCGCCCGCGGTGGCGGTGGCCGTGATCGTGCAGGTACCAGGCGGTGCGGCCTGGGGGGCGAATTCCACGTCGCCGCCGCCGTCGGCGAAGGCGGCGGACGGTACGGCGGCCAGCACGGCCGCTCCGGCGAGGCAGGTGAGTCCGGCGATGATGCGCATGCGCACTCCTCGATTGCTAGGCGATATCGCAGCCACCCTCGCCACCGGCGCCGTACCGGACAAGACCGGTTGCAGCTACTTGCAGTTGCCCCGGGCAACGAACAGGCGCGCCCCTGCAGGAAGCTGCAGGGGCGCGCCTTCGAAGCGACTACTACTTGACGCCACCAGCGGTCAGGCCGGCGACGATGCGGCGCTGGAAGATCAGCACCGCGATCAGCAGCGGGACGGTGACGATGACGCCCGCCGCCATCTGACTGCCGAACGGCTGATCCCGACCGGAGGTGCCGGTGAACTGCTGGATCACCACGTTCGCGGTCTGGATCTCCTTCTTGTCGATCATGCTGACCGCGATCAGGAACTCGTTCCAGGCTGCGATGAAGGTGATGATCGCCGTCGTGAACACACCTGGTGCGGCCAGCGGCAGGATGACCTTGCGGAAGGCCTGCGCGGGCGTACAACCGTCGACCATCGCCGCCTGCTCGAGCTCTCTGGGCATCTGACGGAAGAACGTCGTCAGGGTCCAGATCGCCAGTGGCAGGGCGAACGACAGGCTGGGCACGATCATCGCCTGGTACGTGTTGATCCACTTGATGTCGACGAACAACTTCAGCAGCGGGATCACCAGCGAGATACCGGGGAACATCGAGGTGGTGATGATGATCCCGAGCATCACGTTCTTGAACCGGAACTCCAGCCGCGCCAGCGTGTACGCCGCTACCAGGCCGACGATCAACGTGAGGATGGTCGTCGTACCGGCGACGATCAGGCTGTTCAGCAACGACCGGCCGAACCCGTTGTTCGGATCGAAGACGTCCTTGATGTTCTCGATCGAGAAGGGTGCCGGGATGATCGAGTTGTCGAACTGATCGTTGGGCCGGCGGAAGGCCGATACCACCATCCAATAGAACGGCAGCAAACAATAGATGACGATGAGCCCGACACCGATCAGCGGTAGATACCGGCGCCAGGCACTGGTTTCAGCGGACATCTTGCTCATGAGACAGCACTCCCCACGCCGACCGCGGCCGAATCGGTCGGCCTATCCACCGACTTGCCCCGGCCTCGTTTGCCCTTGACCGGCTTACTCGGCTTGCCCGACTTCTCGCCGATGACGTCGGCACCCAGCAGCTTGACGAACATGAAGGCCACCACGGCGACGTACAGGAACAAGATCGTCGCGTAGGCGGCCGCCGGCCCGTATCTGGTCTCCCTGGCTTCCAGGAAGGCCAGGATCGACAGTGTCTCGACCGATTCCTTGCCGGGGCCGACCAGCACGAACGGCAGGTCGAAGATCCGCAACGTGTCGAGCATGCGGAACAGTACGGCGACCAGCAGCGCGGGCTTGACCAGCGGCAGGGTGATCCGGACGAACTGCTGCCAGGGGCTCGCGCCATCCACCTTGGCCGCCTCGTAGATCTCCTCCGGGATGGTCTGTAGACCGGCCAGCACCAGCAGTCCGATGAACGGGGCCGTCTTCCAGGTGTCGGCGATGATGACCGACAGCACCGACTGCCAACCCTCGGTCGACCACAGGATCTCGGCGCCGATCAGCGCGTTCGCGGCGCCGTCGGCCTGGAAGATCCACTTCCAGAGCAGCGCCGAGACCACGGTCGGGATGGCCCACGGCACCAGGATGCTGGCCCGGACGATGCCGCGGCCCTTGAACGCCTTGTGCATCACCAGCGCCATCGCGACACCGAGAATCGTCTCGAGGGTCACGCAGGTGACGGTGAAGAAGGTGGTGTTGTAGAACGCGTTCCAGAATCGGTCCCCGACCTCACCGGAGAAGATCGCGGTGTAGTTGTCGAGGCCGACGAACTCTGACCCCTGGACGATGAATCCCTCTTCGTCCACCCTCTGGCCGCTGGTATACAGCGATTCCCGCAGCGCCGACAGGATCGGGTAGACGACCACGAGCGCGAGCACGATCAAGGTCGGTGACAGCAGGACGGCCGCCAGGCGGCCCGTTCCTTCGTCGTGGCGGCGAACTCTCTGGGTTTTCCCCGGCCGGGTTTCGGCCGGACTTGCTTCACTCATCTCTGCCTCCAACGTGGCGCCGGCCGGGCCGGCGCGGGGACAGGACGGGTCGGTGTCCCGCAACGTTCGCGGTACACCGACCCGGCCATATCGATCACTGAGTGATGAGCGAACTCAACTTGGTCTGCAGATCCGTCAGCGCCTGTTTCGGCTCCGTCTTCAAGGTCAGCGCGTTGTACGCCGCGTCCTGAATGGCGGTGCTGACATCGCCGTACTTGACCACCTTCGGCCGCGACTTCGCGGTGTCGATCGAGGCCTTCAGCGGGGCGAGGTACGGGAACTGCTTCTGCAGCCCGGCATCGTCGTACAGCGCGGCCCAGGTCGGCGCCTGCGAAGTCTTCTCGACATTGGCCTTCTGACGCTCTTCGCTGGCCATGAAGTTGATGAAGTCCGCAGCGGTCGCCTTGTTCTTGGTGAAGGCGCTGATCGCGTAGTTGTGACCACCCAGGGTCGAGACGCCCGGGCCGTCCTTACCCGGCAGCGGCGCAACGGCGAACTTGCCGTTGATCTTCGACGACCCGTCGGTCTTACCCGCGAGGGCGTAGACGTACGGCCAGTTGCGGTGGAAGAGCAGCTTGCCCTCCTGGAAGGCGCGACGGCCTTCCTCTTCCTTGTAGGTGATCGCAGCGCTGGGGATGGCCTTCGTCTTGAAGCCGTTCACCAGTTGCGTCAGGCCCGCAAGTGCCTCCGGGGTGTCCACGTTGGGCTTGCCGTCCTCACCGACGACGACACCGCCCGCGGAGTTGATGGCCTCGGAGAAGTTCACCGTCAGGCCTTCGTACTTCTCGAACTGGCCCGCGTAGCAGCTCATGCCCTTGGACTCCGGCAGCGCCTGCACCTTCAGGCAGGCCGCGGTCATCTCGGTCCAGGTCTTCGGCGGCTGCACGCCCGCCTTGTCGAGCAGATCCTTGCGGTAGTAGAGCAAACCGCCATCGGACGTCACCGGTACGCCGTACAGCTTGTCGCGGTACTTGGCGGTGTCGACCGTTGCCGGGATCAACTTGCCCAGGTCCGGGAACTTGTCCTCGGGCAGCGCGACGACCCAGCGGTTCGCGGCGAACTCGGCGGTCCACACCACGTCCAGGTTGAGCACGCTGTAGGCGTCGGACTGGCTCTGCGCGCTCTGGATCATCAGGGCCCGCTGCTGGTCCGCGGACTCCGGCAGCTCCTTGACCTCGACCTTCTCGTCCGCGTGCGCCGCGTTCCACGCGTCGACCTGGCTCTTGAGGTTTCCGGAGGTGTCCTTGCCAGTGGCAAAGGTGATCGGGCCACGGCCTTCGAGCGCGGTGCTGTCGCCAGATCCGCCGCCACCGTCATCGCCGCCACCACAGGCTGACGCGAGCAGCACCAGGCTGACGCTCATGGCGACAACGGCTGCCCTGCGGGACTGTGATCGTTCAAACCTCATCGTGCACCTGCCCTCTTCCGATAAGACAACACTGTCTTTGCGCAGGTACCCGCAGTCCCCCGCTGCGAGTCCATGTCCGGACAGTAACCGAGATTCGGGCGATGTGCTCTAAGCCACACCTGCCGGAAAATTCGCGGTCGGCGAACGGACAGCGCATGGCTGTAATGCGATCGCTATTTGGCGCGCCGCACAACCGGTAAGGGCTTAACGATTCGGTATTACCCGCCGGTAACTGTCACTTTCAGGACATCGGGTCTCAGCTGGACTGAGCTGACCCCGCGTTACCGGTAGCGTGCTCGGCCGCCGAGGCGTCACCGACGTTCGCGCGGACCCACTCGACGATCTCGACCGTGGTCGCGCCGGGGGTGAAGATCTTGTGCACGCCGAGCTCGGCCAGCGGCTCCAGATCGGCCTCGGGAATGATGCCGCCGCCGAACACCACGATGTCGTCGGCCTCGCGGGCGATCAGCAGCTCCCGGACCTTCTTGAACAAGGTCATGTGCGCGCCGGACAGCACCGACAGGCCGATCGCGTCCGCGTCCTCGGCGATGGCCGTCTCCACGATCTGCTCCGGGGTCTGGTGCAGGCCGGTGTAGACGACCTCCATCCCGGCGTCACGCAGGGCGCGGGCGACCACCTTCGCACCCCGGTCATGACCGTCGAGCCCAGGCTTGGCGACGACGACCCGCAACGGGCTGGTGGCTGACATGACAGGCCTCCGCATAGTCCAGTGCACAGGCGCTTCGTTGCGCCAAGGCTCCTGGCCGCAGGCTATCCGAGCCGCCGGTTGCAGATAAGACACACAGGCGTGTGTTCGCCCACACGTGGCCCTGAAATCGGTTACCGTCGAAAGAGATCGGACCAGTTCGCGCGGGGGGTTCGATGAAGTGAGGAGCCGCCCATGACCGCAGAGCCGGAAGAGGCCAGCCGGAGCGGTATCCGCGAGGCCCTCGAGGGACTGAAGTACGGCGCTCGCTCGGCCTTGTCGCCGAAGGTCATCCAGGGTGCCGCGGTGGAGATCGGCTGGTTGACCACCCACCTGGCGATGTACCCACTCGGCCTGGTTCGCGATTCCGAGCATCGCGCCGACCGGCTGAACCTGGACAGCCTGACCCCGGCTCAACGCGGTCTGCTGATCGGCGACGTCGAGGCGGCCGCCACCCCGATCGTGCTGACTCACGGCATCATCGACAACCACACCGTCTTCGCGCTGATGCGGCGCAATCTGCTCCGTCGCGGTTTCAGCCGGCTGCGCACGTTCTCGTACTCCCCGCTCACCCTCGACGTACGTCGTACCGCCGAGCGGATGGGCGCCGAGATCGAGGCGCTGTGCGCGGAGGCCGGCTACGAGCGGATCCACGTGATCGGGCACAGCCTCGGCGGCCTGATCGCCCGGTACTACGTGCAGCGACTGGGCGGGGATGAGCGGGTGCACACCTGCGTCACGCTTGGCACGCCACACCAGGGCACCCAGGCGGCCCGGCTGCTGCCGTGGCCCTTGGTGAAGCAATTACGCCCGGACAGCGACCTGATGGCAGAGCTCGCGGAGCCCGCGCCAGGGTGCAAAACGCGCTTCCTGGCCTTCTACAGCGATGTAGACCAGCTGATAGTTCCGCAACGCCGGGCGAGGATCGACCATCCCGACCTGTCCGCGCGTAATGTGCGCATCAGTGGAGTGGGTCACCTCTCACTCCCGTTCGACGGCGAGGTCGTGCACCAGATCTCCGGTGCGCTGTCCCACCTCGACGAGACCGGGGCCGTCGCCTAGGACGCCTGGTCAAGCAGCGAACCGCAAAGGAAACGAAAATATTCCTGGACGGGGTTTGTAGCCTCGTGACCCATCCGTTATGGTGCTTGAGCCCCCGGGAATCCGGGAGCGGACAGTGCCCCTCCCCTGTGACCGAAAGGCCACGTTGTGTCCCAGCACCGTGCCGCGAGAAATCGCGTCACGCCAGGCAACGCTGCGCGTAAACCCAACGCACCAGCGCCTCACAGTGCAAAGCATCGTGTAGCCCGGCGTACCACCCCAGCCAGTTCCCAGATCGTCGGTTTGACCGCAGCGCTCGCCGCCGCGGCCGGAGCAGTGGGTTTCAGCCACAGCTCCCTCGCCTCACCCACCCAGGCGAACTCCGCGGTGAACATCGCCGCGCTGAACGCCACCATGGGCAAGGCCGAGCTCTCCGCCGTCACCACTGCCCGGATCGAGCGTCGCCAACTCGCCACCAGGGACTCGTCCCGCCTCCAGCTCGCGCAGACTGCCTCCGTCAAGAAGCAGGCCGCCGCCGACCGGACCGCCAAGGCCCGCGCCGCCAAGCTGGACGCCTACCGCAAGGTCACCCAGGTCCGCGCCACCGCCCTCGCCCGGGCCAAGGCCGCCGCCGAGAAGGCCGAGCTGCTGAAGCTGCAGTCCGCCACTCGCGCCGAGATGATGCTGACCGGCTACCGCATCACCGCCACCTTCGGCCAGGGCGGCACCCGCTGGGCCCGGAACCACACCGGCACCGACTTCGCCGCCGACCTGGGCACCCGGATCGGCGCCGTCATGAAGGGCGAGGTCATCCAGGCCGAGTTCTCCGGTCCGTATGGCCGTCAGGTCAAGGTCCGGCACACCGACGGCACCGTCACGTCGTACAGCCACATGAACAGCTTCTCGGTCTCCGTAGGGGACCTGGTCTACGCCGGCGACAAGCTCGGCGAGGTCGGCTCCAGCGGTAACAGCACCGGCCCGCACCTGCACTTCGAGGTGCTACCCGACGGTGAAACTGCGATCAACCCGATGCCCTGGCTCCGCGACCACGGTCTGCACCCGTAATCCCCTCACTTTTGTAAACTGCGGCGCATGCGTCCTGGTCCGGGTGAAGTCCTGCACTTCTCCGAGGATCCGGGTATCACGCGATTCCGCCCGCAGGTCGTCGCCGTCCGGTCGACGCCGCTTGCCACGCCTTACGTGTGGGCCGTCGATTCCGACCGCGCCCCCGACTACTGGTTCCCCCGCCAATGCCCGCGCGCGATGGCCTGGGTTGGACCGCAGACTTCTGAGCAAGACCGCCTACGGCTGATCGGGCCGGGCGAATCCCGCGTTCACGCGATCGAATACGGCTGGCTCGAGGCCATGCGAACCGTCGAGCTGTACGCCTACCGCCTGCCGTCCGAAACCTTCACGCCGTACGACGCCGCCGTGGTCTCCACCGCGCCCGAGGTACTGCCGCTCGGACCACCCGAACGAGTCCCCGACCTCTTCACCCTGCACGCGGAAGCCGGCATCCAACTCCGCGTCCTCCCCAACCTCCACGCCTTCTGGTCCGCAGTCACCACCAGCACCCTGGAGTTCAGCGCCATCCGCCTCCGCAACGCCCAACCTAGTGTCCTGAGTCAGAAGTTCGTGCCTTAGCTCCGGTGTCCAGGTGCGTGCATCGCAAGGCGGAGGAGGGGAGCAATCTTTTTCGATTGTGACCCGACGACAACGCAGCGAGGTGCGTGCCTGGGCGCCGGAGATGAGGTGCGAACTTCTGACTCAGGACACTAGCGGCGCCAGACTTCGGCGGTGGTGAGGAAGGCGGAGGAGGAGGGGCGTTCGGGGGTGCCGTCGACCTGGACGTTGCCGGGGATGGTTTCGCCGCCGAGGGTCAGCCGCGCGGCCCGCACCGGGGCGATGACCAGGCTGAGGCTGTGGTCGACGCCGTCGAGCAGGAAGTTGTCGGTGGCAAAGGTACGCCGGTCGAGCACGCCGGACATCTCGATCTGTACGTCGGCGGCTTTGACGCTCAACCCGGCGGCCAGGTTCATCGAGACCTGGACGAGGTCGCGTTCGATCACCGGTTCGGGCCAAACCAGGCCTTGCACCTCGAGGAACGACCGGACGAAATAGCTCTCCAGCCAGGCGGCCAGGTCGACGTCATCGGCGATGACCCGGACGCGGCCGTCGTACCAAAGCACGATCGCCGTACCGGCACCGCGGATGGACCAGTCGACCGTCCAGATCGAGGCGAATGCGACCACTTGGCCGCCGGCGTCGAACAGTCTGAGGCCCGGATTCGCCCCCGCCAGGATGATCCGCCGTTGCTGCTGTGTCATCGGCACACCTTCGTCCGGAGGTTCGAAGCCCCGATTGTCTCAATATCCAGACTTCGCGCAACGTTTGGCGGGTGATTCTTGGCCTAGATCTTCTCTACCGGCGCGTAACGGAGTAATAGACGCTTCACGCCTTCGGAGCCGAAGTCGATATCGGCCTGGGCCTGTTGCCCTTCGCCGCGGACCACCACGACACTGCCCATCCCGAAGCTGTCGTGCACGACCCGATCGCCCGGTTTGAGGCTGAGCACGGGCTTGTCGCCGACTCCGCCCGTACGACGCGGCGCCTCGTACCGGCTGGTGAAACCGCTCGAGCCACCGGACGACGTACCGGTGCCGGACCAGCGGGTGATCGCGGACTCGTCGCGGCGCCAGTCGAGCAACTCAGCCGGGATCTCGTCCAGGAATCGCGATGGCGGGTTGTGCTGCGGAGCGCCGTACGCGCTGCGAACCGCCGCCCGCGACAGGTGCAACCGCTGCCGGGCCCGCGTGATCCCGACGTACGCCAGGCGGCGCTCCTCCTCCAGCTCCTTCATGTCGTTGAGCGAGCGGGAGTGCGGGAAGACGCCGTCCTCCATCCCCGTCAGGAACACCACCGGGAACTCGAGGCCCTTCGCCGTATGCAGCGTCATCAGCGTGACCACGCCACCGTCATCGCCCTGGTCCGGAATCGAGTCGGCATCCGCGACCAGCGCGACCCGCTCCAGGAACGCCTGCAGGTCGGACGGTTCGCCCGCGGCGCCGGCCTCCTCGACGAACTCCCGCGCGACCGCGACGAACTCGGCCAGGTTCTCCAGGCGAGTCTCGTCCTGCGGGTCCGTCGATTTCTCCAGCTCGTCGTGATAGCCCGAGCGGTGCAGCGCGACGTCCAGGATGTCGTCCGGCGGGGCGCCCGAGTCGACCATGGCCTGCAATTCGTCCAGGATCTCGAGGAACGAGGTGATCGAGTTGAGTGAGCGACTGGCGATTCCCGGCGCGTCCTCGGCCTTGCGCAACGCCTGCGAGAACGAGATCCGCTCGCGCTGAGCGAGGGCCTCGACCGTCGCCTCGGCGCGATCGCCGATGCCGCGTTTGGGCACGTTCAGGATGCGCCGGAGCGAGACCGTGTCCTCGGGATTGACCAGCACGCGCAGGTAGGCCAGCGCGTCGCGGACCTCCTTGCGCTCGTAGAAGCGCACGCCGCCGACGACCTTGTACGGCAGGCCGGTGCGGATGAAGACTTCTTCGAAAACCCGGGACTGCGCGTTCGTCCGGTAGAAGACGGCCACGTCCATCGGTTTGGCATCACCCGCGTCGGTGAGCCGGTCGATTTCGTCCGCGACGAACTGCGCCTCGTCGTGCTCGTTGTCCGCGACGTACACCGCGATCTGCTCGCCGGGGCCGGAGTCGGACCAGAGGTTCTTCGCCTTGCGGCCCTCGTTGCGGCTGATGACAGCGTTGGCCGCGGTGAGGATGTTCTGCGTGGAGCGGTAGTTCTGCTCGAGCAGGATCGTCTCGGCGTTGGTGAAATCCTCTTCGAACGCGAGGATGTTGCGGATCGTCGCGCCCCGGAAGGCATAGATCGACTGGTCCGCGTCGCCGACCACCATCAGCTCGGCCGGCGGCGCCATCGGGCCATCGTTCGCGCCCGGCTCGAAGTCGGCGCAGAGCTCACGGATCAACGTGTACTGCGCGTGGTTCGTGTCCTGGTACTCGTCGACGAGCACGTGGCGGAACCGGCGGCGGTAGTACTCCCGGACCTCGGGAAAGGCCTGAAAGAGGTTGACCGTGGTCATCAGCAAGTCGTCGAAGTCCAGCGCGTTCGCCTGGGCGAGTCGCTCCTGGTACGTCTTGTAGCACTCGGCGTACGTCTCCTCGAGGTGGTTCGACGCCTTCGCGGCGGCCGCCTCGTAGTCGATCAGCTCGTTCTTCTGGGTGGAGATCCAGTTCAGTACGGCGCGCGGCGCATAGCGTTTGACGTCCAGGTCGAGATCGCGGCAGACCAGCGTCATCAGCCGTTTGGAGTCGGTGTCGTCGTAGATCGAGAACGTCGAACTGATGCCGAATCGCTTGATATCGCGGCGCAGAATCCGCACACACGACGAGTGGAACGTCGAGACCCACATCATCTTCGCCCGGCCGCCGACCAGCTCGGTCACCCGCTCACGCATCTCGGCCGCGGCC